>NZ_ATVP01000037.1 GCF_000420785.1 Streptococcus hyovaginalis DSM 12219 | reverse complement strand
CCAGCCAGTCCTTTCTGCGAGCGACTCATTTGACTGTATTTTTGAAAAAATATATTATCATCATATTTGTTTTCTTTCATCTGAACTCTCCTCGTTTAAAAAGTTATTTATCTCCGATACAATTTCATTCACTTCATTATAAAGCTTCTCGGTCATGTCGTAGCATTCAAAAAGTGAGATACCGAGTACTTCAAAAATATGATTTACCTTCTCGGTATATTTTTCAGGTTTATGTTCAAAAGTTTCAAGCAGTTTTATAGCTTTCTTTTCGTTGATACAATAAGCATTATTACATGCAAATAACACTTGATTTAAACATGAAACTATACGAAAAACATGACCCGCAATATAATATTTATCGTCTGTTCCCGAATTTGCTTTTACAAACATTAAAGAGAACCCTGCTTCAAACATAAAAAAGTTAACTAAACTTTTCTGCAAAGCATTGGGATAAGTTTCTGCCTGTTTTTTTAATTCGCATAAGCTTTCATTCTTAGCATATAGTATTTTGCTAATCGCTAATTCTCCTCGATACATTGCACTAATATAACCATGGGGATGCCCAGTCTGATAATTGGCAGTAACAATTCCGTGCTCTGTATCTTTCATTATTTGTTCCACACGTTTAATATCACGTAAAATTAAATCCACATGATACCCGTTTATGACTAACCATCCGCCGCCATTAATCCAATCACCCCATGCTCCGGGAGGTACAACAAGGTTATTTCTATGCTCATCATCCAGCTTTGTAGCGAATTGATTAATAGTATTTATGTCAAATGATTCTGAATTGTAATAGATGCCGATATCTATATCCGAATCCTCTGTATGGGTGCCCCTTGCACGTGAACCACCTAAAACAATACCTTCTATATAAGACAGAGAGGATAATTTCTCTGCTACTGATTTAATAATATTATCTACCATCAAGCATGCTCCTTTTATCGATTCACTGCTGTAAAAATTCCAAGCCAAATCTTTTGCTTCTACTCAACATATTTATAATTTTTTTAATTTCACAAAAGATAGTTAAAACTTATCAATTGTCTTTTTATACCTCTGCTGATTAGATAAAGTCTTTTCAATAGCCTTTAAATTACCATTCATTTTGCTAACATGGTTTAAAAATAACGTTCCAAGCAGAAGTCGATCCTTTCTGGGTATCCTATTCCCCACATATCCCTTGAATAAATCTTTAACAAGAAAAACTTCGCCATCATTTAGATTTTCAGTTTCTCTAATAGCTTCTTCCAATAGCTCATTTACATCAATCATGTTGTCCACTCCTTATTAATAATGAAAAAGAGATAAAATCAATATATCCCTTTTCCCCAATTTTTACAACGGCATTGTAGGGCTTTTTCTCTTTGTTTTTGATTCCTTTTACCAGGG
>NZ_ATVP01000036.1 GCF_000420785.1 Streptococcus hyovaginalis DSM 12219 | reverse complement strand
CCTTCCGATACGGCTACCTTGTTACGACTTCACCCCAATCATCTATCCCACCTTAGGCGGCTGGCTCCAAATGGTTACCTCACCGACTTCGGGTGTTACAAACTCTCGTGGTGTGACGGGCGGTGTGTACAAGGCCCGGGAACGTATTCACCGCGGCGTGCTGATCCGCGATTACTAGCGATTCCGACTTCATGTAGGCGAGTTGCAGCCTACAATCCGAACTGAGATCGGCTTTAAGAGATTAGCTTACTGTCACCAGCTCGCAACTCGTTGTACCGACCATTGTAGCACGTGTGTAGCCCAGGTCATAAGGGGCATGATGATTTGACGTCATCCCCACCTTCCTCCGGTTTATTACCGGCAGTCTCGCTAGAGTGCCCAACTCAATGATGGCAACTAACAATAGGGGTTGCGCTCGTTGCGGGACTTAACCCAACATCTCACGACACGAGCTGACGACAACCATGCACCACCTGTCACCAGTGCCCCGAAGGGAAATCCTATCTCTAGGATGGTCACTGGGATGTCAAGACCTGGTAAGGTTCTTCGCGTTGCTTCGAATTAAACCACATGCTCCACCGCTTGTGCGGGCCCCCGTCAATTCCTTTGAGTTTCAACCTTGCGGTCGTACTCCCCAGGCGGAGTGCTTAATGCGTTAGCTGCGGCACTGAGTCCCGGAAAGGACCCAACACCTAGCACTCATCGTTTACGGCGTGGACTACCAGGGTATCTAATCCTGTTCGCTACCCACGCTTTCGAGCCTCAGTGTCAGTTACAGACCAGAGAGCCGCTTTCGCCACCGGTGTTCCTCCATATATCTACGCATTTCACCGCTACACATGGAATTCCACTCTCCCCTTCTGCACTCAAGTTCAACAGTTTCCAAAGCGTACATTGGTTGAGCCAATGCCTTTAACTTCAGACTTATTAAACCACCTGCGCTCGCTTTACGCCCAATAAATCCGGACAACGCTCGGGACCTACGTATTACCGCGGCTGCTGGCACGTAGTTAGCCGTCCCTTTCTGATAAGCTACCGTCACAGAGTAAACTTTCCACTCTTACTCCCGTTCTTCGCTTATAACAGAGCTTTACGATCCGAAAACCTTCTTCACTCACGCGGCGTTGCTCGGTCAGACTTTCGTCCATTGCCGAAGATTCCCTACTGCTGCCTCCCGTAGGAGTCTGGGCCGTGTCTCAGTCCCAGTGTGGCCGATCACCCTCTCAGGTCGGCTATGTATCGAAGCCTTGGTGAGCCGTTACCTCACCAACTAGCTAATACAACGCAGGTCCATCTGATAGTGAAGCAATTGCTCCTTTTAAATCATTAACATGTGTTAACGACTCTTATGCGGTATTAGCTATCGTTTCCAATAGTTATCCCCCGCTATCAGGCAGGTTACCTACGCGTTACTC
>NZ_ATVP01000035.1 GCF_000420785.1 Streptococcus hyovaginalis DSM 12219 | reverse complement strand
TAGATGGGACAACAATCTACTTGTACAGTCCCCTAATGCTTGTCTATGAAAAGATTAGGGCCTCCTGTCAGCAATTGGAAGAATATCCATTAACGACCAACAAGACCAGAGCTAGAGATTTATATGATATTTTTAAAACATTAACCAATATAAATCAAGTGGAGTTGCGTTCAGAGGTACTGAATGAAGATAACTTTTATATTTTAGAGAATATCTTTCGTGTGAAAGAAGTTCCCTTGGAATTAATGACGAAATTGGACACAAAAAAAGATGATCTTGCTGCAGACTATGAACGTAAGGTGTTGCCTCAAATTCCGAATAAAGATCGAGAGGAATTTGAATATATTTTTGACTACAACCAGAGACTGTTTAATGAATTATTTAAGAAGTATCAAAAATATAACGAGAGTAGATAGCATATTGTATTGCGATTGATTTTTGAATGATAAATTTTTACGAAGAAGCCATTTTCGGTTTCTTTTTTTCTTTAATGGTAAAAAATGGTCGTTCATTACTAAATAATGGCATTTCATGACAATAACAAAAAATTTAATACTATATTTTGTATACTGTACATGTAAACAAAACAACAAAGAATTTCAGAGAAAGGAGAAGCATATGGTTATTATTGGAGTATATCCGTGGTTATGGAAGTTTTTTAAATCCCAATTTTAAATTTAATCAGTCAGAATGTCGAGTAAAGTATAGTGTATTACGAGGTGAAAGTATATGAATTTAAATAAATTAAGTAGCTTTGAAGAATTGAGTAATCAATCATTATCATCAATTACAGGTGGTGATAATATTACTAAAGGACTTCATAAGTTTGGAAGATTTTTGAGAGACACAACAGATAATGCAGTTAAAGCTGTTTGTGGCATCTCACCATGGTGTTAGAAATAATAAACGAATTTAGAAAGGAAAGATAAAATGAATAAAAAAGAACTTAGTCAAACAGAATTGGAAAATATTGTAGGTGGTAAAGTAGGATTTAATCTTGGGGGAGAGGTAATTAAAGTTGTTGATAAGGTATTTGCAGGGGTATGTTCATTTCTAGATGGATGGAATAAGAAAAAACATACAGGCGGATGTTAATATGGAGTTGATGGAATGATTAATGTTTTAAAAAAGTGTAGCTCAGTGTTGATAGCTAGTTTGATATTTATATTTTTAACTCTTTTTACCCAAACTCCAGGTGTATCCACTTTTAGTGACGATCGTATCAATGTTAGTAATAACCTCACTGGAGATATGATTAGAATTGTAGTATGTATTATTTTCTTACTATTATCGTTTTGGTTTTTATCATTATTTGCCAAACGCCTAAATATTAAGTTCAACTTTTTACAGTTTAAACAGGGAAAAATAGATAAGAAACGACTAGTTATCTATTCTTCAGCGAACCTTTTGTTGACATTAGTCTATGTAACCATTCTGTATATTGGAAATGGCTATAATGTAGGAACTGTCCCTACACAAATACTGGAAATGAAGGAGAGACCAATCGTTTTTATATTGTATTTTCTGACGACGGTCCTTACTCAGCCTATTTTGGAAGAATTTTTATATAGAGGAATTCTTCAAGAAAAATTAGCACAGTATATTGGCTGG
>NZ_ATVP01000034.1 GCF_000420785.1 Streptococcus hyovaginalis DSM 12219 | reverse complement strand
TCATCGTAGCTTAAATCAATCTCAATTTTTTTTACACCACCCTCGATAGATAGAGCGTATTTATTCAACTCTTTCATTTGTCTAGAATCTTGAGAGTTTATTTTATCCTGGTACTTTTCTTGGTCAAGTAAAGCAAATGATATTTTATATCCTCCCCAAAATGGTGGCAAATCTCGATGTCTGTTCTTTGGTTTCGGAACAAATTCAAACGAATTGACAAAGAAACCTTTCTGGCTAAATGCATCTGTAATTAGTTGCTGAAGCTTTACTCCTTCATATTCTTTTGTAAACCTTATCGTTTCTTTGATAGAAAAATCAAGATCTTGAGATTCCCTATCAACTATTCTATGTAGTTTTAGTGCGTTTCCACCCTTTAAAACTAAATTTTTTACTAGTTCAGTATCTGAGTAAATCGCCTTTAAAATGGTATTGCGTATTTCATCTGGGGTCATATTGTTGCTCCTTTTACATCTTATCTCTATTCTATCATTGATTTGCTATTAAACAAATTATTTCTCAACTAAAAGCTATGGTATATATACCATAGCTTTTCGAATGACTTTTTTTATTTTTTTTGTTAAAGTATAATATAAGCTATGGTATATATACCATAGCTTAATGTTCTTGTTTTTTAAAATATGGAGGTTTAAAATTGGTACTGTCAGATGAAAAAATACAAAATATCCTTTTAGAAAAAAAGATTACCAAAGATGCTTCTAACCTAGTAAAATACTCTGATGAAATAGTAATACAAGCTCGAAAAGAATTTGGTAATATTCTGAATCGAACATCAATCATAAAAATTTTAAATGATTTTAAACAATCAAATAAACTTAAAAAATCTGCTTCAGTAAGTAAATTTATCGATATCATTATCGATAAATTAGGTTTATTTGAACCGATAAAAATTCTAAATGAATATAAAGGTGAGACTGTTACTCGTTATATTGCTACTGATATTCAAATTTCTCCTTACGAAATAGCTCTTTCATTACTATCTAAATCATTCCTTTCCCACTACAGTGCTCTTTTTGTTAACGACTTAACCATCAACAATCCTAAAGATATATATATTAACAAAGAACAATCAAAAAAAGATTTTTATTCTAACAATGAGCAAAATATCTCTCAAGGAAGAATAGATTATGCTTTTTCTAAAAAAATGAGACGTACAAATATGATCTATTCATTTACCTTTGATGAAACTTCCTACAAAGTTCATGTTCTGAACTCTAAAAACACGAATAATACTGGCGTCGTTCTCAAAAACGTAGTAGGATTTTCCAAACCTATAAGAACTACAAATATTGAACGTACTTTGATTGATGCAACTGTTAGACCAGGATACAGCGGTGGTGCTTTAGAAATTTTAGAAGCATTTTTGCGAGCAAAAAATGAGTTAAACTCTAAACAACTATGGAGTTACCTTAAAAAATTTAACTACTCTTATCCATACCATAAAGCAATTGCTTTCTATCTGAAATATTCCGATTACAGTTATAAGAACGAGCTAGTAGACTTCTGTAATAATGACAACCAAAATTCTCTAACATTTTACCTAGACTATCAAATGGTTTCTCCTCAAAAAGATGACGAGCTTGGCATATACTTTCCAAAAATGATACCCAAAAAATGATGGTTTAATACACTGACCATATTACTTAGTTTCATGGCT
>NZ_ATVP01000033.1 GCF_000420785.1 Streptococcus hyovaginalis DSM 12219 | reverse complement strand
GCGCTAAACACGCAAACCTAGAATTTTGCGATTATCTCAGAGAAGGTCACGGTTTTTTTAATCGTGATTTTTTTTGATTTTAAAAATATGGCAGACTATTAGTATAAAATATTGAATGACTAGAGCGTAAATAAATAGGAGGAAACGGGTGTTAAAATATATCAATCACGCAGGACGTTAATCAATGTTAAAATTTAAAATTTTTTAGAAAGTAGAGTTCACAAATTCTCATCAGGAGGAAATAGAATCATTGTATAAACAGTGTAATAGAGATTTTTAATTTATTGGAAATAAGCATCTAATTCAAAAGAATAAACATTTATAAGAAAATTTAATCAATAGTTTAGGAGGAAATAATGAGTAGAATTTATAGTAGTACAGAAAGTTTAAGATAAAAACAAAAGCGTCTCAGAAGTCGTGATACGGATATAGGACGGCCAATCCACTTACACCATCAAATTGAAAAAAATAGGAACGTCGAGTCAGGGATTCCTGGTTTGGCGACAAACAAAAAAGCGTTTAAAACGTCGCTCAATAAACGTTTCGATATACCCAAATCGTTAACAAGTGGTCTTGCATCGTGGCAAGTATTTCGTCAGCGGTAAGGTAGTCACGGATAGCCTACCCAGTGCCTTTATCAAGGTATTAAAAAATAGAAAGGAGTTTTGCTAATGAGTAATAAAGCAGAACAGAGGCGCGCAAAGCGCGCCAGGGCGAAAGCCCGTAAAAAAGAGAAAAAGTCCGAGCTTTTAATAAGCGAGGACGCTCGTAAGAAACATGTTCAAAAGATGGGACAAGAGATTATCACGGCCAAATTTGTAGCCGGAAAAGGTAAAAGTCGTCATCAAGGTAAGCTAGAAGATGATATCTTCAAATATATTACATCTGAGAAAGCTTTTCGGGACGTTTCAGCAACGTGGCGTAGATTTTCTGAGTTCGTGGCCAAACATAGTGATGGGACGGATTTAAATAGCTTAGAAGACATTCTGAAATACGTTGATCTTTATATTATGGATTTAATGATTCGAGGCCGAAAGGCAGATACGTTAACCACATATAAAGCTAATCTTGGAAAAGTTTTTGGTGTCTCTACCACGTATTTTATCGAAACTCCTAAACGTGAACGTCGTAATAAAACACGTTCACGTTTAGAGGTTAAAGTAGATCATAAAATCAGTAAAGAAAAGAATGATTTTTTCGACATCTTAGGAAGTGCTACGGGTTTGCGTAAGCGTGAGCTGGAGCGATTACGTGGCACGGATCTTATCGCTAAAAAAGCTAAGAATGGACTTTACTACGTGAATATCACGAGAGGTACAAAAGGAGGACGTACGAGAGTTTCTCCCATTATGGCAAAATCTGAGGAAGAATTGGAAAAGATTTTGGCAATGTTTAAAGCAGCGGGGACAGGTGTCGTATGTAGTGGTAAATATGGAACACATCGAATTCCAAAGAACCTAGATGAACATTCACGTAGGGCAGAATATGCTAAACGTGTCTATCTTCATTATGAACGCGATCTAGACAGATTACCACGCAAAGAAAAAACATTTCTACGTAAGGAATATGCAGGTTATGTCCTGGATAAGTTCGCTGAACAAAAAGCTACTGAATACCTGGGACATAATCGTAAAGATGAATTCCGTAAGTCGTATGTCTATCGTTTATTTGAGTAAGAAAAAGAAACAGGGTCATTTTAGATCCTGTTTCTTTTTCTTTCAGGTATTGTAAATCATAGAATTCTCAAGAGTGAATCAATATATTTATCCAGGAAATCGGTTAATATGGGCTAGTATAGTTATCCCTGAAATTAAGCAATATGGACTAGTATAGT
>NZ_ATVP01000032.1 GCF_000420785.1 Streptococcus hyovaginalis DSM 12219 | reverse complement strand
GGAACCAACAGAGCCAACGGAACCAACGGAGCCAACGGAACCAAGCAAGCCGACAGAGCCAACAGAACCAAGTAAACCAGTAGACACAAACCCAATCGAAAACCCAGTTAATACAGATACAGGCGTTGTGATTGTTGCAGTTGAAGATAGTAAACCAATCATTCAATTAGCAGACGGAACAACAAAAAAAGTTGAAGCTAAAGAAATTGGCGCAGATGTTCAAAAAGACGGAACAGTAACGGTTAAAGGTTCAGACGGAAAAATGAAAGTTTTACCAAAAACAGGAGAAACAGAAAATATTGCATTGTCTGTCCTAGGTTCATTAATGGTATTAGGATCAGCATTCATTTTTAAAAAGAGAATCTAATTAAGGGGTCCCGAGCGCCTACGAGGAATTTGTATCGATAAGAAATAGATTTAAAAATTTCGCTGTTATTTTGTACATTTAACTTGACGGTGACATCTCTCTATTGTGAGTTATTAGTGGTACAGTTTTCAACCGTTTTAATCATAAAAAAGTGGTGCATTTTTAAATTGGCACAAACAGGTAACGGTTATTGCAGGTGTATTTCTTATCTATGGGTTTAACATGGATTTTATCATTAAAATCATGAGTATTGTCCGAGAGTGATTGGTCTTGCGTATGGTTAACCCTAAAGTTATGGAAATAAGACTTAGAAGCAAACTTAAGAGTGTGTTGATAGTGCATTATCTTAAAATTTTGTATAATAGGAATTGAAGTTAAATTAGATGCTAAAAATTTGTAATTAAGAAGGAGGGATTCGTCATGTTGGTATTCCAAATGCGTAATGTAGATAAAACATCTACTGTTTTGAAACAGACTAAAAACAGTGATTACGCAGATAAATAAATACGTTAGATTAATTCCTACCAGTGACTAATCTTATGACTTTTTAAACAGATAACTAAAATTACAAACAAATCGTTTAACTTCTGTATTTATTTATAGATGTAATCACTTCAGGAGAGATTACATGAACAAAAATATAAAATATTCTCAAAACTTTTTAACGAGTGAAAAAGTACTCAACCAAATAATAAAACAATTGAATTTAAAAGAAACCGATACCGTTTACGAAATTGGAACAGGTAAAGGGCATTTAACGACGAAACTGGCTAAAATAAGTAAACAGGTAACGTCTATTGAATTAGACAGTCATCTATTCAACTTATCGTCAGAAAAATTAAAACTGAATACTCGTGTCACTTTAATTCACCAAGATATTCTACAGTTTCAATTCCCTAACAAACAGAGGTATAAAATTGTTGGGAATATTCCTTACCATTTAAGCACACAAATTATTAAAAAAGTGGTTTTTGAAAGCCGTGCGTCTGACATCTATCTGATTGTTGAAGAAGGATTCTACAAGCGTACCTTGGATATTCACCGAACACTAGGGTTGCTCTTGCACACTCAAGTCTCGATTCAGCAATTGCTTAAGCTGCCAGCGGAATGCTTTCATCCTAAACCAAAAGTAAACAGTGTCTTAATAAAACTTACCCGCCATACCACAGATGTTCCAGATAAATATTGGAAGCTATATACGTACTTTGTTTCAAAATGGGTCAATCGAGAATATCGTCAACTGTTTACTAAAAATCAGTTTCATCAAGCAATGAAACACGCCAAAGTAAACAATTTAAGTACCATTACTTATGAGCAAGTATTGTCTATTTTTAATAGTTATCTATTATTTAACGGGAGGAAATAATTCTATGAGTCGCTTTTTTAAATTTGGAAAGTTACACGTTACTAAAGGGAATGGAGATAAATTATTAGATATACTACTGACAGCTTCCAAGAAGCTAAAGAGGTCCCTAGCGCCTACGGGGAATTTGTATCGATAAGGGGTACAAATTCCCACTAAGCGCTCGGGACCCCTTGTAGGAAAATGTCCTAAGTGTGGCAACAATATTGTATTAAAAAAATCGTTTTATGGTTGTTCAAATTATCCTGAATGTAAGTTTACTTTAGCT
>NZ_ATVP01000031.1 GCF_000420785.1 Streptococcus hyovaginalis DSM 12219 | reverse complement strand
TTGACTAGAAGCATTAGAGGACTACAATTGAGAATCGAACAAATCATACTGGCTTATCATTTGAGATATTTTGAAATCAACTAGCACCACGAGTAGATTTATATAAATAGTTACTACGACATAAACATCCTCCAATATGATGCCTCATCTAACTATTTTTCCATTATTTAGTCAGGTTGTTTATAGTCACTCAGTATAAATTCTCAAGAGTTTAAGTAATATCGGCCACAGTCACTATAGATATCCCAGGTGATATAATCTAAAATTACATGATGATACAACAATATCAAACTCGCGCATAAGCTGATCTATGAGCAGAACGATAGTAATTGATTATTGGATAAACATTGAAAGACAAATCTCAGACGTTCGCTTTCAGTATAATATAAAAATTATCATTGAAAGACTTAAGTCGTCTACAATAAACTCAGTACCATACGATACTAGACGATCCTATTTTTTCTAATTATTAGTGAAATTAACCAGCTCCACTAAAGCAGCATACCACACTTAACGAATACACCTAAATCCTAAATGGCTACTAGTAGACCGATAATCTGTTCCATTTCTGGCAGCTAGACGATAGCGATTGCAATACGAATTATGACATAAGAAAGAACCACCTCTGATAGCATATTCTCCTGATTTTATAGTACTTAGCATCAGATTATAATTTTGGTTATTAAAATCATCTAACATGATATAACGAGGATTTCGGCACCATTCCCATACGTTTCCGATCATTTGATAAAGACCATTTTTATTAGGTTCATACGAATAAACTGGTGCTGTTCCTAAATAACCATCTTCTAGACTATTATCAAAAGGAAAAGAACCCTGCCATGTATTTGCATAATAATAACCATCTTTATTCAAATCATCCCCCCAGGGAAAGACCGTCTGTGCTCCCGCACGAGCAGCATACTCCCACTGAGCTTCCGTCGGTAAAGATGTACCTGACCACTGACAATAAGCTAAAGCATCTTCTAAGTCTACATGTACTACCGGATGGTTTTGGAAATCTACAATATTGCTATCCAAACCGTAAGGATGCTTCCAACTAGCTCCATTAACTTTTAGCCACCAAGGCGCTCCCGCAGCATGAAGATAATCTTTTCTCTTCTCTTCTGGTAATAAAAGGTGAAAGACAAAAGACCATCCCTGACGTTCTGCTAAAGTTTGATAACCTGTTTCTTTAATAAATTTTTGAAACTGAGCATTGGTAACAGGTGTGTCAGCCATCTCAAAATCTTTAACCAAAACTTTAACACGAGGCCCCTCATAATCTTCAAGCAGACCCTCATCTAAATCTGTTCCCATCATAAATGTACCACCTTTTATTCTCTTAAAGTTCATAACCTTCTCCTTCATAAAACAAGTTTATGTGGATTTTTCAATCCTAAATTTTAAATAATTATCACCTTAATATCTTATCTTGGCTATTACAAATTTTTCTAGAACGATGGAGTATAAAATATAGCTGTGGTAATTTCTTTAACTCCTTGTTACATAGACTTTACAAAATAGTTTGTTCCCTAAACATTGTTCCTACTTCCAACATACTAGCTGTTTCAACTAGACTCATTTCTAACGGTGGATTTGTTATCTCGTTCGCGTATTACACTCAAAAGAGACCTAATCAACTGTTTAGGGATGGAAAGGTGAATTCTCTTTTTATTAGTTTAGTTCTTTCCTGCTCCCATATATTATTAATTTAAATCTTAGTTCTATCAAACTATATATTTGTCTCACGCTTGGTAATAAAACATATCTCTTTACTCGTGGTGCTAGTTGATTTTCAACAACAATAAAAAGCCCAAAAGGACTATACTGTAAGTGACAAAACAAACAGGAGGTAGTCCTAATGAGCTACTTACAGTATACCGCTAAATCCCATCATTTACAATGGAATATCAAACAATTATCCCAAATCTGTACCCAATTTTATCGTACCTACTGCCCCGATTCGTTGAAACATCGTCGCAACATCGGTTTAGCCAAAGTTTCAGATGAGTCTCTTCTTGTTTTATTACTACTTCAAGCTGAGTTAGGGATAACATCTCAACGCCGTTTTTACAGGATTTGTCACCTTTTCTTTGGTCGTAACCTACTAGAAAGAAGCCGCTTTAATAGACGAACAAGGCAACTCATTTGGTTGATTCAGCTCATTCGACAAGCTTTGAGTGAGGCAATCTCGCCAGAT
>NZ_ATVP01000030.1 GCF_000420785.1 Streptococcus hyovaginalis DSM 12219 | reverse complement strand
AAAAGCTTTACTAGGAGCTAGCTCCTAGTAAAGCTTAACAAATGGAAGACTTCAAAATAACATTTTAGGTCTCACATCATTGACAAAGGTACACTCTTTTCTTCAGCTTCTTGGGATAAACGTTTGACTGCTTTCTTTTTCTCTCTGCCTTGGCGAAAAAAAGTTTGCATAATAGCTGCGCAGTCCTCTTGTAACATTCCTCTTTCGACATCAACGCGATGATTGAGTCTCTGATCTGTCAAGATGTCATAAAGACTTCCTGCGGCTCCGAATTTCTGGTTAGGAGCACCATAAATGACCTGAGGAATACGTGCTAATCCTATGGCTCCGCTACACATGACACAGGGTTCAATGGTCACAAACAAGGTTGTCTCAAGCAAGCGCCAATTACCAACTGTCTGATTGGCTTCTTGGATAGCCATGATCTCCGCATGCATAATAGCTTGTCCCAATTCTTCACGCGCATTGTGTCCACGACCGATAATCTGACCATCCTTGACGATGACACAACCAATAGGAATTTCTGCCTTGGCTAAAGATTTTTGAGCTTCCTTCAAAGCCTCTTGCATAAAGTAGGCTTTTTCTGCTTCCGAAAATACCTGCATCAAAGCTGTCCCAAATCCCATGATTTATGAGGTTCTGCTAGCTCGACTGGAATATCACCTGCATATTGCTGCGCTTCTTGACGCAATATTTCCAAATGATTATCTGGATCAACACCCTCTGGTGCTACTGGTGGCATATGGGTCAAGACCAGCTTTTTAACACCTGCCTGAACTGCAATCTGCCCTGCTTCTTTAGTCGTCAAATGAGCTGGGTGATTTTCATTACCTTCGTAGAGGTAAACATCCGCCAAGAAGAAATCAGCTCCTTTTACAAAGTCTGGTAGAGTCTCAAAATAGCCTGTGTCTGCTGTAAAGAGAAGTATTTGACCAGTTTCACGTTCTACTATTCGAAAGGCGTAACAGATAACCGGGTGTACCGTTTTTATAAAGGTAATATCAAAAGGTCCGATACTTTGAGTCCCATTAACATCATAAGCAATACCTTCTGAAACTTCTGGCAGACTTAATTTGTCAAACTCAGTCTTATCCTCATTATGAGCATAAATCGGAAGGACTTTTGGTTCCCACAAGTGCTTGGGATAGAGCTGACGATAATGACGCAGAACCCCCAAGTCAGCCACATGGTCAGGGTGATAGTGAGAAATTAAAACAGCATCCAAATCCAGAGGGCTAATCTCTTTTTCCAGTTCATTTAAAGAACGCGAACCTGCATCCATCAAGAGTTGAAAACCATCATGTCCCGTTAAGAGATAAGACGTTGTGCCGCCATCTTTATAAGGGTAACCACCCCAGCAGCCGAGTGTCGTTAATTTCATAGAAAAACCACCTTTCTTTTCTATATTATAACAAAAACTGCCTCAAATGCCGACGAATTCAAAGTAGGTTATTAAGTATGGCTTCTCATAACACGCTCACCTATGAGCCATTCAGTCGTTTTCATGAAGACTCTTTTATAAGGAACACCATTTCTCGGCGCTAGTCTTGAAAAACCTTGATTTGCGGCCACTTTTTTGCCCAATCTTTCTTTGCTAACCGTTCATGATAGAGGACCATGCGTTTAGAGGAAGCTTTAAAATGTGGTGTAGGATGGATTTCAAATCGACTAATAACATCTAAGCCATAAGGTGCGTAAAGTTCTAGCTCATCATCAATCAACCTCAGAGATACTGCTGTTGCTGTTTCTGGGTATTTACTGATAGCATCTCTAGCTGATTCATAGCCTGCTGTATCAGGGTTATGAACATGCATAAAGACTTGATTTTTTAGCTCCCATGGATAATCAGGATAAGCTTTTTGTAAATTCGCTTCTAGTGCCAAGGTGTCATCATAAGACACATCAGGATCATAAAAAACCACATCCAAATCTGTCTCATAATCAAAACCAGGACGTCCAGAAAGGACATTCCAGATATAGTTGCGAACGGAGCCTGCCGCCAGCCAAGAATCTTTTAAACCTAAATCGGCAATGATTTTTAATAGAGACATCATATGTTTGTCGGATTGTATTAAACTTAGAAATTCTTTTTCAGTCATACTTGTATTATAGCAAAAGCCTCCAACCTCAACATTTACAATAACCCCAAAAACCTCCCCACTATATAAGCAGGGAGGTTATGAGATTAGGAAAACTCCGTTCTAATCCTCACGGTTTCTCATACCTAATCCAAAACCGAGTAAGCTCATGGCTAAGCCTGTTACCACAAAGGCAACTGCTGAAGCAT
>NZ_ATVP01000029.1 GCF_000420785.1 Streptococcus hyovaginalis DSM 12219 | reverse complement strand
CCCTTGGGACCGACTACAGCCCCAGGATGCGACGAGCCGACATCGAGGTGCCAAACCTCCCCGTCGATGTGAACTCTTGGGGGAGATAAGCCTGTTATCCCCAGGGTAGCTTTTATCCGTTGAGCGATGGCCCTTCCATACGGAACCACCGGATCACTAAGCCCGACTTTCGTCCCTGCTCGAGTTGTAGCTCTCGCAGTCAAGCTCCCTTATACCTTTACACTCTGCGATTGATTTCCAACCAATCTGAGGGAACCTTTGGGCGCCTCCGTTACCTTTTAGGAGGCGACCGCCCCAGTCAAACTGCCCGTCAGACACTGTCTCCGATAGGGATAACCTATCTGGGTTAGAGTAGCCATAACACAAGGGTAGTATCCCAACAACGCCTCCGATGAAACTGGCGTTCCATCTTCATAGGCTCCTACCTATCCTGTACATGTGGTACAGATACTCAATATCAAACTGCAGTAAAGCTCCATGGGGTCTTTCCGTCCTGTCGCGGGTAACCTGCATCTTCACAGGTACTAAAATTTCACCGAGTCTCTCGTTGAGACAGTGCCCAAATCATTACGCCTTTCGTGCGGGTCGGAACTTACCCGACAAGGAATTTCGCTACCTTAGGACCGTTATAGTTACGGCCGCCGTTTACTGGGGCTTCAATTCATACCTTCGGATTACTCCTAAGCACTCCTCTTAACCTTCCAGCACCGGGCAGGCGTCACCCCCTATACATCATCTTACGATTTAGCAGAGAGCTGTGTTTTTGATAAACAGTTGCTTGGGCCTATTCACTGCGGCTGTCCAAAGACAGCACCCCTTCTCCCGAAGTTACGGGGTCATTTTGCCGAGTTCCTTAACGAGAGTTCTCTCGATCACCTGAGGCTACTCGCCTCGACTACCTGTGTCGGTTTGCGGTACGGGTAGAGTATAATGAAACGCTAGAAGCTTTTCTTGGCAGTGTGACATCACTAACTTCGCTACTAAACTTCGCTCCCCATCACAGCTCAATGTTATAGAGATAAGCATTTGACTCATCTCACACCTCACTGCTTAGACCGGCACTTCCAATCGCCGGCTTTAGTTAGCCTACTGCGTCCCTCCATCACTATATACTCTAGTACAGGAATATCAACCTGTTGGCCATCGGATACACCTTTCGGTCTCTCCTTAGGTCCCGACTAACCCAGGGCGGACGAGCCTTCCCCTGGAAACCTTAGTCTTACGGTGGACAGGATTCTCACCTGTCTTGCGCTACTCATACCGGCATTCTCACTTCTATGCGCTCCAGCACTCCTCACGGTATACCTTCATCGCACATAGAACGCTCTCCTACCATGACACCTAAGTGTCATCCACAGCTTCGGTAAACTGTTTAGCCCCGGTACATTTTCGGCGCAGGGTCACTCGACTAGTGAGCTATTACGCACTCTTTGAATGAATAGCTGCTTCTAAGCTAACATCCTAGTTGTCTGTGCAACCCCACATCCTTTTCCACTTAACAGTTATTTTGGGACCTTAGCTGGTGGTCTGGGCTGTTTCCCTTTCGACTACGGATCTTAGCACTCGCAGTCTGACTGCCGATTATATCTCATTGGCATTCGGAGTTTATCTGAGATTGGTAATCCGGGATGGACCCCTCACCCAAACAGTGCTCTACCTCCAAGAGACTTAACATCGACGCTAGCCCTAAAGCTATTTCGGAGAGAACCAGCTATCTCCAAGTTCGTTTGGAATTTCTCCGCTACCCACAAGTCATCCAAGCACTTTTCAACGTGCCCTGGTTCGGTCCTCCAGTGCGTTTTACCGCACCTTCAACCTGCTCATGGGTAGGTCACATGGTTTCGGGTCTACACCATGATACTAAAGCGCCCTATTAAGACTCGGTTTCCCTACGGCTCCGTCTCTTCAACTTAACCTCGCATCATAGCGTAACTCGCCGGTTCATTCTACAAAAGGCACGCTCTCACCCATTAACGGGCTCGAACTTGTTGTAGGCACACGGTTTCAGGTTCTATTTCACTCCCCTCCCGGGGTGCTTTTCACCTTTCCCTCACGGTACTGGTTCACTATCGGTCACTAGAGAGTATTTAGGGTTGGGAGATGGTCCTCCCAGATTCCGACGAGATTTCGCGTGTCTCGCCGTACTCAGGATACTGCTAGGGCTCAAAACGATTTTAAATACGAGGCTGTTACTCTCTTTGGCTGACCTTCCCAGGTCATTCTTCTATCATTTTGAAGTCCCACGTCACAGTCCTACAACCCCGAGAAGTAAACTTCTCGGTTTGCCCTCCTGCCGTTTCGCTCGCCGCTACTAAGGCAATCGCGTTTGCTTTCTCTTCCTGCAGCTACTTAGATGTTTCAGTTCACTGCGTCTTCCTTCTCATAACCTTAACAGTTATGGATACTAGTCATTAACTAGTGGGTTCCCCCATTCGGACATCTCTGGATCAGCGCTTACTTACAGCTCCCCAAAGCATTTCGTCGTTAGTCACGTCCTTCTTCGGCTTCTAGTGCCAAGGCATCCACCGTGCGCCCTTATTAACTTAACCTTATTTTTGATCTTACGATCTAAACTCATTAAATACTTACAGCGTTTTCGGTTTATTTTCTTGTTACTATTCGTACAATCAATTACTTGATTGTGGAATTTGATATAGATATTCAATTTTCAATGGACTATCTCTAGGATACTTAGCAACTTCACTTCTATTAAGTTCAGTAGAATTTCATATCCTATGGAGCCTAGCGGGATCGAACCGCTGACCTCCTGCGTGCAAAGCAGGCGCTCTCCCAGCTGAGCTAAGGCCCCGTACACTTTATGTGTCTTAGTATATCATTAACTTTTTATCGTACTTATTGAGATAAGCTGCCCCCCTGTCGTGCGCTAACGCTTCGACAAAGCTTCAACTTAAGATCTCGCTTAGCTGAGCTAAGGCTCCACAAAGACCTCTCAAAACTAAATAAAGATCCCAAACGTGCTTCCGTTTTCCTTAGAAAGGAGGTGATCCAGCCGC
>NZ_ATVP01000028.1 GCF_000420785.1 Streptococcus hyovaginalis DSM 12219 | reverse complement strand
CCCTTCGATTGCGCTAAACACGCTGGCATACTGCCCGAAAATACAAAACTCAATCGTTTTGATTTTCTCCTGGTCTCGTCACTTCGTGCCGACGTCTGCGAACCGCACAGACGAATGCTCGCCGAAACTCGCTATATCAAAAATGGATCTCCAAACCATTTTTGATATTCCCCAATATACTACTCTTATAAACTACTTCTCCTGATGAGTTTTTAACACTTTAAAAACAACTCCTAGTGAAAGCTTTTAGATATTTCTGTTCTTGTGTTCCAAAAAACTCATTTTCTGTAAAATCTTCTAATTGTAATTTTTTTGTTTTTTCCATTTTCTTTTCCTCTTTTCTTTTTTTTGATTTTTAGTTTTTTGACAACCATTTTTGTTAGGCGTTTGAGGAAGTGAAGCTGTTTTCCTCATGTTTTAAAAGCTAGAAATAAATTACAGTATACGCTCCTTTCTTTTTTCGTTTTGTTGGTTCATTTTCGCCAGTGTGTTCGTGTCGTTTGCTGTGACGAGAACGCAACATAGACACAAAGAAAACACAAGGGCGAGCTTGCTCGTTTATATACCCTTGTGTTTTCGACTGGATATGTTAAGGTAACAAACAGTAAATGACACGTTACAGACTGCAAAATGTACCAACTGAAAAAAGAAAGAATACCGTTGTGTGCTTTATTTCTCGATCAGCTTTTAAAACATGAGGAAATGTTTTTATAAAAAAAGAGTAGTTACCGTTTTTTGGTAACTACTCTTTTCCTTTTTTAAGGTTTAAAGTCCTGGAAGTTTAGGTGTTTTGGGTATTGGTGGTGTAGGTGGCTGCAAGCTTTCCAATTTTTGTTGAATTGCTTTAAATTCAGGGGTTTCTTGGTGTTGATTTTGAACCATTTTTTGCTCTATTCTCTCCAAAGTCGGTTGAATTTCTTTCCCTGATACTTTACGATTTAATTCTCTTTCTAAGGTCTCTTTCGGACTAATGGAAGGCGTTTCTAAGCTTGAATAGAGTTTCACTCCTTCTCTATTGTAAAGCCTTATATCGCTAAATAAGCCCGTTTTATGAAGGGTTTCTAAATTGGTCGGTAAGTTTTTGACAACAATATCATGCGCTTGTTTTGGTGTTGCCCTGGCTGTCATTGGATCATCTGCATACATGGTTTCATATCGTTCAATTGTTCCTAAATATGAGTTGATTTTAGGTACTGCCATGACATACATTTTTGTTTCATAACCTTTGGCTTGAAGCATTGTTGCGGTTTGAATGGGAACGTCTGTTGTTCGTCCTGTACCTTCAATCACCAAGTTATAGCCTTGATCGCTTAAACGGCTTATGATCGCTTCTGTCATGCGATTAGAATAAGGGGTAACGTGTTTTACTACGTCTTTCTCATAAAGTTTCGCTAGTTCATCAAAATTAGGGTGCTGTTGTTTAAAGGTATCATTATCAATGACAATAACATTCCCTTGTGTTTCTTCAAGAATTGCTGATCGCAAACTCGTTTTCCCTGACCCTGGTTGCCCACCAAGTAAAAAAGCGGTTGGCGATTCAACCGCTTTTTTTCCTTGAACCAATTCTTCTAAATTATCATTTAAGCGATTTTCAAATTGTTTGTCAGTAAAATTGACTATATTTGCCATATTAAGCCACTTTCTCTTTATTCAAAACTTGTTTTGAATAGCGATTCATTGACCGCCAATACTCATGAACGGCTTGTAATTCTTCTAAAGAATAATCAAAAAGATTTACACGTTTTGCAAGCTTTAATTGGTTTAATAAATTGACTTCCAATAATTGAGAGTCATTTTTATTTAATTCATGATTCAAAACATAGTTTAATACTCGATTATAAACGCTTGCCGATAATTCGTTAATGATCTCTATTTCAAATGTTTTTTCATAAGTAACTGCCATTTCATTTTCACTCCTTTTAAAGTTTGTCAGGTAAATATTTCCGAATATATTCTTCTAAGGCTTTATCCATAACTTCTTTTACGTTTCCGCCATTCTTTGCTGTTTCGATTTTTATAATATGGTGCAAGTCAGCACGAACACGAACCGTCTTATCCCCCATAATATCTTTTTTTGCACTGATTGGTGTATCATTTCGTTTTGCTTTTTGTGCGCCTAAATTTCCCACAACCACTCACTTCTTTCTATTTCTTCTTACTCTTATTTTATCATCAACAATCACAAATCACAAGTGATTTGTGATTAATCACTTGTGATTTGTGATTCTATTCTTTTTCGTTTTCTAATTGAATGATTCGCTCAAGCATTTCAAAAAATACGTTCTCATACATAGATAAAACTTTTTTGTCATAGCCTTTGTGTTCTGTAATGCCGTTTTTAGACCAGGTACTTACTTTATTACTTCGCTTGATAATATTTTGGAAAACCAAGTTATCTTCTTTATGTTGCTTGTACAGTTCTTCCAGGTTTGATTTTATCGTTGTGCTGTCCGTATCAACTAAATAAGGAACAAAACCGATCATATCTAGTCCAGGGTTAAACTGTTCTTGTAAATCAATCAAATAGGAAATATAGTTTTGAATGTTGTTTGTACTTTCTTCTTCTGCTTGTAAAGGGATCATGACGTAATCACTTGCCACGATTGCATTATTTGTATAAACGCTTGGCGTTGGTACAGTATCAATAATAATGAGATCATAGTCACTTTTTAAAGGTGCTAAAAGAGTAGCAAGCAATCTACTTTCATTTTCAAAAGTCCATGAGCGAGTTAATTTTGGCAGTAACATCAAATCAAACGTGCCAGGGATCAAGTCTAAATTATCAGTCAAATGAACAATAGAAGAAGCCAAGTTTCCATTTTTCAAGCCTTCATAAAAATTGACACGTGGCAATTCTACCTCAAAAGTTTTTGCTAAGTCTTTTGTCAATGTTGCCTGTAAGTCCTTATCGATCATTAAAACTTTTAAATTCAATTTGTCTGTCAAGTAAGCAAACATAGTCGATAATTTGGACTTTCCAACACCACCTTTAAAGTAATTATTCAAGATAATAATTGCTTCATTTTTATTGTTTAAAATACGTCTTAATTCTTCAAGTATTTTTAGTTTTTCCTTCTCCATAACTACGCCCCATTCTTTTTTTGTATAGTAATATTGTATCATTAAGAATCACAAATCACAAGTGATTTGTGATTAATCACTTGTGATTTGTGATAAGTGATTTGTGATTAATATATAAAAGCTCTCTTTAAAGGGCTTTTATGTTTATTTTGAAAAAGAGATAAAATCAATATATCCCTTTTCCCCAATTTTTACAACGGCATTGTAGGGCTTTTTCTCTTTGTTTTTGATTCCTTTTACCAGGG
>NZ_ATVP01000027.1 GCF_000420785.1 Streptococcus hyovaginalis DSM 12219 | reverse complement strand
TTGTGCGTAGACAAAAAATAGTATCCCTCAGAAAGGTTGATTTGTCAGTCTTTCTATTTTTTATTTCCCATTTATTTGTCATAAAATATTGACACAAAAGTTTATAATTAGTGCACTATTGACAAATAAATTGATATTTAATGCATTTAATGTTATATTATTTTATGATAAAGCGTTTACAAAGAGGTGCTTCAATGAGACTAAGAAATGAAATAGTTAAACCAGTTAAACCTAAGTTTTCAGCAACTAGAGCATATGGAAATAATAGGTATATCGTCTATAGTCCTAAATTAAATAGAGATCTTATCGTATACAGCAACCTAGAATACCAGTGTTTTCTGTTACTTGAATTTGATAGTAATGTTTCATTTTATTGTGAACAGCCAGATTTAAATATTTCTTACAGTATTAATGGTAATATAAGAAAATCTATTGTAGATTTTCTAAAAAAAGATAGCGCTGGTATTACTATTATAGAATGTAAACCATCAATAGAATTAGAAAAAAAGGAAGTTATAGAACAAATACATATTCAAAAAGAATGGGCTATATTACAAGATTTTTCTCACGAAGTGTTTACCGAAAAATTATTAGGCGAGAAGCAAAATATGATAGAGAACTTAAAAATGTTACATACTGCTTTGATACAATATTCTGTCCAAGAACACTATTTTGTCAGAGAAAGTGTGTTATTTTTTCTAAAAGAAAATAAAAACTCTTCGATTCAACATCTACTTAATTATTGTCCCAATATATCCGAAAGAACTGTTTTTCCAATACTTGCTAAATTGTTCCATGAAGGAAAAATAACAATCTTAATTTCTTCGAAAATAGGCTTGGAAACAGAGGTGAGTATCAATAATGAGAAATAAGTTGAAAAATATGAAGATACCCGAAAAATATTTAGATGTGAAATCATGGGAAGCAGTAGACACTTCACATTTATCAAAGAAAGAGTTAACGGACTTTTTGTGCAAAAAAGAAGCAATTGATCTTTATTTTTTGACTAACATCCCAATAAAAGATATTTGCAAGTCCTCATGTATCTCTCCTCGGACATTGTATCTTCTCATAGAACGATGTTTGACATTTAAAAAACGTGGTAATATTTACGGATATTCGGCTATTTTACCATACGCCAGAGTTAACAATAGCCAACAAAAGTTCGAGGTTTTTATTTCTCAACATAATGAATTAAATGACTTAATAGAAAAAAAGTTTAAAACTTATAAACTTAAAAAAACTACTAATTTTCGAAAAATACATCAATTTGTTTTGAAGTGGTGTTACCGAAACGGTATTACAAAGAACGAATATCCATTTACTTTATCAGATAACGGCTATCGTTCTTTATTAAGATATTATAATGAATGGTCAAACACTCAGGATTTATTTGAAAAAGAAAAATTTTCAAAAATAACAATAGAACAACTTCCCAAAAATTGTCTATCTCCATTAATTGAGGTAGAAATAGATGGCCATAGAATTGATGCTTATTTTATAACCGAATTCCAAACACCCTCAGGAACATGGAGAGAAGCAGTCATCGAGCGTCCTTGGTTATTATGCACAATAGATCGCTCTACACGCTGTGTTTTAGGATTTGAGCTTGTCCTCAAATCAGAGTACGATTCAATGGATGTATTGTCTTGTATTGAGAAGAGTGTTATTCCCATAACTAATGAGGAAATACCTGAAACACTTTCAATTAAGACTTTTCCTAACCAAGTTTTTCCTCAAATTGAATATGCACTGTTTGACGAACTTTATTTAGACAATGCGAAAGCACATTTATCAGATTCTCTTTTGAATACCCTTATCAAAAAAATGGGTACTAAAGTTTGCTTTGGAAAAGTTGCAGAACCTACTAGAAGAGGAATTATTGAGCGGTTCTTTAAAACTTTAGAAGAAAAAAGCTTTCATCAATTACCATCAACTACAGGTTCATCTCCTACAGACCCTAGACGTCAATCACCTGAAAAAAAAGCCAAACAATACCATATATCAATTGATGATTTAGAGAAAATAACTTATCTGGCTCTATATGAATATAACAATACCCCACATAGCTCGCTCTATGGTAACAGTCCTTTGGAGGATTTTAGACAAAAATTAAATAGTAGGTTATACACGTATCTTCCAATTACTCTAAGAGACGGGAATGCTTTCCATCTCCTCAAAGATTCAAGGACTGTAGTAGCTAATAATAAAGCTTCGTATCTACATATTAATTACGCTGGAGCTAAGTACACTAGTCAGAAACTTAATGGAGATAAGATGATGATAGGTGAAAAATTACTTCTTCAAATTAATTTTAAAGATGTTAGGGTTATTAAAGCGTTCTATAGTTCAGGAGAATATTATGATGATTTATTTGTCGAAAAAAAGTGGCGTGGAAGAAAACATAATTTAAAAGAAAGGAAATTAATTAATAAGCTATCCAGGGAAGGAGAATTTACTCAATTAAACCAACTAAATATTTTAGAAACATACGATAACTATTTAGTTAATAAAAATATTATTAATAAAAAAACAGGTTCACGAATAGCAAATATTAAACAAAATATCTCAGAAGAATCTCCCAATAATATCTCTGCTCACTTAGCTACAGCAACAGATAAAGACAATAATAAAAGAGATATACATGAAAAAGAGCTAAAAAATCATCGAAAACTAAGAGGAAAACCTATTGAAATAAAAGGTCTTAATTTATAGAAAACGAGGTCCTAGATATGGTTCTTAAGCATCCTGTAGAATCAGGAAATTATTTAATTCCAACGCCACAAATACAAGAACTTTCTCAAACTATTCAATGGTGGTTGGAAAATCGGATTACTGGAGCTATTATATATGGGAAACCACGAGTCGGAAAAACAAGCGCCATGATATTAATAGGAGAAACCTTATTAAAAAGAACTTATAATATCCCTTATTTTTATATGTCTGCAGTACCAGAATCCAAACCATCTGAATCTTCCTTTTACTCAAATATTTTACAAGCTATTAGGCACCCAAAACCTAATAACCGAAACAAGACTCAAAAAAGAATTCAACTCCTAGACTATCTTTTAGTTATTGCAAGAGATAGCCAGCAAGATCGACTTGTTTTAATGATCGATGAGGCACAAAATTTAACAGAATATCATTATAATTGGCTAATTGGTTTGTATAATGAATTGTATTTTAGAGATATTCAACTTATTACATTATTAGTTGGACAAGAACAATTAAATCTTCAAAAACAATCTTTTTTAGAAATGGGAATGGCTCAAATTGTTGGTCGGTTTATGGTTGATTCACAATCTTTTTGGGGAATAAGGAGCCTTTCTGAAATCAAAGAGATTTTAAATGCATTTGATACTAAAATTGAATTTCCTGAACATTCAGGGATATCTTATACTAAATATTTTTTCAAATCGGGGTTGCAGTTATCTGATTACAGTGAAAATCTCTATACCGCTTTAAAAAATATCAATTTAAAGCATTCTATTAGTCCTCATTGTGAAATTCCTTTATATAGCTTCATACCAATAGTACGCGAGGCCTTACTTCAGTTTGGTGATTCTGGCCAAAAATTATCAACAATTACTGTTTCGGATTGGGAAAATGTCATTAAATCTACAATGTATGTTATATGGATGAAAACAACATGATTGGAATTAACTACTATCAGATTAACACACATTTAAGTCATTGGTGTATTCTTGAAAGATTTAAAAGAATCCATCATCTATATGAGACATCAAAATTTGACTGTTCTAAAATATTTGAAGAACTTTATCAAATCAATTTAGTTAAACGAACAAATGAAATTCGAGAAAACCTTTTTAAACAGTTTATTTATCCAAATCCTTATCATAACACTTTAAGGTACTGTCCGATATGTTTAGGGATAGGGATTCATTTATACGAACATCAAGCTCTCGTTTTTTCTCACTGTTTATTACATCAACATCAACCATTATTAACCACATGTCCAAAATGTCATTCCACAATACACCTTCCTTCTCGATTCTCTAAAAAGCGAGAACCTTTCTCCTGTCAATGTGATTATTGTTTCTTAAAAGAAGATCACCTTAATATTTTATTAGATTACTGGGATAAATATTTACCCTCTGGTTTCAGTAATAAAAGCCTAGAAAAACTCAAATGGAATGTTTTTCCAAGAGACGTTTCAAAGGTGTCAACTAAAGCTTTATCAATGCTATACACTGATTCTTCTAAATATATTTTCAATAGAAGTCTCCACAAATCATTTTCAAGAAGTTTGTTTGATGAAAATGATTTGTATTGTTACAAACATAGAGAGATGATCATAGAAAATTCTTGTCAAAATTTTATTTCTCGTCTATTTAGTGGTAAGATTATCTCAGAACATTATCTTCGATTGTTTCTCAACAAAATTCTTAAAACAGATATTAATGATATCTACAATGATGAAATTATATGTTATTTAGAGAGCAGAAGAAGGCACCAGCAACTATTAAAATCACTGTACAGAACAGTTGATTTATCCGATTGTTATTATGATTTTTTGGATGATTTGATTTTCTATTCTTCTGTCAATAATGCACATCATGGTTCACAAAACTGGTTAATTTATCATTTTATTCAATATTTATATTCGGAAACTTTGAGACAACTTATAGAATGTGATAATCTGTGGCAACCATTCTTATATAGTTTCCATCATTCTGAAAAAGAGCGAAAAGTTCATCTCAATATTCAATATAATAGCTTTTTTTGAAATAGAGACGAGTGCACTAATTATAAACTTTCATGTCACAAAATATTGACACAAAAGTTTATAATTAGTGCACTATTGAAGTGAAATTACATATTTTTGTCAAACTATTATCAGCCTTTATGTCAATACACA
>NZ_ATVP01000026.1 GCF_000420785.1 Streptococcus hyovaginalis DSM 12219 | reverse complement strand
GTTGGTTCCGTTGGCTCTGTTGGTTCCGTTGGCTCTGTTGGATCGACTGGATCAACTGGATCGACTGGATCAACTGGATCAACTGGATAAACTGGATCAACTGGATCAAATAGTTGTTTTTCTTTATTACCTACAAAACATGGTGATATCACAAGACTGATTTCATCAATAAGTCCGTTTTCTAATAATTTGTTGGTTAATCCACCGCCACTGTCTATCCGCATGTATTTACACCCATATTGCTCATGCAGGATCTGAAAGGCTTTTTCATAGTCCACATGATCATTTCCTGACACAATATATGGGTAATGCCTTTCCTCCAAATAATTCAAATATTCCTTCGGAGTGGCAGTTGATACCAGAATGACAATTTCCTTCAGATATCCAAGATTTCTTAAGCAATGAAGACTTCTCAAGATACCTCTGCTGTCAGGTATGACTCCTATTGGTCTGGGGTCCTCCGGGCTTGTTATGATTTTCTCAAAATCAGCCTCTGTTTCAGCAGGATATTTTTCAAATGCAGTAAAAACAGTATTGGACCCAAACAGCACCGCATCCGAATGAATTCCCCCGGCAACCTGGTAGTAAACTTCCGGATTATCAAAGCCTTTAATGCGGCCATCAAGGCTAATTTGTGTGTGCATAATTATCTTTGGTTTCATATTTTTCAATCCTCCTTTTTGATAGTAGAATATCATAATACACTGACAGCTGTATGTCAGCAGGGGATATGAAACCTTACAAAAAATACATAACAGACCAATCGCTTTCTCTAAATCAAGTTTAGGCAGTGATTCGTAATTTGTGCCAGGTGTTTACGGGTTATGCATTTTAATTCATCAGGTTGGACTATTTCAATGCCTGATCCATATTCAATCAGCTGCTTGCTCAATATCTCAAAGGAATCTGTCTGGAATTCGATTTCCATTTTACTTCCCAAATCGGTTTCTTCAAGGAAGCCGAGAGAATACCTGTTCTTGATAGAATTGTATGTCTCCCCTTTTTCAGCTCTAAGAATTACATTATATAGTTTTTTATATGAAAGCATTTGTTTTAATATTTGTTCCAAAGAGCCATCATGGCTTTGACAGAGCTCTTCTTCTATGCAAATGCTTTTAATCCGATCCACACGAAAATTCCTATATTCATTTCTTAGCCTGCAAAACCGATTAAGTACCAGTTCTGTTCATAAAACCCCAGTGATATAGGCTCTATCATTCTGCTTTCCGGTTCTTGCCCTCCTGATGCAGGATATTGAATTGATATTACCCTTTTATTGCAGATTGCAGTCTGAATTGCTGCAATAACGTTATCCGCCAATGTATTTTTCTGTCCAGATGTGCTGTACACGTTAATACTGTTCTCCAACTCCTGTGCATAGTTTTTTTCACCATGCTTCAAAATAGATTTGATTTTATACATAGCTGAATCAAAATCCTTTATAAATGATTCATCTCCATGGCAATTTAAAAATTTCCCTGCTGTAATCAATGCACCCACTTCCGCCGCTGTAAACATTACCGGCGGAAGTAGGAAGCCCTCTACAAGAAAATATCCTTTTCCGGCCTCAGATCCAATTGGTATTCCGGCTTCTTCAAGTGTCCGGATATCTCTGTAAACTGTCCTTAAGCTTATATTAAATCGCTGTGCAATTTCTTTGGCAGGAATTATTTTTTTTGATTGCAGCTGAATAAGAATAGAGGTTACTCTGTTAATCCTGTTCAAATTTTATTCCTCCTCTGTGACTTCCATAAAAAGTATATCCTATGCGTTCTTAAGCTAGCTGCTGTTAGTGCTTCTCATTGCACCCTGGTTATAAAAGCCATACTCACAAACCTCTTCACCAAAACTCTTTACATCTCTAATATAGAACTCTATCTAGCGAACTTTTAGAAAAGATATAAAACATCAGAGTATGGACAGTTGCGGATGTACTTCAGAAAAGATTAGATGTCTAAAAAGCTTGTAGTTAAAGCTTTTTAGACATCTAAATCTAGGTACTAAAACAATTCATCCAGTAAAATATAATATTTTATTTTCTCCCAATCAGGCTTGATCCCCAGTAAGTCAAAAAATAGCTCGACATACTGTTCTTCCCCGATATCCTCCCTGATCGACCGGACGCAGAAGGCAATGTCATACCACTTGTCCGCCCTGCCGCTTCTCCCAAGATCAATAAAGCCACTTACTTTGCCATCTTTCACAAAGATGTTGCTGTCTCCCAGGTCGCCGTGGGAAAAGACAAGTTCCTCTTCGGGCTTTTCCGTCTTTAAAAAATCATACAGCTCGCGCGGATCTTTAAATGGAGTGTCTTCTTCCCAGTTTTCGCAATCCACATCGGCCAGATCGTTATTCAGTAAGTAATCCAATTCGGCTAAGCGGCTGTCTAAGCTATTCGTATAGGGACAATCCGATATGTCGATGGAGTGAAAGAGCCTGATGCACTCCGCATACAGCTCGATAATCTTTTCAGGGCTTTGTTCATCTTCATACTCTTCCGAGCAAAGGACGCCATCGGCCTCACTCATGAGCAGATTGCTCCAGCCATCATGCCGTTCAAAGTGCAGGACCTTTGGAACAGGCAGCTTTCCTTCCAGCCATAGCATCATGTCCTTTTCCCGTTCCACATCATAGGTGGTCCCTTTATACCGGCTGTCCGTCATTTTTAAATATAGGTTTTCATTTTCTCCCACCAGCTTATATACCTTAGCAGGAGACATTCCTTCCGTATCTTTTACGCAGCGGTATTTTTCGATCAGTTTTTTCAATTCCGGTGATATTCTCATTTTAGCCATTTATTATTTCCTTCCTCTTTTCTACAGTATTTAAAGATACCCCAAGAAGCTAATTATAACAAGACGAACTCCAATTCACTGTTCCTTGCATTCTAAAACCTTAAATACCAGAAAACAGCTTTTTCAAAGTTGTTTTCAAAGTTGGCGTATAACATAGTATCGACGGAGCCGATTTTGAAACCACAATTATGATAGAATTTACAAGCTATAAGGTTATTGTCCTGGGTTTCAAGCATTAGTCCATGCAAGTTTTTATGCTTTGCCCATTCTATAGATATATTGATAAGCGCGCTGCCTATGCCTTGCCCCCTGAAATCCTTACATACGGCGATATCTTCTATATAAGCGTACCGGTTCCAATTTTTTCGCAGTTTAACTTTTCCGACGCATTTATCGTCTTGGTAGTAAAGATATATTATCTTATCAGTATTGTCAATATATTCAAGGCAATCTGCCTCCTCATCCTCTTCATCCTCTTCGTCTTGGTAGCTTTTTAAATATGGCGCTTCATAGAGTAATTCTGTAAAGGTCCAATTCTCGTTTTCATACCTCGGTATAATCTTACCTATCACCTCAAATGGTTCGCTGGGTTTATCGATATCTTTCAGGTGCCCTGCTTTCATTTCTGTAATCACTGTTCCCGCCTCTCTTCTATATCAGCGGCATATGTGCTATCCAGGCAGCCGGTTTTACCAGTGTATTTTTTATACATGTCCCTGGTATATTTTGTTATATTCCTATCATACTCCGGATAGGCATAATGAAGCCTTTCCGCCACCTCACCGGATACCGCCCTGAACAATTGATGGCATAGAAATAATGCTTCCCATATGTTTTCATAGGAATCCATCCGGTAGGTGGACAAAAGTTTCTCCCACAAATCCTCGGATATATACCTTTCAATAAACTTATAGTTCTTGCCTACACTTAATTTAAAGCCTGTTTCGATGCCGACCTTCCATGATATCATTCTCAGCAGCTCATGGCGAACAATCTGATTAAAATGATCAATAGCAAATAAAATTTCCTTACGGCACAATCCTTTAATAACATAAGGTGTTACATTCCAAAATTCATTGCAGCAATCATCATACTCCCTTGCGCTTGGCTTTCTTACATGATAATCTATATCAGTCGGAACTATGTCCCTTTTAATTCTACAATCTTTATCAATTAGAACCTTTATTAATTTATCGCCCTTTAGGTAATTATCTAACTCTTCCAAGGGCAATAAGGTAAGATCAATTTTATTGTAATCATCAAATAGCATAAGATAGGAAAATCCCTTTTCTTCAGGTGGGAATAATTCCATATCCTCCGGCTTTTGCATCATTATTATATTCCCAAATTGATTAAGCCAGTCATCATTAGATATAAACGGTTCTATATCACTTACAAAATATGTAATATCATAATCCTGAAATTCATCTTTAGGTATATTAATATTTGCGCGTGACCCCTCAAGGGTCACAATTCGAATACGTTCATCCTGTTCTGCTAAAGAAAGTACTAAATCCATCATTTCTTTTTCTGATCTCATTTACATACTCCTCGTTTATTTTTTCTATATTATTACATCTTCTTTTTTGCCGATACAATCAGCATCATTGGGCGTCGCATTTCATCCGCCATCCCCGGAATATCCATCATGTTCTCTGGCGGCTGTGGCTCCACAATCTGATTTATTATAAAACTATTTGAAAGCAGTGTATTTAGATATGTGGTCAGTGTTCTATGATATTTTGTAACCTTTTCTTCCAAAAACATAGCTGTCCGTTTGCCCTCATAATAATAATTGTCCACCGGGAAATGCAGTATTTCTCCTTTTTCGTTATAATACCAGTCTTGTGTTCCATGAGCAGTAAAAACAGGATGTTCAACTGTAAAAACTAAATTGCCACCAGCCTTCAGCATCCTATATATCTTTTTTATTAAATTCTCATAGTCTGCTACATAATGAAACGCAAGCGAACTTAGTATTACATCAAAGCTCTCCTCTGGGAAATCCACATCTTCTATGGCACAGCATTCATATTCAATCTGTGGAAAATGGGTTTTTCCTTTTGCTACTTCGAGCATTTTATGAGAAATATCAACACCTACTACAGAGGAAGCACCGTTTTCCATCGCATATATACAGTGCCATCCATAGCCGCATCCTAAATCAAGCACACGCTTACCCTTAAAATCAGGTAGCATCTTTTTCAAAGTCTCCCATTC
>NZ_ATVP01000025.1 GCF_000420785.1 Streptococcus hyovaginalis DSM 12219 | reverse complement strand
GTGTCAATATTTTATGACAAATAAATGGGAAATAAAAAATAGAAAGACTGACAAATCAACCTTTCTGAGGGATACTATTTTTTGTCTACGCACAAAAATTTTTTTCGTGTTTGATCCCAAAATATAGTTAAAACAAAAAAACAGGTAATCGCCTTACCTGCTTTGACTTTTTCTAGGCGATATTAACCACCTATCTATGAAAAAGGAAATAATTATAACAATCAAGGGGAAACAACCTCCCTTGATAAATTTAGTATAGTTTAAAGTTACTTATCTGTCTATCGGCGTGTGTCTTTTGCTATAAAAAAACGCGTTATCGATTTAGTACCTTAATTTTATCAATAGCGTTCATAATGATATCTCCATTTTTTGAATTTTACACCAGGTGAAAAGTGATCCTCGCTTATTAATCCTATATTGCTGCTGCGATACCGAAAAAGTATCGTCGTCAATTCTAGTCAGTAAAAACCCATTCCGATCGATCAAACCATTTTTATTAAATGTCTCAACACAGATCTCTATAGCAACAACATCATCCAATTTCCAAACTTGAGGGTTAATCCTCTTTCAAATAGTAACCAAGACTCAATATCACCTAAAAGAATAGGTTCGTAAATCTTTAATGGTTCAACATAAACCGTTCCCGAGATCAGCTCATCTACTAGCATGTTGAGGTTACCGAGCTCTACTTTGATGATACACTTATCAGGACATGTCTCAATTAAAGAGGTGTCGGAGCTTTCGATGTCTCTCTACCTTTTGGTCATTTTCTTCAAAGTCCTCAGGTAGGATCATTATAAGCATGAAGACTGAACAAAAGAAGTGAATAAAGTGTAAACCAAATGACTCTTTTTCAATATGTTATTATAGCTTAAGTACAAACTACTTTTGCTATTGTTAATGAGATTACACCTTTTTCTTCACATGGCTATAAATGTCTAAGAGCGAGTCAATGATAAAGATTGACAGGGCAATGGCGCCAGATATCAAGATAGACTCAATGAGATTGTCCCCTGCTAATTGTGGGTTGTCTTGGATGTAATAGTAAGCTATGCGATAAACACTAGCTCCTGGTACTAGTGGGAAAAAACTAGGAATGTAGAAAACGGTGACTGGGGCAAATAAGCGTCTTGCAGATACCTGTGATAAGAAAGCAATGACTAGACCCCCTAAAAGTGTCGCGACAGCTTTATCATTTGTAGTTAAAGCCACTAGATACACGCTATAGCCAGCTGCACCGATAAAGCCCGTTTGAAATAGAAGATGTTTTGGAGTTTCTAAGATAACTCCTGATGTTACCGTTGCCAAATAAGCACCTAGGATTTGAAAAAGAAAGGTTATTGCCATAATAGAAAGACTCCTTTCGCGATAAACAGCCCTAAAGCGACGCCTACCCCTAGACTGGCGGCTATCGTCAATGCCTCAACGATTTTAGCGACTCCTGCTCCGTAATCTCCCTTGAACGAATCTCTAAAGCCATTAGTAAAGGCTGTACCTGGAAATAAGGGCATTAGAACAGATATGATAGCAATATCTAATGATTGAGACCTTGCTCCTACTATGGCTGCAAAGATAGATAGAATACCGGCCACAACCGTTGTCGTAAAAATACCAAAGATAAAGTCATTCAAAAAAACAAACGACCTGATATAGTATGTCAATACTAAAAGGAGTGATGCTAAAATGGCTAGTAAAAATGTCATACCATCTCCACCTAAAAGAACCGCAAACGAAACTACCAACAAAATAGTTGCCAAATAGGAACTCCTTTGCGAATAAGTGGTTTTCCTGATGGCTTTTAATTGCTGATAGGCTGTTTCTAAGGTGATTTTCCCAGCTGTCAAATCCCGTGAAATTTGATTGACGGTATGAATTTTGGACAGATGGGTCTCTCTCTTTGTGACTCGTTTGATATAACTCATCGGCTCTTGAAATGTTGGTCCATCTAAGGTTATAAAGAGCCCAGTCGTATTAGCAAAAACTTCGACTGTTGGGAGTTGACTGGTTGCTAAAATTTTTTCGACTGTTGTCTCGACCCTATAGGATTCTGCATTAGACTCTAACATGATCTGCCCTGCTAAACTAGCAATTTTGACCAACTCTTTATATTCTTTCATAGTCATCATTTGTGATTAACGATATAGTGAAGTTGCTATTATCTTAGTCACCCATCCTGGTGTGCTGATATGACTCCTCTAACCGCTCCTTTCTTGTAATGTCACCTTTCCAGTATATCATTTCTTATGGTAATCTGCTTGAGAACCCTTCCCAAAATGTTGACTATCTGTTTAAACGGTTTACAAACCCACTGTTTTTCTTTAGAATAAATAGTGTGAAAAAACAATTAACAAGAAAAAAACAGCTGCTAACGTATTTTAGACCTTTTGATTATGTTTTTATTGGTTTAGCTATTATGCTTTCTTTCGTGCCAGCCATCTGGACTGTCTACCAAACCATGAATCAACCTCAAACTTCTGGTTTGGTAGCTATTGTTAAAATTAATGGTGAAGTTGTCGATACATACCCCTTAGAAAAGGGTGGCCCTCATAAAGAAAAAACCTACTATCCCAATAAAGGACAATATAATATTGTGGAAGTTGATGGTGACAGCATTCGGGTGAAAGAAGATAACAGCCCGGATCAAATTGCTGTCAAAACAGGTTGGATTAACAAAGAAGGTCAATTATCAATCTGTTTGCCCCATAATCTCATAATCGAAATTCAACGAACAAAAGGGAGCTCTCCTGCTTCAGAGGATTCTGAAGACAATCTGATATTACCTTTATAAAGCGTATGAAAACACGATGACTACCAGAGCCATCGTGTTTTTTATCATCTTATATCAATGAAATCAGAAGAGTGATCAAAAGCGTGACAAGATACATGATTGAAAATAAGACAAAATTCTTAATTGACGTCACAAATGTTTTGCTTTTGATTTGTTCTTTTTGAAATTGCTTAAGATGATTGAGGTATTTAGGAAAAATGATTACCCCTAGTAAACCAAATATCGGCAGTTGCCCAAGAAAGATAGCTCCGAACCAAACGAGCCAAGGTAAAAAACTGAGTAAGGTATAAAGAGTCACACCAGCTTTTTTACCAATGTAATAAACCAATGTATGGCGATGGTTTTTAATATCTTGCTCCAAGTCACAAAGATTATTGGCTAGCATGATATTGGCGATTAAGGCAATCAGCGGTGAGCTCAGAAAGAAACTGTTTAGTGTTTCCTGCCAGCTCCAATAGATGGTAGCTACTCCTCCTATCCATTGGCTATTTAAGAGAAGATTGGGGTCTTGCACATAGATGGACAAGAAGAAAATGCCAAATCCCATAGTGATACCAGAAAAAACTTCGCCCAGAGGGAGTCGAGACAAGGGCATGGGACCAAAAGTATAGAAAATACCAATCAAAAAACAAAGTGCGCCAATTGGCAGTAATAAAAAGTCTGTGCGAAAGACTAAGAAAAGAGAAAACAAGATGGCAATTCCCAACAAACTAAAAACAATCTTGACCATATGATCGTAATCAAGACCATGCTTACCAATAACATTTTCTTCTTTTTGATAAGTCAGATCAACAGCTTTTTTGAAGTCCATAGTATTATTAATAGCTGTTGTACACATATCAAAGCTCAAAACCGCTAGAACAAATAGTAAAGTATTCAAGGGATTAAAACGTTGGTAATGATAAATAGCCCATAGCACCCCTATCACCATCGGGAAAAAGCTCGCTACCTTGGTTCGTAACTCGATAAATTCGAGAAAAATAGGGAGAGTAACTCCCTTAGTTTTCGTTGACAATGTGATAATCCTCATTTCGTAATGTAAATCGTTTCTTTAAACCCTTGCTGAGGTGGATACCGTTTGATTTATCGATAAATACTGCCTCAACACCATCCATATCTTCAATGAGTTTTAAGCCATCTTTGATTCCCAATAAAAATAGGGAAGTAGACAGTTCATCACCTTGAATGGAGGTTTTCGTAAAGACGGTTACCCCAGAAATATCATTTTCAACGGGATAGCCCGTCTTAGGATCCATGATATGGTGGTATTTTTTACCATCCTTTTCAATAAATCGCTCATAAATTCCTGAGGTGACAACTGATTGATCTTTGACATGGACGGAACCAACCGTATCGCCACGAACCTCATCAGGATTTTGAACACCAATATTCCATCCTTTTGAATCATTAGGCGATGTTCCCATAGTTAAAACATTACCACCGAGATTGATGATAGCCGTCGTAATGTGGTGCTTTTTGAAAATAGCTTTTACGCCATCAGCAATATAACCTTTTGAAATAGCACCTAGTTCTAGGACCATTCCTTTTTTAATAAAAATGGTCTTATCTTTGCCATTCAGTTGAATATCTTTATAGTTAATGAAGGGCAAGGCCGCCTTTATCTCTTGATCGCTAGGAACTCTGGCTTCCGGATCGCCAATCCGCCACAAGTTAGTAACTGCACCGATCGAAATATCGAATTTCCCATCGCTAGTTTGAGACATTTTCTGAGCTGTTTCAATAATATCAAAGGTTCTCTCATCAACTTTAACAGGTTTTTTACCAGCAGCTTGATTGATACGATAGACATCAGCACCTTCTAAGTTTGTGGAGAGTAATTTTTCCATTTCCTTGATATAGGCAATGGCATCATCCATAGCTTTTTCTTGATTTTCATGGTAGATACTTAGCTGAACAACTGTATGAAGCAATGACTCTGTTCGTGTTTCTGGTTCGCTAACAATGTCTAGCGCCTCTTTTTTACTGGATACTTTTTGACAAGCAGCTAAGAAAATCATCGAAATGATTATCATCAAAACAGTCCAAATCTTTCGTTTCATCGATCACATTCCTTTCTACCTAGTAAGAATACCATAAGAAAAAGAGTGAAACAAGTCTCTTTGTAACTAAAAGAAGACCTGTCCCACTCTTAAAAAAGATTAGCTAAAGTGCTTACTCTGCAGGTAACTCGATTGTAACAGTGTCAGTGTTACCGTCTTGTGCTGCCTTAATCAAAGCTTTGGTTGAAAGTTCAAAGTTGTTTGATGTACTTGTTGCACCAGAGACAACTTCAACATCATCAATGTTTTGTTTGTCAACAAGCTCTTGATTTAATTTTTCGGTAGCTTCTTTTGAAGATACACCTGATTTGTCTTTCATGTTTTTATTGTATTCTTCATCATCAGCTTTTTTCTCACCTGCTTCGTTTTCATAACCGAAGTCAGATTCTGTAATTTTACCATCAGCAACTGTGATTGTGTGGACAACTTTCCAACCGCGAGAATCGTAGTCTGATTCAGCAGTGTAAGTACCATCTTTTAGATCCGCAGTTGTTGCTTCGCTTGCTTCTTCTTTTACTTCTTCGGCTTTCTTGCTAACTTCAGATTTAGCAGTATCAGCTGCTTTTGAAGCATCTTTAGCAGTATCGCTACCACATGCTGCAAGTGTCAATAAAGAACCAAAAAGCAAAGTACCGTAAATCAATTTCTTTTTCATTAGAAATCCTCCATAAAACTTTTATAGTAGTATTATAACAAAAAACATGTGAAGTGTCTAACAAAAAATGAAAACCTTTTCTTGTAGCGTTACAATAGATGTGAGACTTCTAGAAGTCAAAAAGAAGATTCCCTGATATGATAAGAGTACCACGACTCATCAAAAAGGAATCTTCTCATGACTAGTATATCACAAAATCTTCGCTATTTACCACATACTCTAGAAACACGTTACCACGCGGTTAAAACCTACCAAAATGGTGCCTCTGTCGCCTTCATCTGTCGACGCTACAAGGTCTCAAAAGCCTCTCTCATGCGCTGGAACAAGCGATTCGACGGAACTAAAGAATCGCTGAAAGACCATTCCCATCGCCCTCTAACACCACATCC
>NZ_ATVP01000024.1 GCF_000420785.1 Streptococcus hyovaginalis DSM 12219 | reverse complement strand
CTCGTGCCCATATTATCATTATGGTCCGTTGGTCAAGGGGTTAAGACACCGCCTTTTCACGGCGGTAACACGGGTTCGAATCCCGTACGGACTATTTTATTTTGCAGGTTAGTGTTCTAGCCTGTTTTGTTAATATTTTGCCGCTATAGTTAAATGGTATAATAGAGCAATGGTAATGCTCAGTTCCGAGTTCAATTCTCGGTGGTGGCATAACAAGGACTAGAAAACGTTGATTTATCAACGTTTTTTTGACTCTTTGTCAGGTCTAGTGGGTTGATGTCAGCTACATTCTTGAGAGGATCAGTTTGGTCTTCTTTTTTTGATATTTAGTACAATGAGAATACGATTTTTAAAGTTCCTCCAATCAAAGGCGTTTTACTTAATGACTTTAATGAGGTTATTGGTTGCCTCTAGTTTTGCGTTTGAATAGTCTAGTTTGAGGGCATTGACAGTCTTTATCGTTGTCTTTCAAAAAGGTTCTAAAAACCTTCTGAAAAATAGAGAGTAGATTTGTATTGTTTTTTTGATGAGATTAAAGAATGTTCCAAGTTCTTCTCTTGAAGGTGAACAAGTAAGAGTTGGTAGAACCTATAATGTTCCAAAGTTTTTAAGGATAGGTGCATCAAAATTGACTAGTAGTCTAGATTGGACTAATTCGGCGAACTCATCAACAGAAGTTTATAGAACATCACTACCAAAAAATTTTGGAGATAGCTGCGATCCTCTGATGAAGATAATATTACTAAGTATAGGTTATTAATCATATACAAGAAATGTGGTAGCATTTACTATCAAGAGATACCCAATACTAATCCTGGCGCTAAGGACTTGGAAAACGTAACGATTTCTTTTAGAGATGTTGTTAATGATGCGATTCAGATTAAGAGAGACTGTATGACGGCTTTATATGTGTCAAAGAAAAATCCAGCTTATAAGGAAATATTAGCTTGGTATATGGCTGTCAAAGAACCCTATCAGAATGTGTCGACAAGGTCTTTCGATAAAATGATAAAATAAAAGTTGAGGGTGACACGGTTAGCTTTGAAGCGACTATTAATAATGATGGGACAGATGTATGGCGTTATTATAAATTGCAAAAAAACAAATGGGCGTTATAAAATTTTAGAATTTAACTATTGATTGCTCTTTTAGATGTCATATTCAAAGTATTCAGGTTACTTGATACTTTTGGTTGTCAGAAAGTATCGAAGACGTTTTGAGGATTCGTGGTATAATAGATATGATTAGTTAATAAGGAGCAATAAGATGTCTAGAGAAGAACAATTTTTAAATGATTTCAAAGAATGGGTTGAGACCCAAATTGTAATTAATGATGGTGCTATGAAGGCTAGTCAGCAGGTTTGGGAAGAAGACCAGGATCTGCGTGCAAAAGATGCGGTCATTCGTTATGAAAGCCGTTTAGATGCTTATGAATTTATTAGAGGGAAATTCCAAAACTTTGAAGAGGGGAAAGGGTTTCATGATATACCTGATGATTTGTTTGGAAAACGCTCTTATTAAGGTAGAGGGCTTGGTATGAACCAGGAACAGATAATTACTAAGGCTGAAAAGTATGTTAAGCAGGAACTAGGAAAAGATGCTTCAGGTCATGATTGGTGGCATAGTGACCGAGTGCGTAAACTAGCGGTGCGAATCGCCAAAGAAGAGAGAGCAGATCATTTTATTTGTGAATTGGCTGCTCTTTTACATGATGTGGCAGATGCTAAATTGAATTTGTCAGAAGAAGTTGGGCTTCAGAAAGTTGACGATTGGTTAATGAAACAGGAAGTTCTTCCTGATGTTCAGAAGCAGGTCATGGAGATTATTAAGAACATTTCCTTTAAAGCTGGAAGGAATAGGAATAAGGTGTTAACGCTTGAAGGAAAAGTAGTGCAAGATGCGGATCGTTTAGACGCAATTGGGGCTATTGGTATTGCGAGAACAATGGCTTACGCAGGCAGTCGAGGACACCTTATCCATGTGCCGGGAACATCCATTCGTACAGAAATGAGTGTCGAGGAATATCGGAATCATGAGTCAACAGCTATCGCTCATTTTTATGAGAAATTGTTGTTATTGAAGAATTTGATGAATACCGCTACTGGGAAAAGGATGGCTGCAAGAAGACATGCTTATATGGAGGACTTTTTGACAGAATTTTACAGTGAGTGGGACGGTAAAAGCTAAGAAAAAACTCATGTGGATTTACTTTTTGTCCACATGAAGTTTTTTGTTTATAGGTATTTGCTTGCTTCTCTAATTGATAGAGAGGATAACTGTTTGTTGTAGGTCAAGATAAAATCAGAGACCCATAGGGGATTAGTCTTTGAGTAATCTCTTAATGCCCAGCCAATAGCTTTATTAATAAAGAATTCCTGACTACCGAGATTTGCGATGATGATTTGTGACAGTAAGTGCGTGTCAGTATTTTCTTTAAAACTTAATTGATGATTAATGGCAAGTCGTCTAATCCAAAAATCGGGCTCTTTTGAAAAAGTTAACATCAGTTGTTTAAGTTCAGGATAACGACTGACTAATTCTCCATAAATCTCATCAAGTTGATCGATGCTATCCCACCATTGTTGGGTTCGGATAAAGTGGTCTAGTTTTGGCAAGTCGTCTATGGTAACTAGCGCTTTTAATCTGATTAGGTAATCGCAAACAAAGTAATGCCATTCTCTTTGGGATTGCTTCCAGGCTAAATCTAGGAGTTCCCAATCGATATGTTTAGCTTTCTTAGCGTCTTTAATGATAGTGGCGTATTGTTTGCGACGTTCGGGAGCCGGGATGCCATAAAAGGCGAAGTTGTTTTTCATGTAAGCACTCATCTTGATGGCTTTAACTGGATCGGCAAGTGCTTCAAATTGCTCTTTAAGTCTTGTATATTGTTTGGTTATTATTGTCATACGTGGTTTATTTCGAGGATTACTATAAAGGAAAAACGGCGATAGTGCCGTTTAAAAACAGAGGCGATGGTACTGTTGGGAAATGAAATTTAGGAGCATAAGACTTTCTCTCTGCTTAGGTAGTCTGGCAGATGGTTTGAGAAAAATTTTTACGACTCATTCAAATAGTAGGAGTGTGTTATAAGTCGATTTCCAAGAGTATAGGTGTGTGGTCCTGGCGTTCACCGGAAGAAATCATTTCTGATTTAATGACTTTATTAGCCAGGCGATTTGATGTCAACCAATAGTCAATTCTCCAACCAGTATTGTTGATTTTACTGGTTTTACTACGCTGTGCCCACCAGCTATAGACGTTAGGAATGTCGCCATGAATATAACGGAAAGTGTCTGTAAATCCATAGTTTAGAAGGTTTGTGAATCCTTGACGCTCTTCGTCTGTGAAACCAGGAGAGCGTCGATTTGAAGATGGATTTGCAAGGTCAATTTCCTTGTGAGCAACGTTGTAATCTCCTGTTGCCAAAACAGGTTTTTTCTTATCGAGTTCTGCTAGGTATTCTGCGTATTTTTCATCCCAGATTTGCCTGTCAGCCAGACGTTTTAAACCATCACCAGCGTTAGGTGTATATACTTGTGTCACGTAAAAATCTTCAAATTCAAGGGTAATAATGCGTCCTTCTGAATCCATCGTTGTAGGAGCACCAATCTCAGGAAAGGTAATGATTGGATTCAAACTATCCTTGTAGAGAAACATTGTTCCTGCGTATCCCTTGCGTGCAGGTTCTTCTGAGGAGCGCCAGACGTTGAGATAGTTAGGAAAATAATTTAGTAATAGTTCTAGATGTTTTTTTGTAGGCCCTTTGGCAGATAATTTTGTTTCTTGAATGGCAATAATATCCGCATCCTCGTTGACGAGTGTATCAATAACAGCGCGGGATAAAAGAGCTCTAGTCGAGTCGCTTGTTAATGCAGCATTGAGGGAGTCGATATTCCAGGAAATGAGTTTCATGAGGGGATCCTTTTCTATTAGTGAATTGTTTTTCTGAGTGAAAATGACAAACGATGTGCCTTACAGGATGTTATAAAGCTATCCTCCAGAGGTGTTGCTTAGTCATTTTCGATGCCCTTTATTATAGCAAAATTGATGTTGCATAGCGAGAAGAGCGTATTCTTTGTGAAATGATATCATTGAAAATGCGATAATACCCTTTTCTTTGAAAGCTGAGAGATCTGTAGAATTTGTTTTGATTTGAAAAAATGGTTCGCGAAGTCATTTAAAAAAATCTTTTGGTTAGATAGCTAACAGTGCTGATGGTACCATTATTTTTCACATAAACATTTCTTTTTTAGTCATAAATTCACTATCTCTTATATTTTAGAGGGGGTTGAAAAAACGGTCCTTTTGTTGAGGATATGTTGTCTTCGTCCATTAGGATGATTCCTGTTTTGGGGTATAAGTTTACTGCTGAATAATTTCTAATACGATAGGATTTGCTAATGCTTTTGATTTAAATGCATTGAACCGTCGTTAAGGCTAGTCGATTTTATTGTAAATCTAGTAGACCTATCCGTTTGGGGTGTGTTGACGAACAGATAGGCTTTTGATAAAACTATTAGTGACTGAATAATGATCTTTGACGTTTGTTCTGAGGTGATTATGAGTCTAAATTGTGATGGAGGTTGAGCGAGTTGATTTTGGGAGTGCAGTTTCAAAGCCTGTTGGACATTTCAATGCGCATGCAGATTTGACTTCTTTCTCCTCTTGATCTTAGAACGAGTAGTATTATGTTTCGACAAAAATCTTATCCTGTTTATGAAAGCATGTTATGTGCTTTTTTAGTGACTTTTATTAGTGGCTTTATCAATGCCTTTACTTACTTGACTCAAGGTGGTCGTTTTGCGGGGGTTCAAACCGGAAATCTCTTAATGCTGGGGATTAGGTTGGCGGAAGGTCGTTTTCTTGAAGCTATTAAATTTTTGTTCCCCATACTTGTTTTTATGACTGGTCAGGTTTTGACTTATTTTTTCAAATCTTGGGTTATTAAGCATCGTTTTCATTGGCACTTGTTTTCAAGTTTGGTTTTGACGGCTTTAGATGTAATAGCTATTTTAGGACTAAAACTATTCCATCCCTATATTATTGTTGGCATTTTATCGCTTTTCATGTCTTTACAGGTGGATACTTTTAAGTCCATTCGTGGTACACCATTTGCAACAGTTATGATGACTGGTAATATTAAAAATGCGGCTTACTATTGGGTTAAAGGTGTTATTGAAAAGGATATTAAAATTAGAAAAGATGGCCGTAATATCTTATTTATCTTAGTGACATTTTCGTTGGGGGCCATGTGTTCGACTTTCCTAAGTATCCCTTTGGGGGAACTTTCTTTGATTTTAAGTTTACTTCCTCTCGTCTTTTTAAATGCTTATTTGATGGTAGGTGTTAAAAGAGGACCACAATATAATCCTAAGAATATTTTTAAGAAAGTATAAACGATTCAAGTTCTCGCCGAGAGCTTGTTTTTTGCTCGTTAGGTATGGTGAGAGTGGTCACAGATAAGGCATCATATCTTTAGGAAATCGTATAAAAAAGTTATTTTGTGACATGATTCACTTAATTTTTAGGGGGCTTGATATGAGAAATATAACTGCTAAAGCATCGAAAGAAAGTAACTTCCCAGCGTCCTCTAGAGCAGGAGTGTCTTGTCTGGATATAGGATGACTTCAATCAGTGAATCTACGTTATGTTAGTATGCGATAGCCAGTATCTGTTGAATAAGTCTTTTAGCTGCTTCTTGATTTAGAAGAACTTTTACATCAACTAACTAGTGGCTATTAGTCAGTTGTCTCTCACAGTTGTAAGATATGTGAGAGTTTTTTCATTGTACCTTTGTCAATGATGTGAGACCTAAAATGTTATTTTGAAGTCTTCCATTTGTTAAGCTTTACTAGGAGCTAGCTCCTAGTAAAGCTTTTCTGATATCGATAGGAGATTTCCAGCCTAAAGTCTGCATAGGGAGTCGATTGGAACGGTACAGATAGATTTTCATCTGCTTGATTAGATCGTCATAGGAATAGAAGGTCAAGTGCTGGTAGAAACGTCGATTGTCATTTCGATGACTGCGCTCTACCTTTCCATTATGCCTTGGTGTTCGAGGGCGAATCAACTTGTGCTCAATACCAAGTTCCTGACAAAGTAAGTCTAGTGGGTGAACTTGTTTG
>NZ_ATVP01000023.1 GCF_000420785.1 Streptococcus hyovaginalis DSM 12219 | reverse complement strand
TTTCTATCATTGTTACTTCTTTAGTATTTTCTTTTAGCCATGATTATCAAATTACACTTAGTACTCAGTTAATCAGTTCTATATTTTATGGACTAGCTTATTATTCGACTAAGGATATTAGAGTGCCTAGTATCATACATTGTTTGCACAATTTCGCAGTAGTTATGGTAGTTATTTTGCTGGGATAATCCGACAGAATAACATTATTAATGAAAAATAGAGAATAAAGAATGCCTATACTAGAGCGTAAAATGGCTCAGGGTATATATGGCAAAGAGCGATGTTCATTTTTTAAGATTATTATTTCAAATAGGACCACCTACATTTAAATATCAAACTGTAGGTGGTCTTCTTTTATAAAATAATCAATAGTGTGATTTGATTTAGGAATGTAGTTTATTAGATTTCTAAAACTGTATCATATCAAAATACAATTTGCGAAAAAATCGAAATCGTTGTATAATGGTTTTAGTTAAAATCAAAGAAAATAAAAAAGACTAGCCCAGAAAAATGTCGCCAAACATTTTTCTAGGAGCCTCGTTGATAGCCAACCCTATCAAGCGAAACTACTTCTAGTACAATTTTTTATTAATTTCATTATACCACAAAATTGTGTAAAATGAAGTGACTTAATAAAGTGTACTAAGATTTCTCAAAAAAATCAAGTAGTTGAGAAAAAAAAGTGGAAGGTATCGACGAAAAGTTGATACCTTTTTATATTTTTCTAAGAAAGGAGGAGAGATGAATATCAATATTGAAAAGATTCATCAAATGATTTTAAAAGATGGACTAAGACAATTCAAATTTAAAAATAGTAAGCATGAGAATACTCCTTTCGAGGAACAAAAGGGAGCTATTTTTGGGTACCGTAGCAAAAAGAATATGATTGCCGGAAGAGGGATTGTTCTCACATCGATGGAAGCTGTTGAAGAGAATCAGACAGTGTTTACTCATTGGACACCTAATGTTTATCGTTACGGGACATATTCGCAAAAGAAACCTCGTATTACAAAGGGACATAGTGAGAATAATCTTCGCCAAATTAACGCTTTCTATATCGATTTTGACTTTAAAAATCAGTCAGAGAATATCAATTTCAGCGACATTCTAGTATCATCTTTAGATTTAGGATTCATGCCAACTTTAATTTTAAAAACAGAGAATGGTTATCAAGCCTATTTCATCTTAAAGGATGCTGCTTATGTAACAGCTGCTACTGAATTCAAAGTTGTAAATGTTGCAAAGATGATTTCTCAGAATATCAGAAATCATTTTATCAAGGATTTGCCGGTTGATATGACGTGCAATCATTTTGGTATCGCACGTATTCCTCGCGAAGATAACATAGAGTACTTTGATCAAAATAATGTCTATACCTTTGCTGAATGGTTTAACTGGTCCATGCAACAAGATGATTTAACGTACTCTAAGAAACCTGATCTTCTTGTACTATCAGGAACTGAAGGTCAGAAACAAATTGACGAGCCCTGGTATCGTCTTCTTAAGAATACCTCGAAAATTCGTGGGGAAAAGGCTATTATGGGTCGCAATAACGTTATTTTTACGTTAGCTTTGGCCAACTATGCTTCAGGAGTTGCTTATAGTGACTGTATGGAAGAACTCAGTGATTATAATGCAGAGTTAGAAGTTCCTTTGAAGAAAAATGAACTCAAAAAGACAGTAGCAAGTGCTTATTCTGGAAAATATGAAGCTGCTAACAGAGATTTTATCAAAATTTTATGTCAAACTTGGGTTAGCTCTGATTTGACAACAAAAGATTTATTCATTCGTCAAGGATGGTATAAGTTCAAGAAATCACGTGATCAACGTCAACGCAGTCACTTTTCAGAATGGAGAGAAGACTTTTGGAACTATATCAAGCAAAAAACAAACTCAGATAGTCCATATCTGAGAGTGAAAAAGAAAGAAATTACAGCTGCAATTGGTATTCCAGAACGTTCTCTAGATTATGTTTTAAAGACACTGCAGTCAGAAGGGAGGATTCTATATTCATTTAAACGTGGTCGCCAAGGAGGGATTATCCTTGCTTCTATTTCGAATATCGCTCTCTCATTGATTAGTATGAATAAGAAAGCAAGAGAAGCGTATTATACCGCTTTATCACATCTTCTAGGAGTAAGTAAGAGTATTCTAATCAAACTATTAAAACGAGCGATTACGGAGCTTATAATGCCCGTATCAAGCACACTATTTGAACTTGATACAGGATAAGCAATAAAACACGCAAACTGCCATTACATTATATCTATGATAGTTGTCCTGGGGAGTGGAGGACAATAGGGTATACCTATTTGTCCTAATATGATTTTAGCAGTATAATTGACTTGGTGAATAGGTCATTTAAGTTGGGCATAATAGGAGGAGTAAAATGAAAAAATTTATTTATCGAGTTTTAGAAAATGACGAAGTGGTGGCTATTTTTAATGAGCAACAATATGCGCAAGATTTTATCGCTTACGAAAAGACAATTTCTGATAAGCAATTTGAAATTGAAAAAGTAGATATTGCTGATTGGTTATTGCAACCGAGAGAATTTTAGAGGTTGGTTGAAAATGGCTAAAATTGGTTATGCACGTGTCAGTAGCAAAGAACAGAACTTAGATCGGCAATTACAAGCGTTACAGGGCGTTTCTAAGGTCTTTTCAGACAAATTAAGCGGTCAATCGGTCGAACGCCCACAATTACAAGCTATGCTTAACTATATTCGTGAAGGGGATATTGTTATTGTTACTGAATTAGATCGATTAGGACGAAATAATAAAGAATTAACAGAATTGATGAATCAAATTCAAATTAAGGGGGCAACCCTGGAAGTCTTAAATTTACCCTCAATGAATGGTATTGAAGATGAAAATTTAAGGCGTTTGATTAATAGCCTTGTCATTGAATTGTACAAGTATCAAGCAGAATCAGAACGAAAAAAAATTAAGGAACGTCAGGCACAAGGAATCGAAATTGCTAAGAAAAAAGGCAAATTCAAAGGTCGTCAGCATAAATTTAAAGAAAATGATCCACGTTTAAAGCATGCTTTCGATTTGTTTTTGAATGGTTTATCCGATAAAGAAGTTGAAGAACAAACTGGAATCAATCGCCGAACGTTTAGAAGGTATCGAGCAAGATATAACGTGACAGTCGATCAAAGAAAAAACAATGAAAAGAGGGATAGTTAATGAGTACGGTTATTTTAGCTGAAAAACCAAGCCAGGCATTAGCCTACGCAAGTGCTTTAAAACAAAGCACCAAAAAAGACGGTTATTTTGAGATCAAAGACCCACTATTTACAGATGAAACGTTTATCACCTTTGGTTTTGGGCATTTAGTGGAATTAGCAGAACCAGGTCATTATGACGAAAAGTGGCAAAATTGAAAACTTGAATCTTTGCCGATTTTTCCTGATCGATACGATTTTGAAGTTGCAAAAGATAAGGGAAAGCAGTTTAAAATTGTTGCAGAACTTCTCAAAAAGGCAAATACAATTATTGTTGCAACAGATAGCGACAGAGAAGGTGAAAATATCGCCTGGTCGATTATCCATAAAGCAAATGCCTTTTCAAAAGATAAAACATTTAAAAGACTATGGATCAATAGCTTAGAAAAAGATGTAATCCGAAGCGGTTTTCAAAATTTGCAACCTGGAATGAATTACTATCCCTTTTATCAAGAAGCGCAAACACGCCAAATTGCCGATTGGTTGATCGGCATGAACGCAAGCCCTTTGTATACGTTAAATTTACAACAGAAGGGCGTACAAGGTACATTTTCACTAGGACGTGTTCAAACGCCCACCTTATACCTTATTTTTCAGCGCCAGGAAGCCATAGAGAATTTTAAAAAAGAACCTTTTTTCGAGGTGGAAGCTAGTATAAAAGTAAACCAAGGGTCGTTTAAGGGCGTTCTAAGCCCCACACAGCGTTTTAAAACCCAAGAGGAGCTTTTAGCTTTTGTTTCTTCTAAACAAGCTAAAATAGGCAATCAAGAGGGGATAATTGCTGATGTTCAAACCAAAGAGAAGAAAACGAATAGTCCGAGTTTGTTTTCTTTAAGTAGTTTGCAATCAAAAGTCAATCAGCTTTATAAAGCGACAGCGAGCCAAACTTTAAAAGCTATTTCTTTTTTAATAACTTAAAAATAAACTTAATGTAACAGCAAGCACAGTCAAGGTATACACCTTTGACAAAAAATAGCACATTCTCTATCGAAAATTTTTGCTTATTTTTTAAATTATTTTGGGAAATTTTCCCAATCCCTTTTTCTAACTCAAAAAATATAATCACTCAAAATTTAAAAGGGCGCACTTATACATCATTTTAAAAAATTGATGTATAAGTGCTAAGTTCAAAACAAAGGGCGCACTTATACACGATTTTCAATCTTGTATATTTCTAACGAAAAGCGTGCGCCAAAAAACCCCCTTCGTCAATTTTGACAGGGGGCTTTTTGATGTAAAAATTTCTATCGAAATTTAAAAATTCGCTTCACTCATGTTATAAAGACTTAAAATAAAATAACTCTTTAAAATCTTTTGCTAGTTGTTCTTCAATATTTTTTATTCGGTGCATCTTCCAAGTAAAGTATAACACACTAGACTTATTTACTACGTTTCATAAGTCATTAATGCGTGTGCTCTGCGAGGCTAGTTTTTGTGCAAGCACAAAAAATGGACTGAATAAATCAGTCCATAAGTTCAAAACCAAATTCAAAATCAAAACCACAAGCAACCAAAAAATGTGGTTGTTATACGTTCATAAATTTTATGATCACTTACGTGTATAAAATTAAATTCACTTTCAAAATCTAAAAACTAAATCCAATCATCTACCCTATGAATTATATCTTGAAATTCATTCATAAATAGTGAAGCATGGTAACCATCACATACAGAATGATGAAGTTGCAGAGCAACTGGTATATAAATTTTATTATTCTCACTATAAAATTTACCTATCGTAATAATAGGCAATAAAAAGCTGCTATTGTTACCAATATTTAAATTAAATGAACTAAAATCAATCCAAGGAATCATTGAAATCGGTATGGTGTTTTCAGGTATCGGTTTTTTAGGAAACATTTCTTCTTTATCTTTATATTCAAGCAAGTCATTTTTATAATTATTATAAAAAGAAATGAAGTTTTTATCAGATTCAGTCCAAATGTTAGTAAATTTTTCAGTTTGCTTATTAAAAACTGTATACAAAGGATTTAACTTATCCCAATAACCTAATTTATTCTCACTATTAATTCCTGTTCTAAACACTTTATTTTTATTTACAACTTCCATAATTGCATAAATTAAAGAGGGATAAATTTCATATCCTTTCTTTTTTATCATATCTTTAAACAAAGTAATATCAATTTCTTTAGTAATGCTATAAGTAGTTTGCTGATTAAAATAGTGTTCAAAATATTCTTTTCTATCCCAATTTTCTAATTCAATAATATTAAAAGTCATATATAACTTCCTCCTAAATTTTAAATTTTTATATTTAGGAGGAATAATCCTCTGATTTTTTCATACGTTATGTCACCTCGTAAATATTAATTATACTGAATTAGCAATTTTTATCAAATAAAACTTATTTTACTTCCAAAACCTAAATTCACGTTGCCAAAAATCAATCTGCTTTTGCAATTGTTTTTCGTTCGCTTTTAAAGTCGATTTCATTAATTCCGTTAAATCAATTGGAGATATTTCTCTAATCAATTTTTTAAATTTAGTCTTAGTATTCTTACTTAGCTTTCCCCACATACTTTCTTCATGCAACAAAGTATAAACCATAGCTTGCTCATTAATTTTTTCTAAAGTAGCCCACGCAGGTTTCAAGATGTGTAAATCATTAAAACAATCATTCCAGTAATCAACCATATCTCTTTTTAATTCAACTTCTACACGCCATAAATGTTCAGACACAACTTCAACATCTGCGTTATCTTTACGTTCTTGTTTTTTATTATAAATTCTAATAAATCTATCACTATCACGGACACCAAAATATTTTGTTTCTGGCTTGCCATTACGACCATAAAAAACAGTTTTCTTAACTGCTTTATCAGTCATTGCATAGTAATCGCTCAAATCATCTTCAAAATCAAAAGCTAAGTCTAATCTTGTAAAACCGTCATCTTCCATGTAGTCGATAATATTTTGTTTTAACCAAATCATTTCTTCATGTGTGAGTTTATTGGGATTAAATTCAACACGCATATTACGTCTATCCCAAGTATCTGCTTTTACTTTGTCATATTCGATATAAACTTTTTCTTGAAGTGCCTTAGCTTTAAACTTTGTTTGAAGTATATCCCAAAGTCGTATTTGTGGCTCTACACTCATAAAGTCAGATAGCTTTTTAGCATTAGTTTTGTTCAAATTTCCAACGATTGTCATGGCATCAAAACTTAATGCGGGTTGAGATTTTCCCAAAGTTTGACCACTTAACCGGCTATTACTTAACCGGCTATTAGAGACGGCCGGTTTTTTTAGTGAGATTTCTGCAGCTAATTTTTCATCAATTTTCTTCATTTTTTATCGCTCCTAAAATAATTTTTGGAACGAAAAAAGGACGAGTGGAATCGCAAAATAAATTTCGCCTGTATCCATTCGTCCATTTTGTTTTGTATTCAAAATCAAAAATTGATATACTAATCATCGAATGAATAACAAGTGTGGTTTGTTATTCCGGGCGAGAACGTTGGTAGCGTTGCTCGTCTTTTTTTATGTCTTTTTTTCGTTAAAACTATTTTAAAACTAAATATATCTTAAAGCAAATAAATTCAAGGGGCTAAAAGCGCCCCTTAAAAACCCCTTGCCTCTGAAAAGTTTTGTGTTTCCTTTCCGTCGGTTTCAAAAGCTAATTTACTCAAAAAAATAGATCAAGGGTAAATGCACTCACTGCGTTCGCCCTTGAGCTATTTTATTTCGCAAATTTTAACGCATTTGCCGACGAAAAGATAAAACACATAAAAATATACGCAGATATATTTAAAACGTCTTAGAACGCAAAATTTTACGTTTAAAAGCTATGCAAGGACTGTATGAAGCAAAATTATTGAGTTATCCAAGAACAGATACACCATTTATTACAGAGAACGAATTTGCTTATTTAAAAGCGAATTTTGGCAAATATAGCGGTTTTTTAGGACTTGATCTTGAAATGGTTCAAACAGAGCCTAGAAAGCGTTATGTGGACGGTAGTAAGGTACAGGAACACCACGCCATTATCCCAACAAAACAAGTACCTACCGAATCTGCATTAGCGAAAATGGACGATTTACAACGAAAAATTTATGCTTTAGTCGTTAAAACGACCGTTGCCATGTTTTTACCTGATTACTTGTATGAAGAAACCAAGATACAAACGAAAGTAGCTGATTTGCTGTTTCAATCGATCGGAAAGACACCAAAGCAAGAAGGGTGGAAAATTCTTTTCAAACAACAAACCAAAGAAGAAAAAGAGGACGTTCAAACGTTACCACTCGTTATCATTGGCGAACGTGCCGAAGTTGGTGTTAAGAGTGTTGAAAAAGAAACGCAACCGCCAAAAGCTTTTACAGAGGGTACATTATTAACTGCTATGAAAACGGCGAATAAAACGGTTGATGATGAAGAAGCAATCAAGATTTTACAAGAAGTTGAGGGGATTGGAACAGAAGCGACAAGAGCAAGTATTATTGAAGCGTTAAAACAAAAAGAATATATCCAAGTGATTAAGAATAAGCTTGTTGTAACTGAAAAAGGAAAATTATTGTGCCAGGCAGTTGAAAGTCAGCACCTTTTAACGAGTGCTGAAATGACGGCTAAATGGGAAACGTATTTAAAAAAAATCGGTAAAAGAGAAGGCAATCAAGAGAACTTTATTACGAATATCAAAAAATTCATTGTTCATTTACTGGAAGCTGTACCTAACGATATAGAAAAACTAAATTTTTCTGATTACCAGGAACAGAAAGAAAAAGAAGCAGAAAAAAGTATTGTAGGAAAATGTCCTAAGTGTGGCAACAATATTGTATTAAAAAAATCGTTTTATGGTTGTTCAAATTATCCTGAATGTAAGTTTACTTTAGCT
>NZ_ATVP01000022.1 GCF_000420785.1 Streptococcus hyovaginalis DSM 12219 | reverse complement strand
CAATCGACGTTTCTACCAGCACTTGACCTTCTATTCCTATGACGATCTAATCAAGCAGATGAAAATCTATCTGTACCGTTCCAATCGACTCCCTATGCAGACTTTAGGCTGGAAATCTCCTATCGATATCAGAAAAGCTTTACTAGGAGCTAGCTCCTAGTAAAGCTTAACAAATGGAAGACTTCAAAATAACATTTTAGGTCTCACATCATTGACAAAGGTACATTACCGTCTATTTCGTGACTGGTTTGAACTTGACTGATTGGTATTGGAACGGCTAGAGCCGCCGACAATGTTATTCCAAGCTTTTTGGTAATCACTATCTGTACCACCTATCGCAAAACGATAAGTCATATCCCCCGCACCGTTCTTAGCCCAATAACTAGTCATCGTATTTCCGCTTACGGTATAGCGTCTTCCTCCTTCAGTAGCAGTCCCAGGTTTCAGACCCGTCTGTTTATTAACAGTCGATTTGATGACGCTAGGATCTAAGGAGAATTTCTGCCCTGTTCCAAAAACATCTGGCTCTGCTTGATTAATGGCCGTTACCAAATTAGCCAGATAGTTCGAATGATTTTCATAACCTGTCATCTTCCCAAGCGACCTATTATCATCATGACCTGCCCACGAAGCCAAGGACACTTTAGGCGTTGCGACCGCCAACCAAACATCCGAATAAGCATTGGTTGTCCCCGTTTTACCAATCCAGTCAGCATTAGCTAAACCGCTATTTAGAGAACGTAAGCGACTCATGTACTGTGTCGTTGTCCCTGAATCAAGAGGACCACGCAAGAGATCCTGGAGGATAGTTGCAGTAGCTTTTGAGAATACTTGAACCGGCTGCACCTTGTGCTCATAGATCACTTTTCCTTCGCTATTGGTAATCTTATCAACCATGTGCCCCTTAACATAGGCGCCATCGTTTGCGATCATTTGATAAGCATTGGTAATTTGTTCTACCGACGTCCCAATACCACCACCCAATGGAAGGCTTTCAATGTCATAGTTGTCAATGGCAATTCCCATCTTGGTCATATAATCCTTGACATCGACACCTCTCTCTTGCAAGAGTTTATAAGTCCAAAAAGCAGGAATATTCCAAGAGGTATTCAGCGCTTCCTGCAAGGTGATCATCGTTGTTCCTTCATTATCAACGTGCATGATCTTTTCGCCACTAGAGAAAGTCGTTGGGTAGTTAGATAACATGCTAGCGCTCCCCATAAAACCTTGATCAATCGCTGGACCATAGGCAATCAACGGTTTTATAGCAGAACCTGGAGATCTTTTCGTATCGAAAGCATGGTTATTTTGGTTACTGTTGTAATCCCGACCACCTATAAAGCCAAGAATAGCACCTGTTTCATTATCCATCAAAACATTGCCGACCTCTGTTCGACCCGTTCCGTCATCTAAAATTGACCCATATTGATTGACAGCATTTTGCATCGCTTCATAAATCGGCTTATGAATCGTTGTTGTAACCGTGTAGCCTCCTGATTGTAAAGCTTTTAAAGCGCGCTCTTCATAGGCTACTTTAGTCGCATCATTTTTCAGATCTTGCTGGGATACCTTATCTTCTTTCACCAGGTAATCGTACATCACCTGCTGAGCTTCTTCCATAACTGAATAGTAAAGGTAATCATGTGAGTTAGCCTGGACACTATCTGAAGCAATGAAATCTTGTTTCAAGTCATAAGCTTTGTAAGATTCATATTCTGCTTTATTGATATAACCTTCACGATACATGTTATAAAGCACATTGGAAGCACGTGTCAGACCAAAAGAAAGATCCTCATCAGACTTCAAACGCCCATTAGCATCGTAAGGGGAGTAGACAATCGGACTTTGTGGTAATCCCGCGATAAAAGCTGCCTGAGGAACAGTCAACTCACTAGCTGAACGTCCAAAAATTCCTTTAGCTGCCTCTTCAACACCAGCGATATTTTGTCCCCTGTTATTCCGCCCAAAAGGCGAAATGTTAAGATAGGCCGTCAAAATAGCATCTTTACTCATGTCTTTTTCTAAAGAGAGAGCATAGATAATTTCCTTGGCCTTACGTTTAAAAGTAGGATCATCTCCTAAAATTTGTTGTTTCAACAATTGTTGTGTTAGCGTAGAACCACCACTAGACTCACCGACACCCAAAAGAGATGTGATTAAAGCTCTGAAGACTGCTTTTGGAACAACACCATCATGCGTCTCGAAATTTTCATCCTCCGTCGCAATGATGGCATGCTTGAGATTATCCGAAATCGCCTCACTAGCAACTGGTGTTCGAAGAAGGTCTGTATCAACCTCTGAAATGAGACTACCATCAGCATAAGCTAATTGTGACATTAACGAAGCGGACTCCACTTGCTTGATCAAGTCATCTTTACTAGGAACAGTGACTTCATCAATCTGACTTGCTAAGTAACCAAATCCTATTCCTGCACCAAGCATCACAAACAAAAGTACGAGAATATAGATAAAATTGGATAACAATTTGATAATCCGTAAAGCAATCGCGAAGCTATCCAAAATAACATTGCCATTATCTGTATGATTTTTCTGATTAGATGAGCCTGTCTTATGTCTTGACTTCCGCACAGAAAGACGTGATGCTTCTTGTTTCAGCCAAGTTTGAAATGATTTTTTAAGTTTAGACATAAAATACCTCATTGTCATTATACCAAACTTCTCTGTAGCTTGCATGCTACAAAACATTTCTGATATAATGAAAGCTAATACTAATAAAGATATTTGGAGGCTAAAATGAACGTTTTTGAAGAATTAAAGGAAAGAGGTCTGGTCTTCCAAACCACTGACGAAGACAGCCTCGTAAAAGCTCTAACAGAAGGGCAAGTATCCTATTACTCTGGTTATGATCCTACTGCGGACAGTCTCCACCTTGGTCACTTGGTTCCAATTCTAGTCTGCCGTCACCTGCAAAAAGCAGGGCACAAACCTTACGCCCTTGTCGGAGGAGCAACAGGATTGATCGGAGACCCTTCTTTCAAAGATGCCGAACGTAGCCTTCAAACAAAAGAAACTGTCGATGGTTGGGTCACAAAAATTCAAGGCCAGCTCTCTCGCTTTCTTGATTTTGAAGAAGGTGCTAACAAAGCAGAAATGGTCAATAACTACGATTGGTTCAGCGGTATTAGCTTTATCGATTTCCTCCGCGATGTTGGAAAATACTTTACCGTTAATTACATGATGAGCAAAGAGTCTGTTAAAAAACGTATCGAGACGGGTATTTCTTATACCGAATTTGCTTACCAAATCATGCAAGGTTACGATTTCTATGAGCTTAACGTCCAACACGATGTCACCCTACAAATCGGTGGATCAGATCAATGGGGTAACATGACCGCAGGCACAGAACTTCTTCGCCGAAAAGCCGATAAAACAGGACACGTTATGACAGTCCCATTAATCACCGATGCAACTGGTAAAAAATTCGGCAAATCTGAAGGCAATGCCGTTTGGCTCGATGCTGATAAAACTTCACCATACGAAATGTACCAGTTCTGGCTCAACGTTATGGATGAGGACGCCGTTCGTTTCTTGAAGATTTTCACTTTCTTGTCTTTAGATGAGATTGCCGAAATTGAAAAAGCCTTTGAGGCAGCACGCCATGAACGACTAGCTCAGAAAATTCTTGCTCGCGAAGTCGTGACCCTTGTCCATGGAGAAGAAGCTTACAAACAAGCTCTCAATATCACTGAGCAACTCTTCGCAGGTAACATCAAGAACCTCTCTGCTAAAGAGCTGAAGCAAGGCCTCAGTAATGTCCCAAACTATGCCATCCAAGCAGATGACAATCTCAACATCGTTGATATTTTGGTAACAGCTAGTATTTCTCCGTCCAAGCGCCAAGCACGTGAAGATGTGCAAAACGGAGCCATTTATATCAATGGTGAACGAATTCAGGATCTTGACTATACACTATCTGATGACGATAAAATTGATAACGAATTGACTGTTATCCGTCGTGGTAAGAAAAAATATTCTGTCCTAACTTACTAATCAAACCACTCAAAACTAAAAAACACTCTCACTCTTCTCATATCCCATTACTGAACTGCACCCCAAAAAGTTAGACAGAAAAACTAACGATTGGGGTGCTTTTTGATGACATTTACAAATAAAGACAAAGGCGATGTTTACACAAAGTATCAAAACAAAGCAAGTCTATCCACTTTATGACAAGAGATCAACATAGACAAAACCTCTTTGAACGATATCATTCAATTAACCAATCGATAGGATAACCATGCTAGAAAAGTGTTATCAAACTCTTGATGGGGTCGAACAAACCAATACAGACGATATTTTTACGACAACAATAAACAAATCAAAGCAAAATAAAAAGGACTTAGCCCTGTGCCATACAGAACAAAATCCTTTCATTAATTTATTTTCCAACTTTTTTGGAGTAATACAGAACAACTTGAGAACGGTATATTTATAGCTTAACCAAGCTCAAAACATTTTCTCCAACACTTGTTGCTTGCTCATCCCACTTTCTTTCGTAAAGCAGATAAAAGGCCAACTCCCAGAAAAATAATGATAAAAATAATAGTGATGGTTGCACTGGCAGGCGTTTCCCAGCTATAAGATAGTACGACACCTGTCAACATCCCAACAAAGCCAACCAAAATAGCACTGGCAATGACAGCTTTAAATGACTTTCCTATCCGCATACCTATACTAGCTGGCAAAACCATAATGGTTGAAACCAATAGCGCTCCAGCTGCTGGAATCATCAAGGAAATTGCAACTCCGGTAATAATATTGAACACAAGAGACATCATTCTGACCGGCAAGCCATCCACCAAAGCTGTGTCCTCATCAAAAGTCAGCAAATACATCAGACGGATAAACAAAGCCGTCAAAATTAAGACCAGCACTGCAATGACAAATAAGGCAAACACTTGTTGCTGATTAATCGTAATAATCGAACCAAACAGGTATTGATCTAAATTAATACCCGAAGCATTATCCGATTTACTCGTAATGATTAAAGCCAAGGCTAAGCCTAGAGACATCAAAATAGCCGTCGAAATTTCCATATAATGCTTATACACTACTCTCAAGTATTCTAAAAGTATCGAAGCTAAAATAACGACAAACACAGTCATCCACGTCGTTGATACTCCCAAAAGAATACCCATGGCAACACCTGCCAAAGAAACATGACTGAGAGTATCACTCATGAGGCTTTGTCGCCTTAGAATCAAAAAGAGGCCTAAAATAGGCGCGAACAAACTCATCGCCACAATAGCTAACAAAGCCCTTTGCATAAAATCATAAGAAAGAATTTCAGTAATGGTACTCATAGCTACTCCTCCTCATGAATATTGAAGCATCGCCAAGGAGACGACTGGTCTCGAACAAGGTGAATATTTCTATCAGCATACTTTCCCACCTCATCCGGATCATGCGTAATCATCAAGACCGATTTACCATGCCTATGAGCACTATGGTGCATAAGCTCATAAAAAGTGTCCAAGGTACCTGCATCCATACCCGTTGTCGGTTCATCCAAGACAAAAATATCCGGATCTGACGCAAACATGCGTGCAATGACAACTCGCTGTTTTTGACCACCAGAAAGATCACCGATCCGTTTATTGCGATTAGCCCACATTCCCACAGACTCCAAACTCGAGCGCACATGTTCCTTATCGTGACTTGTTAAACGCCTAAACCAACCATGCCGGGGATAGCGTCCTGATGTCACAAATTCCTCCACTGTTGAAGGAAAACCCGCATTAAAACTAGCGATCTGCTGAGGCAAATAACCAATCCTTAATTTTTTTCCATTACTATTTTGATCAGAGATAATTACCTTACCACTCTTAGGTTTTAAGATGCCCAAAGTAGCCTTGATTAAAGTTGATTTAGCAGCACCATTTTCACCTGTAAGGGTAACAAACTCACCACTATCTAAAAAATAAGAGATATTTTGAAGTACTGGCTCACTATCATACTGAAAAGCCAAATCCTCCACTGTTATATAGCGCAAACCTTACAAAACCTCCTTGGACAATTGTGACAAGAAGCGATCAATAACCACCTGCTCACTCTCAGAAAAGTCCTTAACAATCTTTTGATAAACAGAAATTGTAGACAAATGATGATGTTCATGTTCATCGGCTATAGGTAATCCCCTATCTGATAAAGTTAAATAGGTCACTCTAGCATCCTTAGTATCTTTAACACAAACAACCAGTTCTTGAGACACCAGCTGCTTAACCGCCTTTGAAACAGCCGCTTGACTGATCGATAATTCCTTAGCCAAATCAGTATTAGTCAATTTATTTTCCTTCAAAAGCATCAAAATATGCTCTTGAGTACTAGTCAAACTCAACTCACTTTGGCACTTACCAATTAACAACTCGTTCTGATGCTCTGTTTTGGCAATTAGCGAATTTAAAAAAAGATCAATTTTTTCCGAGAGATCCATACATTTTCTCCTTAACCAGTTAAATATAATACGAAATAAAAACCGTTAGCCTAACTAACAGCAACAACATATCCAAAAACGATATACATCACATAAATTAGTATCCATTTTAACAGATTAAAAGCAATTAGACAATACAAAAAGGCAAATTTTAATTCTCATTACAAAATATCAAAACGAAAAAACAAACTCAATCCTCTCAAAACTGTAGCTACATCTATTTAATACAGTTAACAAATAGCACAAATTTCGTACAAAAGAAAAGAAACGCTGATAAATCAACATTTCTTTACTATATGCTATACCGGCGGCCGGCATATACTGCACAAATTAGTATTAATCTTAGCAGATTTAAAGCATTTAGACAACCATAATTAATCAATTTAGGTGCTAAAGAAGAAAAAATTGGGGGAGATGTTGGGGAAAATGGATGAACCCAAATTGTCAAATCAAATTAATTTAGACCATTGAATTTTATATAAATAGAAAATCTCCAGGGGGCACTAAAAATATTAGATAGTAGAATTTCCCATGATAACTCACTAAAATACGCCATACTATATCTCCTTACATCTATAATTAAATAAAATGACATCCTGTCCGTTACTTCAGCAAACAAAGCACTTAAAAAAGTTCTGGATGAATTAGAAATATATCCAGAAATTACAACAAAGGGATTAAGGCACACCTATGGATCGTACTTATTACACCAAGGAGTAGATATAGGTGTTGTGGCTAAGATATTAGGTCATAAAGATATCCAAATGTTAATAAAAGTTTATGGTCACACAATGGCTGAAAAAATAAAGAAAGAATTTAAAGAAATAGAAGAAATAATGACCAACATCTAAAACAATTGGGCGAAATCTTGGGGTAGGAAACTGCACAAAAGAAAAGAAAGCCTTGATATACAAGACTCTCCTAACTTAAAATTCTATACCGGCGGCCGGGGTCGAACCGGCACGTCCTTGCGGACACTGGATTTTGAGTCCAGCGCGTCTGCCAATTCCGCCACGCCGGCAAGTATAACTGGGGTAGCTGGATTCGAACCAACGCATGAGGGAGTCAAAGTCCCTTGCCTTACCGCTTGGCTATACCCCAATAAATAGGCGAGTGAGGGGAATCGAACCCCCGAATGTCAGAGCCACAATCTGATGTGTTAACCACTTCACCACACCCGCCATATTCTATAAACACGGGCAGTAGGAATCGAACCCACACTGAAGGTTTTGGAGACCTTAGTTCTACCTTTAAACTATGCCCGTAACATATGGAAAGAGAGGGATTCGAACCCCCGAACCCGAAGGAGCGGATTTACAGTCCGCCGCGTTTAGCCTCTTCGCTATCTTTCCAAAATATTAAACTATAATGGCGCGAGACGGAATCGAACCGCCGACACATGGAGCTTCAATCCATTGCTCTACCAACTGAGCTACCGAGCCAATTTTAATTCTAATTGCGGGAGCAGGATTTGAACCTACGACCTTCGGGTTATGAGCCCGACGAGCTACCTAGCTGCTCCATCCCGCGATAATATTAAGGAGGATGTGGGATTCGAACCCACGCACGCTTTTACACGCCTGACGGTTTTCAAGACCGTTCCCTTCAGCCGGACTTGGGTAATCCTCCATATATAGTCCGTACGGGATTCGAACCCGTGTTACCGCCGTGAAAAGGCGGTGTCTTAACCCCTTGACCAACGGACCATAATGATAATATGGGCACGAGTGGACTCGAACCACCGACCTCACGCTTATCAGGCGTGCGCTCTAACCACCTGAGCTACGCGCCCAAGCACTATGCTTGGTTTATAGTAAACTATAAAGCGGGTGACGAGAATCGAACTCGCGACAACAGCTTGGAAGGCTGTAGTTTTACCACTAAACTACACCCGCAAATAGTAATATATGGGAGTTAACGGGATCGAACCGCTGACCCTCTGCTTGTAAGGCAGATGCTCTCCCAGCTGAGCTAAACTCCCAAATGGGTGGGATTTAGCTCAGCTGGGCAATGGAGAAAACTTCATTTTCCTCATCTCCAACTTGAAAGCTCGAATTCCTCTCACTTTCAACTAAGCTAAACTCCCAAATGGAATCATCTGATTCCTATTCGCTAAGCGACTACCGTATCTAACAGGGGGCAACCCCCAACTACTTCAGGCGTTCTAGGGCTTAACTACTGTGTTCGGCATGGGTACAGGTGTATCTCCTAGGCTATCGTCACTTAA
>NZ_ATVP01000021.1 GCF_000420785.1 Streptococcus hyovaginalis DSM 12219 | reverse complement strand
GTTACTCACCCGTTCGCGACTCATGATTAATGGTGGAGCAAGCTCCGGTATCAATCATGCGTTCCACTTGCATGTATTAGGCACGCCGCCAGCGTTCGTCCTGAGCCAGGATCAAACTCTCATTAAAATTTTAAGTTCGAGCTGCGCTCAGTCAGTTATTAGCTGACTTATTGTTTTTTCTTGACAGGTTACTTCCGTAACCCGCACGTTTGGTTTCTTTATCCAGTTTTCAAAGGTCTTTGTCCCCCACTTGCGAGACAACTTCTATATTCTAGCAAACATCGCTTCTCTTGTCAACTACTTTGTTAGTTTTTTTTGTTTTCGTTAACCTATAGCTCTGTTTGGAACTTTTCTATAATACTACACTACAATATTAATTGTCAACCTATTTTTGAAGTTTTTTCCAAACTATGATAGCATCTTGCTTTAACGACTCCTGGACATCTATGATTCTTTGATTGCTTGATCCCCTAAACTGTAACGTCAAATCGCGTTTCCTAAAATCATAGCGACCGTCTACCAAGATATCTACCAATCGTAACATTTCCATTTTATCTTCTGTTTCCAACTCTAGCTCGTCCCAAGTATATCCTGTCCATGACCAAATATCCTTGTTTGGTAGTTCTCTTTTGATGCGTTTTAACAAGGGAATAAGAATACCAGTGTTGAGAAAAGGCTCTCCCCCGAGCAAAGTCAACCCTTGCACATAAGGTTGTGCTAGATCATCCATGATGCGTTCTTCTAACTCTTTTGTGTAGGGAATGCCAGCATTAAAAGACCAAGTCGCAACATTATAACAACCCTTACAGTGAAACATACATCCTGAAACATATAACGAGTTTCGAACTCCTTCTCCATCAACAAAATTAAAAGCTTTATAGTCTATGATTTTCCCTTGACTAAGTTCTTCTGCTTTCCATTCCTGTGGTCTAGGATTATTCATTGTTTTTTCCTATCCAATATCTTTCTGTTTCTTCTATGCTATTCTCAAATTGACCACCATTTGCCAAAATAACGGATCGACTGGCGATGTTATTTTGATGGCAGGTCACTAAAACTGTATTAATATTTTTAATATGAGCCAAACCAATACCCTGTTTCAACATTTCTTTTGCTATTCCACGACGTCGCATACTTGGTCGTACGGAGTAGCCAATATGGCCACCTTTAGCTAATAACGCATCATTGAGGCGGAGTCTTAAATTCAAAAAACCAAGCGGATAATTAGTCTCGTCAAAAGCAACAAGTTGGATTGCTGGAATTCTCTTTCCTGAAAGTCCAACTTCTTGCAGAAAATTAGCTTCTAACCAATCCTCATAAGCGGTCTCTGTTTCAACAAAGTTCCAGGCCAGCCATCTCGCTTTCAACTTCTTGAAATTCCCTAATCATATCAAGAATGTGTTCCCTATCTTTTTGCTCTGGTCGTCTTAGCGTAATTTTATTTAGGAAGGTTGACATCTAACTCCCCCCTATTTTTTCCAGATTGATTGATCTGATGGCAAAGCCAATGGCTTAATAAACTTGACTCTGCACTTACAGGATTAATTCCTATCTTGACGGCTTCAAGAAAAGCATCGATAATACTTTCAAAACCTCTTTTATAGAGAGTTGTATCCCAAGAGCCAAATGCCTTCACATGGCTATCCGTACCATTATAAATTGTTAGTTTATCCAAATCTTCAAGGTGATAAGTGCCTGAAGGGCTTTGAATTTCCATGACCTCTCGACGACTTCCTGACTGCAGATTCATACTAACATGGGCACTTGTATGCTCCGTATCTAGCACGACTGAAATGTGACTCAATAAATTCTCTTCTTTTTTCAAGTTAAACTGAGCTGCTAGCAGGGGCTCATCAAGTAAATAAATAGCTATATCTAAAGGATGGATAAAGAAATCAAATAATTTAAATGTGATTTCTTCTGGACGATTAATGTCATCTTTCTCAACCAAAAGACGTTTCTTATCAGATAATTGCCACATCTCCAAAACCCTAGGAGCGAATCGTCGGTTGAAACCAGCCATAAGAAACGTTCGGTTGGTTTTCGCTATATCATATAGCTTTCGACTAGTTTGGAAATCTTCTGTTAATGGCTTATCCATATAAACTGGGATACCACGTTCTAGAAATTGACTTGCCAAGTCAAAATGAACCTTGGTAGCTGCGTGAATAAAGACTCCATCCAAGTCGACCTTCAGCATATCCTCTAATGACTCATGAGCTTTAGCACTACCAAAACGCTCCCAAACAGCCTGTCGAACATCGGCCTGTCGTGTAAAAAGATGCCATTCAACACCTAATAATTGCCTCATATAGGGAAGATAGGCCTTTTGAGAAATAGCGCCTATACCCACAATTCCTATTTTTAACATATCTTCCCTCTTTTCCCTACTCATCCTATTTTTTCCTTGATTTGACGCTTTTTAAGAGTTCTTGTACACGCGCCTTTTTATCCATTTTCTGTGGTTTTTGCTTCTCATGAAAACGCTGGACATGGGCCTTCCCTTTATCATCTAGCTGGTATTTTCCCATATTACTTCTCCTTTTTATAAGCGATTGTTTTAGCAAACCTGTTATGTTGGTTTTTTAACCGCCTTTACATAGAATATCTTTAAGGTTGTCTATTTTCTTATTTATAAATAAGAAAATAAACAAACATATTTTTAGGACTTTTCCGGTTAATTTCAAAAGCCTTACAAACTTGAACCGTTCATATGTTTAACGCGAGCAGCTATTTCCTTATGACGACCATTAACCATTGGCCTTGACTGTGGATTTCCTAAATAACCACATGTACGTTTAACAACGTCCGCTGTCTTAGGATCTGTATTGCCGCAATTAGGGCATTTAAAGCCCCTTTCCGTTGGATCAAAATCCCCTTCAAAATCGCATAGATAGCATCTATCTATTGGGGTATTAGTCCCCAGATAGCCTACCCTGTCGTAGGCGTAGTCCCACACAGCCTCTAATGCTTTAGGATTTTGTTGAAGAACTGGATATTCACAATAATGGATGAACCCTCCACTCGCACCAGCTAATGGATAATCTTTCTCAAATTCCAATTTTTCAAAAGGTGTTGGGTTCTTACGAACATCATAGTGAAAACTATTGGTATAGTATTCTTTATCTGTAATATCCTTAACGGCACCAAATTTTTCCTTGTCTAGACGGCAAAAACGATCCGTTAAACTTTCAGATGGTGTAGAGTAAATCGAAAAATGATAATCGTATTCATCAGACCAAGCTGTCGTTAATGCTTTCATACGGTGGATAATACCAAGGGTGAAGGCTTTAGCTTCCGCATTAGTCTCCCACTCTCCACCATAGAATGTCGTCGCCACCTCATAAAGCCCAATATAGCCCAATGAAACCGTCGCTCTGCGCTTATTGAATACTTGATCAACAGCCTGATCTTTTTGTAATCTCTTCCCAAACGCACCATATTGATAAAGAATAGGAGCATTTTCCGGCTGTGCTTCTTTGACACGGTTGATGCGATAGACTAGGGCATCTTTGGCAATGAGCATGCGCTCTTCAAAAAGCTTCCAAAAAGCGGTCTTATTGCCTGACGCTTCCAAGGCAATTCTCGGAAGATTAACGGTCACCACTCCTAAATTCATACGACCAGCATTCACTTCTTGACCTTTTTCATCCCACCATCCTTGTAAAAAGGAACGACAACCCATTGGAACTTTAAAGGAGCCTGTGATCTCTACAATCTTGTCATAAGAAAGGATATCAGGATACATTCGTTTTGTCGAACATTCCAAAGCCAGCAATTTGATATCATAATTAGGATCCTCTTCATTCAGATTAAGTCCTTTCTTTAGCGTAAAAACTAATTTTGGAAAGATCGCTGTACGCTGTTCACTACCCAGTCCTTTTATCCGAATCTTAAGGATCGCTTTTTGAATCTCTTTCTCTAGCCAAGATGTCCCTAAGCCAAAACCTAAGGTTGTAAACGGTGTCTGACCATTTGAAGTGAAAAGGGTATTGATCTCATATTCCAGAGACTGCATTGCATCATAAATATCCTTTTGCGTTTTTTTACGCGCATATGCTTCGCGCTTTTCAGGCAAAACCCAAGTGTCTGCATCCTTTAGGTGTTTCTGGTAATTAAGCTCAGCATAAGGAGCTAAAATCTCATCTATTCTATCAGCTGAGCATCCCCCATATTGACTAGAGGCTACATTGGCTATAATCTGAGAAATCTGGGCTGTGGCTGTTTGAATGGATTTAGGACTCTCTACTTCAGCATTACCAATTTTAAAACCTTGTGCTAACATGCTTTTGAAATCAATCAAGCAACAATTAGTCATAGGGGTATAAGGGCTGTAATCTAGATCATGAAAATGAATGTCCCCTTTCTGATGCGCATTAGCCACATGTCCTGGAAGCATCTTGAGCCCAATGGATTTACCAACAATCCCTGCAGTCAGATCTCTTTGAGTATTGAACACTCGAGAATCTTTGTTGGCATTTTCATTAACTACAGTCTGATCTTTTTGAATTAATTTTTCAATAGAGAGATTTATGTCCTTGTCTTGTTCTCTTTGATCACGTTTCGATTGCGAAAATGTGGCATAGGCTGTTGCGACACTCTCTTCTTTATTTTCAAGCAATGTCTCTATCATGATGATTTGGATATCTTTTGTTTTGACAACAGTCGAGCTAACGCTATCAACTTTTTTTAAAACACTTTTAATGACTTTTGCCACCTTTTCAGGTCGTATTTGATTATCATAATCAATGGCTTTACACAAACTCTTAGTTAGCTTATCCACATCAAACGCAACGAGTCTGCCATCGTATTTTTTTAATTGTTTATCGACCTGTATTTCAGCAACCACCGTATCCAGTATTTCTTTTTTTTGTATCATAGAACCGACCTCCAACAATCGTTATTATGACATAAGAAACCAAAAAAATCAATATGTTGTGTTATTTTTATTTGTAAACCACAACATATTGATTTTTTATTTGATTTGATAAACCGTAAACGCTGCAACATCTTTGATATTGATCGCATCATAATGTCTTGAAAGATTATCTTTCAGGGTATCAGTGATGTTTGCATTCTTTGCTAAAACAATATAACTTGCGTTATCTTGTAGCAAATCGTCTTCTAAGTTTTTGCGATTAGCGGAGGTAACTGTATAAAGATACGGTAAGCTGAATTTAGAAGCTGATTGCCGCTCTGTATTTAAATAGATTGTAGCTAAATCATCCCAAACGTAAATCGAGCTATCTTCCGCACTATTATTTTTGATAAACTTAGTCACTTCTTGTCTATCATGAGATAGCTGGATTTCTTCAAAGTAATGGTATCCTAATTGTCCACATAAGCCGATCAGTATTACAACAGGTAACAGATAAGTTTTTGTAAAGTAGTTAAAGAAAAATTGTTTTGCTAAAGCAACTCTTCTGCTTCGACGATGTGTTCGATTGTGTAAGCGTGATTGATAATCTGAGGCTAACTGCAGACTGATGAGAATTAAACCTTGAACCAAAATAAACAGTAGGTGATAGGCATCTAGAGATTTAGATAATATGGCGTATACACCATATACCAATATTGATAAGGTTAATGCCACTTTTAAAATCCCAAATGGCTTATCTTTTCGAGAATCAGTTTGCCCAATCCCAAACAACAGACCTGAGAACAAAAGAAGACCAATTTGGTAAGGTATGCTGATGAACAACTTTTCATTCCCTGTTTCAAAAACAGAGAGATAAAACAAACCTGGCTGTTTTAAGTATTCTGTTAACAACTGTTCATTGAAAATAAAATACCCCATGGTATAAACAATCAGAGTCGTTCCAAAAATAAAACTTAACGCTTGATACAAGCCTCTAGCCCAGAAACGGCGCCGAATATTAAATGCCAAAATTGTAAAGGAAGCAATCAACCAAAAAATAACTAGCCGTGGTTCTATAAATAAACCTAGAGCACTTGTTATACCAAATAAAATAAAGCGTTCATCCTTTACAGATTGATTAAAATACCGTATTAGGAACCAAATCATACTTAGTAAAAACGGGAAGGCCCATTGTATAGGATATAAGCCTCCAAATCCTAGTACCAAATTAAATAAGTAAAACAGTAAATTGATGGCAACTGCCAACTCTGCCGATTGGGTTAGGTAAGCTATTATCTTATAAAGATAACGCCCTGATAAATAGTAGGCTATAAAGGAAACCACTAGTAACCACAGATTGGAGCCCAATAAATAAGCTACTGCAATAACAGCATAATAAAGTAATCCACCTGTTGCGAAGATATCATTGTAGGGCAAAATCCCTCGTGACATCATTAAACCCGTATACAAATTTTGGCTTTGACTATCTGTTATGAAGCCGTCTAATACAGGAAGCAAAACAGATACGGAACTGATCAAAATACTCAATAAAATCACATAAAAGTGTGCTAATCCCGCTATTCGAGTATTAATAGCTGTGTCAACCGAATGAGTCTCTTCCGTATCTTGGGGCTTATTTTCTTGATAGTTTGTGATCACAGATGCTCTCCTTGCTTTAACTTCTTTACAAAGTATAACAGAATTTACACTTTAGTCAATTTTTCAAGGAGTGCTACGTATTTCTTAATATCTTTAAAATAATGATAAGACCTACTATGATATGTTTCTAAAAATTCTTTTTCTGCCTTTGTTAATGTTTGTTTCACTGTCATAAGATACCCTCATGATAGTTATTCGACAAAAAAGACCCGATTTCACAAACCGGATCCTTTTTTAATTTTCATCTATAAAACTATTGAAAACTTCTTCAATCATATCCCATTCAGCATCTGAATCTTCCGGAATTGGTTGTAAATCTCCTTCTGTACCATCCTCATTTTCAGTAAATGAATAAGCTTGAATTTCAATTTCGCCATTATCATCTTCTTGAGCTCCAGCAGGTACAAGAAGGACATAGTTTTTTCCAAACTCTTCTTTCCCGTCGATCGTTAATAGTATCTCAAACAAACTTTCATTCCCTTGGTCATCTACTAAAGTAATCACTTCTGGTTCGTGCTCATGATTATGTGTCATTTTTTCTCCTTTTGTTAAAACATACGGTCCAAATAATTTTGTAAGATTAGCTGTGCCGCCAACTTATCAATAACTTTCTTTCGTTTTCCTCGGCTAATATCTGCCTGCTCAACTAGCATTCGCTCTGCCTGAACAGTTGTTAACCGTTCATCTTGATAATCGACAGGCAATTGGAAATGTTCATGAATCAAATTTCCATAAAATTTGCTAGCTTCTACACGAGGTCCTTCTGTGTTATTCATGTTTTTTGGCAAACCCACAACAAATTTAGTTACTTGATACTCCGATACCAGAGTCGCTAGACGTTCTAAACCATAATCAGCATTATCTTCATCTATTGGTATAATTTCGATTCCTTGTGCAGTGAACCCTAAAGGATCACTAACTGCAACCCCTACCGTCTTAGAGCCAACATCTAACCCCATTACTCTCATTAAAATTTCACACCATTATTACTCAGATATGAGCGAACTAGCTCCTCAACAATTTCATCACGTTCGTATTTTCGAATTTGATTTCGCGCATCGTTATAACGGGGAATGTAAGCTGGATCTCCACTCAAAACATAGCCCACAATTTGATTAATTGGATTGTATCCTTTTTCAGCTAGAGAATGATAAACATTAGATAAGGTTTCACTAATCTCTTTACGATTAGCATCATCCAAATTAAAACGAACCGTTTCATCTGTAAATCCCATACTCACACCTTCTTTCTAAACGACTTTTGATTGTTTATTATAGCATAGTTGCAACGACTTGACAACTAAAACAACAGAATAGAAAGCGATTGTGAAAAGAAGATAGCTACATCATTGTTAGGATTTTTCCGATCTTCATGTTAAGATATTAGCATGACAAAAAAACAAATACGCCAACAAATGATTTCGAAAATGAAAACATTCGCAAAATCAGAAGGTAAAGAAAAAATAGATCACTCTCTATTACAAAAATTATTAAATAGCTCTCTTTATCAGAATTCTAAAACCATTGCGACTTATATCTCCATGCCAAATGAATTCAATACAGGCCCCCTTATTAGACAGGCTCTTAAAGATGGCAAAACCATTCTTGTCCCAAAGACCTATCCTAAGGGGCGAATGATCTTTGTTCAATATAATCCCGAAGAGCTACAAACAACCTCATTTGGATTATTAGAGCCCATTTCTGACTTAGAAGTCAGTAAATCTCTTATTGATTGTATTCATGTTCCAGGTGTTGTATTCAAGGCAGATGGTCACCGCATTGGGTATGGGGCTGGTTACTATGACCGTTATTTGGCAGACTACGTTGGACAAACTGTCAGCACGATTTACCTATTCCAGCTTCAAGAATTTACAAATGACCCTTACGATATCCCTGTTAGAAAGATAATCCAATGATAAATACCCTAAAACGATATCCTATTACATCTCTTTTGGTAGGGAGCATTTCTTTAATATTTTTGCTTATGCAGCTTCTTTACCCTGGCATGGCTGAAACTCCACAGGTGATCTATCAATTTGGTGGCCTTGTTGGAGATATTTTAAAAACTAACTATCAGGAAAGTTGGCGTTTAATTACCCCCATCTTCGTTCATATCGGTTGGCAGCACTTCCTCTTTAACACCATCACTTTATTTTTCTTAGGGAAATTACTGGAAGATTTATACGGTCATTTTAGATACTTAATCCTATTCCTTTTTTCTGGAATCTTAGGGAATATTTTTGTTTTTGTTTTCACACCTAATGTTATTGTCGCCGGAGCATCAACTGCAATCTTTGGACTGTTTGCTGCTGTCGTAGTCGCTGGACAAAATAGCCGATACACATATCTCAAACAACTAAGTAACTCCTATCGAACTTTAATTCTTATCAACCTTGTTTTTAATCTTATCACACCTAATGTTAGTATTGTCGGTCATCTCGGGGGACTAACCGGAGGAGTTCTTTTAGGAGTCGCTCTAAGCAAAACTGATAACAGCTACTTTAAAACTAGTCAAAAACTTGCTACAACCCTTCTTTATAGTCTTATCTTTATTGGACTACTAACGATTCCTTGGTTGTTTTAAATGTTCCCTCAGAAAGTTTTTACAAATGCTAACAATATTAATACCACCCGCTAAAGAAATGCTTGAAAACATAGAAACTATTCATTCTCATACCCAGTTTTCTCCTCTAACATCTGACATCATAAAAACAATGTCTGAAAAAAGCATTGAAGAGCTCATGACTATCTATCGTTTTAAAAAAGAAGCACCTGCCCAGAAAGAATTTTTCCGTTGGAGTGCTATTAATAAAGCGACAAGCACATACCACCCAGCCATCAAATTATATAACGGACTCATGTATCGCTCGTTAAAAAACGGGATCAGTCAATCAGCTATGGAATATCTTAAAAAGACAACCCACATTACCACAGCGCTGTATGGCATTATTCCAATTAACTATCCCATACAAGCACACAGACTTGATTTTTTGGACAATGTCGCCATTAATAAACAACCTTTAAAAAAGTTATGGAATCAACAATACGACGCATTTGTTTCTCAACAAGGAGCGACACCAATAATTTCGCTATTATCTAATGAGTTCGAAACTGTCTTTTCCAAACAGCAGCGAATCAAGTTTGTTAAAATACAATTTTATGAAAAAGATGTTAAAGGAAATTTAAAACAACATTCCACGATTTCCAAAAAAGGACGCGGAGCTTTTTTAAAGGCCCTAGCTGAAAATAATGTAGAACACCTAGAACAATTACCCAACCTATCTTTTAATAATTATCACTATAGTTCATCTCTCTCAAATTCTCATACCTACATCTTCATCCACGATTCCAGATAAACTATCTAAGGTATCTTACTAATAAGCCTCTCACGCTAGTCTTTGTGACTTCTAGCGTAAGAGGCTTTTTAACTTGTCAAAATCATAGATCTAGATAGGCCGCACTAGGGCCCTACTTCCCATCTTCTAGCCACAACTGACGGAACTGCCTTAATAAGGCTTGACGCCCCTTAAACGGTTTACCACTTACCAATAACCCAACCTTATACTGTTCAGACTCTGGTAAAGTCGCCCTAAGACGATCTAACTGATCAAATAGGACAACCTTCTCGTCTAAAGCCAGACCTTTTTGCGCAATCGCATGGCTTAATGTCGATACCTCTTCATAAGGCAAACGGTTCAGACGGCGCTTATGGCTCTCCTGGGATCGTAAAACATCTTTCAAGTAGTTGGAAAACTTTGTCTTAAAACAGGCAAAGAATAACCTGGCTTCTCTTAAACAGTCCGGTTTATCATCAATCAAACGAAACAAACAGATCATCGCTTCTTGTTCCCAATCAGACGATTCCCACAATTGGATATGATATTGACGACGTAATTTAAAAACAATAGGCTTAACGCATTGATACAAACTCTCAAAAGATAACTGATTTAAAGGATAATTTTCCATTACTTGATATAACCTCATTTCTTATGGATGAGTCTAGTATAAGAAAAAGAGTCTCTCAAGACCATGACAT
>NZ_ATVP01000020.1 GCF_000420785.1 Streptococcus hyovaginalis DSM 12219 | reverse complement strand
TTTTGGTAGGTTTTAACCGCGTGGTAACGTGTTTCTAGAGTATGTGGTAAATAGCGAAGATTTTGTGATATACTAGTCATGAGAAGATTCCTTTTTGATGAGTCGTGGTACTCTTATCATATCAGGGAATCTTCTTTTTGACTTCTAGAAGTCTCACATCTATTGTAACGCTACATTATCCCAAGAAGCTGAAGAAAAGAGCCATTTGCAATAAGTCAAAAATATGATATACTAGTAGGTGGAGCAACACTTGTGCGTGAAGTGGGTCAGGGGAGGAATCCAGCAGCCCTAAGCGATGTCAGGTGTGTGCTCTTTTTTTATGAAATTTTAAAAACCCTTTGAAAACTCGGTTTCAAAGGGTTTTTCAGTGGAGATTTTGGGAAATAGGGGAAATACGTATCATATGAATCGGTTTAACATTGTTGAAATTTTCAACTAAGATTGCTTCTGTTGGCAAGTGGTTAGGATCTCTTTTTAAATGTTATGAGTAGAAAATCCTAAGTCCATCATAAAATAAGCCAGCTGACTATGGCAAATGAGATAAAAAAAGACAAGCAACTAAGTGGCTGCTTGTCTTAGGGAAATTAGGAAGCTTATCTTTTTATGATTCGCTAGAAGTTTTGCCTTCTAGTTGTTTGCCTAAGTCAATGATGTATTGTTTTAAATCATCTTTAACTTGCGGATGTTTGAGGGCATAGTCAATAGACGTCTTCATAAAACCAAATTTATCACCGACATCGTAACGATTGCCACGGAATTCATGAGCAAAGACACGTTGTGTTTTGTTCAAAGTATCAATGGCGTCAGTGAGTTGAATTTCATTTCCTGCTCCAGGTTCTTGTTTTTCTAGAATACTAAAAATTTCAGGAGTAAGAAGGTAGCGGCCAATAATAGCTAGATCACTTGGTGCTTCTTCAGGAGCGGGTTTTTCAACAAAGGCATCGACACTATAAAGACCGTCTGAAACTTCTTTATGCGGTGCGATAACCCCATAAGCAGAAACGTCTTCATGTGGAACAGGCATGACAGCGATCGTAGAGGCGTGTGTATGTTCAAAATCATTGATGAGTTGTTGTGTCAATGGTTCAGCTTGATCATCCGTGATATCCATCAAATCGTCTCCCAACATGACAACGAAGGGTTCGTTACCCACAAAAGCCTTGGCTTGAAGTACGGCATCTCCTAAACCACGTGGATGACTTTGACGAATAAAATGCAAGTTGATAGCAGTAGTATCGTTGACTAGCTGTAGAAGATCATTTTTATTTTTTTCTTCTAAATTAAGCTCTAATTCAACGTTAGAATCAAAGTGATCCTCAATGGATCGTTTGGCTTTACCAGTTACGACGAGGATCTCTTCGATACCGGATTTTAAAGCCTCTTCAACAATGAACTGAATAGTCGGTTTATCAACAATAGGGAGCATTTCTTTGGCTAATGCTTTAGTTGCCGGTAAAAATCGTGTTCCTAAACCAGCTGCTGGAATGACAGCTTTTCTCACTTTTGTATTCATAAAACTCCTCTTCATTAATTATGGTCAGTCCACTCATTTTCAGATCGGAATTCATTAGACATCATATCAAGAATGGATTCTTTGATATCTGCTCCTTCATAGATAGTGCGATAAATGGCTGTTGTGATTGGCATGTAGACATCCAATTCCTGAGCAAGTTCATAGGCTACTTTAGTAGTTGAGATACCTTCAATAACCATTCCCATGTTTTTTTCGATATCTTCTAATTTTTCGCCACGACCAAGAGCATCGCCTGCGCGCCAGTTACGAGAGTGTACAGAAGTCCCTGTTACAATCAAGTCGCCAACTCCAGAAAGACCACTGTAGGTTAGAGGGCTAGCTCCCATGGCGACACCAAGGCGTGTAATTTCTGCTAGACCACGTGTGATGATAGCAGCTTTAGCATTGTCACCATACCCGAGTCCGTGTAGGGCACCAGCGCCGACAGCAATGATATTTTTCAGTGCACCAGCTGTCTCAACACCGATGACATCAGTGTTAGTGTAGAGTCTGAAGTAATGGTTGCTAAAAAGGGTTTGGACGTACTTAGCAGATTCGATATCTTTGGATGCCGCTGTAATGAGCGTGATATCACGGACGATAGTTTCTTCAGCATGACTAGGTCCGGAAACGACAACCACTTCTGAACGTAATTCACTTGGAATTTCTTCTTCTAAAATCGTTGATAGGCGTTCATGTGTTCCTGGTTCTAAGCCTTTTGAAGCGTGCATCACTGTCACCTTGTGCTGCAATGTTTCGGCAACCTGCTTAGCCACTAGACGCGTCACCTTAGTTGGTACTACGAAAAGGACAGCATCAACACCATTTAGGGCATCGGCTAAATCATGGTAAGCAACAATATTTTCATCTAAGGTAATGTCTTTAAAGTAACGGGTATTGGTATGTTTTTGATTTAATTCGTCAATCTGTTCGGTAATATTCCCCCAGATACGAACGTCATGCCCATTGTCATTAAGGACTTGCGCCAATGCAGTTCCCCACGATCCAGGACCTAATACAGCAATTTTTTGTTTCGACATAATCACTCCTTGACTTGTGATGAAAGTGGTTCATGCATAGAAGGTGATCCCTCTGCCCACTTTCGTGATTCTTAACTATTATACCATAAAAACGCTTTTATGCTCTTTCGATATTCTATATTTAGGGAACCGTTTGTTAGCCTAACAGACACTTTTATCTCCTGGCAATGGAAGGTTATCAGGTGTTGAATCTCTTTAAAACAGTGTGGTCAATTAAGAAGGCAATGCATGCTTTCAAATCTTTTCAAAGTAAGCGTTCTCATGGCGCCAAAAAAACCTAGGATCGGGTCAATGAAACCGTTGATTCTAGGTTGCTTGTATAATTGATGCCATCAATCCTCTTTATTTAGGGAAGGATCTGAGTGATCCAAAGATTTTTCAAATAGGATGAGAAAAATGGCAATTGTTCAATAAAGAAGCGCGTCATGTGATTGTTAGAAAGGGTCGTTTGGATGCTATCAAAAGGAATGGTGGCCAAAATCATCAGCACCATACTAAGGCTTAAGCAAACAACGAGACAAGACAGTAGACCAGACACGATATTAGTGCCACGCGAATCAAACCGATCCAGTGGCGCTAGATGTAATAAAATACCAATGAGCCGAACCCCAGCGTAAGCAAGGGTGTAAATCCCTAAATAGGCTACTCCGGCGTAAAAAATGAGGTCGTGTGAAAAGAGATTTACATCTTTGAAGAAAGCAATATTGGCACCTTCTGTTGGGTTAGCGTAGGGTACCCAAATGTAAAGTATTTTAGCCAGTGGTTGATAATAAGCCTTAGCGATAGCTAGGGCAACAAAACTGCCTATCAGATAAAAAACTTGCAAGAAAATCCCTCTAGTATAACCGATGTAAAAACTCCAAGCTAGAATAAGAAAAATGAGAAGTGTTATCATACTTGCTCCTCTGCTTTAGGGTCAGCGCCATCCTTATCGACTAGTTCATGCTTCAACTGGGCTAACTCAGTCTCCATATCTGCCATAGCCATTTCACGGCTTAGTTGGGTTGATAAAGCGTTAATAGCTAGTAAGATAGCTAGGATTTCATTGTCGGCTTCCGGTAACTTTTCACGGATAGCATCATATTTTTCTTTAGCGATCCGTTCAACTTCTTCCATGAAGAGATTATCTTTGTCCGTGGTTAATGTTAAGGGGCGATCCCCAAAAATAAATTTATAGCGATTCTTTTTTGTCATGACAATACCTCCTTGCTATTATAGCATAAAGCTATTTTTTGAGCCAAATGCTGCTTTTAGGTAAGTGGGGTCAAAGCTTAGGAAAGTCTTGAATTGTGCTATAATAAAGCTTATGAATACAAGAATTTTAGAACAGTTAGAATTTGACAAAGTTAAGGAACAATTCCTACCATATTTGCAGACAGAGCAAGGTCTGGAAGAGATAAATCAGTTAGTGCCTATAACCAAATCAGATAAGATTCGAGAGCAATTTCTAGAACTGGAGGAGATGTCTGCTATTTTTGTGGAAAACCATCAGTTTGCCTTAGGGAGTCTGACTTCTATTAAGGAAAGTGTCCGTCGCTTAGAGTTAGAGGCAGACCTCAATATTACGGAATTATTAGCGATAAAAAAAATCTTGGCGGTGACTGCGGACATGGGGCGGTTTTACCAAGATTTAGAAAATGTGGAACTCGCTGCCCTTAAGAGGCTCTTCGATACTTTAGTAGGTTTACCGCAGTTGCAAGGCAGTCTACAAGCCATCAATGATGGTGGTTTCTTAGAGGATTTTGCAAGTCCAGAGTTGGGGACTATCCGTCGTCAATTGCTAGCAAGTGAGAGCCAGGTGCGTCAGCTGCTACAAGATATTTTAAAGAAACAGGCTGATTATCTCTCTGAGAACTTAATCGCTAGTCGAAACGGTCGTAGTGTTCTTCCGGTAAAAAATACCTATCGTCATCGCCTATCAGGTGTTGTTCACGATATTTCGAGTTCAGGTAACACAGTCTATATTGAACCACGCGCAGTTGTCGCTCTTAATGAAACCATTACCCAGCTACAAGCTGATGAGCGCCATGAAATAGCGCGTATCCTCCATGGACTGTCGGATCTCTTGCGACCACATGCGGCTGTCATTCGTAACAATGCTTGGATTCTTGGGCATTTGGATCTGGTGCGTGCCAAATACCTTTTTATGCGTGAGAAAAAGGCTAGTATCCCTAAGATTTCAGGGGATAAAAGCATTAACCTCATTAACGTGTGTCACCCTTTACTGAAAGAACCAGTTGCCAACGGTCTTCATTTTTCCAAAGAATTAACGGCTATTGTGATTACGGGGCCCAACACAGGTGGTAAGACCATCATGCTTAAAACTCTGGGTTTAGCGCAATTAATGGCCCAATCTGGTCTGCCGATTTTAGCGGATAAAGGCTCTAAAGTTGCGGTCTTTAAGGAGATTTTTGCGGATATTGGTGACGAACAGTCTATAGAACAAAGCCTATCCACTTTCTCTAGTCACATGACCCATATTGTGGAGATATTGGAGGCCTCTGATCAGGATTCCTTGGTGCTCTTTGACGAATTAGGCGCAGGAACGGATCCTCAAGAAGGTGCTAGTCTTGCCATAGCTATTTTAGAGCATTTGCGTCTCAGTCAGATCAAAACCCTGGCGACAACTCATTATCCAGAACTCAAGGCTTACGGTATTGAAACCAAGTTTGTGGAAAATGCCAGTATGGAATTTGACACAGCAACTTTGAGTCCAACTTATCGCTTTATGCAGGGAGTTCCTGGACGCTCCAATGCCTTTGAGATTGCCCGTAGGCTAGGTTTGTCAGAAGTGATTGTAGCAGATGCTGAAAACATGATTGATTCTGATGGTGATGTTAATCGGATTATCTCAGAGTTGGAGTCCCAAACCCTTGAGACCAGAAAACGTTTGGATCACATCAAAGAAGTAGAACAAGAAAACCTCAAGTTTAATCGCGCGGTTAAAAAACTTTACAATGACTTCTCTCATGAACGTGATCGTGAGCTAGAAAAGGCTCAGGCAGAAGCGCGTGATATTGTAGACCAAGCCTTGGAAGAAAGTGATCGTATCCTTAAAAATCTACATGCTAAAGCTGAGTTGAAACCGCATGAAATCATTGAAGCCAAAGCAGATTTGAAGAAGTTAGCCCCACAGGTTGATTTGTCTAAGAACAAGGTTTTGAAAAAAGCTAAGAAACTCAGAGCTCCGCGTGTGGGTGATGATATCATAGTGACAGCCTATGGGCAACGTGGAACCCTTACCCGACAAGTCAAGGATAAGACTTGGGAGGCACAGGTCGGCTTGATTAAGATGACTCTTAAGGAAGATGAATTTAATCTAGTCAAAGTCCAAGAAGAAGCCCAAAAACCTAAGAAGAAACAGGTATCAGTGGTCAAAAAAACCAAGACATCGGGCGGAGTTCCACGTGCTCGTCTAGATTTACGTGGTAAACGTTACGAAGAGGCTATGCAAGAGTTAGATGCTTTTATTGATCAAGCGCTCTTAAACAACATGGGGCAAGTAGATATCGTACACGGTATTGGTACAGGTGTCATTCGTGAAGGCGTCACCAAATATCTTCGACGTAACAAACATGTCAAAAGCTTTGGCTACGCCCCGCAGAACGCCGGAGGATCAGGCTGCACCATTGCTAATTTGGGATAAAGGAGGGAACAAATGACCTTAACATTCAATGATATAAATGAAACCAATAAGAATCTTATTCCTAAAGTGGTTTTTGATTACATAAAACAGCATGATACCGATAGTAATATTAAGGTGGCTGAAATTAATCCAGACTTTGCAGATGATGAAAGTTTAAACAGAGAGTACGGAATTGATTATGAAGAGATGCTAAATTGTTTAGTTGTCGAAGGTAGTAGAGGAGAAGATAAGTATTATGCAGCACTTTTAGTTCCTTATGGGAAAAAAGCTAAGACAAACGCAACTGTAAAACGTCCTTTGGGTGCTTCTAAAGTTGGATTCGCTGATCTAAACTGGGTCCTTGAGGCAACTAAAATGGAATTTGGGTCTATTACGCCAGTAGGACTTCCATCAGATTGGCTTATTTTAATGGATAGTCAAATTTTAGAGAAAGACCAAGTAGTTGTGGGAGGAGGGTTTGTTCAATCAAAACTTCTGATTCCAACTCAGTTATTAGCAAGCTTACCAAATATTCAGGTTGTTGAAGATTTGGCTAAATGATAAGAAAAATGACTTGAGCCTAGGCTTAAGTCATTTTTTGCTTATTTTCGGTAGAGTTTATTTTGCGAGTAAACAGGGTCAAAGGTAACATTGATACCTAATTTTCTAAAGACATTTTTATCTTCTTCAGGTAGGATCACGGTTGAATGCACTTCGCTTCCTTTTAGCTTGCCTAATTGCTCCATAGCTTTTTTAGCATCATCGTTTGTCATAGCGGTAATAGCAAGTGCCATGAGAATTTCATTAGAATGAAGACGAGGATTTTTACTACCAAGATGATTAATCTTCAAATTTTGAATAGGTTTGACATAGTCTGCCCCAATCAAATGAGTTGCCTTGTCAATACCTGCTAATGTTTTAATCGCATTGATGATAACGGCAGCCGATGGCCCAAAGAGTTCAGAGGTTTTACCAGTCACAATATCACCAGTCGGTAATTCCAAGGCTAGGGCAGCATCGCCAGTTAGCTCGGCTTTTTCTTTAGCAATCACGGCAACTTTTCGGTCAGCGGGGATGACACTAATATCGTTCATGAGCAATTCAATCTTTTGCACAGCCGTTGCTGGAACGCGTTCAGCTTTAGCTTCAACGACAGTTTGATAATAGCGGCGAATGATTTCCTGCTTGGACGCCTCAATGGCAGCTTCTTCGTCAACGATAGAGAAACCGACCATGTTAACCCCCATATCCGTAGGTGATGCGTAAGGAGATTCGCCTAGAATCCGCTCAAGCATGCGTTTAAGCACAGGAAAAATTTCGATGTCGCGGTTATAGTTAACCGTTGTTTTACCATAAGTTTCCAAGTGGAAGGGGTCAATCATGTTAACATCATCTAAGTCAGCGGTTGCTGCCTCGTAAGCCAAGTTGACGGGGTGGTGGAGTGGCAGATTCCAAACCGGGAAGGTTTCAAACTTGGCATAACCTGATGTTACCCCGTTGATTTGATCGTGATAAAGGTTGGACATGCAGGTAGCCAATTTACCAGAACCGGGACCAGGAGCAGTGACGACAACGAGGTTGCGACTTGTTTGGATGTAATCATTTTTTCCCATACCTTCCGAAGAAATGATGTGGTCCATGTCTGTTGGATAACCTTTAATTGGGTAATGGAGGTAAGAGGCGATGCCGTGTTTTTCCAGCTCTTTACGAAAGGCATCGGCAGCCGCTTGCCCAGTATACTGAGTTACAACAACAGAACCCACATAGATATTGAGATCTTTGAATTTATCTATTAAACGAAAAACCTCTTGATCGTAGGAAATCCCCAAATCTCCACGTGCTTTTGAGTGCTCGATATTGTTAGCGTTAATAGCGATGACGATTTCAACCTGATCTTTGAGTTCTTGAAGCAGTTTGATCTTATTATCAGGCTCATAGCCAGGAAGCACACGAGCTGCGTGAAAATCTTCCAACATCTTGCCACCAAATTCTAAATACAGCTTGCCTTCAAATTGATTGATACGCTCTAGAATGTGATCGCGTTGCAAATTCAAATATTTTTCAGAATCAAAAGCTTGTTTCTTCATGTAGGGTATCCTTCCTCCTTTAAAAAGCTAATTATACCAAAAAATAGCCGCCAATAGCAGGTTATTTTTGAAAAAAGAAAAATCGCCTGACTTGAGGTGTTAGGCGATAATTGTTTTTTAATACTTTTACTGGGTCAGTCTGCTTTTCTCAGGCTCATTATGGGCAATACGACTAGCAGCGGCAGCTGCGATAGCACTGACAATGTCATCTAAGAAGGTGTGGCACTGCGAACCGATTTTGCTGTCCAATTTTTTAATGACGCCGGGCTTGACCTTGTCCAGATAGCCATAGTTAGTAAACCCAATAGATCCATAGAGGTTGACGATGGCTAATCCCAAGATTTCGTCAATACCATAGAGTCCCTCGTCGCTGGTCAAAATATCATTGAGTGGTTGAGAGAGTTGCTTTTCCTCAGCCAGCCTATCTAGCTCGACACCAGTGATAATAGCGTTTTGCACCTCGCGTTTGCGTAGGACAGAGTGCACACTCTCAACGGCCTCTTCCATGGTCAAATGAGGAATATAAGGTGTTTGCAAGTGTAGCACCAAGTCAGCAATGTCATCGATGCTGACACCGCGTTCAGTCAAGAGCTGACAAGCCTTATCGTGGAGTTGTTGGGTAGTTTTCATAAAATTCCTACTTTCTATGCTATGACATAACATCTGGCTTAGACAGATATTTTCCAAAATAGCAGTCACTGCGAAAAATTATTTTTCTGACTTACTTACTAGTAAGTCAGAAATCAGCTCTATTGTCAACTATGGTGTCTGAAAAAGGAAACATTTTCTTTTGTGTAGCTCATTTCTGACACATCCTAGTGAAAGTGCTATCCTAGAATTATCAGAAATAGAGCAAGGAGAAAAAGATATGTTAACTTATGACTTGATTGTGATGGGTTTTGGCAAAGCTGGAAAAACACTGGCAGGTAAAATGGCTAGTTTAGGTAAAAAAGTAGCACTGATTGAAGAAGATGCCAAAATGTATGGTGGAACCTGCATTAATATCGCTTGTATCCCTACAAAAACGCTCATTCATGCCGCTGAGGAAGGTCTCTCTTTCCAAGATGCTATGGCGCTGAAAGAAGCAGTCGTAACACGCCTTAACCACAAAAATGAGCAAACCCTCGTCAACTCAGGTGCAGACCTTTACAATGCGCGTGCCCGCTTTACGGACAATAAAATCATCGAAATCAGTATGGGACAAGATAAAGAGTATTTGACAGCAGAAACTATTGTCATTAATACAGGCGCTGTCTCGAATAGCTTCCCTATTCCAGGTCTGCTAGAGAGCGAGCATGTCTTTGACAGTACAGGTATTCAATCCTTGGATAAGGTACCAGACCGTTTAGCGATTATTGGGGGCGGCAATATTGGTCTTGAATTTGCTAACCTGTATGCGAATTTGGGCAGTCAGGTAACGGTTTATGAAAATTCTCCGAAGCTTTTGGGACGTTATGAGCCAGAAGTAGCTGCCCTTGCACAGGAGTATTTGGAAGCTGATGGCGTGACTATTCGTGTCTCTAGCTCAGTTGAATCACTCAGAAATGAAGGCGAAACCGTTGTTGTCACAGCAAATGGTCAAGAAGATAGCTATGATGCTGTGCTTTATGCACTGGGGCGTAAACCGGCAACTGATGATTTAGGGTTAGAGAACACTGACATTAAGGTCACAGATCGTGGTGCCATTGAGGTTGATGACTACTTGGAATCAAGTGTTCCAGGTGTTTATGCGGTTGGTGATGTTAACGGTGGACTCCAGTTTACCTACACCTCCCTTGATGACTTCCGTATTGTTTTTGGTAAATTGACTGGCAATGGCGACTATAAGCGTAGCGACCGTATCAATGTCCCAACAACCCTTTTCATTAGACCTGCCTTAGCACAAGTTGGTTTAACAGAAGCCCAAGCGTCTGAGCAAGGCCTTCCTTACAAGGCCAATACCTTACCTGTCGCCAATATGCCTCGCGGTCATGTCAATAATGATCTTCGTGGTCTCTACAAAGTGATTGTCAATACAGAGACCAAGGAAATTCTAGGCGCTACCCTTTTTGGTGCCAATTCTGAAGAAATTATTAACCTGATTAAACTGGCCATGGATAATAAGGTTCCTTATACTTACCTCAAAAATCAAGTTTTCACACACCCAACCATGGCTGAAAACTTGAACGATGTCTTTAACGTTTAGGAGAAAAACATGTCTCATCGTCTTTATGATATGAGTTTTTGCAGTGTTTATAGTGCCTTGGTAGCAAAGGCTGAGCGAAAAGGTCAAACAAGATCTGATGTAGATCAAGTAACGGCTTGGCTAACAGGCTATTCACCAGCAGAAATCGCAGATTTAAATGACACTGACTTGACTTATGGTGATTTCTTCCGAAAAGCACCTAACTACAATCCCAGTCGGAACAATATCACAGGTAAGATCTGTGGCGTTCAAATTGAAGCCTTAGAAGATCCTCTCATGCAGGAAATCAGACGTTTGGATAAGTTAGTGGATTGGATCGCTAAGGGGGAAACACCTCAGCAAGTATTTGATAAATATGAGTCCTAGGAGGCTGCTATGATTGTGATTGATTATATTGATGGGGTAAACCGACCACAACAAGTCACCTTTGACAGCTACGACACCTTCGTTCTGTCGCAACAATCCTGTTGGCATGATATCCCAGACCATTTCCAAGCAACTAAAGTTACGATTAATAGTCATGATCTCCACTATACTGGACTTTATGGCAATATTTACCATTTTTTACTCAAGCAGGATCTCACTCAATACTGATAAAAAGAGGCTCACCTAGTTTACCTAGGTGAGTTTTTTGATAAAATAAGCATATGAAAACCTCTCTGTTATTATTGCGTGGCATCAATGTTGGTGGGAAAAAGCGTCTATCTATGGGGGAACTGAAAGAACTGCTGGAGAAAGTGGGCTGTCTGGATGTCAAAACCTATATTAATTCTGGCAATGTCTTCTTGCGATCTGATGAAGAAGAGCTCCAGTTCTTTTGTCAGAAACTCATATTAGACCATTTTCACATGGCCGTCTCTTGTCAGGTGATTTCCTTACACGCCCTTTTAAGCATGAATAAACAGATTCCCGAATGGTTTAATAAGGACTCAAGTGCTAAACACAATGCTATCTTTACCATTGATCCTTGGTTACCTCAAGATGTGATCCAAATGATGCCTGTTCCCCAACCAGATATCGAAAAGGTATTCGCTGGAGATCAGGTCATCTTTTGGACTTGCCCTAAAAAAGCCTTTAGCAAGAGCATGTATGGTAAGATGTCGGCAAAACCACAAATTTACAGTAAAGTCACGGTACGAAATGGCAATACTTTTGAAAAACTAGTGGCAATAGCAGAGGATTACTTGGAACATTTTGGAGACTAATGTGAAAAATTATGAAATCTTTTATCGAGGCATTGAGCGTTTTTTTGCGCAACACCCTAGTTTTAAGCGCTTAATGATTGCTTACAATTGGTTTATAACTAAGATCATGTATGTTTTGTACCCCTGTTTATTGGTTTATCTTTATTTGGGGCAATCCGAGGACTTAGGAAAAAGCATTGTCATTCCTGGGATAGCTTTCAGTCTTGTCTCCATCTTTCGGAAGTGGCGTAATCAACCACGTCCCTATGAAAGATGGCATACTAGTCCTTTAATGACGCGACATGGAGAAGGCGAGTCTTTTCCGAGTCGACATGTCTTTTCGGCGACCATGATTAGCATGTGTTTTTTAGTGCAGTCGATATGGCTGGGCCTTCTTTTACTGGTACTGTCAGCAGGATTAGCCTTGTGTCGTGTTCTGGGTGGTGTTCATTATCCAAAAGATGTTTTAGTTGGTTTTGCTTTAGGTATTCTCTTCGGTATTTTACTCTTTTTTAACCTGGTCTCCTAAAAAAAGCATAGTCAAGCTCTATTTCTTGCGATATGGTTAGACTTAATGCTATGATTAGACATCACTAAAAAAGAGGATCAAAATGATTAAAGCATTAGAATTATATCTCGTTACAAACAACAACGGCCTTGACGCTGTTGCCTTTTACAAAGACGTTTTCGACGCTCAGGTGATTTCCTGTACGACCTTTGGTCAAGCTATTCCGGATACTCCAGAAGAAAACAAGGACCTCGTTTTAAATGCTAGTCTTAATATCGATGGTATTCGTCTGCAGCTATCGGATAACGGTTCTGATCACCCTTATGTTGAGGGAACTAACATGACAGCCTGTATCCAGTTGGACGATGCGGCGGAAGCTAAAGTGCTCTACGATAAATTATCTGAGAAAGCTAAACGCATAGATATGGCTTTGCAAGAAACGCCATGGAGTCCAGCCTATGCTATCGTGGTTGACCAATTTGGCATGACATGGCAAATCAATACGGATATTCCGGGGTTTGTATCAGAAACTGTTGGTTTTGACTAGGAGGTTAGTTGATGTTTACGAAAGAATTGGGACTCATGCTCTATGTAGATGATGTGGTTGCTGAAAAGGCTTTTTGGCAAGCTGCAGGGTTTATCATTGTTTCAGAGTCACAAGTTATGGATTTTGAAACTTTTGATATGAAAAATCATGAGCAAGCTACAACAACCATTACCGTCTATGATAAAGCATTCATCAAACAAGTATCTCCTGAAGTGTTGGATCATATTCCCAGCCTTCTTTTTGAATCAGACGCTATTGAAAAGCTTCACGAGCGTATCTCAGGTTTAACGGATACTTGTAGCCCACTGAATCAAGAACCCTTCCTTAATTTTAATTTTGCCAGCCCAAGTGGTTTATACTTCGCAGTAAAGGGAGTCTAAGATGATCATAGACTTTAAAAATGTATCAACGCAAGGACAGTAGAGCTCTCCAGTTGTGTCTGCTCTAGCTGGATTTCGTGCCAATGAGGCCCGTTATTTTTGGAATAAATTTAAAGTGACCTTTGCCACAAAGCCAGCCTCAGAGGTTCCTGAATTGCTGTCGGATATTGATGCTCTCTTGAAAGAAGAGCGTGATCTGGTCTTTAAAGCAACCCCCTTAGAAGTTTCTCTTAATTATCTAGAATAGGCTCAGATTATTTGGACACATTTTTTATGAGGACGGGCTTGCTATTAATGTTCTTTACGAACTAAATAATCCTAAAAAATGAGCAGTGGGATTAAAATTGTCGGATGGTATGGCTATTCCAGAAGAATTAGAAGGCTGTTTCAAGTTTGCCCGTCAAAAATCTAAATTAGCTGGGACCATTCGTGGTTCCTACTTTACGATTAAGAGCGATCAAGAAGCACGTATCAAACAATGGCTTAACTTAGTATGATCATAAAAAAATCAGTGTCATGCAGGTTTTTTATTTAGGAGCAGATCAGGAGACTGTTTGTGCAAGATAGACCTTCAACTTCAAATACCTTCCCGAGTTTTCTTACATCTACTTTGCGCCGGGCTATTGCTGTGAGTGCTGTAAAGAGATTTTTGACTTTTGCCCCGACTTCCTTCTTATGCTAAAATAATGGCAAATGTTACATTAGAAATGGAGTTTGCGGATGTCTTTATTACTATCTCCAGTTGACATTGCTGGATTATCTCTCAAAAATCGCGTGGTTATGCCCCTATGTGTATGTACGAAGTCCATCAAGAAGACGGGCTTCCACAGCTTTTCATAAAGCACATTACGGAGCGCGTGCTATTGCTGGTGTCGGCCTAATCATCCAAGAGGCGACCGCTATAGAGCCAGATGGGTGTTTGACCAACAAAGACTTAGGTATTTGGACAGATGCGCAAGGTCATTCTATGAGCCAGATGGTAGCTGATTTACATGTTTTAGAAGCTCAAGTTGGTATTCAGCTGGGACATGGTGGTCGTAAATCGATCGATGCCAAGGATCCTATAGCCCTAGTGCAATTGCTTATAGCTCAGATTACAAAAAGCCTCGAGAAATGACGCAGGCTGATATTGAACGTATCAAAGAAGGTTTTGTTGCCACTGCTAGACGAGCTGATCAAGCTGGCTATGATATGATTGAACTCCATGGTGCTCATGGCTATTTGATAAATCAATTTTTAGAACCTCAAACTAATCACCGCTCAGATAGTTATGGAGGCACATTAGAAAATCGTTTTCGTTTTTTGAAAGAAATTATTGAAAGTATTAAAGCTATCTTTTCAAAACCCATTTGGGTGCGCTTATCGGTAACAGCTTATGATGAAACGGGTGTGCAAAATACACTAGAAGATTACCAACAAATCGGTCGTTGATTAGAGGAACTTGGGGTGGCTTGGTTGGACATTTCTACAGGAGGTCTTATGAATGTTCGCCTAAACATTCCGATTCATGGTGGCTATCAGGCACCCTTTACCGCTAAAATGAAAGAGTCGCTTAACATTCCTGTTATCGCAGTTGGTCTACTGAATAGTCCTGAGTTAGCAGAATACCTTTTGCAAAATCAACAAGCAGACTTGATCCAGGTCGGTCGAGGCCTCATTCGTAATACGAATTGGTTAGCTGAAGCAGCAGAAATACTTCATGATCATCAATGTAAAGTTTACAATAATTCTTATCAACGTGGACAGGTTCGGTAAAGCGTAGCAATTAGTTGTATTCATGGTTGAAATTCGTTACAATGACTTTAGAAATAGTTGATAGAAACTTACCTGGTAATTTTCTAAGAAAGGAAAGGTATTACTTATGACTCAAGTTGTAACAGATAAAACATTTGAGCAAGAAACGGCAGAAGGCTTAGTATTAGTTGATTTTTGGGCAACATGGTGTGGTCCATGTCTGATGCAAGCACCTATTCTTGAGCAACTTTCAGAAGAATTTGATGACGAAGAGCTCAAGATTGTTAAAATCGATGTTGATGAAAACCCAAACACGGCACAATCATTTGGCATCATGTCTATCCCAACCCTACTTTTCAAAAAAGACGGTGAGGTTGTCAAGCAAGTAGCAGGTGTTCATACCAAAGATCAAATCAAAGCCATTGTGGCTGAATTGAGTGTATAACAAGAACCTAGGTACCAAGACAGGAAAAAGAAGCTGGAAAACGAGATTCCAACTTCTTTTTCCTTATTCGTAAGGATTTTCAAGATCAAGTAGCTAATGATGCTACAATGACCACTAAGGAGAGATGACCATGATAACAGCACTTATTTTTGACATGGATGGTGTTTTGTTTGATACAGAGCTCTTTTATTTTAAAAGACGCCAGAAGTTTTTACATGAGCAAGGAATTGATATTAGCCACTTAGCTCCAAAAGATTTTATTGGCGGCAATGTCAAACAAACTTGGCAGTTAGTGCTTGGAGAAGACTATAAGAAATGGGATATTTGTGAGCTAGAACAGGCCTATATGGCTTATAAACTTGCCAATCCAGCGCCTTATCAAGATTTGATTATGACTGACGTCAAATCTGTCATTAATGACTTAAAAGTAAAGGGCTATCGTTTAGCTCTAGCTTCAAGCTCAGCTATGGTGGACATCGAACGCGCCTTGAAAGAGTCCAAGTTGCAGCATGCCTTTGAGTTTATTTTATCTGGTGAAGATTTTCCAGAAAGCAAGCCAAATCCAGCTATTTATGAAGCAGCTGTGGCTCAACTAGACCTTGAAAAATCAGAAGTTCTTGTTATTGAAGATAGCCAAAAAGGGATAGAAGCAGGCAAAAGAGCAGGCTTAAAAGTTATTGCTCTCAAAGATGAGCGTTTTGGAGTCGATCAAAGTCAGGCAGATGAAATGATTGAAAAGCTGGACCAAGTATTCGATTTTCTCAAATAGAAAACAGCCTTTCTGATGAAGGGCTGTTTGTTTATCCATTATTATTTAAGTATTCTGATAACATCTTTTTCTGTGGTGTTGCTATAGGATAGCTGTTTAAATCATCTAGTTTAACCCAATGCAGGTGTTCATTTAAAGTTAAGTCATCCTTATTAAGAAAACCCTCAAACAAGGTCATGGTCCATTTTTGATGACTAAAGGTATGTTTGACTTGCTTAAACGTGCGATTTGTCCAAGTTGGCTTACAAGCATAAGTTTCTTCAAAATTGTCTTTTTTGGAATAGGTTTCCAAAAGTGTTTGATCGTCCTCAAAAAGACTAGTCTGTTGTCCGATAAAAGAGGTTTCCATTAGTGGGAATGACCAAAAACCGGCCAGCAAACGTCCTTGCATGCTTTTCTCTAGGAGTAATTCACCCTCTTGATTACGAATGATAAAAGCATGAATTTCCAGAGGTTTTGGTTTTTTCTTTGGTAATTTGATGGGATACTTGTCATAGGTCCCATTGAGATAAGCTGCATTAAAGGAACGTATAGGCGATTCATCAGGACGTGGTTTTTTGGCAGATTCGATATCAGTCCCTAAATCCATCAATGCCTGATTAAAATCACCAGGTCGCTCAGGATCGATTAAGATTTCCATAATGGCTTGGAAAATTTTTCGATTCTTAGGGTCACCGATGTCATAATCAATCTCAAAAAGCCTAGCCGTAACACGCATGACATTACCGTCGACCGCAGGCTCAGGTAGATTAAAAGCAATGCTTGCTATAGCACCTGCCGTATAGGGTCCAATCCCTTTTAAAGAAGCAATATCTTCATAAGTAGAGGGAAAGTTTCCATTGAAATCAGTCATGACTTGTTGGGCAGCCTTTTGCATATTGCGCACTCGAGAATAGTAGCCTAATCCTTCCCAAGCCTTTAGTAATTTTTCTTCGGGAGCATTGGCTAAATCCTCAACCATTGGGAACCAATCTAAAAACCGTTCATAGTAAGGAATAACTGTGCTAACCTGAGTCTGTTGCAACATAATTTCACTAATCCAGATATAGTAGGGATTACTTGTTCGCCGCCAAGGTAAATCTCTTTTTTCTTGATCATACCAAGCTAAGAGTGTGCGACGAAAAGAGGCAATTTTTTCCTTATCCCACATCTCAATACCATAATCTTTTAAATCTAACATATAGGTATTTTAGCAAACAAGAGCAAAGAAAACCAAAATAAGAAGTTAAACATTTTTGTTGACAAAAGAAAGCGCATACATTATAATGAATATATAGAAAGGATGACAGAAGTAACGTACTTATAGGAGGAAATCTTATGATGAAACCATATGTCGCACGGTATAAAAACGGTGATATTTAGAAGTTTTGCACAGAAGTGATAATAGGCAAGATTTTTGACACTTTACATTATGAAAAAACAGTGATCACTAAAAAACATAAGTATAGAATTGGCCAGAGTTTTTGTAATGAAGTTTCTAGAACTTACTTTAAACGGGAGGTAATTCTCATGCTGAAATATAATGTAGGACGATATAAAAATGGAGACACTCAGTGGGTCTGTGACCTAGCCTAAGGAGAGCTCCAATGATAATAGTTAGTTGTAAACACTGCTATATTATAGAATTGACATAACCCATTAAGTAGAATGTTTTAAGTTTCAGAAGGAACACCGAATTCCTTTACAGTATTTGATTTAATATTGGTACTCAGGTTAGTGCTTTGAAAAGAAGACGAGGTGAGCGATGTTAAAGTTAAATGTGAGTCGCTATAAGAATGGAGATATTTCCTTTAGCTAATATGTTAAAGGAGGGAAATATTATTCAGTATAAAAAATACAAAGTAAACATAAACAGTAACGACGTTATGTACTCCTTATGAAGATAGTGTTAACAGAAAGGAGTAATGTATTTTAGAAAAATATTTTACGTATTCATTCTAGAAAGATACCTTCAAGCGTGCAGTGGGTATCTTTTTAGTTGGTGACAAAATCTGTTTTAATAGTCTCTCCGATAGAAATCATTGTGAACATGAATCCTTGGAGCGGCTAAACGTTTATATTTTCGTCAACCAGATATCAATTTTCCGAAAAAATAGTTGACAACTAAAAATGTATGGTGTAAGATATAAAAGTTGCTAGTTCGATATGTGAGCTGTCACAATTTTTTTCTGAAAAAAGTCAAAAAAGTTATTGACAATCACCGGTTGAGTTGCTAGAATATAGAAGTTGTCTCGCAAGTGGGGGACAAAGACCTTTGAAAACTGGATAAAGAAACCAAACGTGCGGGTTACGGAAGTAACCTGTCAAGAAAAAACAATAAGTCAGCTAATAACTGACTGAGCGCAGCTCGAACTTAAAATTTTAATGAGAGTTTGATCCTGGCT
>NZ_ATVP01000019.1 GCF_000420785.1 Streptococcus hyovaginalis DSM 12219 | reverse complement strand
AAAGTCTTTTCAGATTCTCGCTTTGGTGTTGATGTGCTCAAAGTAGAAGTGCCGGTTAACATGAACTTTGTGGAAGGATTTGCAGAGGGAGAGGTGCTTTACAGCAAGGAAGAGGCTGCTCAAGCTTTCCGTGATCAAGAAGCAGCGACCGAATTGCCTTATATCTACTTGAGTGCTGGTGTGTCAGCTAAACTCTTCCAAGAGACCTTGGTCTTTGCGGCAGAATCTGGAGCCAACTTCAATGGGGTCCTTTGTGGGCGTGCGACCTGGGCTGGTGCTGTTGAGGTTTATATCAAAGAAGGTAGTGATGCTGCTCGTGAGTGGTTGCGTACGGAAGGTTTCCGTAACATTGACGAACTCAACAAGGTGCTTGACAGAACAGCTACATCTTGGGAGTCTAAAGTTAACTAAGGTATCCTGTATTCACTCTCCAGATATGGGACATGAATTTCAAAATGGGTAGAGGGGGCTTCCCTCTCTTTTTTAGAATCAGGAGGACATCATGACATTACAACTGAGTAATGACCAACTTACAGTGACATTTAAAGAGTTAGGAGGTGAGCTATCTTCCATCAAGGATAAAGATGGCATTGAATACCTATGGCAAGGGGATGCAACCTATTGGGGTGGGCAAGCTCCTGTGCTTTTTCCTATTTGTGGTAGTTTGAGAGACAATGAAACCTTGTATCCGGCTAATGCCAATCAGCAGAAAAAAGGGCAGATGCCGCGTCATGGCTTGGTTCGTAAAGAAGTCTTTAATGGGACACAGTTATCGGATAAGGAAGTGGTTTATCAACTCAAAAGTACTCCTGGTATGTTTGACGTCTTTCCTTATCATTTCGAGCTTGCTAGCCATTATCGTTTGGAAGGCAGTCGCATTCGTGTGACTTATGAGGTCAACAATTTGGAAGCGGAATTTGCTATGCCTTTTACGATTGGTGGGCACCCAGGTTTTAACTGCCCCTTATTAGCCGACGAGCAGTATGAAGACTACTATCTATCTTTTGAGGAGCCAGAAACGGTGACAGTCCCTAAGGTATTTCCAGAAACGGGGCTTGTCGATCTAACGGATCGAACTCCTTTTTTGGAGAATGCTGAAAAGCTTGATCTGGATTATGAGTTATTTAGAGATGATACCCTAGTTTTGGATCAACTAGATTCAAAAGTGATCAGCTTACGCTCCAAAAATCATGATAAGGGCATTGCTTTTCATTTGGGAGATTTTCCGTTTTTAGTGTTATGGTCAACTGCTAATAAAGGCCCTTTTATCGCCCTAGAACCATGGCTGGGTATGTCTACTTCTAAGCACGAATCTGACTATTTCGCTGACAAAATCAATACCCAGTGGCTAGAAGCTGGCCAGACTCGTTCCTATAGTTTTGAGATTGAGGTTTTGTAGAGAAGTGTTGAGCAATTTTGTTTGAAAAGGTTTAAAACTCGGTAATTTTTGTTATAGTAAGATCATAAAGAACGAAGGTAAATCGTGACTAGTTCGACTAGGCGAGACTGCAAGTAAATTTGGATTTCCCCTGAGTGGATAGGGTGATCTGGATTTAGTTGTAGTCTCTTTTTTATGATCTCAATCTAGGGAGGAGGGCAAATGTACCGATTGTTAAAATCGCTCAATAACAACGTGGCACTAGTAAAAGATGAACAGGGCCAGCAAGCTGTTGTTATGGGGTTAGGAATTGTCCACAATAAAAAGAAAGGCGATATTATACCGGATGCTAGGATAGAGAAGTTATTTTCACTAAAAAATGAGGAATCAAAGGAAACGACCTTATTAGCTAAAGAAGCTTCTGGAGAAGATTTAGAATTGAGTTTTACCATCAGGCAGAAGAACCTACTGTGGAGCAGATGGAAGAGCTAAAAACGCTAGTTTCTGAAGGACTAACACAGTTTTCTTCTATTCTTTTAGATCCTGAATTTGGCTTACTAGCTTCACGCGCCCGTGATGAACAATGTGGTTTGCTTTTGGCTTATGAAAAAACTGGCTATGATACAAGCTCTACTAGTCGATTACCAGCTTGCTTAGTAGAGTGGTCTGTAAAACGACTAAAAGAAGAAGGGGCAGATGCTATCAAGTTCTTACTCTATTATGATGTTGATGGAGACCGATATGGAACCTTCAAAAACATGCCTATATTGAACGCTTGGGTTCAGAATGTCAGGCTGAAGGTTTACCATTCTTCTTGGAAATTTTGAGCTATGATGAAACGATTGAAGACAAATGCCAGTGTGGAATTTGCAAAAGTCAAACCTCGAAAAGTAAATGAGGCTATGAAAGTATTTTCAGATGAACGCTTTGGAGTGGATGTTCTCAAGGTAGAAGTACCTGTGAACATGAATTTTGTAGAAGGCTTCGGAACAGGGGAGGTCGTCTATACAAAAGCAGAAGCAGCCGAATATTTCCGTCAACAAGAAGCATCAACTCATTTGCCATACATTTATCTAAGTGCAGGTGTTTCTGCTAAGCTTTTCCAAGATACTCTAGTGTTTGCACATGAAGCTGGTGCTAAATTTAACGGTGTTCTCTGTGGTCGTGCGACGTGGGCGGGTGTTGTGCCAGTCTATATTGAACAGGGTGAAGAAACTGCGCGTGAATGGTTACGCAGTGTTGGTCGTGAAAATATCGAGGGACTTTATGCAGTCTTGTCTCAAACAGCAACTTCTTGGCTAGAAAAATAATTGAAAAAATAACCATTTTCTTAAAAGAAAGGGTTTACATTTTTTGAGAATATGCTATAATGATCTCATCAGCAAGAATAGAGTGGATTGTAACTAATTCGATTAGGCAAGACTACAAATGGATTTGAGAGTAGGATATTCTCGGTTTGTTTGTAGTCTTTTTTTGCTTAAAAATATAGGAGGGATATATGTTTAGGATTGTACAGTCACTAAATAATAACGCTGCCCTGGTGAAAAATGAACATGGGGAACAAGCGGTCGTGATGGGATTAGGTATAACCTTTCAAAAGAAAAAAGGGGATTTAATTGTTAAGGACAAGATAGAAAATATTTTTTCACTGAAAAATGATGAAGCCAAAGAAAATTTTCTGACCTTATTAAAAGATATTCCATTAGATTTTATTTCGGCAACCTACACGGTTATTAATCATCTAGTAGAAACTTATCATTACCCTGTACAAGAATATCTATATGTGACACTGACAGATCATATCTATTGTGCATATCAGGCGGTTTTAAAGAATACCTATCAAGAAAGTAGGTTACCTAATATTTCAGCCGAATATCCATTGGAATATAAAATGGCGTGTGAAGCTTTAGCTATGTTTCGTGAAAAGTTGCTAAAAGATTTTCCAAATGATGAGATTGGTAGAATTGCATTTCACTTAATTAATGCAAAGGGTGAAACAATTCATCCCACAAGTGAAGAACAGGATATCAGCAAAAAAATTATAACAGATGTTGAACAAATCTTAACGGAGAATGGGATTAAACGCTCAAAAGAAAATAGCAATTTTTATGATCGCTTTATGATTCATTTGTCCTATTTTCTGAATTACTTAGACAGATCCCATCAGTCAAATGAATCGATTGCTAGTTTGGAACAGTACATCAAGCTCCAGAATCCAAGAGCCCATCAGGTTGGAAGTCAGATTTTTGAGATGATTATATCTTTGGTTGATGAGCCAGTAAATGATAGTGAAAGGTTCTATATTGTACTACATATTCAACGGTTATTGTAAATCCATTCAATTTTAAAAGGAGGTTCATATTATGAACAGAGAAGAAATTACGTTATTAGGTTTTGAGATTGTTGCATTCGCTGGTGATGCTCGTTCTCGTTTGATGGAGGCACTGGCTGCTGCTCAAAAAGGTGATTATGCAAAAGCAGAAGAACTAGTTGAAGCTGCCAATGCTTGTATTGTTGAAGCTCACCATGCTCAGACAAGTTTGTTGCAGAAAGAAGCGGCTGGTGAGGATTTAGCCTTTAGTGTGACGCTCATGCATGGTCAAGACCATCTCATGACGACATTATTATTGAAAGATATGATGAGTCATATGATTGAGCTTTACAAACGAGGTGATAAGTAATGAATAAATTGATTGAATTCATTGAGAAAGGGAAGCCTTTCTTTGAAAAGATTTCGAGAAACCCTTATTTAAGGGCTATCCGTGATGGTTTTATCGCAGCAATGCCGGTTATCTTGTTCTCAAGTATCTTCCTATTGGTGGCTTTTGTGCCTAATATCTTTGGATTTACTTGGTCTGATGAAGTAGTTGCGGCTATCATGAAACCTTACGGTTATACAATGGGTATTGTAGCTGTCTTAGTTGCAGGAACGACCGCAAAATCTTTGACAGATGCATTTAACCGTCAATTGCCAAAAACCAATCAAATCAACTTCATTTCAACCATGATTGCTTCAATTTCAGGTTTCTTATTACTGGCTTCTGATGGTATTGAAGGTGGATTTGCCAATGGTTACATGGGAACTAAGGGACTTTTGACAGCCTTTCTAGCAGCCTTCATTACGGTTAATATCTATAAGGTCTGTGTGAAAAACAATGTCACCATTCGTATGCCAGACGAAGTTCCACCGAACGTATCCCAGGCATTTAAAGATGTGATTCCATATGCATTGTCTATCTTTGTCTTGTATGGAATTGATCTTGTGACACGTCAATTTCTTGGAACAAACGTTGCTGAGGCGATTCTGAAATTATTTGAGCCTCTATTTACAGCCGCAGATGGTTATGTTGGTATTACAATTATCTTTGGTGCCTATGCTTTGTTCTGGTTTGTAGGGATTCATGGTCCGTCAATTGTTGAGCCAGCAATTGCAGCCATTACTTATGCCAATATTGAAACCAACTTCCAACTTTTGCAGGCGGGTCAACACGCTGACAAAATCCTGACTTCAGGTACTCAAATGTTTATCGTGACAATGGGTGGTACAGGTGCTACCTTGGTTGTGCCATTCATGTTTATGTGGTTGACTAAGTCTAAACGAAATAAAGCAATTGGACGTGCTTCAGTTGTTCCAACTTTCTTTGGTGTAAATGAACCAATCTTGTTCGGTGCACCACTCGTACTCAACCCAGTATTCTTTGTTCCATTCATCTTAGCTCCAATTGCTAACGTATGGATTTTCAAATTCTTTGTTGATACGCTAAAAATGAACAGTTTCAGCGTTAACTTGCCATGGACAACTCCAGGACCATTGGGGATTGTAATGGGGACAAACTTTGCTCCACTTGCCTTTGCACTAGCTATCTTATTGGTAGTTGTCGATGTACTTATCTATTATCCATTCTTGAAAGTTTACGATGAGCAAATTCTTGCTGAAGAACAATCAGGGAAAGTTGAAAATAGCTTGAAAGAGAAAGTGGCGGCTAACTTTAATACCGCCAAAGCGGATGCTATTCTTGAAAAGGCTGCAGTCGATACCGAAATTTCTGAACAAACAAATGTTTTGGTGCTTTGTGCAGGGGGTGGTACAAGCGGATTGCTTGCCAACGCTCTAACTAAAGCTGCAAAAGAATATGGTGTTCCAGTTACAGCTACAGCAGGAAGTTATGGGGCGCACCGTGAGATTTTGCCAGAGTATCAATTAGTCATCCTTGCACCTCAAGTAGCATCAAACTACGATGACATTAAACAAGAAACCGATGCATTGGGCATTAAACTCGCCAAAACTGAAGGAGCTCAATACATTAAACTCACACGTGATGGTCAAGGTGCTCTTGACTTTGTCAAACAACAGTTTTAGAACCTATATTCACGGTTCAGCACTTCCATCTAAGGCTAGTTTTTCAGCTACTCATCGTTAGTTTTTTCAAAATACAGTCAGTATTCCCTCAAAAAACCGCCTTGATTAGTGAAAAACTATCTCTTATATACAAGCACTTCACTTGTGAATACAGGTTCTTAATCAAAAGGGGAGGGAGTTATCATCTCCAACTCCTACCCCTTTATTTATTTTTGATAGAAGAAGGTAGGCATATGGTTAAAACATTACCGAAAGATTTTATATTTGGTGGAGCAACTGCTGCATATCAAGCAGAGGGTGCTACACAGACGGATGGAAAAGGTCGTGTTGCGTGGGACAAGTATCTAGAAGATAATTACTGGTACACTGCGGAACCAGCTTCTGATTTTTATAATCGTTATCCAGTTGATTTAGAACTAAGTGAACAGTTTGGTGTGAATGGCATTCGTATTTCAATTGCGTGGTCTCGTATCTTCCCAACAGGCTTTGGAGAAGTGAATCCAAAGGGAGTAGAGTATTACCATAAATTATTTGCGGAATGCCATAAACGTCATGTAGAACCATTTGTAACGCTTCACCATTTTGATACACCAGAAACGCTACATTCTAATGGTGACTTTCTAAATCGAGAAAATATTGAGCACTTCGTCAATTACGCAGCGTTTTGCTTCAAAGAATTCCCCGAAGTTAATTACTGGACAACCTTTAATGAAATCGGTCCAATTGGTGATGGGCAATATTTAGTTGGGAAGTTCCCACCAGGGATTCAGTATGATTTAGCTAAGGTATTCCAATCTCACCACAATATGATGGTTTCACATGCCAAGGCAGTTAAGCTCTACAAGGATGCTGGTTATAGTGGAGAAATTGGTGTTGTACACGCATTACCAACGAAATATCCTTATGATCCAACCAATCCTGACGATGTTCGTGCAGCGGAACTAGAAGATATTATTCATAATAAATTTATCCTCGATGCTACATACTTGGGTTACTATTCTGAAAAAACGCTTGAAGGCGTTCGACATATTCTGAAAGTAAATGGTGGGGAATTAGACCTTCGTGATGAAGACTTCGCTGCCTTAGATGCCGCAAAAGATTTGAACGACTTCTTGGGCATCAATTACTATATGAGTGATTGGATGAGGGCTCATGACGGTGAGACTAAAATTATCCATAATGGTAAAGGTGAAAAGGGAAGTTCTAAGTATCAAATCAAGGGAGTTGGTCGTAGAGAATCTCCAGTTGATATTCCAAAAACGGACTGGGATTGGATTATCTATCCGCAAGGCCTTTATGATCAAATCATGCGTGTAAAAAATGACTATCCAAACTATAAGAAAATCTACATCACTGAAAATGGTCTAGGCTATAAAGATGAATTTGTAGATGGTACAGTCTATGACGATGGTCGAATCGATTATGTGAAAAAGCATTTAGAAGTGATTTCAGATGCTATCTCAGATGGTGCCAATGTTAAAGGTTATTTCATCTGGTCCTTGATGGATGTATTTTCTTGGTCAAATGGATACGAGAAACGCTATGGATTGTTCTATGTTGACTTTGAGACCCAAGAACGGTATCCAAAGAAAAGTGCTTATTGGTATAAACAGATCTCCGAAACCAAACGGATTGAGTAGTTTCTGAGGGTGGACTTTAAGTGATACATTATCAATTGTAGTAGCTGATTAACAAAGATATATGAGAGAATCAGATTGATTCTCTTTTTTGTAAACAGGAAAGTAAGGGTTGGTAAGACAGATTTTTAGGCATTGATGTACCTAACGGATACTATACAAAAAGATTAATTAGAATTTTGATGGGCATGATACTTTTTATATCGAATTCCCGCTATTGGTGAAATGTCTTTAACTAATTCATAGATAAAGTCAGCATCAATCCCTATTTCTCATTGACGCAGATAATCATTGTGAGGAATTTCTTAAGCAAGAGTAGACATTCAGTTAGTTGTCATAAAAAAATAGCATTCATATCCTTTTTTACTCTCCCTCCCACTTTTGAACACTTTCTTGTGTAATTCTTGGTCTTTTTTGAAGCGTTTTCAAATTTTATAATGTAGACATAATAACACATCATATATGGAAAGAGGTAGTTACTATGGATGCACTCCTAGCTCCCCTTAATTGGTTTTCGCAAAATATTTTGCAAAACCCCGCATTTTTTGTAGGACTTTTGGTTCTTCTTGGGTATTTACTGTTGAAAAAGCCTTTGCATGATGTTTTTGCAGGTGTTATTAAAGCAACAGTTGGTTATCTGATTTTGAATGTTGGTGCAGGTGGATTGGTTAATACCTTCCGACCAATTCTGGTTGCACTAGCCGAAAAATTCAAGTTAGAAGCAGCGGTCATTGACCCCTATTTTGGTCTAGCAGCTGCTAATGCTAAGTTGGAGACGATGGGCTTCATCAGTGTGGCAACTACTGCTCTTCTAATTGGTTTTGGTATCAATATTTTAATGGTTGCTCTGCGTAAAGTAACCAAAGTTAGAACGCTCTTTATTACAGGGCATATCATGGTTCAACAAGCAGCAACGATATCAGTATTTGTCTTACTATTAATACCACAGTTTCAAAACGCCTTTGGAGCCTGGGCAGTTGGGATCATTTGTGGGCTCTATTGGGCAGTTAGTTCAAATATGACAGTAGAGCCAACGCAACGTCTAACAGGTGGCGGTGGATTTGCTATTGGTCATCAACAACAATTTGCTATCTGGTTTGTGGACAAAGTTGCTCCAATTTTTGGTAAAAAAGAAGAAAATTTGGATAACTTAAAATTACCAACTTTCTTGAATATTTTCCATGATACTGTCGTGGCTTCAGCAACATTGATGTTAGTCTTCTTTGGAGGAATTCTAGCTGTTTTAGGACCAGAAATCATGTCAAATGCTGAATTGATCGGAGCGGGTGCTTATGTTCCTGAAAAACAAGCTTTCTTTATGTACGTGCTTCAAACAGCATTGACTTTCTCTGTTTACCTTTTCATTTTGATGCAAGGTGTGCGCATGTTCGTTGCCGAATTGACCAATGCCTTCCAAGGTATTTCTAGTAAGTTACTTCCTGGGTCATTCCCAGCGGTCGATGTTGCAGCTTCTTATGGATTTGGTTCATCAAATGCCGTACTTTCAGGGTTTGTTTTTGGTTTGATTGGACAACTCATTACGATTGCCTTGTTGGTTGTCTTTAAGAATCCGATCTTGATTATTACAGGATTTGTTCCTGTCTTCTTTGACAATGCAGCTATTGCTGTTTATGCAGATAAGCGTGGTGGTTGGAAGGCAGCGGTAGCCCTCTCCTTCATTTCGGGTGTGCTTCAAGTTTCCTTGGGAGCTATTGCGGTTGCCTTGCTTGGTTTGACAGGTGGCTATCACGGGAATATTGATTTAGTGCTTCCTTGGTTACCAATTGGTTATCTCTTTAAATACCTTGGAATTATTGGATATGTGATTGCTTGCTTATTCTTCCTGATTATTCCGCAGCTTCAATATGCTAAAGCAAAGGATAAAGAAGCCTATTACCGTGGTGATGCTCAAGCTGAATAATGAATTAGGTAGAATTTAAAATTGGAAAGGAAAAAATAATGGTAAAAGTATTAACAGCGTGTGGAAATGGCATGGGATCTTCTATGGTCATTAAAATGAAAGTTGAAAAAGCTCTTCGTGAGTTAGGTGTTACTGACATTCAATCAGCGTCATGTTCAGTTGGTGAAGCAAAAGGTCTTGCTTCTGGGTATGACATCGTGGTTGCATCTAATCACCTCATTCATGAATTAGAAGGACGAACAAGTGGAAAATTAGTAGGTCTTGATAATCTTATGGATGACAATGAAATCAAAACAAAGTTGAGTGAGATCTTATAAAAAAGGGTTGGGTTACCAACCCTTATCCTATAAATGAATTGAGGAAAACAGATGAATTTACAACAATCTTTTAAGGAAAATCATTCTATCAGACTGGGGTTAAGCGCAGATACTTGGCAAGAAGCAATTAAACTAGCTGTTCAACCGCTTATTGATAGCGGTGCGGCCAATTCTGATTATTATGATGCTATCATTGCTTCTACGGAGAAGTACGGTCCCTATTATGTTTTGATGCCTGGCATGGCTATGCCACATGCGGAAGCTGGTCATGGGGTGTTTAAAGATGCTTTTGCTTTGATTACCTTGAAGAAGCCAGTTGTTTTTTCTGATGGAAAAGAAGCCTCTGTTTTCATTACCTTAGCAGCAACTGATCCTGCTATTCATACGACGGTAGCCATTCCGCAAATTGTAGCACTCTTTGAACTTGACAATGCTATTGAGCGATTATTGGCTTGTCAAACGCCAGACGAGGTTTTGCAAATGGTTGAAGAATCAAAAAATAGTCCCTATTTGGAGGGCTTGGATTTAGACAGTTAATAAGCAAGATAAGCTATTTAAAAGTATAAAGAAAGGATAAGGCTTTGGAAAAATAGTTAGAAATAGGGACGACTAGTTTTAGACGTTCGGCTAGCTATTTTCAAGCCTAAAAATTGAGTAATGACACATTCTATTCCAAATTTACAAGTTGCCCTAGATCATTCAGATTTACAAGGAGCGATAAAAGCTGCGGTAGCAGTTGGTCAAGAGGTCGATGTAATCGAAGCAGGTACTGTCTGCTTGTTACAAGTGGGAAGTGAATTAGTTGAAGTCTTACGGAGTTTGTTCCCAGATAAAATCATTGTCGCTGATACAAAATGTGCTGATGCAGGTGGAACGGTTGCTAAAAATAATGCTACCCGTGGAGCAGACTGGATGACCTGCATTTGTTGCGCAACCATTCCTACGATGGAAGCAGCCTTAAAAGCTATCAAAGAGGCACGTGGTGATCGTGGTGAGATTCAAATTGAATTGTATGGCGATTGGACCTTTGAACAAGCGCAATTGTGGTTAGATGCAGGGATTTCACAAGCCATTTACCATCAATCTCGTGATGCTTTACTTGCAGGTGAGACTTGGGGTGATAAAGACCTTAATAAGGTAAAGAAATTAATTGACATGGGATTTAGGGTTTCTGTTACTGGTGGTCTAACGATTGAGACTCTGAAGTTATTTGAAGGTGTAGACGTCTTTACCTTTATTGCTGGTCGAGGTATTACAGAGGCAGAAAATCCTGCACAGGCAGCGCGTGATTTCAAGGATGAAATTCGCCGCATCTGGGGGTGATATGATGAGCCGTCCAATTGGTATTTACGAAAAGGCAACGCCAAAGCATTTCACATGGCTTGAGCGCTTAAATTTTGCCAAGGAATTAGGTTTTGATTTTGTTGAGATGTCTGTAGATGAGACAGATGAACGCTTAGCAAGGCTTGACTGGTCAAAAGAGGAACGTTTAGAGCTTGTTAAAGCGATTTTTGAAACTGGTGTTCGCATTCCGACCATATGTTTTTCAGGGCATAGACGTTTTCCGTTGGGGTCAAATGATCCTGATATTGAAGCAAAGTCACTTGAACTCATGAAAAAATGCATTGAGTTGGCACAAGATCTAGGTGTGAGAACGATTCAGTTGGCAGGTTATGATGTCTACTATGAAGAAAAGTCTTATCGAACAAGAGAGAGATTTATCAAAAATCTCAGGTTGGCTTGCGATTGGGCTGAGGAAGCTCAAGTGATTTTAGCCATTGAAATTATGGATGATCCCTTTATCAATTCTATTGAAAAATATTTGGCGATTGAAAAAGAAGTTGATTCACCGTATTTGTTTGTTTACCCAGATACGGGAAATGTTTCAGCTTGGCATAATGACCTTTGGAGTGAGTTCTACAATGGTCATCAATCCATCGCTGCTCTTCACTTGAAAGATACCTATCCTGTTACGGAAAATTCAAGTGGTCAGTTTAGAGATGTCCCCTTTGGTAAAGGGTGTGTTGACTGGGAAGACATGTTTGCCGTTATTAAACGTAGCAATTACAAAGGACCATTTTTGATTGAGATGTGGTCTGAAAATTGTGACACGGTTGAGGAAACAAAAGCTGCTATCAAAGAAGCCCAAGATTTTCTATACCCATTGATGAAGAAAGCAGAGGTTATCTAATGGCTAAACATTTACAAGAAATGAGAGAGCGTGTCTGTCAAGCTAATAAATCTTTGCCAGAGCATGGTTTAGTGAAGTTTACTTGGGGAAATGTCTCAGAAGTTTGTCGAGAACTTGGTCGGATTGTTATTAAACCGTCTGGTGTTGATTATGAGCTATTGACACCAGAAAATATGGTTGTTACAGATTTAGAAGGGAATGTTGTGGAGGGGGATTTAAACCCATCATCAGATTTACCAACTCACGTAGCCCTTTACAAAGCATGGCCAGAAATCGGCGGTATTGTTCATACGCATTCGACCGAAGCAGTTGCCTGGGCACAGGCTGGTCGAGACATTCCTTTTTATGGCACGACCCATGCGGATTATTTCTATGGTCCAGTTCCTTGCGCCCGTTCATTGAGTGAGGAAGAAGTAAATAGTGCTTATGAGAGAGAGACAGGAACAGTCATTATTGAAGAGTTTACGCGTCGTGGTCTTGATCCAGTAGCTGTTCCAGGGATTGTTGTTCGAAATCATGGTCCTTTTACTTGGGGAAAAGACCCAGATCAGGCAGTTTATCACTCTGTGGTTTTAGAAGAAGTTGCCAAAATGAATCGTTTGACAGAAAGTATTAATCCGCAAGTTGAGCCTGCCCCTCAATATATTCTGGATAAACATTATCTCAGAAAACATGGTCCTAACGCTTACTATGGACAGATAGGTGATAACCACTGATGTTCTATGATTTGGCATTTGAGGAAAAGCTCAGTATTTCTTACTAGTGTTCGTATAAACATCTCTATATAGAGGTTGAAGCGTAGCTTCATTTGCGTTTTGGGCTATGAATCTAACGTGTTCAACTTCTCGGAGGTGGAAAACGAACTCTTTTTTCGTTGCTTGAATTTTTCCCACTTTCCATTATCTTTTTCATAAAGGAGCTTTTTGTCAAATTTTTCTAAAAAAGCTCTTCCATGCTGTTTAATAAGGTATAATTAAGTTTTGAAAGAAGGAGGTAAGCCTTTTGTTATTAGATAAAAAAAGTTATGATTTACTAGTTTATCTGTTAGTATTGGAGCAGCATCAAACAATCAGTCACATTGCTGAGAAACTTGAACAGTCGCGTCGTAAAATTTATTATCATTTGGAAAAAATAAACGATTCACTGCCTAATGATGTTGAACCAATTACCAGTATTCCTAGATTGGGTATTTTACTAAGTCCAGAACAAAAGGCTGCTTGCCAGAAGCTTTTACACCAAACAGATTCTTATTTTTATGTCATGAGTGCCGATGAGCGACTGATATTAACCACTTTAGCTATTGCAACCAGTAATAGTAGAATGACGATTGATCGCCTGATTTCTATTTGCCAGGTATCAAGAAATACCGTCTTAAGTGACCTGAATCAATTGAGAAATCGATTGAGTGAGGCAGGGCTAGGAATAAAATTATCTGTTACCAAAGCCAAAGGTTATCATTTTGAGGGACACCCGATGGCCTTTATACAATATTGTTACGGGGTTTTATTATCTCTAGACCAAATGGTTTCGAATCGTTTTGCTGAGATAGTTTTTGAGCAATTGCGAAACATCAATCAACCGCACCTCTTGGCCTCTGATGCGCTTCATACCTATATCGGTCAATTCTTTGTGGAAGCTGAATTAAAGTTGGGCAAGTCCTTGAATCAAAAAGAGCGACATTTCTTTGTCAATAGTTTGCCATATCTTCTTTTAGCTTACCGAAAATTGGAGTGCCCAGCGACTTTTAGAGATCTTTTATCTCAGGAGTTAGCACCAGTCCGAAAACGGTTGGAATTCCGACTGGTAGAAGAGATGAATTTAGCTGTCCAAGAGAGATTCGATTTAGCCTTGGAAGCTCCTGAAATTGATATTATTACGCTGCTTTTACTATCGTTTCGAAAGGATAAAGATTCACATCTTGAAAGTAGTGATTATGCTAGCTTGAGGCAATCCTTAGTTACTTATCTAAACTATTTTCAAGAGCATTTTGGTAGTCAATTCATTAATAGAGAGGATTTGGAAAAACAGCTCCTAATGCATTGCAAATCTCTACTATACCGAAAACAATATGGCATTCCTAGCTATAATCCTCTAACAGAAACAATTAAGGAAAAATACGAGCGACTTTATACTATGGTGGCTTCAACCATTTATCTTTTAGAAGGTGGATGGCAGGTCAGTTTAAATGATGATGAGATCGCATTTTTAGTTATTCATATAGGAGGAGCTATTAGGCGCCATAAGGATAATTATCATCAGAAAAAAACAGTTATTGTTAGCGATGATGGGATTGCGATACAGAAATTTCTGTTAAGTCGAACACAACGCTTTATTCCTTCATTGAAAATTGAAGCTGTTTTTACCACAGAACAGTTTCAAAGTGTTGCTGATCTTCTCCAGATTAATTTTATCATTACCACACAAGACAGCTTAGAGACAGATCTTCCTGTGGTTTTTGTAAATCCATTAATGACTAATGATGACATCGTGAAACTACTCCGAGTCACTCAGGGAAATACTCAGCCCTGGGATGCACAAGGTATTCAGGAAAAAATTAAAGTCTGTATTGAGCAGTTTGCTCCTGGTTGCAAACATACTGATCAATTAACGAAGTCTATTGAGGAAGTCATTTATCAAGACTTTATTTCCGATTTCATTTCTTATGGAAGATACTAAAGTATAGATTCTAGCGAACTTGGTTGCGAAAGATACCGGTTGGTAAAATTCTTAGCATAGATATTGTTTTCAAAATGACGGTCTACCCTTTTTGTGTCAGACTCTTTTTTATGAGTAAAACGATATACAAGACGTTATTGATAAAAGTCTAATCTTGAACACTAGTCTGTGTGGTTCTTGGTCTTTTTTGCTAAGCCAGATAGTCTTATACTTGAGCTATCAAGGAATTAAATTGGAGGATTTTTTATGCCAAATGTAAAAGATATTACACGTGAATCATGGATTTTATCAACGTTTCCAGAATGGGGAACATGGTTAAACGAAGAGATTGAAGAAGAAGTTGTTGCAGAAGGTAACTTTGCTATGTGGTGGTTAGGTAACTGCGGTGTTTGGATAAAAACACCTGGTGGAGCCAATGTGGTGATGGATCTTTGGGCAAATCGTGGGAAAGCTACAAAGAAAGTGAAAGATATGATTTGGGGACATCAAATGGCTAATATGGCTGGTGTTCGAAAGCTTCAACCAAACTTACGTGTCCAACCAATGGTTATTGATCCATTTGCCATCAATGAGCTTGATTATTACTTAGTATCTCATGTGCACTCAGACCACATGGATATTTCCACATCAGCTGCTATTCTTAATAACCCCAAACTAGATCATGTTAAGTTTGTTGGACCAAGTGGCTGTGCCGATATTTGGAAAGGTTGGGGAGTTCCTGAAGATCGTATTCAAGTTATCAAACCTGGTGACAGTTTTGAGTTTAAAGACATCAAAGTGACTGCCGTGGAATCCTTTGATCGTACCTGTCTTGTAACACTTCCTATTGAAGGTTATGAAGAAAATGGTAACAGTTTATCAGGGCTTCCAGTAAGCGATGAACTTATGGCCAGCAAGGCTGTTAACTATATCTTTGAAACCCCTGGTGGAACTATTTACCATGGGGCTGACTCGCATTTCTCAAATTATTTTGCTAAACATGGACGGGATTTCAAGATTGATGTGGCTATTAATAATTATGGTGACAATCCAATTGGTATTCAAGATAAGATGACATCTATTGATCTACTTCGAATGGCTGAAAATCTAGGTGCAGAAGTGATTATCCCAGTTCATTATGATATCTGGTCAAACTTTATGGCTTCGACGGATGAAATTTTAGAACTTTGGAAAATGCGTAAAGAACGTTTACAATATAAATTCCATCCATTCATTTGGGAAGTTGGTGGCAAATACACTTATCCACAAGATAAGGACCGCATTGAATACCATCATCCACGTGGTTTTGATGATTATTTCTTGGAAGATTCTGATATTCAGTTTAAAGCACTTCTTTAAGAAATGACCTTTTAAAGTTAGCGACAAAAAATGGTAGCGCTTTACAAAGTGGATTTGCTGTGATATAAATAAGTTACAAAATTTCGGAAAACAGGACGTCAGCCTTACCAAAGAGTTGTAGGAAATATGTCACGTCCGATCGATATTTATGAAAAAGCTACCCCCAAGCAGTTGACATGGGTAGAGCGTCTAAAGTTTGCTAAAGAGTTAGGTTTTGACTTTGTGGAGATGTCCATCGATGAAACAGACGAGCGTTTGGCTCGTCTGAATTGGTCTACAGAAGAACGGCTATCCATTGTCAAAGCAGTATTTGAGACGGGGATTCGCATCCCAACGATTTGTTTTTCAGGACATCGTCGTTATCCTTTAGGTTCTAATGATCCTGATCTTGAAAAACAATCACTTATTTTGATGAAAAAATGTCTAAAGTTAGCACAAGATTTAGGGGTTCGTACCATTCAGTTAGCTGGTTATGATGTTTATTATGAAGAAAAGTCAGTAGAAACACGTCAACGGTTCTTAAAAAATCTTCGAAAAGCCTGTGATTGGGCAGAAGAAGCTCAAGTGATTTTGGTCATTGAGATTATGGATGATCCTTTTATTAATTCTATTGAAAAATACCTAGCCATTGAAAAAGAAATTAATTCTCCTTATCTTTTTGTTTACCCTGATACGGGAAATATGTCAGCATGGCGCAATGACTTATGGAGTGAATTTTTCTTAGGACATCGTTCTATTGCTGCCCTTCATCTTAAAGATACTTATCCTGTCACGGCAACATCAAAGGGTCAATTTAGAGATGTGCCCTTTGGAGAAGGTTGTGTTGATTGGGAGGAGATGTTTTCGGTTATTAAAAATACCGGTTATAATGGTCCTTTCTTAATTGAAATGTGGTCTGAGAATTGTAAAACGATAGGTGAAACCCAAAAAGCTATTCAAGAGGCGCAGAACTTTTTGTATCCTATTATGACAAAAGTGGGGGTGATCTAATGTCTACAAAGTTACAAGAAATGCGTCAACGTGTTTGTGATGCGAACAAATCTTTACCGACTCATGGTTTGGTGAAATTTACTTGGGGAAATGTATCAGAAGTTGACCGCGAATTAGGTCTTATTGTGATAAAACCTTCAGGAGTTGATTATGACCAATTAACACCTGATAATATGGTAGTGACTGACTTGGAGGGAACCGTTATTGAAGGCGAATTAAATCCTTCGTCAGATTTACCAACACATGTTGAACTTTACAAAGCTTGGCCAGAAATTGATGGGATTGTACACACTCACTCAACAGAAGCTGTTGGCTGGGCACAAGCCGGTCGGGATATTCCATTTTACGGTACGACACATGCCGATTATTTTTATGGTCCGATTCCTTGTGCTCGTTCTCTATCTGCTGAAGAAGTTGAAGCGGCTTACGAGAAAGAAACAGGCAGTGTTATCATAGAGGAGTTTAATCGTCGTGGTATCGATCCTACAGCAGTTCCTGGTATTGTTGTTCGGAACCACGGTCCATTTGCCTGGGGAAAAAATCCAGAACAAGCTGTTTATCATGCGGTTGTCTTGGAGGAAGTTGCCAAGATGGATCGTTTAACAGAAGCCATAAATCCTAAAGTGGAACCTGCACCAAAGTATATCTTGGATAAGCACTATTTACGTAAACATGGTCCTAATGCCTATTATGGCCAAAAAGAAGACCGACATTAAAGAACAGTTGTTATATCAAACCTCTGAAATCTAGCTAATGAGTTGAGTTTCAGAGGTTTTTATGCTCTATTAAAATGACTTCTAGCATGTTATAATAGATGAAAAGAAATCAGCTTTAGGAGGTGGGGCATGCGCGAAAAATTAACCATATCAGATATCGCTAAAATAGCGGGCGTCTCAATTGCTACGGTTTCCAATTATCTTAATGGGAATTACCAAAAAATGTCCCTAAAAACCAAAGAAAAGCTTAGAGAGGTTATCGAACAAACGGATTACCATCCTAATCGTCTGGCACAGAGTCTTGTAACCCAGTACAATAAAACCATAGGTGTTGTCATTGCGGATATAACCAATCCTTTCATTTCTACCGTTATGAAAGGTATTCATGATGTTTGTCACGAAGAAGGATACGCTGTTAGCTTTGCTAATTCAGACAATGATTGTCGAACAGAAGCTGCTAATGTTAACTTACTCTTGCAGCAAGACGTCTCTGGTATCATTATTGATTCCGTTGATCCTAATCAAGACTATATTAAGCAACTCCGACCAGAACAAATTGTTCTAGTCGATAGACAAGCTGAAGAGCTGGCAGTTGATACAGTTGTATCAGATAATAAAGAAGCTACAAAGATTTTTGTCAAAGAGATGTTAGCGAAAGGTTACCAAGATATTTACTTCGTATCCTACCCAATTGATAAGATTTCGACACGTTTATTACGCTATCAGGGTTTTCAAGAAGCTTTTGAAACAAAAAAAGATCACTTGTTAGTTATTGAGACTACTAACGAAACGTACATTAAAGAAAAAATAGTAGCTATTATTGAAGAAAGCCCTAAAAAGCCAGCTTTTCTGATGATGAATGGTCCAACTCTGCTAAGTTTCATGAAAGTGATAGCAGATCTCCCCTATACTTACCCAAATGATTTTGGCCTAGGATCTTATGAAGACTTAGAGTGGATGCAAATTCTAAAACCAAGTATATCGACTATTCGTCAAGATTCCTATCAAATAGGATGTATGGCAGCTAAACATTTGATTCATAAGCTTGAAGCAAAAAACAAGCAATCTCTGCCTCAATTAATGGAAATCAGAAGTGAGATTATTTTGAGACATTCGTTTTAAAAAAGAACTGTACTAGTTGTTATCATTAGTACAGTTTTTTAAAAACAGAAAAGAAAACGCTTGCTTTTTTAGGATAATAGTTTTATACTATAAACGTTGTTTAGTAAAACGTTTAACCTACCTACTAGACTATCCTGGATTTGTTGTTACAACAGATTATGGAAATTTTGATCAAATTAGCCATCAACTAGATGCTATTGCCAATTTAGCACGTCTATATCCTAGTCTTGATTTTGTGGTATATCACCTTTCATTTCCACATATCGATAATGGTCATCGACTTCGTGCAGAACTTGGTATGTGGAAACCATTTGAAAATATTTATACCGATATTTCAGCTATTCAAGACATTGACCGCCCAGATGAGTTTCCGTTCCCTAAGTCAGAAGCAAATGTTCGTATTGCAAAAGAAGTTCTGGGAGCAAAACGAATTATTTGGGGAACAGATTCACCATGGTCTGCTACTTTCAACACTTATGAGGAGTTAGCAACTTGGCTAGAAAAAGTTGATATTTTTAGTAACGAGGAGCTCGAAGATGTCATGTATCATAATGCAGAACGAGTCTACTTTAAACCAGAATTTGTTGAAGCAAATCGACAAGCAGTTGACCAAGTTACTAAAGGTTTGGACCTCTAAGAGTATAGAAAAGGTACAGGTAAGTTTAAACTTGTACCTTTCTTGATAGTGTGAGGTGCAGTATCTCTGGCATTATCAGGTAGAAGGTGAATTTACTCCCCTTCGGTAGGGGCTGATTGTAGAATAGGAGATAGAATGACTTATTTTTTAAGTATTGATTATGGGGGAACAAAAACAAAAGCTATTTTATTCGATCGTTTAGGTCATCAGGTGGCCTTGTCCTCGTTTGAAACTTTAACAATCGAAGACAAGCCAGGTTTTAGAGAAGTTGACTTAGACGAAACCTGGTTGGCCATTGCTGAGTCGGTGAAGTCAGTTATTTCCAAAGCCTCAATTGAGGCTGAAGAAGTAAAAGCGGTAGCTTGTATCGGTCATGGTAAGGGGCTTTATCTTTTAGATAAATTGGGTCATCCTTATCGTAACGGTATTTTGTCGACGGATAATCGTGCCTGGCAGTTGGCACAAAGTTTTGAAGAAAAAATTGATGACATCTGGTCAATGACCAGACAGCATATTGTTGCCTCCCAAAGTCCTGTTTTATTACGTTGGTTAAAAGAACATGAACCTGAAACCTATAACAAAATTGGGTCTGTTTTATCAGCCAAAGCTTTTATCCGTTTTAAACTAACTAACATCATTTCTCAAGAGATAGGGGATGCCTCAGGCAACCATTGGATTAATTTTGAAACGGGAAACTATGATAAGAATATCTTGGCATTTTTTGGCATTCTTGACTGTTATGAAGCCTTACCTAAGTTGCTTAACTATCAAGACATTGTTGGTCGCGTTAGTCAAGAAGCTGCTCTCTTGACTGGACTAGCTGAAGGTATTCCGGTTATAGGAGGACTTTTTGACATTGATGCTTGTGCGCTAGGTTCAGGTGTTTTAGATGATCGCATGTTCAGCGTGATTTCAGGAACGTGGAATATTAATAGCTACCCTAGTCGGCGGGTAGCCGATAAAGATAGTGGGCAAATGACCTCTTATTTCCCTAATCGTCAATTTTTGGTAGAGGCTAGTAGCCCGACTTCTGCAGGTATAGTCAATTGAAACAAGAGCAGGACAAAAGTGCCTCAAGAAACGTATCGCAATTCGGCAATACTTTTCTGAGGTGTTTTTTGATATGAGCCCA
>NZ_ATVP01000018.1 GCF_000420785.1 Streptococcus hyovaginalis DSM 12219 | reverse complement strand
TATGAGCCTTTGGATGTGGTGTTAGAGGGCGATGGGAATGGTCTTTCAGCGATTCTTTAGTTCCGTCGAATCGCTTGTTCCAGCGCATGAGAGAGGCTTTTGAGACCTTGTAGCGTCGACAGATGAAGGCGACAGAGGCACCATTTTGGTAGGTTTTAACCGCGTGGTAACGTGTTTCTAGAGTATGTGGTAAATAGCGAAGATTTTGTGATATACTAGTCATGAGAAGATTCCTTTTTGATGAGTCGTGGTACTCTTATCATATCAGGGAATCTTCTTTTTGACTTCTAGAAGTCTCACATCTATTGTAACGCTACATCTAGCTTTTTTTCAAATTTTTTTTACTATTGCGGATTGATTTATTTTTTGATAAACTAATGAAGTTAAGGACTGGTCTCATAGCTCAGCTGGATAGAGCATTCGCCTTCTAAGCGAACGGTCGCAGGTTCGAATCCTGCTGGGATCATGATTTAAAATTACCAAAGATCGATACCATTATTTCGGTCTTTTTTTATTCCTAATAAATAAGCACCAAGGGAAGATATTTGAGCCTTTTGTCGCTTTCTTGTCTCCATCCGACAACCTAAAAAGGTCTCCCAAACCTTTTTAGCCCGAAATACTCCGAACACTTGAAACGCCGACGTTTCAAGTATTTTCATCACAGCTGAAAGTTTCGGTCTAGGCTCGCTTCGCTCGCTTGTTTCTGCATAGCTACTAAGTTTAATTTCCAAATGTAGTTTGTCTACATTCTGAGATATCTTTCACTATTTTTCACACAATTTTCCTGATAGACAGCAAATTTCAGTAGTCAGTAAAAGCACCATTAAGTGACAAGATTTCTAAAAGTTATCAAAACCAAGAATCATAATAAGAATAAAGCATGACCCGTAAATCCTTGAGACTTACTTAAAGATAAATGAAGTCCTATATTCACAATATTCTATGGTGACACGAGGTGAGGTACCTTATTCAAGGATCATTTATGATAGGGACTCCCTTGTTGAATCATAAAAGCGCGATAAATTTGCTCAAATAAAACCAGTTTCATCAGTTGATGAGGCAGGGTTAACAGTCCAAAACTCATTAAGTGATTGGCTCTTTTTTTGACACGATCATCTAAACCCAGGCTCCCCCCGATAATAAAAGTAATCGTCGACTGTCCCCTCAAGGTAACATCTGACAGTTGTTTTGCAAATACTTCTGAAGCAACTTGCTTTCCCTCTATAGCCAAAGCTACGACATAATCTCTATCACCAATTTTAGATAAAATACGGTCACCCTCTTTAGTCAAAATTTGATGCTTTTCAGCTTGACTAGCTTGATCAGGAATTTTTTCATCTATTAGTTCAATGACTTCTACTTTGGTAAAGCGACTCAGTCGTTTTTGATATTCTGCGATACCTTCTCGAAGGTATTTTTCTTTTAGTTTTCCAACACTGATGACTCTAATCTTCATAACTTCATTATAACATATAAACATGTTCCTAACACCTTATCCACATGTTTATATAGCTAAAAAGGATATCTCTGTCCCTTAAGTTCCACAATTTTATAAACTTATCCACAGGTTGTGGATACTTTATTTTTGAAAGAGTTTAAGCTATAATTAAGACAATTCATTTATTCTTTTCCAAAATAAAATATCGTTAAATGGAGGGAATCTCTTTGAAAAAAAATGGAAAAATCAAATTATTACCGACTATTCTCGTTGGTTTTTTAGCAGGGCTTGTCGGCGCTTACCTTATGCTAAATCTATCAGGACGCTCCAATTTGTCCTTAAATGATACTGGCCAAACAACAACGACAAGTAAAGTGGTCTATAACAACACAACCGATACAACAAAGGCAGCTAAAACAGTGCAAGATGCTGTTGTTTCGGTGATTAATTATCAAAAATCGTCAAACTCTTCTCTAAATGACTTTTATAGGCAGATGTTTGGTGGGCAAAATGATAGCAATGCCAATAATAATGACATGAATGTTTACAGTGAAGGTTCTGGGGTCATTTACAAAAAATCTGGTGGATCAGCCTATGTTGTGACTAACAATCATGTGATTGATGGGGCTGAAAGCATTGAAATCATGCTGTCTGATGGTACTAAAGTAGTGGGAGACCTTGTTGGAGCTGATACATATTCTGATTTAGCTGTCGTTAAAATCGCAGCTGATAAAGTATCAACTGTTGCAGAATTTGCAGATTCTGACAAACTAAACGTTGGTGAAATTGCTATCGCCATGGGAAGTCCTCTTGGTACTGAGTACGCTAACTCAGTAACACAAGGTATTGTATCCAGCTTGAGCCGTACCGTTACTTTAAAAAATGACAATGGAGAAACCATTTCAACTAATGCCATTCAAACAGATGCCGCCATTAACCCTGGAAACTCTGGTGGTGCTCTTATTAATATCAAGGGACAAGTTATTGGTATCAATTCAAGTAAAATCTCATCAACTTCTAATGCTGGAGAAGCTGTTGAAGGTATGGGATTTGCCATTCCATCCAATGATGTCATTAAAATTATCAACCAGCTAGAGAAAAATGGACAAGTTACTCGTCCAGCACTAGGAATTACCATGGCTGACCTTACAGAGCTATCAACCAGTGTCATTGCAGAGCTTAAGATTCCAGAAAGTGTCACTGGAGGGATTGTTGTCGCATCAGTTCAAGAAGGTATGCCTGCTTCTAATAAACTAAAACAATATGATGTGATCACAAAAATTGATGATAAAGACATCACTTCATCAAGTGATCTCCAAAGTATTCTTTATGGCCATGAAATTGGGGACACTATAAAAGTGACTTATTATCGTGGAAAAGACAAGCAAACAACGGATATCAAACTAACCAAATCTACACAAGATCTAGATAGTCGTAATTAAAAAGTCGTGAAAAATGGCCTAAGCAAGATCTCAAAGCAGCTTCGCTAGTTACCATTTCGCCTTACTAATTGAAGCGACTCCAGCTATAACTCTCAAATGTTTTTAGGAACTGAAACTAGAATAATACTCCTCGTAAAAGCTGTCATAGACAAGTTGGAGTAGCTACTAACCAGAGAACTCTGGATCACACTCCCGCCATTTATAGGAATTACTAATGATATAACTTGAGGCTGAATAGATCTATCAGCCTCTGGTTTTTGTTTATAGACGTAATTTTACAGCCACATCGTTCCCGCTTGATGCTCTTTTAACGTTCGATGTTCCCCGCCATCATAACTGTTTCTTTTGATGACCACCGTCAATCATATAACTAATTGAAAGAAAAAGTGAGAAACTGCCCCACTCTAGTATGCTCTTTTTTAGAATAGGGAAAGACAATGAAAGATATTTTAAAAGAAATTGCCATTAGTGATATTACAACTAATCCTAATCAACCACGACAAATTTTTAAGGAAGACGATATCCAATCGCTAGCACAATCAATCGCTAATAATGGTTTAATTCAGCCGATTGTTGTCAGACCATCAGATATTATTGGTTACGAACTAATTGCTGGAGAGCGTCGCCTACGCGCCCATCAATACCTGGGAAAAACAACGATTAAAGCTCTTATCACAGAAGCCTCATATCAAGAAAGTATGAAGCAAGCCTTAGTTGAAAATTTACAAAGAGCAGATCTTAACCCCATTGAAGAAGCCAAAGCTTACCAGAATATCTTGGACAAACTTTCTCTAACCCACCAGGAATTGGCAGACTTAGTTAGCAAATCTAGACCTTACATCTCCAATCAGATTAGACTCTTACAGTTATCTCCCTCATTACAAGATGCCATTATCGCTGATCAGATCTCTCCAGGACATGCCAGATTAATATTGGCGCTTCCTAAGGAGAAACAGGATCATTGGTTCCAAAAAATTATTCAACATCAGTGGAGCGTTCATCAACTTGAAAAGGAGCTCAAAAAACAATCTCAAAGACCTAAAACGCAACTAGGCGATCCTTTTAAGGCTGACATTGAAAAGGAGCTGCAAAAAACGCTCGGCCTGCCTATTCACATTTCTGGCTTTCAACAAAAAAAAGGGCAGATCACCATCTCGTTTCAAAATGAAGAAGAGTTTAACAGAGTTATCAACATGCTAAAATAAGTTGTTTATAAAAAGGAACTAAAAAGCAATATTATAAACATTTTAAAACCCTTGAAATCCCTTTAATAATAAGGGATTTTTTAGTTTTCAACAACTTGTGGAAAACTAAAGTAAACAATGTGTATTTCCTTTTCCACCATTGTGGAAAACTTATCGAAAAACCACTTTTTTCTGCCTAAACTTGTGGAAAACCATTCCGCTTTATGCTAGAATGTTAGCAAGACAATCTTACTAAAGGAGAAGCTATGACCGAAAACGAACGTATTTTTTGGAATAGAGTTTTAGAATTGGCTCATAGCCAACTGAAACAAGCTACTTTTGATTTCTTTGTGACAGATGCTAAATTAGTTAAAATCGAAAATGATGTCGCAACAATCCTCCTAGATAGCGAAGTAAAAGAACTGTTTTGGGAGAAAAATCTACAGCCCTTCACTCTAACGGCAGGGTTTGAAATTTTTAACACAGAGATTAGCAATCAATACATCTTTTCAGAAGAAGATCTTGAACCTCTTAACACATTTCAAGTTGAACAGAGTACTGAACAGCATTCACCAAATAACGTGGCTGTCCCACATCTAGAGTCCAATCTCAATAATAAGTACAGTTTCCAAAATTTTGTACAGGGTGATGAAAATAGATGGGCTGTCGCAGCCTCTATGGCCGTAGCTGAAGTACCTGGTACAACGTATAACCCACTCTTCATTTACGGAGGACCAGGCTTAGGAAAAACACACTTGTTAAATGCCATCGGGAATGCTGTTTTAAATACTAATCCCAATGCACGGATTCGTTATATTACGGCTGAAAATTTCATGAATGAATTCACCAAACACCTAAGACTTAATACAATGGATGAGTTAAAAGAGAACTTTCGCACACTTGATGTGCTCCTTATTGACGATATCCAATCGCTTCCTAAGAAAACAACAAATGCGGGAATTCAAGAGGAATTTTTCAATACCTTTAATACTCTTCATGCTAATAACAAACAAATCGTCTTAACAAGTGATCGTAACCCAGACCATCTCAATGATTTGGAAGACCGTTTGGTCACGCGCTTCAAATGGGGATTAACCGTAGACATCACACCTCCTGATTTTGAAACCCGTGTCGCTATTTTGACCAATAAAATTCAAGAATATGCGTTTGATTTTCCCAACGAAACCATTGAGTACCTTGCTGGACAATTTGATTCTAATGTCCGTGATCTCGAAGGAGCCCTAAAAGACATTAGCTTAGTCGCTAACTTTAAAAAACTACAAGTGATCACAGTAGAGGTTGCCGCTGAAGCTATCCGAGCTCGTAAAAAAGATGGTCCTCAAGTAACAGTCATCCCTATAGAAGAAATTCAAGCCATGGTTGGTAAGTTTTATGGCGTAACTGTAAAAGAAATAAAAGCCACCAAGCGTACTCAAAATATTGTATTAGCCCGCCAAGTGGCCATGTATTTGGCTCGTGAAATGACTGACAATTCTCTCCCTAAAATTGGAAAAGAATTTGGAGGACGTGACCATTCCACTGTTCTACATGCCTACAATAAAATCAAGAATATGCTAGCGCAAGATGAAAGTCTCAGAATTGAACTCGAAACGCTCAAAAATAAAATTAAGTAGTTGTGGATAACTTTTAAATTTTGTAGCATTTTATCCACAATTTGTGCACAAGTCTTTTTGGCTAGTTTTATTTGCTTTTAGAGACTTTTCCACATTATCAACAAGGCCTACTACTAATACTATATATAATATTATATCAATAAAGGAGTTCCTATGATCTCATTTGCCATTAACAAGTCATTTTTCCTACATGCTCTAAATGCCACTAAACGTGCAATCTCTTCTAAAAATGCTATTCCTATTTTATCCACAATCAAAATCGATGTGACTTCTTCAGGAATCACTTTAACAGGATCTAATGGGCAAATCTCGATTGAACATTTTATCTCAACAGAAACAGAAAATGCTGGTCTCTTGGTGATTTCTCCTGGTGCCATTTTGCTAGAAGCTAGTTTCTTTATTAATATTGTTTCTAGTTTGCCAGATGTTTCCCTAGATTTTAAGGAAATTGATAATTATCAAGTCCAGATAACAAGTGGTAAATCAGAAATTACCTTAAAAGGAAAAGATGTTGAGCAATACCCTCGTTTACAAGAGGTAGATACCACAAATCCTTTGACGCTTGCAACCAAAACCTTAAAACAAGTGATTTCAGAAACAGCTTTTGCTGCAAGTACCCAAGAAAGTCGTCCTATTTTAACAGGTGTTCATGTTAGCTTAAAAGATAACCATATTTTTAAAGCTGTTGCGACAGATTCTCATCGCATGAGTCAACGTCAATTAACACTAGATAAGAAAGCTTCAGACTTCGATGTTGTTATTCCAAGTCGTTCCCTACGCGAATTTTCAGCCGTTTTTACAGACGATATTGAAACAGTAGAAATTTTCTTCTCTGCAAGCCAAATTCTCTTTAGAAGTGAGAATATCAGTTTCTATACTCGTCTTTTAGAGGGGGCTTATCCTGATACTGACCGTTTGTTAACCAATAATTTTGAAACGGAGGTTGTCTTTAAAACAGCTAACCTTCGTCAAGCTATGGAACGTGCTTTCTTGGTTTCAAATGCGACACAAAATGGAACGGTGAAACTGGAAATTACTGGTAAATCAGTCAGTGCCCATGTTAATTCTCCAGAAGTTGGTAAAGTGAACGAAGAGCTAGACACAGAAGAATTATCAGGTAGTGATTTAACGATTAGTTTCAATCCGACTTACTTAATAGAGGCTCTTAAGGCGCTTAAGAGTGAAACCGTCCGTGTCCGTTTCTTATCACCTGTTCGTCCATTTACTTTGACACCAGGTGATGATAGCGAAAACTTTATTCAATTGATTACGCCTGTAAGAACCAATTAATGTTTTAAAAACGGTCCCTAGGCCGTTTTTATCATTTTATTAACCTAATGAGATTAACCCAAAAATATGACTCTCTATATTTTAGCTAACCCTCAGGCTGGGTTTGCAACAGCCCGTACGATTATTAAGGCCATTCACGAGCATTATCCCGACATACCTTTGGAGATTCACTTGACAGAAAAGAAAGACCAGGAAGCTATCTTGGTTGAGCGCATTTTAAAGACATTTGACAGTAATATTGACCAGCTTCTTATTTTAGGTGGTGATGGTACCTTATCTAAGACATTGGATTATTGGCCAGCTCAGCTTCCTTTTGCCTATTATCCAACGGGATCTGGAAATGATTTTGCTCATGCTTTATCTATTCAAGATTTAGATAAGGTAATGACCGCCATACAGGTGAAAAGAAGTCAAAAAATGTTTGTGATGCAGACAAATAATGGTACGATCTTAAATAGCCTAGATATCGGTTTTGCGGCTAAGGTTATTGCTTCGCCAGAACAATCATCTGTAAAAGGATTTCTAAAAAAACTAGGTTTAGGGAAATTGACCTATCTCTTTTTTGCACTCAAACATCTAGGACATGTGTCAGAAGAAGAGTTGGAAATTACTCTAGATGAGACGACATATCAGTGGCAGTCCTCATTTTTTCTATCGATTGCGAAAAATAAATATTTTGGTGGTGGTATCACCATATGGCCTGACACATCCTTTCAAAAGCCAATCATTGATCTTGTCTATATTCCAAGAAAACATTTTTGGAGCCATCTCAGAGGCCTATTAGATCTCGTTTTGAAGCACCACAAACGATCTAAGGTTGTTAAACACTTGGAAACTCACAAGGTCAGAATACACTCTTCCAAACCATTCTCTTACCAATATGATGGTGAAGTCAGTCAGGCCAATGATTTAACCCTTTATTGTCAAGAACGCTATATTTATTACTAAGGAGATATGATGTATCAAGTAGGAAGCCAAGTTGAAATGAAAAAGCCCCATGCCTGCGTCATCAAAGAAACGGGTAAAAAGGCTAATCGGTGGGAAGTTATCCGACTAGGAGCTGATATCAAAATCCGCTGTACCAATTGTGATCATGTGGTTATGATGAGTCGTCATGATTTTGAACGAAAACTAAAGAAAGTCCTGTAAAGCAAAAGCTAGTTGACAATCTGCAACTATTAGTTGCGATATTGCGTCCAACTACTGCTAGGCAATATCAGCATGATGAGTTACTCTAAATTTAGAAAGATATTGGAGGTAGAGCGATGACTCACTTAGCACAACAACTAAAGTCTCTCAGAACAGCTAAAAAGATGTCACAAGACGATTTGGCAGAAAAACTATATATCTCCCGCCAGGCAATCTCGAAATGGGAGACAGGTGAGGCTACGCCAGATTTAGATAAACTAGTCCAACTAGCAGATATTTTCAAAGTTAGTCTTGATTTTCTAGTTTTGGGTAAGGAACCCGAAAAAGAAATCGTTATTGAAAGCCAAGAAGTGGAAAGCCCAATGAATGCTTGGCAATTTTTAGCTGGCTATTGGTGGTTACTTTTTCCTGTTTTAGGAATGCTATCTTGGTTTTTAAAATCAATCGTTGCCATTTTTAATTGAGCTTGTTACTTACAAATGAATCGTAGCCACTTGGACTGAAAATATGCTGGCGCAACAGAAGTTCTAGGAGCCAATTACTGATATTAAAGCTTTTGCAACTAGAAATGGCTACTAAAAGTGCTGGAAAATAAGGACTTACTTCCTTATATTAAAGGTGACGACCATGGCTGTATTTGCAGAGTAGCTCAAAAAATATCGAACTGCTAAAAAGTTATCTCAGGAGACTTTAGCTGAAGAACTCTTTATCTCCCACCAAATTTCACATCTCAGGAGCTGATCGAATTTTCTTGTTCCTTTCGGACCTGCGAAATTTCTCTTCAGCCTTGCGAGGGTGCAACTACGAAAGCATAGATTTCTACCTTACGGCCAAATGTAAAACAGGCGGGGCAACGCCAGATATGGAAAATGCCATTAAGCTAGCAGAGATTCTTGACGTGTCCCTAGATGAGCTAATTTTAGAAAAAGAGGCACAAACGATTGTTGAGCGCGTTGTAGAAAAGCTAGAACGAGATATCAAGCAGCTCGTATGAGATTTTTGGCTGATTTTTGCAAATATCCTTCTGGCGGCATGCTTACTTTTACTTCTTTATGCTTTACTAGAGTCCATTGGCTTGATATCATTTTGGTAAAAGGCTACATTATCCCATAAAAGCTTGCTCATTGGCAGGCTTTTTCTTTTATTTTCTGCTATAATAGCTATGATTGAATTTTTAAATGGAGAAGAAAAACACATGGCTTTAACAGCAGGTATTGTAGGGTTACCAAACGTTGGGAAATCAACCCTTTTTAATGCAATTACAAAAGCAGGAGCAGAGGCTGCTAACTATCCTTTTGCAACCATTGACCCTAACGTTGGTATGGTTGAGGTACCAGATGAGCGCCTCACTAAGTTGACAGAATTGGTCAAACCTAAAAAGACTGTTCCAACAACCTTTGAATTTACGGACATTGCCGGTATTGTCAAAGGTGCCTCTCGTGGTGAGGGCTTAGGTAATAAATTCTTGGCTAATATCCGTGAAGTGGATGCTATCGTTCACGTGGTTCGTGCTTTTAATGATGAAAATGTTATGCGTGAGCAGGGGCGTGAATCAGATTTTGTTGATCCGATTGCTGATATTGAAACCATCAATTTAGAGTTAATCTTGGCCGACTTAGAATCTATTAACAAACGCTATGCGCGTGTTGAGAAAATGGCTCGTACTCAAAAAGATAAAGATTCTGTTGCTGAATTTAAGGTTCTTGAAAAAATTAAACCAGTTCTAGAAGATGGTAAATCAGCTCGTACAGTTGATTTTACAGACGAAGAACAAAAAGTGGTTAAGGGTCTCTTTCTTTTGACAACCAAACCAGTCCTTTATGTGGCAAACGTTGATGAAGATAAAGTCGCAGAGCCAGATGATATTGACTATGTCAAGGCTATCCGTGACTTTGCAGCTACTGAAAATGCAGAGGTCGTTGTGATTTCAGCTCGTGCAGAAGAAGAAATTTCTGAACTTGATGATGAAGATAAAGATGAGTTCTTGGAAGCAATTGGCTTGACTGAGTCTGGTGTTGATAAACTGACTCGTGCAGCTTACCACCTGTTAGGACTAGGGACTTACTTCACTGCTGGTGAAAAAGAAGTTCGTGCTTGGACCTTTAAGCGTGGTATCAAAGCTCCTCAAGCAGCGGGAATTATCCACTCAGACTTCGAGAAAGGTTTCATTCGTGCTGTGACCATGTCCTATGATGATCTGGTGCACTACGGGTCTGAAAAAGCAGTCAAAGAAGCAGGACGCTTGCGTGAAGAAGGAAAAGACTATGTCGTCCAAGATGGCGATGTCATGGAATTCCGTTTTAACGTTTAAGATTTTTAAAATAGGAACCGGCTGGAAGTTACTTCCAGTCCTTTTGTGTTTGTATTGGAGAATAAGATGACAAAATTAATTGTAGGCTTGGGCAACCCTGGCTCAAAGTATGATAATACCCGTCATAATGTTGGATTTATGGCAGTTGACAATATTGTAAAGGAACTTAACTTAAAGTTTACAGAGGATAAAACCTTTAAGGCTTATGTGACAAGCGGCTTTATGAATGGTGAAAAAGTTTATTTCATCAAACCAACCACTTTTATGAATAAGAGTGGTATTGCTGTCAAGGCACTTCTGACCTATTTTAATATTCCGATAGAAGACTTGATTGTGATTTATGATGACTTAGACATGGCGGTTGGTAAAATTCGTTTCCGACAGAAAGGCTCTGCGGGTGGTCATAATGGTATCAAGTCTATCATTACCCACATCGGAACACAGGAATTTGACCGTATTAAAATTGGTATCGGCCGCCCTCAAAATGGCATGACTGTTATCAACCATGTTTTAGGAAAATTCTCAACAGAAGAAATGATAACCATTGATAATACCTTGTGTAAAGTTGACAATGCTGTCAATCATTATTTACAAACCAATAATTTTGAAGATACAATGAGACGATACAATGGCTAAGTTAGGGTTAACAAATTTACTAGTAAAAAACAAAACCATTCAAAATTGGCTTGGGCAGATTGCTACAGGACGTCAATTGGTCATGGGCTTGTCTGCTTCTAGTAAGGCCTTGGCCATTGCAACTGCTTTTCAATATCATCAAGGGAAAATGGTTATTGTAACTTCTACCCAGAATGAAGCAGAACAGCTAATCAGTGATTTATCAGCACTATTAGATGAAAAGTATATCTATAGTTTTTTTGCTGATGATGTCGCCGCTGCAGAGTTCATTTTTTCGTCGCTTGATCGTACTCTGTCTCGCTTAGAAAGTTTAAATTTTCTACAGGATAAGACAAAAACTGGTATTTTGGTAACTTCTATTATTGGTACTAAAATACTATTACCAAATCCTATAAGCTATCAAAAGGCTCAAATCAAACTGTCAACGGGAGTTGACAAAGAACTTGACAATATTGTAAATCAGCTATCACACTTAGGATATGAACGTGTTAACCAAGTATTGAGTCCTGGGGAGTACAGCCGTAGGGGAGATATTCTTGATATCTTTGAGGTGACAGAAGAGTATCCATTTAGGATAGAGTTTTTTGGTGATGAGATTGATGGTATTCGTACCTTCGATAGTGAGAGTCAGAAATCCCTGGATAACTTAGAGGAAATCACCATTTCACCAGCGACAGATATTATCTTAAACCCAGATGATTTCCAACGAGCTACTATCAAACTAGAAGAAGCCATTGAAAAGAGTCTCAGTGATGACTTAAGAGCCTATCTGACCGACCTTTTATCAGTCACTAAAGATGGTTATCGTCATAAGGATATCCGACGCATTCTTAGTTTTTTCTATAAGAAAAGCTACAGTTTATTTGATTACTTTACCAAGGATACGATTCTGTTTATCGATGACTTTCAAAAGCTGATGGATCGTCATGCACGTTTTGAAATGGAAGTAGCCAATCTTTTGACAGAAGATTTACAAGACAGTAAAGTTGTGTCAAGTCAAGTTTATTTTGCCGATAATTACCAAATCTTACGTCAATATCAACCAGCAACCTTCTTTTCTAATTTTCATAAAGGTTTAGGAAATCTTAAATTTGATGCCCTGCATAACATGACTCAATACCCAATGCAGGAATTTTTCAACCAATTTCCACTCTTGGTAGATGAGATTCATCGTTATCAGAAACAAAGAGCGACCATTTTAGTGCAGGTGGACTCTCAGAAATCCTTAGAAAGTTTACAAGAGATCTTTAAGGAGTATGCCTTAGAGTTATTAATTTCTGATGCTCAAGAGATTATTCCTTATCAAGCTCAATTTATTATTGGGCAGTTATCAAGCGGATTTTATTTAGCTGATGAAAAGTTAGTTTTGATCACTGAACGTGAGATTTTCCATAAAAAAATAAAACGTCGAGCCCGTCGCTCTAATATCTCTAATGCGGAACGTCTCAAAGACTATAACGAGCTTGAAAAAGGTGACTACGTTGTTCATCAAGTACATGGTATTGGTAAATTTCTTGGGATTGAAACTTTAGAAATCAAAGGTGTTCATCGTGATTACCTAACCATTCAATACCAAAATTCAGATCGTATTTCATTACCGATTGAACAAATTGAAAGTTTATCCAAATACGTTTCAGCTGATGGTAAAGAGCCAAAAATTAATAAGCTTAATGATGGTCGCTTCCAAAAAACAAAACAAAAAGTCAGCAAACAAGTTGAAGACATTGCTGACGATTTGTTAAAACTGTATGCTGAACGTAGTCAACTCAAAGGCTTCGCTTTTTCGCCTGATGATGACAATCAACGTGAATTCGACAATGATTTTGCCTATGTTGAGACAGAAGACCAACTCAGATCCATTGCTGAAATCAAAAAAGACATGGAAGCTGACAAGCCTATGGATCGTCTTTTAGTTGGTGATGTTGGTTTTGGTAAGACAGAGGTTGCTATGCGGGCGGCCTTTAAAGCAGTCAATGATGGCAAGCAAGTAGCTATTTTAGTACCAACGACAGTCTTAGCACATCAACATTATGTCAACTTTAAAGAACGTTTTAACAACCAAGCTGTCAACATTGAGGAACTCAGTCGTTTTAAAAGTAAGAAAGAGCAGAACCTTATTTTAGAAGAATTATCCAAAGGGCGAGTTGATATTATTATCGGAACGCATCGTCTTCTTTCTAAAGATGTCAATTTCTCGGATTTGGGTTTGATTGTCATTGATGAAGAGCAACGATTTGGTGTCAAGCACAAAGAAACACTGAAAGCATTGAAAACTAAGGTTGATGTTTTGACCTTGACAGCAACACCAATTCCTCGAACACTTCATATGTCAATGCTTGGTATTCGAGACTTATCAGTCATTGAAACACCTCCAACTAATCGTTACCCTGTTCAAACCTATGTGATGGAAACTAATCTTGGAATGGTTAGAGAAGCTATTTTACGAGAATTAGACCGTGGTGGACAGGTTTTCTACGTTTACAATAAAGTTGATACCATTGAACAAAAGGCCTCTGAATTACAGGAGTTAATCCCCGAAGCAAGCATTGGTATTGTTCATGGTCAGATGAGTGAAATTCAACTAGAAAATACCCTTTTAGACTTTATCGCAGGGGTTTACGATGTCTTGGTAGCAACAACTATTATTGAAACAGGTGTTGATATTTCTAATGTCAATACTCTATTTATCGAAAATGCAGACCATATGGGCTTGTCAACCTTGTATCAACTTCGTGGGCGTGTAGGGCGCTCCAATCGTATCGCTTATGCCTACCTTATGTATCGCCCTGATAAAGTGTTGACAGAAGTTTCAGAGAAAAGATTAGACGCCATTAAAGGCTTTACAGAACTGGGATCTGGCTTTAAGATTGCCATGAGGGATTTGTCCATTCGAGGTGCTGGTAATATCCTAGGTGCCTCACAAAGTGGTTTCATTGATTCAGTTGGATTTGAAATGTATTCCCAACTTTTAGAGGATGCTATTTTAAAGAAACAAGGGAAATCACAGGTCCGTCAGAAAGGCAATGCTGAGCTTAATTTACAAATTGATGCTTATCTGCCAACACAATACATTTCAGATGAACGTCAGAAAATTGAAATCTACAAACGCATCCGTGAAATTGATTCACGCGCTGCCTACGAAGAACTTCAGGATGAGTTGATTGATCGCTTTGGCGAATACCCTGATCAAGTCGCCTATCTACTTGAAATCGGTCTTGTCAAAGCCTACCTTGACAGTGTTTTTACAGAATTAGTTGACCGTAAGGAGAATCAAGTGATTATTCGCTTTGAAAAAGTCACGCAGACTCTCTTTTTGACTCAAGATTACTTTGAAGCCCTATCAAAAACCAATCTCAAAGCTCGTATCAGTGAGCATCAGGGTAAAATTGAGGTAATTTTTGATATCCGAAATAAAAAAGATTACGAGATTCTAGAAGAACTGATTCAGTTTGGGCAAGGATTTGTTGAAATCAAGGAACGTAAAATGAAAAATAAGGATTAAAGCAGCCATAAAACCACTTTGACAAAACCTTTTGACATGAAAAATCTCACATGTCAATATACTTGTATGGTAAACTAAGCTAGAGTTAATTAGACTAAAGTTATCAAGGAGATCGAAATGGAGCTACATCAACGTTTGATTGATTTACGGAAAGAGCGAGGTTTGTCTCAAGAAGAATTAGCAGAGAAACTTTATGTTTCTCGACAAACCATTTCTAATTGGGAACGTGGTCGTACTTATCCCGATATCAACTCACTCTTATTGATGGCAACCTTTTTCGATATTTCCTTAGATAATCTAATTAAAGGAGATGTTGATTTTATGAAACATCAAGTTGACCAGTCGCAATTTAAGAAGTGGCTTATTATTGGAGGAATTTCGTGGTTTTTATTTTCAATGCTTTTCCCACTGAGATATTTGTTAAGTATTAATCAGATAACTATTTTGTTTATCATTTTAGCTATTCCACTATTTCACTCAGTATTTCAAGTTTTATATATCCTAAAAAATCGTCAATTACAGACTTATGCTGATATTTTGCATTTTTTAGACCCTAAGAAAAATGTCAAAACAAGTTTTTTAAGTGAAATGTGGTTTGCAGTAAGTTTACTTTTCGCTATTTTTATTATCTTTTTTGCAGGCACAATTATCTCAGCGTTAATATTCTGGTAAGAGGGCTCCACGTTCTCTTTTTCTACTATTTTTCTAAAAAAATGATAAAATAAAAAAGACAGCCTCAAAAGGAGAAGAGTATGCGTCTAGATAAATATTTAAAAGTATCACGAATCATCAAACGTCGTCCTGTGGCTAAAGAAGTAGCTGATAAGGGCCGTATTAAAGTTAATGGTGTTTTAGCAAAATCTTCCACGGATTTAAAATTAAACGATGAAGTAGAAGTACGTTTTGGTAATAAACTTCTAACCGTAAGGGTTTTAGAGATGAAAGATAGCACCAAAAAAGAAGATGCTGAAAAAATGTATGAAATCATTAGCGAGAAGCGAGTGGAAGTAGATGAAGAAGCCTAATGTTGTTCAGCTTAACAATGACTATATTAAAGACGAAAAGTTAAAACGGCGTTATGAAATTGAAGAAAATGCCAAACGTCATCGCTTTATGGGATGGTTGCTACTTTTGGTGATGCTACTCTTTATTCTACCGACCTATAATTTAATCAGTAGCTACCACAATTTACAAGATAAAAAAGCGCGTGTGATTCAGTTAAAAAAAGATTATCAGTCAGTTTCACAAGAAGTTAAAGATAAAAAAGAGTTGGCTAACAGTTTAAAAGATAATGATTTTGCAGCAAAGTATGCTAGAGCTAAGTATTACTATTCTAAGAAAGGTGAACTGATTTTTCCTGTTCCTAATTTACTACCGAAATAATGGAAAATTTAATTGAAACTATTGAAACATTTTTAAAATATTCTGATGATAAGCTTGAAGAGTTGTCTCAAAAAAATCAAGCACTTCGACAAGAAAGGGAGGAAGAAGACATTTAACATGAAATTACTACTTTTTGTCATGTTACTTCCTTTCTTATGCCAACCCTTAACGGCCATCAGTACAGAAATTGATTTTGAACTGACAGATGCTCAACGGTACCAGCTCTCACAGACAGCTTCTGGAACAAATCCTAGAGATTTGCATACTCCTCAAAATCCTGTACTCCTTAAGCCAGTCTCTATTTACGAAGATCCTGAATTAAAAACACCTGCTAAAACATTAGATACTACGGATGACCTTGCTATAAGTACCGTCATTCTGAATCAATCAGGCTTACCTGTATATGTTTTAGATTCTCAATTCTATATGTTGGCAGATAAGACAGCTTTTTACGAAGATGTGGTGTTGGAAGAAACTATTCTTTCAGAGACTTATTGGACGCGAGCGATTGATGTCGTCTATGATAGTCCCTTTGTCAAAGGAAGCCGAGAAGTTTCTCGTAAACCCAAAAATTATAGTCAGGTTATAGTTACTGCGAGAGCACAAACACATGCAGGTACCTATTATCAGATTGACAACTATGGCTGGGTTAAAGCAGATTTATTATCAAAACAAGATACTAGAGTGGAAGCTGTTCAGGCTTTATTAACGAAAAAATACCAGAAAGCTCACTATGGTATTTATGTCAAGCAGCTAGATACAGGGCTGACAGCTGGGATCAATAGTTCGTCAACGATGTATGCAGCTAGTCTAGCCAAGCTTCCGATATTATACTATACGCAAGAATCCCTCGATCAAGGAAAAATTTCCAAAGATACCAAATTTGAATATACCTCGAAGGTAAATGATTTTGCAGGTGCTTATGATCCTAGTGGTAGTGGTAGTTTACCCAAAAAGGCCAATCAGAAAGCTTATTCTGTTGATGAATTAATGAAAAAAGTTGCGCAACAATCAGATAACGTTGCGAGCAATATGTTGGGTTACTATGTCACGGATCAATTTGGACAAGATTACCAATCTGTTATTAGCGCTGCTTCGGGACAATCATGGGATATGGAAGCGCGTCAAATGTCACCCGAAACAATTGGAAATATTCTTGAAGCTCTTTATTACCAAAATGGCCAAGTATTGGACTATCTTTCACAGACGGATTTTGATGGTGAACGCATTTCTAAAAATATTAAGGAAAAAGTATCACATAAAATCGGAGATGCTTATGATTTCAAACATGATGCAGGGATTATCTATACCTCATCACCGTTTATTTTAACGATAATGACTGATAAAGCGGATTACGAAGATATTACTGAGATAGCAGATGCTATTTATGAGATTTTGAAATGATTGAACAAGCGGACTTTTTACAACATATAACAGCAAGACATTTTTTTGATGACCATCAAAAGGTTCTAATTGCCGTTTCTGGTGGAGTAGATTCGATGAATTTACTTCATTTTTTGTATGTTTCACGTGAAACTATTAACATTAACATCGGCATTGTTCATGTTAATCACCAACAACGTCCAGAATCAAAAGAAGAGGAGACTTACTTAAGAAAGTGGGCAGAGGAACATCATCTTCCATTTTATGTTGCTTATTTTGAGGGAAAATTTTCTGAAAAAAAGGCGCGTGATTTTAGATATGCTTTTTTTAAAGCGATTATGCAAGAAGAAGGCTATACTGCTCTTGTGACAGCACATCATGCGGATGATCAGGCTGAAACCATCTTTATGCGCTTTATGAGAGGGAGTAAGCTACGTTATCAGTCAGGAATCAAAGAAAGGCAATTTTTTGGACCAGGTGAGTTGATTCGTCCACTACTTTCTTTTTCAAAAGCAGATTTACCAAAGTTGTATCATTTTGAAGATGAGAGTAACTATAGCAATCATTATTTGCGCAATCGTGTTCGAAACAGTTATTTTCCCCAGTTAGAAAAGGAAAATAGCGACATTGTAGGAGCCCTTTTGAGGCACGGTCAGGAAGTCAGTGAGTTAATTCAAGCTTTGAAAGATTTAACGCAGGATCTGGAAAAACAAAATTGTCACGTTTTTCAGCAACAGACATCTTCTGTTCAGCGCTTTCTTTTAGAAGATTACCTGTCTGAAATACCAGATTTACAGCTAGGTCAGAGGCAATTTGAGCAATTATTAGCACATTTAAACACTTCTAAAAATTACCATTACCCACTAAAGAATGGTTACTATTTTTTGAAACAGCACAACCGATTTGACATTTGTAAAATAGGTCCAAGGACGGATGGTCAGCAAGACTCAGTTTTGTTACAATATGGGGCATCCGTTCTATTGGAACAGTATATGCTGACATATGATGAGTCACAGTTACCAGGTGCTATGGTAATTCCCTTAAAAGATTTAACACCAGTTACTGTTCGGCATCGCCAAGCAGGGGATCGGGTTAGAGTTAGGGGAATTAACAAAAAGCTACGTCGTTTTTTCATAGATGAAAAGATTCCTCATGATAAACGCAGAGAGACTTTAATTTTTGAACAAAAAGAGCAAGTCATAGCTGTCTTATGTGACGGAAAAACATATTTGAGTAATCCTGACTATCATGATATAATGAGGGGTAAATTATATATTCAAAAAGTATAGAATGGTGTATATATGTTAGAACAAGATATCAAAAAAGTGCTTTATTCAGAAGAAGAAATTATCGCAAAATCTAAAGAATTAGGCGCCCAGTTAACAAAAGACTATGCCGGTAAGAATCCGCTACTTGTAGGTGTTCTTAAAGGTGCTGTTCCTTTTATGGCTGAGTTGATTAAACACATTGATACTCACGTTGAGGTAGATTTTATGGTAGTTTCAAGTTATCATGGAGGAACTTCTTCGAGTGGGGAGGTCAAAATCCTTAAGGATGTTGATACTAATATTGAAGGTCGCGATGTTATTTTTGTAGAAGATATCATTGATACAGGCCGTACCCTTCTTTATTTAAGAGATATGTTTAAATATCGTAAGGCCAACTCTGTTAAGATTGCAACTTTATTTGATAAACCAGAAGGTCGTGCTGTTGCGATTGAAGCAGACTATGTTTGCTATGATGTTCCAAATGAATTTATTGTTGGTTTTGGTTTAGATTATCAAGAAAATTATCGTAACTTACCTTACGTAGGTGTATTGAAAGAAGAAATTTACACAAAATAAAAATAGAAAGTCATTCCGTTTGATGAATAATAAAAAAAATAACGGTTTTGTAAAAAATTCTCTACTATATATATTGATTATTGTTTCACTGGTAACAGCCTTTCAATATTATTTTAGTGGCAGCAATTCACAAACCCAGCGCATTAGTTATACCAATCTTGTTAAACAATTGAAAAAAGGTGAGATCAAGACACTGACTTACCAACCTAGTGGGACGATCTTAGAGGTCACTGGAGACTATAAAGAGGCCAAAAAAGTGGACAGTTCCTCTGACCTAAATTTTTTGGATAACTCAAGTCGTGATGTAACAGGTTTTAACAGCACTATTTTGTACAGTGATTCAGCCCTTGATACAATTCAAAAAGTTGCTGACGATGCTGGTGTCACTATAAAGGTAAAACAAGAAAGCTCTAGCGGTACTTGGATTTCGGTGATTATGAGCTTCCTCCCATTGGTTATTATGATTGTGTTCTTTAGCATGATGATGAACCAGGGCGGTGGTGGTGCCCGCGGAGCGATGAGCTTTGGTAAAAATAAAGCCAAAACGCAAAGTGAAGGGAAAGTAAAAGTTCGCTTTTCTGATGTAGCAGGCGCAGAAGAAGAAAAACAAGAGTTAGTTGAAGTTGTTGACTTCTTGAAAAATCCTAAAAAATATAAAGCACTCGGGGCACGTATTCCTGCAGGTGTTCTCCTTGAGGGACCTCCGGGAACTGGTAAAACCCTTCTTGCTAAGGCAGTTGCTGGTGAAGCAGGTGTGCCATTCTTTAGCATTTCAGGTTCAGACTTTGTCGAAATGTTTGTTGGTGTCGGTGCTAGTAGAGTTCGTTCTCTCTTTGAAGATGCTAAGAAAGCAGAACGTGCTATCATCTTCATTGATGAAATTGATGCAGTTGGTCGTCGTCGTGGTGCCGGAATGGGTGGTGGAAACGACGAGCGCGAACAGACACTCAACCAATTGCTAATCGAAATGGATGGTTTTGAAGGAAACGAAAGTATTATCGTTATTGCGGCAACTAACCGTAGTGATGTCCTTGATCCAGCTCTTCTACGCCCAGGTCGTTTTGACCGCAAAGTTTTAGTTGGACAACCTGATGTTAAAGGACGAGAAGCTATTTTACGAGTACATGCCAAAAACAAACCTTTGGCAGATGACGTCGATTTAAAAGTGGTTGCTCAACAAACCCCAGGATTTGTTGGTGCTGATTTAGAAAATGTTTTAAATGAAGCAGCACTCGTTGCTGCACGCCGTAATAAACAAGTGATTGATGCATCTGACGTTGATGAAGCTGAAGACCGTGTGATTGCTGGTCCCTCTAAAAAGAATAAAACAGTTTCTCAGCGTGATCGTGAACTTGTTGCTTACCATGAAGCTGGACATACAATTGTAGGGCTTGTGCTGTCAAATGCTCGAGTTGTTCATAAAGTAACGATCGTGCCACGTGGGCGAGCTGGTGGCTATATGATAGCATTGCCAAAAGAAGATCAAATGTTACTTTCTAAGGATGATATGAAAGAACAATTGGCAGGTCTTATGGGTGGACGTGTAGCTGAAGAAATTATTTTTAACGTTCAAACTACAGGTGCTTCAAATGACTTCGAGCAAGCTAGCCAAATGGCTCGTGCTATGGTAACAGAGTACGGGATGAGTGACAAACTTGGTCCTGTTCAGTATGAGGGTAGTCATTCTATGATGGCTGGTCAATTATCACCAGAAAAATCATACTCACCAGAAACAGCGCAGATGATCGATGATGAAGTTCGTGAACTCTTAAATGATGCTCGCAATAAAGCTGCTGATATCATTAACAATAATCGTGATACTCATAAGTTGATCGCAGAAGCCCTTCTAAAATATGAAACATTAGATGCAGCTCAGATTAAATCCATCTATGAAACTGGCAAAATGCCAGAAACAGAAGATTCTGAAGAAGAAGCTCGTGCCTTATCTTATGATGAGATCAAGGAAAAAATGACAGAAGAGTAAAAGTCATATCAATAACCATGTATGGTAGGTTAAATGACTTATAGAGACAATAGCTACTGCCAATCTTGAGCGAATTGGAGTAGCTATTTTATTATTTTGATTTCAAATCTAGCAGTAGATAATCGTTTTGAAAGGATTTCTCTTATTTTTAGAATGTTTCAAGTAAAGTTCTTTATTGCTAAAACGTATTTATCTACCTGTGTTTATTCTCAGTGATCTCACTTGCTTATTAGGTTAAGTCTGTTCTAACATTCCCCTTCTAAACACTGGCAGATGATATTTAGCATGGTTTATAATACTAAGTTTTACTCCAAGTTAGTCTTCTATTCAAACTTATCAGAGAAAGAAGTTGTTAGTCTAATTCTCTATGAAAGCGACCATATATCATATATATGGTTGCTTTTTCAATCTCTATTTCCTATTCCCTCTCGTCGGTAGCATGTACTCATAAAAAGTAATAATAAATATGACAAGAATCTTCTTTAGAAAAAATCCAGAGAATCTGATGAAGTTATTCACATTATTGGCTTGGATTTCTTTCATCGTGTGATATTTCAGTATTTATTCAAGAATGAGATTAACCAATTTAGAAGTTTTAATAGAAATGAGAACGTTATCTATAACCAATCAACACTTAAATCTCTAAAACACGTCTATTAATAAATGATTGTATAGGTGCTGGATTTTTTTAGAATAGATCACTATTAATACTTATTGCCAGCAGTCTGGAATATAGTATCTGCTGTCTTTGAATAGATTGATTGGGGTCTGATGTTTAATATTTTCAGTTAACTAACTTTATATGTAAGTTGATTTATTTTAAAAGAGTAAAATACAAAAATAGGTTGACAATTATTATTGTAGTGTAGTATTATAGAAAAGTTCCAAACAGGGCTAGAGGTTAACGAAAACAAAAAAAACTAACAAAGTAGTTGACAAGAGAAGCGATGTTTGCTAGAATATAGAAGTTGTCTCGCAAGTGGGGATAAAGACCTTTGAAAACTGGATAAAGAAACCAAACGTGCGGGTTACGGAAGTAACCTGTCAAGAAAAAACAATAAGTCAGCTGATAACTGACTGAGCGCAGCTCGAACTTAAAATTTTAATGAGAGTTTGATCCTGGCTCAGGACGAACGCTGGCGGCGTGCCTAATACATGCAAGTGGAACGCATGATTGATACCGGAGCTTGCTCCACCATTAATCATGAGTCGCGAACGGGTGAGTAACGCGTAGGTAACCTGCCTGATAGCGGGGGATAACTATTGGAAACGATAGCTAATACCGCATAAGAGTCGTTAACACATGTTAATGATTTAAAAGGAGCAATTGCTTCACT
>NZ_ATVP01000017.1 GCF_000420785.1 Streptococcus hyovaginalis DSM 12219 | reverse complement strand
ATGTCATGGTCTTGAGAGACTCTTTTTCTTATACTAGACTCATCCATAAGAAATGAGGTTATATCAAGTAATGGAAAATTATCCTTTAAATCAGTTATCTTTTGAGAGTTTGTATCAATGCGTTAAGCCTATTGTTTTTAAATTACGTCGTCAATATCATATCCAATTGTGGGAGTCGTCTGATTGGGAACAAGAAGCGATGATCTGTTTGTTTCGTTTGATTGATGATAAACCGGACTGTTTAAGAGAAGCCAGGTTATTTTTTGCCTGTTTTAAGACAAAGTTTTCCAACTACTTGAAAGATGTTTTACGATCCCAGGAGAGCCATAAGCGCCGTCTGAACCGTTTGCCTTATGAAGAGGTATCGACATTAAGCCATGCGATTGCGCAAAAAGGTCTGGCTTTAGACGAGAAGGTTGTCCTATTTGATCAGTTAGATCGTCTTAGGGCGACTTTACCAGAGTCTGAACAGTATAAGGTTGGGTTATTGGTAAGTGGTAAACCGTTTAAGGGGCGTCAAGCCTTATTAAGGCAGTTCCGTCAGTTGTGGCTAGAAGATGGGAAGTAGGGCCCTAGTGCGGCCTATCTAGATCTATGATTTTGACAAGTTAAAAAGCCTCTTACGCTAGAAGTCACAAAGACTAGCGTGAGAGGCTTATTAGTAAGATACCTTAGATAGTTTATCTGGAATCGTGGATGAAAATACAGATGGTGTAGGAAGTTAGTGTAATAAAATGGCTGTTACTCTTGGTCTATCCTTACTGCTGGTGATGGTAGCTTTATTGAAGTGTCTGTTAAATTACTTAGTTGGTGAAAAAAGATTGGTATAAAACACGGATTGCTTCTTTTTCTTCTTGTGATTTGATGACAAACAGGATAGACACTTCGCTGGATCCCTGTGAAATCATTTCAATGTTGATGTGATTTTCTGCTAAAGCTTTAGTAGCTGTTGACATAATACCAACATGGTTTTTCATATTTTCCCCAACTACCATGATGATTGATAAGTCGCGTTCAATTTCGAGATAGTCGACATCAAGTTCGTTCTTCAAGAATGATACAATTTTAGCTTCTTTGATACCTGAGAGTTCTCTTTCTCTTAATATAATTGATATATCATCTATGCCTGTTGGGATATGCTCCCAGCGGATGTTGAGTTCTTCTAAAATTTGTAAGACTTTACGACCAAATCCAATTTCCCGGTTCATGAGATATTTGGAGATATTGATGCTGACGAACTTATCATCGCCGGCAATACCAACGACAGGAGTTTGGGAGCGACTATGTTCTAGGCTGATTTTGGTACCGGGATGTGAGGGATTATTCGTATTTTTTATGACTAATGGAATTTTTGCCCGATAGGCTGGGATTAAAGCTTCATCATGTAGAACAGTGAATCCAGCGTAGGCAAGTTCCCTCATCTCTTTGTAAGTCAATTCTGATATCGAATGCGGTTCGTGGACAATACCCGGGTGTGCGGCAAAAATACCATCCACATCTGTAAAGTTTTCATAGAGATCGGCTTCTACGCCGGCAGCGATAATGGATCCTGTAATGTCAGATCCACCTCTTGAGAATGTACAGATATGATCATCTTCAGTAACTCCAAAGAAGCCAGGGATAATATAAATTTGATTTCCTTGGCGTAATTTTTTGATTAAATCGTAACTTGTCGGCAACAATCTTGCGTTGCCTGGTTCCTTACTAACCATTAATCCCGCTTTTTTGGGATGAAGATAGGTAGCATTTAGCTGATTTTTTTGGAAAAATGCTGCCACTAGCTTAGCATTATTATCTTCACCTGCTGCCAAGAAACTATCGTAAAGATAAGGATTATCCTCAATAGGGAGAGTTTCTAATTGTTCGATGGCCTCAGAAATTGTCGTTAAGATCGCGTTATCGAGGTTTAGTTCTTCAATAATATCCTGGTAGCGTTGAATGATCCATGACTTATCGGCACTGGTATCTTGTTTATTGATGTAATGTTCATAATATTGGATTAAGGCATCTGTGACTTTGGTGTCGCTTGTCTCTCTTTTTCCAGGTGCAGATACCACCACAAAACGTCTTTCTGTGTCCTCTTTAATGATATTTAACACCTTTGTTAATTGTTCTGCTGAAGCCAGTGAGCTTCCTCCAAATTTGGTAACCTTCATATTTCCCCCAATATAGACTGTATTAGGAATAAGTATAACAAAATTCAGACTATTTTCAACTGTTTCTTCTATAAACTAATGTTTTACTTTGTTATTGGTTGAACAAACTTCAATTTTTATTTGCTAAAATCATTTTTTGTGATATACTTTGATAATAAAATTATTTAATACTCAAATAAAAGGAGTCAAAATGGTTTATCATACAATTAAATATAGCCTAGAGAATGGGGTTGCTACTTTAGTATTTAACCGTAGCAATGCCAATAATGGTTTTAACATCCCTATGTGTCAAGAGATTCTGGATGTATTTGAGAATGTCAAGAACGATACTCAAGTTCAAATGTTGGTTATTGAGGCAGAGGGAGCAGTTTTTTCTGTTGGTGGTGACTTGCTTGAAATGGAAAAAGCTGTAGCTGAAGATAATATTGTATCTTTAGTGGCAATTGCGCAATTGGTTCAGGAGATTTCATTAAAGATAAAACAACTTCCGAAGCCGGTTATTTTCTGTACGGATGGTGCTGTTGCAGGTGCAGCCTTTAATATGGTTTTGGCAGCTGATTTCTGTATTGCTAGCCACAAATCAAAATTTATACAAGCTTTCGTTAATGTGGGGCTAGCCCCAGATGCAGGTGGTTTCTATTTGATGACTCGATCTCTTGGTCTTAATAGAGCGATTCAGTTGGCAATGACAGGTGAGGCAGTTTCAGCTGAAGAGGCAGAAGCCTATGGTTTTGTTTACAAAGTTTGTGATTCTGATCAGCTAGTTAAGAGCAAGGAAAGATTGATTAAACGTCTCAAACGTGGTTCTTTTAACTCTTATGCAGCTATGAAAAAACTTGTTTGGGAGAGTTATTTCTCAGATTGGGCTGCTTATGCTGACAAAGAGTTAGAATGGCAAGAGCGCTTAGCGTTTCAGGATGACTTTAAGGAGGGGGTTAGGGCACACGCTGAGAGACGTCGTCCGGTATTTACAGGAAGTGGTCAATTTGATTGATGAGTGTGGCCAGTGTTTTCATAGAAAAATCTTGCAAAATAATTTCACCTTTGATATAATTTGATAGTCAAAGTTTATGGAGGTTGTTTCTGTGGATTATAAGGAAATCAATGACTACCTAGTTGGTATTTTTAACAATGTTCTTATTATTGAAGAAGCAAGCCTAAAAACCAGTCGATTTAGTGATGTTTCTATTAAAGAGATGCATACTATTGATCAAATTGGTAATACTCCTAACGCGACACCAAGTGATATTGCGAAGGCTTTAATGGTAACACTTGGTACAGTAACAACTAGCCTGAATAAGCTAGAACAGAAAGGGTATATTATCCGGACACGTTCTAATGTGGATCGGCGAGTGGTTCATTTGACCTTATCGCAAAAAGGTCGCCTGTTATATCGATTGCATCAAAAATTTCATATGAATATGGTCAAAAAGATTACAGATGGTCTTGATGATGATGAATTTAGAGTGATGGAACGAGGGCTAAAAAACTTAAATCAATTTTTGGAGGACCTAAAATAATGGGGTTTGCAAAAATGACACAGGTGGCTCATTATGCTCCAAGTCGTATAGTGACTAATGATGACTTATCACAGATTTTAGATACAAGTGATGAGTGGATTAGAAGTCGAACTGGTATCGGTCAGCGACACATTTCCGAGCATGAGGATACCAGCGATTTGGCAACTAAAGTAGCTGAATCGTTACTAAGTAAGTCCGGTTTAAGTCCTTTAGAACTTGATTTTATTATTATAGCGACTATTACTCCAGATCATAACATGCCTTCTGTAGCTGCTAAAGTTCAGGGAAATCTGGGAGCACAGAATGCTTTTGCTTTTGATGTAACTGCAGCCTGCAGTGGATTTGTGTTTGCCCTGGCAACAGCTGAAAAGTTTATGGCATCTGGAGCTTATCAAAAGGGTATTGTTATCGGAGCTGAGGTGATGTCAAAGGTTTTGGATTGGTCAGATCGCTCGACAGCGGTTCTTTTTGGAGATGGCGCCGGCGGTGTTTTGCTAGAGCAATCGGATCGACAACACTTTTTGGTAGAGTCTCTGAATACTGACGGTAGTCAATGGCAGAACCTGCAGTCCGGTCGGAAAAATCTATCGTCACCATTTCAGGAGATAGTCAAAAAAGAGCCATCTTTTTTAACAATGGATGGTAGGGCTGTTTTTGATTTCACTATTCGAACAGTTTCTAAAAGTATTCGGCAAATGTTGGATCATTATCCGGAAGAGGTCGATTATTTGTTACTTCATCAGGCTAATATCAGAATTCTAGATAAAATGGCGAAGAAAATTTCTGTTGATCGTGATAATTTTCTAGCCAACATGGATAGATATGGTAATACTAGTGGCGCTAGTATCCCGATTCTACTATCAGAAAATGTTGAGAAGGGTCTGATCAGATTAGATGGTACCCAAACCATTTTACTATCTGCTTTTGGTGGAGGTTTGACATGGGGAAATCTAATTGTTAAAATTTAGTTAACTTTGTGTTTATAGCACATTTATATATTTTATTTATTTTCTTAAGGAGAAAAAGCATGGCAGTATTTGATAAAGTACAAGAAATTATCGTTGAAGAACTTGGTAAAGAAGCAGAAGAAGTGAAGTTGGAAACAACTTTTGATGATCTTGATGCTGATTCTCTTGATGTTTTCCAAGTGATTTCAGAAATCGAAGATGAATTTGATATTCAAATTGAAACAGAAGATGGGCTTAACACTGTAGGTGACTTGGTTGCTTACGTTGAAGAAAAAACAAAATAATGTATTAGGGGTGAGAGGTAAATGCTCGCAGTAGTCTGTGAGTACTTCTTACTCCTTCTTATTTAACTATATAATTTGATTGTCAAATCATTTAAAATAGAAAGTATTGTTTAGATAGTTTATGAAAACACGTATTACAGAGCTCTTAAAGATTAAATATCCGATTTTCCAAGGTGGTATGGCCTGGGTGGCTGATGGCGACCTTGCCGGTGCTGTTTCTAAAGCCGGCGGTTTAGGAATTATTGGAGGTGGAAATGCCCCTAAGGAAGTTGTTAAAGCTAATATTGATAAAATTAAGGCTATGACCGACAACCCATTCGGTGTCAATATTATGCTCTTATCACCATTTGTTGATGATATTGTGGATTTGGTCATTGAGGAAGGTGTTAAGGTTGTCACAACAGGTGCGGGTAACCCTGGGAAATATATGGAACGTTTCCATCAAGCGGGGATTACAGTTATCCCAGTTGTTCCCAGTGTAGCTCTAGCTAAACGGATGCAGAAATTGGGTGCTGATGCGGTTATCGCAGAAGGCATGGAAGCAGGTGGTCATATCGGCAAGTTGACGACAATGACCTTGGTTCGTCAAGTTTCGGAAGCTGTTGATATTCCTGTGATTGCAGCGGGTGGTATCGCAGATGGTCGTGGTATGGCAGCTGGTTTCATGCTGGGAGCTGATGCTGTTCAAGTTGGCACACGTTTTGTTGTCGCTAAAGAATCCAATGCTCATCAAGCTTTTAAAGATAAAGTATTGAAATCTAAGGATATCGACACCGTTGTGTCGGCTTCTGTAGTGGGACATCCTGTTCGTGCCATTAAAAATAAATTAGCCACTGTCTACAGCCAAGCTGAAAAAGATTTTCTTGCTGGAAAAAAAACAGCTGAAGAAATTGAGGAGCTAGGAGCAGGTGCTCTTCGAAATGCTGTTGTTGATGGTGATGTTGTTAATGGTTCGGTAATGGCCGGTCAAATTGCTGGTCTGGTCAGCAAGGAAGAAACTTGTGCTGAGATTTTAGAAGATTTATATTCAGGTGCTAAAGCGGTTATCGCCAATGAGGCTAAACGCTGGGCTGATCTTCTAGACTAAATTGAGGAGAAATGATGATAAAAACTGCCTTTTTATTTGCTGGACAAGGTGCCCAAAGTTTAGGTATGGCGCGTGATTTATATGAGCATTTTGACATTGTTAAAGATACCTTTGACCAGGCCGGTCAGATATTAGGTTATGATCTTCGTCAGTTAATCGATGAAGATCAAGATAAACTCAATCAGACACGATATACTCAACCAGCCATTTTAACGACGTCTATTGCCATATATCGGTTATTAGTCACTAAAGATCTCGAGCCAGATATTGTGGCTGGCCTTTCTTTGGGTGAGTATTCGGCTTTGGTAGCTTCGGGAGCTCTTGATTTTGCGTCGGCCTTAAAATTGGTTGCTAAGCGTGGTCAGTTAATGGAAGAAGCAGCACCAGCAGGGAGTGGCAAAATGGTGGCTGTGATGAATACAGATGCCTCACTCATTGAAGAAGCTTGTCAGAAAGCATCTGAACTGGGGGTGGTGAGTCCTGCCAACTATAATACGCCTCAACAAATCGTTATTGGAGGCGAGATGACTGCGGTCGACAAGGCAGTCGAACTTCTGAAAGAATCAGGTGTCAAACGCATGGTTCCTCTTCAAGTTTCAGGTCCTTTTCATACTGCTCTGCTTGAGCAAGCTAGTCATGGTTTGTCAGAAGTGCTAGAAAAGGTGACGTTCAGTGACTTTAAGCTCCCTTTGGTTGGCAATACTGAAGCTAAAATTATGAGAAAAGATGACATTAAGTCTTTGTTAGCACGTCAAGTAATGGAACCGGTTAGATTTTATGAATCAATAACTGCCATTCAATCATTTGGTGTCGACCGAGTCATTGAAGTCGGACCTGGGAAAGTGTTATCTGGCTTTCTTAAAAAAATTGATAAAAATCTCCAAACGATCGCTGTCAATGATCAAGAGACCTTGGAGCAAGCACTTAATCTGTGAGTGAGGAAAAGATGGAAATTAAAGAGAAAAATGTTTTTGTAACAGGATCTACTCGTGGGATTGGATTGGGCATAGCTCATGAATTTGCGCGACTTGGCGCCAATGTGGTCTTAAATGGGCGTTCGGCTATTTCAGAAGAATTGTTAGCTCAATTTGCTGATTATAGTGTAAAAGTTATAGGTGTTTCAGGTGATATTTCGCAGGAAACTGATGCTAAACGTATGATTGATGAGGTTATCAGCGAGCTTGGTAGTGTTGATATTCTTGTTAATAACGCTGGGATCACTAATGATAAGTTGATGTTGAAGATGACGGAAGCCGATTTTGAGAAGGTTCTAAAAATCAATTTAACAGGTGCCTTTAATATGACGCAGGCTGTCTTGAAGCCAATGACTAAAGCGCGTCAAGGAGCGATTATCAATGTCTCATCTGTGGTTGGTTTGATTGGTAATGTTGGTCAAGCTAATTATGCGGCTTCCAAGGCTGGCTTAATTGGCTTTTCAAAATCGGTGGCTAAAGAAGTTGCTGCGCGTGGGATACGTGTTAATGTTATTGCGCCTGGTTTTATTGAATCAGACATGACAGATGCTATCCCTGAGAAAATGAAAGATGTGATTTTGGGACAAATCCCAATGAAACGCATTGGAAAGCCTGAGGAAGTGGCTCAAGTGGTAGTCTTTTTAGCGCAGCAAGAGTATCTGACGGGGCAAGTCATTGCCATAGATGGCGGGATGACCATGATTTAAAGGTTGTTGTTTAAATCTGATTGACCTCAAGCTTGAGTAAAGATAGCTGTCTAGAAACGGAATAAAGGAGAAGTTATGTCAACGAATCGTGTCGTGATTACAGGGTATGGTGTCACATCGCCTATCGGAAATACACCTCAAGAGTTTTGGAAAAACTTAGAATCTGGTACAATTGGTATAAAACCAATTACAAAATTTGATACGTCAGAAATTCCTGTGCGCAATGCTGGGGAAATTCAGGATTTTCCATTTGATAAATATTTTGTACGTAAAGATAAAAATCGGATGGATATGTACTCCCTTTATGGCATTTATGCGACTTTGGAAGCATTAGAAAATGCAGGTCTCGATATGGAGACGGTCGATCGTGATCGTGTCGGAGTTATTGTTTCGTCTGGTATCGGTGGTCTCCAAGAAATGCAGGAGCAAATTATCCGTATGCATGAGAAAGGCATGAAACGTATTCAGCCCATGTTTATTCCTAAGGCCCTTTCAAATATGGGAGCTGGTAATATTGCCCTTCGTATTGGTGCCAATGGTGTTTGTAAATCAATTACAACAGCTTGTGCTTCTGCTAATGATGCTATTGGTGAGGCTTTTCGTGAAATTAAGTTTGGCTTCCAAGATGTTGTCTTAGCAGGAGGATCTGAAAGTGCTATCAATGAAATTGGTATCGGTGGTTTTAATGCTCTGACTGCCTTATCAACGACAGAAGATCCTGCGCGTTCAGCGATTCCTTTTGATAAAGACCGTAATGGTTTTGTTATGGGAGAAGGCTCAGGTATATTGGTTGTTGAGAGCTTAGAACATGCTCAAAAGCGTGGTGCAACTATCTTGGCTGAGATCGTGGGCTATGGTAATACTTGTGATGCTTATCATCAGACTAGTCCGTCTCCAGACGGTTCAGGTGCTGCTAAGGCAATGAAGTTAGCGATTGCAGAAGCTGGTATCGAGCCAAGCGATGTGGATTATGTCAATGCTCATGGTACGTCAACTCAGGCCAACGAAAAAGGTGAGAGCCAGGCTATTGTTGCGGTACTTGGTAAAGATGTCCCTGTATCTTCGACCAAGTCGTTTACAGGACATTTATTAGGTGCGGCTGGAGCTGTTGAAGCTATTGCAACCATTGAAAGTATGCGTCACGGCTTCATTCATATGACAGCAGGGACTCAAGAATTATCAGAAGATATAGAAGCCAATGTCGTGATGGGGCGAGGCCTTCAAGCAGATGTTCGCTATGCCATTTCCAATACCTTTGGATTTGGCGGACATAATGCGGTTCTTGCCTTCAAGCGTTGGGAGGATTAAAGGTGAATCTTTCAGAAATTAAGGATTTGATGGCTCAATTTGATCAATCGAGTCTTCGTGAATTTTCGTTTAAACAAGATGGTAATGAATTGCGTTTTAGCAAAAATGAGCGTCAAGAATTGCCAGTATCAGCGCCAGCTAGTCTTGTTTCAGAACAAGTTAATCAGGCAGTGGTGACTTCGGATATTAACTCAGAAGCAGCTGTGGTTCAAGTTGATTCTCAATCATCTCAAACTGCAGAAGGGGATCTTGTGGAAAGTCCCTTAGTTGGTGTGGCTTATTTGGCACCGGCTCCTGGGAAGCCTAGTTTTGTCTCTGTCGGCGACTCGGTTAAAAAAGGACAAACTTTGATGATTATTGAAGCCATGAAAGTCATGAATGAAGTGCCAGCACCTTGTGATGGTGTGGTGACGGAAATCTTAGTTGCCGACGAAGACGTGATTGAGTATGGACAAGGATTGGTACGTATAAAATGATCGATATAAAGGCTATTCGTGAGGCGCTACCACATCGTTATCCCATGCTTTTGGTTGACCGTGTGTTGGAAGCTAGCGATGATGAGATTGTCGCCATCAAAAATGTCACGATTAATGAACCTTTCTTCAATGGGCATTTTCCAAACTATCCGGTCATGCCGGGGGTCCTCATTATGGAGGCTTTGGCGCAGACAGCCGGTGTTTTAGAATTATCTAAAGAGGAAAACAAGGGTAAATTAGTTTTCTACGCTGGCATGGATAACGTTAAGTTTAAAAAACAGGTTGTTCCAGGGGATCAGTTAGTGATGACAGCTAAGTTTGTCAAACGTCGAGGCAGCATTGCTGTTGTGGAAGCTAAAGCTGAAGTTGATGGAAAATTGGCTGCCAGTGGGACACTGACTTTTGCTATTGGAAATTAGAACTTTTAACAAATCTATTAATCTAGGTTTGTGGTAAAGGAGAAATCAAATGTTTAAAAAGCTACTGATTGCCAATCGTGGTGAAATTGCGGTACGGATTATTCGTGCGGCGCGTGAATTAGGAATTGCCACGGTTGCTGTTTATTCGGAAGCTGATAAGGATGCCCTTCATACAATTTTGGCTGATGAGGCTATTTGTATTGGGCCAGCACGTTCGACAGACTCCTATTTAAATATGAGTTCTGTCTTATCGGCTGCTATTGTGACTGGAGCCGAAGCCATTCATCCAGGCTTTGGCTTTTTAAGTGAGAATTCAAAGTTTGCTACGATGTGTGAGGAGATGAATATTAGTTTCATCGGTCCTTCTGCACAGGTCATGGATAAGATGGGGGATAAAATCAATGCGCGTCGAGAGATGATCGCAGCTGGTGTTCCTGTCATTCCTGGGTCTGATGGGGAAGTTCATACGGCTGATGAAGCCCTCGAAATTGCTGGCCGAATTGGATACCCAGTTATGCTAAAAGCATCTGCCGGTGGTGGCGGAAAGGGGATTCGTAAAGTTGAAGAAGAACATGAATTGGCTGCGGCTTTTGAATCAGCTTCACAAGAAGCATTGGCTGCTTTTGGGAATGGTGCCATGTATATTGAAAAAGTGGTCTATCCAGCGCGCCATATCGAAGTGCAGATTTTAGGGGATACTTTTGGTAATGTTATTCATCTAGGAGAGCGTGACTGCTCTTTGCAGCGTAATAACCAAAAAGTCTTAGAAGAAAGTCCCTCTGTGGCGATTGGTAAAACATTACGCCAAGAATTAGGGGATGCGGCGGTTCGTGCTGCTAAAGCTGTTTCTTATGTCAATGCTGGGACCATCGAATTTCTCTTAGATGAACGCTCAGGAAACTTCTACTTTATGGAAATGAATACGCGTGTTCAAGTAGAGCACCCTGTGACAGAATTTGTAACAGGGATTGATATCGTCAAGGAGCAGATTAAGATTGCTGCGGGATTAGCACTATCAGTTAAACAAGAAAATGTTGTTATTTCTGGTCATGCTATTGAATGTCGTATCAATGCGGAAAATCCCAAGTTCAACTTTGCCCCAAGTCCAGGAAAAATCACAGATCTCTATTTACCATCTGGAGGGGTTGGCTTGCGCGTAGATTCTGCCGTTTATAATGGCTACACGATTCCTCCTTACTACGATAGTATGATAGCCAAAATCATTGTGCATGGGGAAAATCGTTTCGATGCCCTCATGAAGATGCAACGGGCACTTTATGAATTTGAAGTGGAAGGTTTGGTCACTAATGCAGATTTCCAGTTGGACTTGATTTCAGATCAACATGTGATTGCTGGTGACTATGATACGTCTTTCTTGATGGAGCAATTTTTACCAGATTATCAGAAAGAAGAAACCTTGACTGACTAGAAAGGTAATGTATGGGCTTATTTGATAAGAAGGATAAGTATTTTAGAATCAATCCCAATCGTTCGTTTAAGGGAGATAATACACCTAAGCCAGAGGTTCCTGATGAACTTTTTGCTAAATGTCCTGCTTGTAAACATTTGATTTATCAAAAGGACTTGGGAATGGCTAAAATCTGTCCGACCTGTTCTTATAATTTTAGAATTTCGGCTTTAGAGCGCTTAGCTATTACAGCTGATGAGGGAAGCTTTGAAGAATTATTTTCGGGTATTGATACCAAAGATCCTTTACGATTTCCTAAATACCAAGAAAAGTTAGCTCAGGCACGTGAAAAAACGGGCTTAGATGAAGCTGTTTTGACCGGATTGGCTGACATTAAGGGACAAAAAACAGCACTGGCTATCATGGATGCTAATTTTATCATGGCCTCCATGGGAACAGTTGTGGGTGAGAAAATCACGCGTTTGTTTGAATTGGCAACCAAAGAAAAACTGCCAGTTGTTATCTTTACAGCTTCTGGTGGTGCCAGGATGCAAGAAGGTATCATGTCTTTGATGCAGATGGCTAAAGTGTCTTCAGCGGTCAAACGCCATTCTAAGGCAGGGCTCTTTTACTTAACAGTCTTGACAGATCCTACCACTGGAGGTGTGACGGCTAGCTTTGCCATGGAAGGGGATATTATCCTAGCGGAGCCTCAAACCTTGGTTGGTTTTGCAGGACGTCGTGTGATTGAAACAACAGTGAAAGAGGACTTGCCAGAAGATTTTCAAAAAGCAGAGTTTCTCTTAGAACATGGGTTTGTGGACAAGATTGTCAAACGAACAGATTTGCCACAAGTGATTGCTAAGCTCTTAGCTTTCCATGGAGGTGTGTCATGAGTGATGTATCGAGAATTTTAAAAGAAGCGCGTGATCAGCATCGCATGACTACTTTGGATTATGCTGAGGCCTTATTTGATGACTTTATAGAGCTACATGGCGATCGTCAGTTCGCAGATGATGGCGCCATCGTTGCTGGCTTAGCTCGTTTAGACGGTCAGTCAGTCACGGTTATAGGCATTCAAAAGGGAAAAAATTTACAAGATAACCTGCATCGTAATTTTGGACAACCTCATCCCGAAGGCTATCGTAAGGCACTGCGCTTCATGAAGCAAGCAGAAAAGTTTGGCCGTCCTGTGATCACCTTTATTAATACCGCTGGTGCTTATCCAGGCGTCGGTGCAGAAGAACGTGGGCAAGGTGAGGCTATTGCCAGGAACTTGCTTGAGATGAGTGATCTCAAGGTGCCTATTATCGCCATTATTATTGGTGAAGGTGGTTCTGGTGGTGCCTTGGCACTAGCTCTTGCTGATCGTGTATGGATGTTAGAACACACCATGTATGCCGTTCTCAGTCCAGAAGGTTTTGCCTCTATTTTATGGAAAGATGGTAGTCGTGCGCCCGAAGCTGCAGAGTTAATGAAGATCACTGCTGGGGAATTACTTAATATGGGTGTGGTTGATAAAGTTATACCTGAACATGGTTATTTTTCAAGTGAAATCGCTGATATGTTGAAAGAAAACTTGATCAAAGAAGTGGCTTATCTTAAACAATTGCCATTAGAGCAACTGTTGGAGGAAAGGTATGAGCGGTTTAGGAAGTATTGAAACAAGTAATAAGTAATTTATGTATCTTCTATCAGATAAGAATTGAAATTCTTATCTGATAGAAGTCTTTTGTTATAAAATAGACAATAATATATAATGATACTTTTGATTGTATGAACCGATTGATACCTGTATTAATTAAATGTTCTCAAAGAACATTTTTTAAACTTTACAAACAACAAAAATAAAAAAAAATAAACAAAAAAGCGTTTACAACTACATAGTCATGTGTTAAAATATACCTGTAAATAAAAAAGAAAGTGAAGTGACCAAATGAGATTTTTAGTCATGAGTCATGGTCCTATGGCTCAAGGTGCCGTTCAGAGCGCTGAGATGATTTTAGGTCAACAAGAGCAGGTATCAATACTAAGCATTACTGTTGATTCAACCATTCAGTCGGCTTTACAAGAGATAAAGGAAACAATTACCAAATATCCTGATGACCAATGGGTGATTTTGACAGATATTTTGGGAGGAACGCCTTTTAATGCTTCTTATCGATTTTTGGAAGAGAGGCCAGATATTTTTATCATTGCAGGTTTCAACCTACCTATACTCTTAGAAACGTTTATGATGGCTGAATCTAGTCCAGAAGCAATTAAGGAATATATTATTTCTCATAAGGAATCAGTTATTAGTCTTGTGGAATATGCGACTCCTTCAGAGGAAGAAGAGGAATTTGATTTATAAGAAAGGAATTCATTATGGCTATTGAACTTGTACGTATCGATGATCGTCTTATTCATGGACAAGTGGCTACAACTTGGACACGTAATTATGATATTGAGCAAATTTTGATTATTAATGATGAAGCTAAAAATGATCCTGTTCAACATCAAGTAGCAAATTTTGCAGTGCCAGAAGGCGTTAAAGTTGTTATGTTCGGTGTTAAACAATTTGCAGAAGTAATGAAAAAAAGTCAAATCAAAAAACGTACCATGCTTTTGTTTACAAATCCTATTGACATCAAGTATTTGGTGGACGAGGGATTAGATATTTCAGAAGTTAACGCTGGAGGAATGCGTTATCGTGATGGCCGTAAGCGACTTGAAAAAGCAATTTCAGTGACTGAAGAAGAAGATCAGGCTTTTCGTGATTTAATATCAAAAGGTATTCATATCAATGTTCAGATGGTTCCTAAAGATCCTAGGGTTGACTATAAAACGTTGATTTGAGAACTAGAATTTTACTGCAATCAAAAAATATTTTAAAATAACGAAAGGAGAATAGTGATGTTTATACAAGCTTTACTTGTGGCAATTTGGTCGGGTCTGTGTGCGCTTGATCAGTTTGGCCCACACTTAGGTTTTCGTAAACCGCTATTAGCTGGAGTAGTTGTAGGGTTTATACTTGGCGATCCTGTCCAAGGGTTGATCATTTCAGGAACCCTAGAACTTATGTGGTTAGGAACAAATAATGTTGGAGCCTATCAACCACCTGATGTTATTTCAGGAGGTATTGTTGGGGTAGCTATTGGAATTATGTCCGGTGGTGGCGAAGCTGCTGGTGTTGCAGTAGCGATTCCTGTAGCATTGTTGGTTCAGCAGCTGTCTATGATTATTATGACGACAAATGTTGGTTTAGTACATGCGGCCGATAAAACAGTTGAATCCGGGAAATTTGGTGCTATTGATAAATTACAATATTTAGGAGGACTATTCTTCTTTCTAAGTCGTGCCGTGCCAGTGTTTATTGCAGTTTTCTTTGGTGCACCAGCTGTTGAGGCTGTGCTTAACATCATACCAGAATTCATTTTGACAGGTTTGACGATTGCCTCTAAGCTAATTCCAGCTGTTGGTCTTGCTATGTTGTTGGCTATGATGCTTAAGAAAAACATGTGGATTTTCTTGTTGCTCGGTTTTGCACTTGCAACTTTTATGGGAGTATCTACAATCGGTGTCGCCTCATTTGCACTTGCAGCAGCGGCTCTCTACGATATTTTGATGAATCGTGGTGGCGGTGAAGGAAAGGAAGTTGAAGAAGAAACGGACTCTAACGTTATTATCGCTGAAGGGGAAGGAGAGTTTGATTTATAATGGCCAATAAAATTCAAAAAAGTGATCTTAATAAGATGTTTTGGCGCTCACAATTAATCCAATTCTCTCATAATTATGAACGCCTCCAGAGTTTGAGTACTTTGTACGCTCTAACACCTGTTTTAAAGCGTCTATATCAAGATCGTCCAGAAGAAGAGCGTATTAATGCCCAAAAACGGCATTTGGAATTCTTTAATAGCCACCCTGTTTTAATTCCGTTTATTTTAGGGATTACTGCTGCCCTAGAAGAGACAACGGAAGAAGATGAAAAAGATTCTGTTATTGCAGTAAAAACTTCAATGATGGGGCCTCTAGCGGGCTTAGGAGATAGTTTATTAAACTTTACCTGGTACCCCATTGCCGGTAGTATTGGAGCATCATTTGCGGTTGAAGGTAACTTTATAGGTCCTATCTTGATGTTTCTATTGATTAATTTTTTATATTTTCCGTTGAAATACTATGGTATTCATCTTGGATATAGCAAGGGTAAGGAGCTTCTAAGTTCTAATAATGGTAAAAAAATTCTTGACCGTATCACAACTTCTGCTAATGTTTTGGGGGTTATGGTTGCTGGTGCCTTGATAACATCAACAGTTGGTGTTAAACTGGGAATAAGCTTTGGTAAGGGTGATGGAAAAGTAATGATCCAAGACATGCTTGATCAAGTTCTTCCCAATATGTTGCCATTACTCCTGACCCTACTTTGTTTGTACTTTATCAAAAAGTGGAACGGTAAGCATGTTGTGGCAATTATCTTTGCTTTAATTGGTATTGCGATTGTGCTATCTTACTTTAAAATTTTGGTATAAACGATTCGACATGATAAGCAACTCCAAAGCTCTGAATTGAGATTTCGGAGTTGCTTATTTGTTTTTGTATTTTAGCTTAAAGGAGCCAAAAATGAGAACTATTTTAGTATTGATGGATACACTGAGAAAGGATTTTCTAAAAGCTTATAATTCAGAGACCTTTGTATCAACACCCAATCTTGATGCGTTTTCTGAAGACGCTATTACCTTCGATAATCATTTTATCGGGTCCACACCCTGTATGCCGGCACGTCGTGACTTGATGACAGGTCGTCTCAATTTTTTAGAGCGTTCTTGGGGGCCGATTGAGCCATTTGATGTGACCTTACCTAAAGTCCTTCAAAAACACAACGTTTTTTCTCATCTGACTACAGACCATACACATTATTTCCGTTTGGGCGGTGAGGGGTATATTAACCAATTTATTTCTTGGGATTTTCAGCGTGGTCAAGAGGGAGATCCTTGGGTATCTCATATCCGAGACCCTGAGTGGATGCCAGAGCAATATTATGGAAAATTACGTAAGCAGTATCAAGCAAATAGAGAAAAATGGTATGAGAATGAAGATGCTTATCCTACCCCACGAACCTTTAAATCAGCTATGGATTGGCTGGAGGATAATAAAGGTGAGGATAATTTCTTTCTCCAAGTGGAAGTTTTCGATCCCCATGAACCGTTTGATGTTCCAAGTAAGTACATGAAACTCTATGATGATGCTTATACTGGACCTTATTTTGAAACACCGAATTATGGAGCAGTTGATGTGCCGGAAGAGGCGGTGGACTATATTCGAAAACGTTATGCAGCATTGATGACGATGACAGATGTCCACTTTGGACGATTGATTGCGAAATTAAAAGAGCTAGACATGTATGATGACACCTTGTTAATAGTGACATCAGATCATGGGTATTTCCTGGGAGAACGCGAACTTTTTGGGAAAAATTACATGCATAATTTTAATGAACTAGCAGCAATTCCGCTCTTTGTAAAAGATGTCGATAATCGTTTGAGAGGAGAACGAATTGATCATGTGACCCAGAACATTGATGTTATGCCAACAGTACTGGATTACCATAAGATTGATATTCCAGAGGATGTTCGTGGAGAATCTTGGTTGCCACTAATTGAAGGTAGGGATTCTAAAAAACGGTATGCCTTGTACGGTGCTCATGGAATTACTATGAACATTACGGACGGCCATTATACCTATTTCCGAGCACCAAATAAAGAAAATTCCCCGTTGTTTGAGTACGCTGGTATTCCGACAACAATTCGCCACTATTTAGGTGAAAGCAATCCAGAGGAGATTGAAATGGGACCTTTCTTAAAACGCAGTCGTTTTCCAGTTTATAAAGTGCCGATTCAAAAGGCAGCTATACTAGATGGTCTTCCTGATATGAGTGATTTTACAAAAGATAGTCTTTTATTTGATTTGGAAAAAGATCCAGGGCAAAATTATCCGATAGATGATTTAAGACTTGAAAAAGAGCTTCAAGGGAAGTTGGTTGAAGAATTGGCTTATCATGAAGCACCTGAGGAACAGCTAGACCGCTTAGATTTGCGCTAAAAAATGCGAGCTAGAAAGGAAGGGGTTATGAAGCGATTGTCGGTCTTAATAAAGCCTGCCTCCTCTCTGTGTAATCTTAAATGTCGTTACTGTTTTTACGCGGATGTGTGTTCACTACGGGAGGTGGCATCCTATGGACGTATGACAAAAGATACAGCTAAGCACTTAGTTGACAATATCTTTAAGGATTTAGAGGATGGAGACGACATGACCTTTGCTTTTCAAGGCGGAGAGCCTACTATGGCGGGGTTGTCTTATTTCAAGTACTTTATTGCACTAGTTTCGGAGGCACAAAAGTATAAACGGGTTACGGTGCATTATTCCCTTCAAACGAACGGAACTTTGATAACGGATAAGTGGTGTCAGTTTTTGAAAGAACATGACTTCCTGGTAGGCTTGTCTATTGATGGTACGCAAAAACACCATGACCTAAATCGAGTGGATCGTAAGGGTAGAGGTACCTTTAAGCGTGTCATGAAAACCAAATATTTGTTCGATGCATATGGAATTGATTACAACATCTTATGTGTTCTAATTAATAGTCTTGCTAAAGATGCAAGAGGTGTTTACCGCTTTTTAAAAGAAAATCACATTAGTCATGTGCAGTTTATTCCATGTTTAGGAGACTTAGAGACAAATCAACAAACACCATATCAGTTAACACCAAGTCGATTTCAAAGTTTTTACAAGACCTTATTTGGTTATTGGTTTAAAGATTTGAAAAAAGGACAGTATATCAGTATCAAATTATTTGACGATATTTTACAATTACTTATTAACCGAAAAGTTACGGCTTGTGGTATTTTGGGACAATGTCAAATACAATTTGTTATAGAAGCTGATGGTGGTGTTTACCCTTGTGATTTTTATGTTCTAGATGATTATAAATTAGGTAATATTTGTGAAGAAGGCCTTAAATCTCTTTTACTCAGTAAGCGCTCTAAGAACTTTCTTTGTCGTAGGCGTGAGATAAATACTTTTTGTCAGAATTGTCCATTTAAAACGATATGTCGTGGTGGTTGCTATCGAATGAGAGATGTCATGTTTATTGATGAAAAAGCACAACTTTGTGGTTATCAGTCATTTTTAAAGGTCTTTATAACGCATTTGGATGAGATGGTCTACTATATACCACGGGTATTGGCATAGGAGGAAGTATAATGAAGTTTCAAAAAATACCTGAAGGATATTTTCTAATGGGGGATCAATACGATGAAGGGACACCTTTTGATAAGGAGAATCCGCGAGTCCGAGTCGTTATTAATGATTTTGAAATGTCTGAGACACCAGTTACAAATGAAGAATTTGCTAAGTTTATCGAAGAAACAGGCTATGTAACAGATGCAGAGCGTTTTGGTAATTCTTTTGTTTTTTACTTACTAATTCCAGAAAATAAGCGAGAGAATTATCCTTCTGTGCCACAAACTCCCTGGTGGCTTGTGGTCGATGGAGCTAAGTGGGATCGACCAGAGGGTACGGAAAGTAATCTTGAGGGTCGAATGAATCATCCAGTAGTCCACGTTTCCAGAAATGATGCCCTTGCTTATTGTCAATGGGCAGGGTTAAGATTGCCAACAGAGGCAGAGTGGGAATACGCAGCACGAGGTGGGACAGATACGCGCTATCCCTGGGGTAATGACTTGGAGCCGGAAGGTCGCTTAATGGCTAATACTTGGCAGGGGGTCTTTCCGGGAGAGAATACCTTAGTTGACGGTTATTTGGGAACAGCACCAGTTCATGCTTTTGATTCAAATGGTTTTGGACTCTATCAAATGATTGGAAATGTTTGGGAATGGTGCGCTAATCCTAGCAAAATTCCACTAGATAGTTTCCAAAAGACATCTTCAAATGATTTTTGGCAAAACCACCAATTAGTTGGAGATGATGAATATGCTATTCGAGGAGGCTCGTTTCTATGCCATAGTAGTTACTGTAATCGTTATCGCGTAGCAGCTCGAAATGGGAACACAGCAGCATCTACCAGCTCGAATTTAAGTTTCCGAGTGGTCAGAGATACTTTATGATAAAAATAACAACCTTCCTAGAAAATAATTCTAGGAAGGTTGTTATTTTTATTATGAATTTTTAGTGATGGCAACGTGTGGGCTAAACTTTTGGAACTGTTCTTCGGATAACTGCGAATCCGTGACGATTCTATCTAATTGATCAAAGTTATAAAAATCGTAGAAATCGAATTTATCAAATTTACTACTATCGATGAGAAGGTATTTTTCGATAGATTTATCCAAAGCTAGTCGCTGGATGAGGCCTTCACTCTCGCTATAGGTAGCCATCTTCATGGCACTAATGCCGTTAGCACTGACAAAGGTTTTGGAAAACGATAGGTTATCGATGCTTTTTTGTGTGATGCTACCAACAAAGGCCCCAGTAATTGGACGATACTCTCCACCTAAGAGAATAAGGTCAATTGTCTTACATTCTTTTAAGATATCAAAAACGGGTAAACTATTAGTGACAATTCGAATATGGTACTCTTTCAATTGTTGAGCAAATGCTTCTAAAGTAGTACCAGGACCAATGAAGATCGTATCACCGTTGCTGACATACTGTCTGGCTAGCGAAGCAATCTCTTTTTTTTCGTTAGTTTGTAAACCTTGCTTTTCAGAGTTTGAGCGTTCGGTTGGTAAAGGGCTGTTTAAGCTTTGAGCTCCTCCATGTATTCTTGTTAATTGCCCAGCTTTTTCTAACTCATCTAAATCACGGCGAATCGTCATATCCGAGACATTAAGATCTTGCATTATATCACTAATCGTAATAATGCCTCTCTCATTGACTTTATCAACGATGCGTAGTAATCGTTCTTTTTTTAACATGATTTCCCCCTAACTAACTGTGTGTTCTTTACATTATGATTATAGCATAAGTAGGTCATCTCATAAAGAAAAAAACACAAACAGAAACAAACATTACACAAATAATAATGTTGACTAATGTTTGTTTTGTTGTTATAATGTAAGTGTAGTCAAAAATATTATGGAGGTTGAACCTATGTCAGTTATACTAGGTGCCGATGCACATGGGAGTAAGCTTAAAGACATTGTCAAAGAGTACTTAATTGAGTTAGGAAATGATGTTATTGATGTCTCAGATGTTGATAAGGACTTTGTGGATAACACGTTAGCAGTTGTCACAGAAGTGAACAAGGCGAATGATAATCTAGGTATCATGTTTGATGCCTTTGGAGCAGGTCCTTTTATGGTAGCTACTAAGGTTAAGGGGATGATTGCTGCCGAAGTTTCAGATGAACGCTCTGCCTACATGACGCGTGAACACAATAATGCGCGTATCATCACAGTTGGAGTGGAACTTGTCGGTGAAACTTTGGCTAAGCATATTGCTCGAGAGTTCATTTCAGCGGATTACGATGGTGGTCGCCACCAAATTCGTGTAGATATGCTGAACAAAATGGACTGATAAGGAGGCTCGACCATGAAAATAGCAATTGGATGCGATCATATTGTAACGCGTGAAAAAATGGAAGTTTCGGATTTTCTGAAATCAAAAGGGCATGAGGTTCTTGATTTTGGAACTTATGATAATACCCGCACACACTACCCTATTTTTGGTAAAAAAGTAGGTGAAGCTGTAGCCTCGGGTGAAGCTGATCTTGGGGTTTGTATCTGTGGAACAGGTGTTGGTATTAACAATGCTGTTAATAAGGTTAATGGTATTCGCTCAGCCTTGGTGCGTGATTTGACAACAGCACTTTATGCCAAGGAGGAACTCAATGCTAATGTCATCGGTTTTGGTGGTAAAATTACCGGTGGTTTGTTGATGCATGATATCATTGATGCCTTTATCAATGCGGAGTATAAAGAAACTGAAGAAAATAAAAAATTAATCGCTAAAATCGCTCATGTTGAAACACACCATGAGGGTCAGGAAGATCCCCATTTCTTTGACGAGTTCTTAGAAAAATGGGACCGTGGTGAATATCACGACTAGTACATTTGTGATAAATTTCCTTCGAAGTGATGGAAACCATTAGGGGATTAATCTGGAGTATTTGTTGGAGACATCATTCTGGTAATTGGTCTCTTTTTGGGGCGAAAAAGATTGATTAAAAGGAGTAACTATGATCTTAACAGTGACATTGAACCCATCGATTGATATTTCCTACCAGTTAGAAGATTTGGCTATAGATACTGTCAATCGTGTCATTGATGTTAGAAAGACACCTGGTGGCAAAGGGCTAAATGTGGCTCGAGTGCTTAATGATTTAGGTGAATCTGTATCTGCAAGTGGTTGTATTGGTGGTGAACTAGGTGACTTCATTGTTCATCATCTTCCGGAAACCATTGAAAAACGCTTTTTCAAAATTGCTGGTGATACGAGAAACTGTATCGCCATCCTACATGATGGTAAGCAGACTGAAATTCTTGAGCAAGGCCCGCTAGTTGATCCTGATGAAGCTGATGGTTTTGTTAATCATTTCAAATATATCTTAGATGGTGTTGATGTGGTGACGATGTCAGGAAGTCTGCCAGCAGGGATGCCGGATGATTACTATGGGCGTCTCATCCGTTTAGCCAATGCCTTCGGTAAAAAAACAGTCTTGGATTGCTCTGGAAATGCTTTGAAGTCTGTTTTAGAGGGGGATGATAAACCAACGGTAATTAAGCCAAATCGCGATGAATTGGCACAACTCTTGGAACGTGAAGTGAGCAAAGATGTCGATGACCTAAAAGCTGTTTTGAATCAACCTTTATTTGCTGGTATTGAGTGGATCATTGTTTCTTTAGGAGCAGACGGCGCTTTTGCTAAACACTATGATACTTTTTACAAGGTTGATATCCCTAAAATTGAGGTTCTTAACCCCGTTGGATCAGGGGACTCTACCGTAGCTGGTATTGCATCAGGATTGGCGAATCATGAAGATGATCAAGCACTCCTCACCAAAGCCAATGTCTTAGGGATGCTTAATGCGCAAGAAAAAACAACAGGTCATGTTAATATGGCTAACTATGATAACTTATATCAAAAATTGGTAGTAAGAGAGGTTTAAAAATGGTTTTAACACTAACCGAAAACAAACGCAAAGCTATGGAACGTCTGAGTCAAAATGGGGTGATTTCAGCCCTAGCCTTTGACCAACGTGGGGCACTCAAACGCATGATGGCTAAACACCAAGAGACAGAACCAACTGTTGACCAAATCGAAGAGCTCAAAAGCTTGGTATCAGAGGAATTAACACCTTATGCGTCTTCTATCTTGCTGGACCCTGAATATGGTCTTCCAGCGACTAAAGTCCGTCATGAAGAAGCAGGACTACTCCTAGCTTACGAGAAAACAGGCTACGATGCCACCACAACAAGCCGTCTTCCAGACTGCCTGGATGTGTGGTCAGCCAAACGCATCAAAGAGGCCGGCGCTGATGCTGTCAAATTCTTGCTCTATTATGATGTAGATGGGGACAAAGCTGTTAACGATCAAAAACAAGCCTATATCGAACGTATCGGTTCGGAGTGTCAGGCTGAAGACATCCCCTTCTATCTTGAAATCTTATCTTATGATGAAAACATCGCTGATAACAATAGTCCAGAATTTGCCAAAGTCAAAGCCCATAAAGTCAATGGTGCCATGAAAGTCTTTTCAGATTCTCGCTTTGGTGTTGATGTGCTCA
>NZ_ATVP01000016.1 GCF_000420785.1 Streptococcus hyovaginalis DSM 12219 | reverse complement strand
ACAAAATATTGACACAAAAGTTTATAATTAGTGCACTATTGAAGTGAAATTACATATTTTTGTCAAACTATTATCAGCCTTTATGTCAATACACATCAATACACAATTTTTTAGTTATATTGTATATATTGCAAATAGATTCCCTTATCATCTTTCCGAAAAACTATAATTTTCTTGAAAAACATGTCTAGCTATGGTATACTTCTATTGACAAAAACTAAAGGAGAGATACTCTATGAAACGTGAATTGCTACTTGAGAAAATTGATGAGCTCAAAGCTATTATGCCCTGGTTTGTCTTAGAATACTATCAGTCCAAACTAGCTGTCCCTTATAGTTTTACAACCTTATATGAATACCTCAAAGAATATCGGCGTTTTTTTGAATGGCTGATTGAATCGGGGATTTCAAATGCTGAGCAATTAGCTGATATCGACTTATCTGTTTTAGAGCATTTAAGCAAAAAAGATATGGAATCTTTTGTCCTGTATTTGCGTGAACGGCCATCTCTCAACACCTATTCTAATAAGCAAGGTGTCTCACAGACAACCATAAACCGTACCTTATCAGCTTTATCCAGTCTCTTTAAATATCTGACTGAGGAGGTTGAAAATGAACATGGTGAACCTTATTTCTATCGAAATGTCATGAAAAAGGTGGCTACTAAGAAGAAAAAAGAAACGCTCGCCTCCAGAGCTGAAAACATTAAGCAAAAACTCTTTCTTGGTGATGAGACCATGGCGTTCTTAGAATATGTAGATTGTGAATATGAAAACAAACTTTCTAATCGCGCCAAATCATCTTTCCGAAAAAATAAAGAACGTGATTTAGCCATTATTGCACTACTGCTGGCATCTGGTGTTCGTCTTTCTGAGGCTGTTAATCTTGATCTGAAAGATTTGAATCTCAATATGATGGTCATTGAAGTGACTAGAAAAGGCGGTAAACGTGATTCTGTCAATATAGCTGGATTTGCAAAGCCTTATCTAGAAGCTTATATAGCTATCCGTCAGCAACGTTATAAGGCTGAAAAACAAGATATTGCCTTATTTCTAACTGAATATCGAGGCGTTCCGAACCGTATTGATGCTTCTAGTGTTGAAAAAATGGTTGGAAAATACTCTCAAGACTTTAAAATTCGTGTCACACCGCATAAACTGCGTCATACTTTGGCCACCAGACTCTACGACTCGACCAAATCTCAAGTTCTTGTCAGCCATCAACTCGGACATGCCTCAACTCAGGTCACTGACCTCTATACTCATATTGTCAATGACGAGCAGAAAAATGCCTTGGATAAGTTATGATTGACGTAACTAAAATTATGTAAATTGTACTTATCTTAAAGTTTGAACCTACTAAAAGAATTGACCAACAATAGCAACCTATCGCTGTTGAGAGAAGGATCATTTCTATTTTAGTGTTCTTTCTCGCTTCCACTATTTTCCTTTGTCGTCCTCAAAGAATCCCCCTCGCTAGAATAAAATGCCAATAAGGGGGATTCTTCTCTATGTTCTAATTAGTCCAACAATGATACCATTGGTTTTGTTTAAGTGTTACTATACAGAATCACTTCAAACTCCAGTAAAGGATTGCCTTGATAGAATGCAGACGATTTTCTGCTTCTTGGAAAATAATGTCACTCTGCGCTTGAAAGACCTCATCTGTAATTTCAAGAGACTCGTAGCCGTATGTCTCATAAATAGTTTTGGAAATCTCGGTCTTAGTGTTGTGAAAGGCAGGTAGGCAATGGAGGACGATGACCTCAGGATTTTCTGTCAGATCCAGCAAGTTTTGATTAACCTGATAGTCCCAAAGCAGATCGATTCGCTCTTTGAAATCAGCATCTTCTCCCATGGACAGCCACACATCCGTGTAAATAGCATCAGATCCTTTGGAGGCTGTTATATCATCAGTGATATGGATCGTGCCGCCTGTCGACTGTATCTTCGCTAGATCAATCACTTCTTGATCTGGTTGTAGAGATTTAGGAGCAATAATAGTGATATTGACACCAAGCTTAGCAGCCGTTACCAGTAGAGAATTAGCCACATTATTACGACCATCACCTATATAGGTCAGATTGAGGCCCTCTAAATAACTGAAATGCTCTTTCAAGGTCATAAAATCTGCGATCATCTGTGTTGGGTGCCACTCGTCTGTCAACCCATTCCAAACAGGAACATTTGCATTTTCAGCTAAGTCTTCTACGATTTGCTGAGAGAAGCCACGATACTCAATCCCATCAAACATGCTGCCAAGCACCTTAGCAGTATCTGCCACAGATTCTTTTTTGCCCATCTGAATTTCACTGGAACCAAGATAGGTAACCTGCATCCCTAAATCCTGAGCTGCAACCGTAAAGGCTGCTCTTGTACGAGTCGATGGTTTTTTAAATTTAGGGCTTTAAAGGCCAGAGCACTATTAATAAATGCTAATAAATCTTCTTTAGTAAAATCAATTTCTTTTAAAAAATGTTTCATTATTTTCTCCCTTATTCTTTTATAGAAAGTTGGTAAGCTAGTTGGATCATGTGGTTAATTTTCCCTGACTTTATCATCGACTCTAATTCGCCATTGATTTTCTTTCTCAATGTTTTACTACTTTTAGGTAAGATAATACCATAAGTATCATTACTATCCGAAGGCAAATCAATATTTGCAATTACTAATTCTGGATTCTTGTCAACATAAGCTTTTGCAACCGGTTCTTCTAATAGGATACCATCTACTTTATCCTGTTTTAATTCAACAATCATTTCAGATGTTTGTGGTAGACTGATAAGATTTGACTTAGAAAACGATTGTTTAGCTATGTTTTCTTGAATACTACCTTTTTGACTAGCAATACCTTTATCAGAAAAGTTTGAAATACTTGTATAAATATTAATTTTATCTTTAGGAATAATTAGTTTTGTTTTTGCAGTATAGTAACCCTTAGAAAAAAGAAAAGTTTTCTGTCTTTCATTAGTAATGGAAATTCCAGATATGCCAATATCTGCTTTCCCTGATTGGACGCTTGCAAGAACATTGTCAAAGCTCATTTCTTTAAATTCAACCGTCACTCCGAGTTGCTCAGCGATAGCTTTTACCATCTCGACATCAGATCTCACGATAGTATCTTTTCCATCAACTCATGTCTTGAATGTAAAGGGAATGAACCCTGTTTCCGTAGCTACAACTAACTTTCCACGTTTTTCAACAACTTCCCAACTTGTGTCTTTTGATTTAGACTGTAGGTTCTCAGACTGACAGCCAACTAACATAAGAGTAAGAGCTAATAATATCGAATAAAGATAAGGTTTAAGTGCCATAAGAAGGATCTTTTTTGTATTTTTATACATAAAAATCATAAAAATACAGATGTCAACACTTTTCTTATCGATTATAAGTTTTATTCAGAGTTTATAGAGATTCTACTTGAATAACATTTACTACCCCTTTAGTTATTTGGATACAATAAAAAACATCCTAGTATTTTAGGATGTAAGTTATTTGCGTAAATATAATTACGTAAATTAGTATTTCTTTCTTATAATAACTGTCGTCCCATGACCAATCTGACTCGTGATAGCAATAGAAAATCTCAATTTATCTAATATTTGCTTAGTCATGTATAAACCAAGACCAGTCGCTTTTTCATGTTCGTGTCCGTTATAGCCAGTGAAGCCTTGTTCAAATAAACGAGGAATATCCTCTTCTAGTATTCCTATGCCATAATCTTGTATTTCGATACTATTTTTATCAATTCTTATTTTGATATCAGACGCCGGAGAACTATATTTAATAGCATTATCAATGATTTGCGATAGACAGAACCCTAACCATTTACCATCTGTAATAATGCTTGAATCTCCGATTAGTTTGATATGAAGCTGTTTAGCAATACACTGACTACTGAATTTTTTGATAACACCACTAACACAGGTTTTCAGAGAAATCTCTTCAAAACGGTAGTCATCATCATCGTGCTTATATTTGAGATAGGCCAAGAGATTATTGATATCATTTTCTAAACGAAAAATTTGGCCTTGTAGCTCGGATTTATTCATTTGATGCGTTTGAATCATTAAGGATATAGCTGATACTGGTATTTTCATCTGATGGGACCACATCTTAACCAATCCTTCTAAATGATCTTGTTCTCTTTTTATGTCTAAAACTTGCTGTGCTTCTTTAGCGACTAAATGATAAATCAGTCCTTGATAAGCTATTTCTGTTGGTAAGCGTCCCTGGGGTAAATCGTCAAAGGCTTTTAAGCTCTCTAACTCCAATAATTTGCCTTTAAATGACTGATAATTTTGGAGAGTCCAAACACTAAAAAAGACCAGATTGATGGCTAAACTAGCTAAAAAATAATGCTGTGGCAAATGGTACAAATAAAACATGAAGTGATAAGTCAGTGTCGATAGGGCATATAAGATGTACCAAGGGCCATATTCTTTAAGATATTTTAAAATCATTTGAGAAAATACCCCACCCCTCTAGCCGTATGGAGATGATTAAAACCGATAGTTTTTAATTTCTTGCGAAGCCGTGTTATATTAACACTCAAGGTATTATGGTCAATAAAGCTATCATCTTGCCAGAGTTTTTCTAAAAAGTCTTCTTTAGCAATAACTTGCTGATCATGTGTCATTAGTATTCGTAAAATTTTTGCCTCTGTTGGGGATAGGTCAACACTTCCATGTTGCTCAGAGATAAAGCTGCCATCTGCTAGTAATTCATATCCAGCAAAAGAAAGCTCATCTTTACTAAATTGCTTACTTCTTCGTAAAAAGGCTGAAATTTTTGCCTCTAATATGCTGAGTGAGAATGGTTTTGAGATAAAGTCATCGCCACCCATATTAAGTGCCATGACAGCATCCATATCATCATTACTAGAAGAAATAAAGATAATTGGCACTGTCATCGTCTTACGAATCTCACTAGTCCAATAAAAACCATTAAAAAAGGGTAAAGTTATGTCCATGAGAATCACATCAGGCTGGATAGTTTCAACTTCCTGCTTAATATCTCGGAAATTTGTCACTGAAAAGACCTGATAATGACCGGAAAAATGCTGTTTTAAAAGAGTGACAATAGTCGCATCATCCTCAATAATATATAGTTTATCTTGCTTGCTCATAGGATTATTTTAGCAAAAAAGCAGCGAAAAATCGCTACTTTTCCTACCTTTCAATTAAGTGATAATAAGACCGTCCTGTTAATCGGTAAATGAGATAGTAGGTAATGGTAATGGCGAGAATGACACCTCCAGAAATTTGGTAAATCAACAGATCATTGACTACTCCAAAGAGTGAGAGCATTTGTTTGAGCATAATCAACGCTACTAAGAAATGGCTGATTGCCATAGCCAGTGGCATGAAGAAGACCATAAGGGTTTGTGAACCAATGATTTTCTTAACTTGAGCCTTGGACATGCCAACTTCTTGTAAAATATGAAAGGATTTTTGATCTTCAACCCCTTCTGAATAACGTTTATAATAGATAATCAAAGCTGCAGCTAAGAGAAAAGCTGTTCCTAACAAAAGTCCTGTAAATAGGAAACCACCAAATAAACTATAGACTCCATCTTTAAATGATGACTCTCGTGTCAATTCTACTATGGCTGTCTCTCCCTTCGTATTGATCCAAACACCTTTTTTCTCTTTTAAAGCTTGATAGTCTTTTGCCTTCAAATCCGCAAACAACTTATAAGATTCGTTATAATCAAATCCTTCGACATTTTCAAAGTGCTTTTTGATGGCAGTCATTTGATTCCTATCACTAACAACTAAAACTCCAGGATTATAGGTATTAACAACATCAGGCACGATAACGGACTTAAAGTTTTTGATATTAGCATATTCTTTCCCAAAAATCGTCAGTTTCTCAAGTTTACTATCACCTTTTTGCTTGAAAAAGGCTGTTTGATTAGCTTTTAAGTGAGGTAAATCATTACCAAGCTTTCTAAAATCATCTTGTTCAATCAAGTAAACAAACCCCATTTTACTTATCTTAGGGTTTTTGATCGTTTTCTCATTGACAGTGATTTCTTTATCACGAGTTAAAGGAATAGAAATCATAGCTGATTGATAAGCAATAACATCTTTATTATCTGTTCTTAGCTCTGGGATAATCGTCTCTTGGGCAAATGCTTCAAAGCTAGTTTTTCCTTCAACTTGATGAATCTCTAGCTCAGTATTTTTTGGAAAGAGCTGAGAGACCATATTCTCAGTATTCCCGAAAAGCGATGACGTTGTAGCAATGGTAACAAAGCACATAACCGCTAATATGGTGATATTGGCTAATCCAACCGCATTTTGTTTCATGCGAAAAATCATTTGAGAAACCGTTATAAAATGCTCTGTTTGATAGTAATAATCCTTATTTTGACGTCTGCGTTTCAAGTACCAAGTTGTAAATGAGATATAAAATAAATAGGTTCCAATAATAACCAAGACAACCGCAATCAAAAAGCGATAAATCAAAGCTAAAGCAGCAATCTTTGTTGACGTCAATGACAAACCATAGCCAATTCCCAGCAGGACTAGAGAAAGCATAGCCAAAGCAATAGTTCCTTTAGGTTCTTGTTCTGCTTTAGATGCTGACTTGAATAAATCTAATGGCGATGACTGTCTAATCGCAAATAAATTGATAACCAACAATAGTATAAAAATACTAAAGAAAATCATTCCAGTTATGATAAAAGATTGGGAAGTAAATGTTAAGATCAATTGATCATAATGGATAAGGTTAACAAATATGAGATAAAGTGCGTTTGAAAAGATGGCCGAGAGGATATTCCCTATAATAAGAAGACCTAGTAATACAATTAGTATTTCAATACTCGATATTAAAGAAACTTTTTTCTTACTCATTCCCAAAACATTGTAAAGCCCAAACTCCTTACTACGTTGTTTTAAAACAAAACGGTAGCTATAGACTATTAAAATAGTTGATAGCAAGGTTAAGACTCCACTCCCAAATCCTAAAAGATATTTTCCATAAGACATATCGTCAGAAATAGGACTAAACAAGATCAAAAGGGTAGAACACAAAGTGATATAAAGTACCAGACTCGTTAACAGAAATGGTCCATAGATATTCTTGGTCTTAAGTAAATTCTGCCAAGCCATTTTAAGATAAAACATGATCATCACCTCCTCCTAGAAGAGCATTCATAGCCAAAGAGATATCTTTACTAAAGGTTTGAGGACTTTTGTTGCCTCGATATAGTTGATGGAAAATCCTACCATCTTTGATAAATAGCACACGCTTGGCATGACTGGCAGCCATTGCAGAGTGGGTCACCATAAGGATAGTTTGTCCAAAAGCATTGATTTCTTCAAAAAGGGATAATAAATCTTCTGAATTTCGAAAATCTAGCGCTGCTGTCGGTTCATCTGCTAAGAGGATATCTGGTTGATTAATTAAACTTCTAGCTACCGCTACTCTTTGTTTTTGACCACCAGAAATTTCAATTGGACGTTTATCTAGTAAGTCTTTAATATGCAACTGTTCTGCTAAGGGAAGCAAAGCTTTTTCCATTTTAGTGTACGGTTTTCGGTCTAAGACCAAAGGCAAAAAGATATTATCTCTGATAGTCAAAGTATCTAAAAGATTAAACTCTTGAAAAACAAAACCGAGGTGTTTGAGCCTGAAATCAGCCAACTGATTTTCTTTGATTTTAGTAATATCTTGTCCCTTTAATAAAACAGAACCAGAACTTGGTTTTTCTAAGGTGGCTAAGATATTTAATAAGGTTGTTTTTCCGGAACCAGATTCTCCCATGATAGCGATAAACTCGCCATCATTAACCTTAAAGTCAATATCCCGTAGGGCATATGTCTCCGTTTTGGCAAAACGCGTGCGAAACACTTTTTTTAAGTGATTGATTTCTAATAACATAAAGTTTGTTCCTCTTTCTATTATAGCTGACTATTTAACATGATAATTACCTTCAGAAAAGACTTAATGACTTTCTTTCAATGACTAGTTTACCATCCTTTCTTAGTTATAAGCTTACAAGATGTAACCAAATGCTTACAATTTTATAAGGTTTGAAAAATAGCTTTTCTTAAATTTTTGGTATAATAAACTCATATTAGACCTCTAGGAGTATGTATTATGCCAAAAACAAAACTAAAATTATCTCGAAAGTTAGGGTCAGTCGGTCGCTTATTTTCTATCATTCCTGATACAACTGCCATCATTAATAAAACCATCGATAATAGTCGTCCAATTATTGAAAAACATATGGACCAACGCCATGAAAAACAAATGTCACTTATCAAGATTGATAATGTGGTTAATCTGCCCTTAGAAGAAGCTAAAGAACACTTGGAACGACAAGGTTTCGTGGTTTCTGCCATTCTTGCAAAGCCTTCTAAGAAATTAGCACAGGTTCATCTCAATGAGGTTGTCCAAATGATTCCTAAATCTGGAAAACACCTAAAAGGCTCTCTTGTCAAATTATACTATGTTGATTTAGATGTGATTAATGCGAGCCAAGAATTGATCGATGAAGAGACACGCCGTATCGTCGAGCGAAATCAAACTATCTCTGATTCATTCGAATCTGTCAAAAACGTCATTCCCTTTAGACACAAAAAAAAGTAACGAATCCAACGATTCATTACTTTTTTTAATTGTCTGCCTACTTGTCTTTCTCGCTTCTTTAAGAAGAAAGAACGATATCTCTATAAAGGATAGTTAGCATTACCATACAGGTTCGTCAAGTCCTTCTGAACTTTCTTTTATTACTTTTTTGACTTCATCAGTATGGTATGCGTCTACAACTTTCTGAATAGCATCGGCATTTTTAGCTTTTTTCCAGTCTTTTTTGGCTGCAATAAGATTATACCATTGCTTAGCATTATCACCCTTAGGTTCAATAAAGATAGCCTTACTTGGATCAATACCTGCCTCAACCACGAAATCATTATTGATTACCGCAGCATCTGCCGATTGTAGTTGACGAGCTGTTTGAGCTGCATCAACTTCGACAATATCTAAATCTTTCTCATTTTTTGTGATATCATCAAGTGCTGCAAAGGTATCCCCTGAAACGCCTAGCTCAATTAAACCTGCTGATTGTAGGAGATAAAGGGCACGGCTTTCATTGACCGTATCATTAGGGATGACAATAGTAGCTTTATCTGGTAATTCCTTGACATCTGTATATTTATTCTTATCACCTTCAGTACCAGAATAAAGTCTGAAAGCTGTGATATATGTCTCAGCAATACCGATTAAATCCGTATTATTTTTCTTATTCCACTCATTTAGGAAATTATAATGTTGGAAAGCATTAATGTCGATTTCCCCATTTTCAAGGGCCTTATTCGGTTGTGAGTAATCAGTGAATTCCGTATACTTGATTGTGACGTTTTCATCTTTAAGTAGTTCTTCAACCTTATTCCAACGGGCTTCCTCTGAATCACTTTTTGCCATCGTCCCCACTTTGACAACGACTTTGTCATCATCTGCAGACTTTCCGCTACAAGCTGCTAAAAATAATACAGACGTAGCTGCTAAAGCGCCAAGGCTCACCCATTTTTTCAATTTCATAACTCATTTCTCCTTAAAATTAAGATAGCTCTAGTCTAACATGAAACCTGATCTATGAAAAATTCTTAAAAGATAGAGAAATATATAGCTAAAAACTATATGAAACTACCACTTTGCTATAACCATAATATCTGAATACCTTATGAGATACCAAATCAAGCTGAACAATGGGCCTTGCCTCTCGTAAACAGAAAAAACGAAATCACTTTGACCTAGTAGTTAAAAGAATTGCAAAATAGCCATCAATAGGTAAAATTTGTTCCTATCACCTAACCATAGATTAATCACCTACTTTATTTTGGAACAGCCTTAAATATCCTCCCGAAATATGCTACCCAAATCCAGGAGACCCCACATCATTAAGGCCTATAAGAAAAACCATACCACATGTACGGTTTAATAAATATCTCGACGATGACCGATTGTAAAAATCTCAATCACAATCTCATCCTCATAAATGTTCGCTAAAATGCGGTAATTACCAACACGGTAACGCCACTCGCCAGAGTGATTAGCTGTGAGTCCCTTGCCATGTAGACGAGGATTATCTGTCTGGTGAAGGTTTTTCTTAATCCATGCCAAGATGGTATTTCGGGTATAGGCATCTAATTTTCTAAGCTGCTTGTCTGCTTTCGAAGTCAACCTTACCTGATAAATCATATGCCGAATTCCTCAAAAAGATTCTCCACTGGGATTCTAACACCATCATCCTCAGCCATAGCCTGACGTAAAACTGCTAAATCGTAATCATCTTCAATACGTTCGAGCATTGATTGGCGTGCAAACTCAGAAATAGATAATCCGTGAAGCTTAATATAGTTCTTAATAAGGTTCGAATCCTCATCATTGATACGTAATGTCATCGTAGTCATAAGCAACACCTCCTGTTAAATACATTGTATTCGATTCTTTTTAAAAAGTCAATTTATTCTCTTGAAATCCAAAAACACTCATTCACAGGTCTTATCTGAGAACATTTGAATTGAAACATTTTCTCAATATCCTTCAGAGTAATCCAATCAGCACGTCAACTGAATTTGTCCTCTTTACAGATGTCTGCTATCTTCGTTTTGGTAGCCATACTGACACCATGTTTAGTCATACCATTGTTACGATCAGACAAGACTGAGCATTGCTAATCTTAAGATCATTGATTGATATTTCGATACCGAAAAAGTGTCTTACTAATTTCATATTTTGTCTCCCCTTTGTGCACCAAATAGAGCAGACAACTGATATAAAGTTCTTTAACTACATCTCCTGCTGCCCAATAGCTCCCAAAGCATCTTTAGTGCAAAAAGAGGGAATAAGAACTGATTAATGATCCATTGAACTGTTCTTATTTCTTACCAATTTCTAGATAACACACCAAGTTTAGGGGTATTACACTTAACACTAGGACATCTACTGTCATCATAAATAATCCTAGACCATTAACAGCCTAGGACCTCATTGTTTAATTAATTCAGTATTTCAATACTACATTTTCAAAATACCTATATTAAGTCGCTTAATAGTAATGCTAGGAAAATACGATTTATTAGGATGTGGTTAATCCAACAAAGTTAATCATATCCTCTAGTGTTTCTTTATTATCTGTTACCATAAGGTAGGCCTCATTCCCCTGTAACTCCGAAAAGGCATCTGGCATGCGTTTGACGACTTTCAAATGACCTGCAAAGCGCTCCTTAATCTCATCAGCTGTATGGACATAAGATGTCTTATCACGGCGCGTCACAACCAAACAATATTGCGGCGCAAATGAACGTTCCGCCACCTCTTCGCCATTGACAATATTAGCGTAGTCTTTAAAAAGATCAATAGAATGTGCGTAATTATAAGCTTCAACAGTAAATCCACCTGCCATACGGTTATTGTACTCAATAGCAATATAATCGTCACCATCTTTAAAGAATTCAATATGGAAAAACCGCTCCTTCATACCAAAAGCTTTGATAATCGAGCGACCATAAGCTACCAACTTAGGATCTAATGCTTTTTCAATGTAATAGGCATTATCTTTATTTGATAGCATCAACTCTAAAGGCGTATGAACATAGGTTAAACCAGTTTCAAACACAACATTCCCGTGACGATCAATCAGGCCATCATAAGTCGTAATAGTATTGGAATTGACAAATTTCTCAAAGAAATAAGCCGTATGACCATCCCAAGCCTGTTTGAATGTTTCCAAATCCTCATTGCTCGTTAACTTAAACGTTCCTGAAGCCCCAACGCCATTATCTGGTTTGGCAATCATTGGGTAACCAACTTTTTTAACTGCTTTCTCAAGGTCTTTTTCCGTTTTTACGGTATGACCAGGGACAACTGGGACACCTGCTTTTTGAAAATATTTCTTCATCTCAGACTTAAATTTGGTTTTTTTGAGATTGGCAGGTTTAGCTCCAAAAATATTGAATTGCTCACGCAGGGCTGCATCAGACTCTAGCCAATGCTCATTATGAGATTCGACACGATCAATCGGTCCATGCTTATAAATGAGAAAAGCTGCTGCTCTTTTCACTTCATCTAAATTTTCAAGATTTTCGACACGGAAATATTCCGTCAGAGCATTGCGGAGCTCCTCAGGAAGTTGATCATAAGGCTCTTGACCAATTCCCAATACATTTATTGACGATTTTTTTGAGAGAGCTACTGTAAAAGGATGAAAATTTTCCGGATAAAAAGGGGAAATGACTAAATAATTCATATCTTGTCCTTTCTAGCTTTTTTAAAGGCCAATGGTAGAGAGAAAATAAGGCATTTGCTTTCTCCACCAAACCCAGTCGTGAGCAACATCTTCGCCCCAAGTATCAAACCAAGCAGGGATGTTTTTATCCTCAAAAGCACGTTTCAAAGTATAAAAACTATCTAGCCCATCTTGCTCCCAATCACCGAGACCAGTGCAGACGATAATATCTGCCTGACGGTAGCGGTCGATAAACCAGCCATCATTCTGATGCCAAATATAATCTGCTGGTGAATTTTGATAGACCACGTCGTCGTGACCATAGTCATTGTTATTATTGAAGAAGCGCGCATCGTAAACACCAGATAATGCAATGACCTTGCTAAAGACATCTGGGTGCTGGAGGAAGAAATTAAGCGCATGATAAGCTCCCATTGAACAACCGGTTGTCATCATTGGTTCAAACCAACCTGTTTTGTGTTTAATAAAGGGAATGGCTTCCTCAATCACATAATGCTCGTAATCACGGTGAGCTTCTGCTTTATCATGGATGCTTTTCCAGTCAGCTAGCCAGCTCTCTTTGTCATGGCTAGTTAGGGTAAAAAATTGGACATGACCAGCTTCAATAGAACCACGACAAGCCTCAATCATACCAAAATCTGCATACTCATTATAGGATCCACCTGATGAGGCAAAGACAACAACCGGAATACCAGCATGTCCATAGCGATTAAGATTCATTTCACGGCCAAGATGTCCTGACCAGTGACTTAAAAATTCAACATTCATACTCTCTTCTCCTTTAATCTCTTACCAATTATCACTCAAAAACCTGAAACAATTGGGTAGGTACTGAGCCCAAGCCTCCTCATTGTGAATGGCACCAGATATGATTTCGATAGCCAAATGATCTAGGGAAACTCCTCCTTCAATCAGTTGCCGATAATAAGTCAATGAGGAATTGATATAGGCTTGTTTAATATTACCTGCCATGAGGGTCTTATCGGTATCATCAGCTTCCTCAGTACCGACATAGATGTAGACTCTCTGATCAGGATCCAATTTTTGACGTTCAATATAACGGTCAAAGGCATCCTGGTGCAGCCAATTGGCTGATGAGAATACTCCCAAGCAACCAATCTGATCTTGATAGGCCAAGCCCATAAATTGGGTAATATTACCACCCAATGATGAACCAATCATTGCTGTATGAGCCTTATCTGTCTTAGTGCGGTAATGCTGGTCAATGAAAGGCTTAACGACCTCCATTACAAATTCCGCATAAAGCGTTCCTTTTCCGCCAAATTGTAGCCCAGGAATACTCATTTCACTATATTTCCAAGCGGCATATTCATGCATACGCTCCAAACCATCATTATCAATGGCTACTACAATCATTTTAGGGATATCGGGATTACGCTTAATCGTCGGAATGACCTTCCAAGAATGATTTGAAAAAGCTTCTTTACTGTAAAGAACATTTTGCCCATCATGAAAATACACGACAGGATAAGTCACCTCTGTATCTTCCTCATATCCCTTTGGTAGCAAAACGCGAACACGACGTTTTCGGCCTGTAAAAGGGACATCTAGTTCATGCGTTTTCATCTCTAAATAAAAATACGATTTATTCATACTAAACTTTCTAAACTAACATTTGGTCTATTATAACATAAATTTTCCGAAATATTCAGAAAATTTAGTGTTTTTTCGTTATTATACTATAAAAACGAACATTACAGAGTAGCTAAGCGGTTTTCGTAGACACGACGATAGTCTTCCAATCCCAACTCTTCCTTGTCAGTCAGCTCTTCAAAAATATCCAGGACAATCTTACCCTTTTCCCGTCTCCAAGTCGCCACAAATCGCCCCTTGTAAAAAACAACTGGCTTGACAATTCCCGTCAGAGTATAGATATTGCGAATGTATTTTGGATCAAAGAAAGGATTGGCTTTCTTTTCATAACCCAGCAAGAGTTGATCAAAACCTGCTACAAACAAGCATTCTGGAAGGTCTGCTTCTACTAATTCTCCCAGATAATAGCGTTCTTCCCCCGCGACTTGGATTGTTTTTAAGTCCAATTCCTTCATCCAACTTAGCACCCTTGACTTATTTTGCTTGAAATAATATCTAGCGTCTGCTAGGCTGACTGGACCAAATCCTGTAAAATACCGCCGCGCGATTTCCAGCTCTGCTATTTCCCGCGAAAGTGGCTGAAAATCTTGCAAGCGATGAAAGGTCTTGCTACCGTAGGCCTGATAAATCTCGCCCCGCTCGACCATATAGCGAAAAATGCCGCCCCAAGCGTTGAAGAGCGCCTTCTCATCTTCTGCAGTCAGTCGTTCAGCTCGACACAAGTCCTTGAGAAACTGACGATCCTTGGGACCATCTTCCAAGGCTTCAAGGATAATCTGATGAAATTTCTGCTTGGTCTGCGGACTCAATCCATCCTGCCCCTGCTGTTTCAGAAAATCCTCCGTCGCCATTCGCCCTTCATGGATGTAGAGAGGAATTTCCGATTTGAGATAGGCGTGAACTGTCCGACGAATAGACCACTGGCGAGTCAATTGCTCCTGCCAGTCCGTCTGATGAAAATCCTTGTTCGCCATCCGATTGTGAAATCCCACGTGGACATAGGGTTGAAATTGAGCCTGCAAGCCATTTAGGTTTTGACAAATCTGAGCAGTAGACTGTGGCTGTAAGAGTCCTTGCTTTTGTAAAATAATCCCCTTCCAGGTCTGATGATCCATTTCGCAACTCCTTTTATTTCTCGGTTTGATTATAACATAAAAGGGAGTAGGCCAGAACTCAATAAAAGAAAAAGAGTTCGTTTGCCCACCCCCGCACAGTTGAATAGGTCTGGTTCGAAGCATGAAACGCGAACGAAACCGCCATTCAACCACTGTGCTGAGCTGTTGACACGAACTCCATAAAGAAAATCTATCCTTGAATATTTTAATAGCCCAAATACGCTTCCAAGTCCGTCAAAGCACGCTCGGCAATTGCCTCATAACGTTCTTTTTTGTCACGGATACGCGGACCGTCCAATTCCTTGATGATACCAAAGTTGACGTTCATTGGCTGGAAGTGCTTGCTCTCTGTATGAGTGACATAATATGGCAGAGCTCCGATAGCCGTGGTCTGTGGGAAGACGACTGGTTCTTCGTCCTTGAAGCGACGAACAGCATTGATACCAGCAACCAAGCCAGACGCTGCAGACTCTACATAGCCTTCAACACCAGTCATCTGACCAGCGAAGAAGAGGTTCGGATTTTGACGAGTCGCAAAGGTTTGGGTCAAGAGATTGGGCGAATCCATATAGGAATTGCGGTGCATCACGCCATAACGGACAAATTCAGCATTTTCAAGACCTGGAATCATCTGGAAAACCCGCTTTTGCTCACCCCATTTGAGATGAGTTTGGAAACCAACGATATTGTAGAGACTGCCAGCCGCATTATCCTGACGGAGCTGGACAACAGCATAAGGGGTCTTGAAGTCACCATCACGTGGACCCGTGTAATCATCTGGATATTCCAAACCAACAGGTTTCATTGGGCCATAGAGCATGGTCTTGATTCCACGCTTGGCCATCACTTCGATCGGCATACAGCCTTCGAAATATTTTTCTTTTTCAAAGGAATTGAGCGGTGCCTCTTCAGCCGTCGTCAGTGCCTCGTGGAAGGCCATAAACTCTTCCTTGGTCATGGGACAATTGAGATAGGCTGCCTCGCCCTTATCATAACGGGATTTGAGATAAACCTTGTCCATATCAATAGTCGACTTGTCAATAATCGGTGCTGCCGCATCGTAGAAATAGAAGCCGTCGCCACCGTTGAGGGCGTGGATTTTTTCAGCCAATGCATCCGAAGTCAGAGGCCCAGTCGCAATAACGGTAATGGTATCATCAGGAATTTCCGTAATTTCCCCTCGGATGATTTCAATCAGAGGATGATTTTCTAGCTCAGCCGTCACTGCTTCTGCATAGCCTTCACGGTCTACCGCCATAGCGCCACCAGCAGGCACACGATGATTTTCACCATTGCGCATGATAATCGAATCCAGGCGGCGCATTTCCTCTTTCAAGAGACCGACCGCATTGGTCAAGCTGTCGCCACGAAAGGAATTGGAACAGACCAACTCAGCAAAATTAGCCGTTTTGTGTTGTGGCGTTGGCTTAACCCCACGCATTTCGTACAATTTTACAGGAATACCACGCTTGGCAATCTGATAAGCAGCCTCCGAGCCAGCCAAACCAGCCCCGATAACGTTAATGTGTTTTGCAATAGATTGAGACACTCACTAATACCTCTTTGGGAAAAATTTCCCACAAATCTTTCTTTATAGTAACCTCCATTATAGCAAAAATCAGTTTATAAAGACAGGATTAGCCCTAAAGGATCGACCCGACCTGCAAGAGCCTACTTGGTAAAGAAAATTAGGAGGTTATATCGGAAAAAGTTTACATAATCATGATTACGTAAACTCATCAAAAAAAAGATGATAGCCAATCGAGTTCATTTCTGATCAAAAAAGAGCTTGGCAGTGCCAAACCCTTTCATCTATTGTCTAAAATCCGTCACAGCATAAAATAATCAGGCTGGCGCCACATAGCTTCTTAGCTAGTGATTTATTTTACCACTGCTTCCTTGTAGTCACAGTCATCACTGCTACATACGACTTGCTTACCACCGCCACGAACTTTTTTCTCGACAAGGAAGTCGCCTGATTTGGGACAAGAACGACCAACTGGGATATCCCAAGAGGTAAACTCACAGTCTGGGTAACGGTCACAGCCATAGAAAATACGGTTGCGTTTCGTTTTACGCTCAATAACTTGGCCTTTTTGGCAGAGTGGACAAGTCACACCAATCTCTTTGGTAATGGCCTTAGTATTGCGACACTCTGGAAAGTTACTACAAGCGTAAAATTTCCCAAAACGTCCTAATTTAATCACCATAGGAGATCCGCAGACATCACAGTCAAAACCAGCAGGTTCATCCTTAATCTGGATTTTCTCCATCTCGTCTTCAGCTTTGGTTAGCTCTTTACTAAAAGGCTTGTAAAATTGATCTATAACCTTTTGCCACTCTTCTTTACCTACCTCAACTTCATCGAGACGATCTTCCATTTCAGCGGTAAAGGCAACATCCACAATATCTGGGAAAAACTCAACAATCAGGGCATTAACAATTTCACCTAATTCCGTTGGTTCAAAGCGCTTAGCTGCTAATTTGACATAATACCGTTTTTGAATAGTTTCAAGGGTCGGCGCATAAGTTGAGGGGCGCCCAACACCATTTTCTTCAAGTGTTTTGATCAAAGTAGCTTCAGAGTAGCGAGCAGGGGGTTGGGTGAAATGTTGTTCTGGAGTGGTTAGAACCTTCTTAACCGTATCCCCTTCTGCCATTTCTGGTAACATCTTATTTTTGTCAGAGTCATTATAGACAGCTAAATAGCCGTCAAACTTGACCTGGCTACCATTAGCCGTAAATAAGACACCATTCTGTGATAAGGTCACTTTCATCGTATCAAAAATAGCTGCTGTCATCTGTGACGCGACAAAGCGGTTCCAGATCAGCGTGTACAGTTTAAGTTGATCCTTATCAAGATACTGTGCAATGGATTCTGGCGTGTGATGAACACTAGATGGCCTGATAGCTTCGTGAGCATCTTGAGCGCCAGAGCCATTTTTAACCTTAGCACCTTGTTTAGAATATTGTCTACCAAAACGCTCTGTAATAAATTGAGAGGCTTCATTTTTAGCCACTGGACTAATACGTGTCGAGTCCGTACGCATATACGTAATCAAACCTTGGTGTCCAGCTTTTCCGAGGCTAATTCCCTCGTAAAGCTGCTGAGCAACCATCATCGTTTTACGTGTCCTGAAATTAATTTTATTGGCTGCATCTTGTTGTAAAGAAGATGTTGTGTAAGGTAGCGGCGCATTACGGCGACGTTCTTTTTTCTCAACCTTATCGACATCAAACACATCGCCTTCAAGACGTTGCAAGACCATTTTGACATCTTCTTGGTTACTTAATTTAAATTTTTTCCCATCTAAACCGTAAAAACTTGCCTGAAATTTCTTGGTACCTTTTTTGAAGGCGCCATCTATAGTCCAATACTCTTCTGGTTTAAAAGCTTTGATCTCATTTTCACGATCAATAATGAGCTTGAGTGCCACAGATTGCACACGACCTGCTGACAAGCCTTTTTTAACTTTCTTCCAGAGGATGGGACTAATCGAGTAACCTACGATACGATCAAGAACACGACGCGCCTGCTGTGAATCGACCAAATCCATATCAATCTCACGTGGCTCCAAGAAAGCATTTTTTACTGCATCCTTAGTAATCTCATTAAAGACCACACGATTCTTTGCTTTAGGATCTAAATTTAAAATGTGCGCCAAATGCCAAGAAATAGCCTCTCCCTCGCGGTCCGGGTCACTGGCTAAGTAAACATTTTTGGCATTCTTAGCTTCCTTTTTAAGAGAATTGATCAAAGGCCCTTTACCGCGAATGTTTATATATTCTGGCTCGTAGTTATTATCAAAATCAATCGACATACTGGATTTTTTAAGATCACGAATATGACCAACAGATGCCACAACCTTGTATTGACGTCCAAGGTATTTTTCAATCGTTTTAGCTTTCGCAGGAGATTCCACAATGACAAGATTTTTCTTAGGTGTTGACTTTTTCTTAGTCTTTTTTTTTGTTGCGTTAGCAGTTACCATAACAGACACTTCCTCTACTGAACATTGACAAGTATACTAATCTCTAGCATACGTCGAAACTTATAACATGATAACCCGCTTTAAGCCATGTGTCAACAAAAAAACTTTTCCTATAGGAAAAGTTACTTTAAAATTGATAATCATTTAGGACATCAAAGCCTGATGTAATGCACTTCGCCCCCTCTTGAATCAAATGTAAGCATCCAGCAGATTTTCCATCCAAAATATTACCTGGAATGGCAAAAACATCTCTTCCTTCCTCCAAAGCACGCTCACATGTAATCAAGCTACCTGAACGAATTTTGGCTTCTGCGACGATCACTCCTTGACAAAGGCCGGCAATGATACGGTTACGTTCCGGAAAATGGTGTTTCAGTGGTTGTTCACCTGGCCCATACTCCGTTAATACCAAATGATGCGTCATCATATAGTCCTGTAAAGCTTTGTTTTCCTTTGGGTAATAGACATCTAGACCTGTCCCTATCACGCCTATACTTGCTCCTCCTGCTTTCAGACTAGCTAGATGAGCCGCTGTATCAATCCCACGCGCCAATCCGCTAACTACGACGAAGTGATTATCCAACTCTCTGATAACTTTTTGCACTGATTTGGTCGCCAAATCAGAACATTTCCGAGCACCAACAACAGCTATTTTGGGCTTTTTAAGCAATTCAAGATTCCCGTGATAAAAGAGTAAGACTGGTGGATTATAGATTTCCTTTAATGCCATGGGATACTCCTTATCTTCTATTGAAATACTTGGAAACAGACGAAATGTTTTACGCAATTCCTCATTATCAAGCTGTCGGTAATTTTCCATAAAAGTCGTTGGATTTGAGCACTTAGACACCACTGCCCGATCTCTTAAGGATAAAGACTTGCCATGTTTTTCTTCGTAGGCCAAGATATTGAGAATATGATGATTCGCTAGACCAGCTTTCTTTAATTTATATAATTCAAAATGATTCATTTCCATCCCTCCAATTACCTATTCGGAAAAAGACAAAAAAAATTCTAGCCGAGCTAAGATTTTTTCACTTTATGAAATAGTCTTGATCACTTTTGCAGGATTTCCCGCTAGAACGACATTGTCGGGAAATGATTTAGTAACAACACTACCTGCACCTACAACCACATTATCTCCCAAGGTCACACCTGGCAAAATCGTGACGCCACCAGCCAACCAGACGTTATTACCTAGTCGAATTGGGGCTCCATATTCCACTCCAGAATTGCGCTCAATAGGATCTAAAGGATGCAAAGGGGTTAGAAGCTGACAATTTGGCCCAATCATCACATTGTCACCGATATGAATCTCACAAACATCAAGGAAGGTTTGGTTAAAATTAGCATAAAAATTTTCCCCCACATAGATATTCGTGCCATAATCGCAGTAAAAGGGTTGCTCCACGTGCAGATGGTTACCAGTTGCACCAAGCCATTCTTTCAGAAGGTCGCTTCGTTTTGAGGCATCATCTTCATTATTAAAGGTTTTCATCAGTTGCCTTGCACGCAATCGCATGGTTTTTAATTCTGGATCAGCTGGTTCATAGGGTTGACCAGCAATCATTTTTTCACGTTCTGTTACCATTAGTTTTCTCCTCTTATCAAGCTTTTAACAGGCTCAAAGGTTTGGCGATGAATAGAAGTGACTCCATGTTGCTTCAACCCCTCTATATGCTCTTTTGTACCGTAACCGGCATTCTTTGCAAACCCATAGCCAGGGAAAATCTGATCATAATCCGCCATTAACCGATCCCTAGTCACCTTAGCAACGATAGATGCTGCGGCGATGGATAAAGACCGTGCATCTCCTTTAATCAGCGATTCCTGTGGAATATCAATAGGCAAGGTCATGGCATCAACGAGGAGGAAATCCGGCTTAAATCCTGACGATTGAACCTCCTCAACAGCTGTGCACATAGCCAACTTTGTCGCCTCATAAATATTGACCTGATCAATAATATGATTGTCCTTAATACCTATACCAACTGCTAAAGCTTTAGCCATAACCTCTTGATAGATGTCTCTATGCTTTGACTTAGGAATTTTTTTGGAATCATTTAGGCCTTTAATAACAACATTTTGAGGAAGCAATACACAGGCTGCCACAACCGGTCCTGCTAGCGGTCCTCTCCCTACTTCATCGATTCCCGCTACAGCCTGGAAACCTTCGGAAGCTAGACGTCTTTCAAAGATCAACATCTGCTCCAGACGCTCCCTCTCAGCTATCTCAGCCACAATAGCACGTCGCCTCTGCGAAATGGCTTTCTGAACACCTAACCTAGAATCTTCCTCAAAAACAGCCCATCTGGTGTCTTCTAAAGTTTCAATAGACGCAAGCTGCTCCTTAATCGCCTTAATCGTAGCCATTATGTTCCCCAACAATATCTAAGGTATAACGTCCCAATTTGCCATCGCGAACCTCTTTCACGAAAAGATTATAGAAACGATCATAATCATCACGAAAACCAAGTTTCTGTGTCATCTCCATGATCATTTCAGGTGCTTCTTCGGTCAAGTCCATGGCTTTAAATCGCTCCTGTAGACGCTCCGGGTAATAGGTTTTGAAAAAATTCAAACCAAAAATAGTAACCTCATCCATAGGTAAGAGTTGGTCCTTAATAGCACCTGTGAGAGCCAACTTCAAACCAACAATCTCGTCTTCAAATTTCGGCCATAAAATCCCTGGTGTGTCTAAAATCTCTAATTCTTTATTGGATTTCAACCATTGCTGGCCTTTGGTAACACCGGGTTTATTCCCCACGACAGCAATTTTTTTCCCCGCTAGTCGATTCATCAAGGTTGATTTTCCAGCGTTAGGAATACCGATAATCATCGTTCGTAGCGTTTCTTTTTGAATGCCACGCTCTCTTAGTTTTGCTATTTTGTCAGCCATCAAACGTTTAGAAGCATCTGTCACCAACTTAACTGCTGCCTGCTCTTTAGAATTGATAGCTAAAGTCATAATCCCTTGAGATTCGAAATGCTTGCGCCATTCCTTCGTCCGTGTACTATCAGCTAAATCAGCCTTATTTAAAATCAACAACTTGGGTTTGTCACCCACAATTTTGGTTAACATAGGATTTTGACTCGATAATGGCAGTCTCGCATCTACCAAAATTGTCACCAAATCAACGTGTTTTAAGTTTTCCTGCACTTGACGCCGTGCCTTGGACATATGTCCTGGAAACCATTGAATAGTAGCCATTTCTTCTTCTCCTTGTTCTGACAGGTATTTTTGAGTATGTTCTTAACAATGCCTCGCTTGATACCTATTTGCTCAGAATATATTAGATAGAGGCTAGGAGCCTAGCCGTGTAACAATTATTAAAAAAATCTTTTAAGCAAATTGACGTAACCAATCGCCATCACCACATGATCGACAGTAGTCACAAGCATACATTTCTCTATAGACTCTATTATAACATAAGCTCATCTCATCTTTTATCAGTAATTTCCCAGAAAGATTAAAGTCGTCTCTGTGGATGCGTCTGGTAGCTATAGACCCATCATTAAGACTTTCACCCTCTTATTTTTAAATTCAGGCTGAAACAGGCCACTGGATTGTTTCGCTCCCCAACGCTCACATTGCCTTTGATCGATGGCACATTTTTCTAAAACTTAAGCAGAGCGATGATGTCTACGAAAATGACCATTATGAAGTCTTTGGACACCCAGTTTTTAGCTTATTGAGCCATGAAAAATCACTAACGGATATTATTGCATAAAGACAGCCCGAAACTAGCTCTCAAACCTTTCTTCTCGAGAACTTTTAGACAAGCCTTAATCTCTCGGTAGATTTTTCAGAAGACGTCATCCTTCTCTAAGAAACTGTACTTTATTATAATCTGTACCAGTTCACACTTTTTCATTTCCGATAGAAATGAGCTTGTCAGTTTTTTGACTTGATTGAGAAGCATCTAGAGACTGTGAATGAAGCGTTTCAAACCGACTTCAAAACCTTTTTGAGAGACAAAGACACCATAATCAATGCTTTAGAACTAGCCTATTCTAATGCTAAGCTGAAAGTCACCAATAGACTCATCTAAAATAACAAACAGAAGACTTTTAGAACCCGAAAATTCAAAAAATATAAAACCAAAATGCTTATCATTTCAGATTCTAAAGAGATCAGGATAGTGACTTTTTTAGGTTGGCTCTAGAAAAGAGACAAAAAAAGAAGAAGAACAAAATCTTCTTCTTCTCATTTGGGATACCTTTTGGTATTACTATCCTATATTAGTCTTCTTTTTTCTTGCGTTTTCCAAGAGCACCGACCGCAAATAGAATTGCCGTACCAGCTAAGATACCCATGTTAGATTCTTCACCAGTTTCAGGTAATTTAGCCTGATATTTAGTAGAAGCATCTGATTGACGACGGTTAACAACTTCATTCGTTGCAATTTGAGTTGTTTCTTTAACACTGTTACCAGTAGCATCGTCGTGCTTAGGATCGTTGTTGTCAGTATCAGTAGTTGCTTTTGGATCTGTTACAGTTACCTTGACAGGCACTTCATCTGTTGAGCCATCTGGGTAAGTTACTACAACTGTACCGTCTTTCTCACCTGGAGTAGTGGTGTCAATTGGATCTTTGAACTCAACTGTTGTTCCATCTGGAAGATCTGGCAAGTTGCTGATTGAATCTTCTGCTTTTGGTGTTTCACCAACATTAACAGTTTGATCCTTACCTTCTGGAGTATTCTTATCTGCATCTGTACGTGGATCTGTTACAGTTACCTTGACAGGCA
>NZ_ATVP01000015.1:4674-42073 GCF_000420785.1 Streptococcus hyovaginalis DSM 12219 | reverse complement strand
TTTGTCAGGAACTTGGTATTGAGCACAAGTTGATTCGCCCTCGAACACCAAGGCATAATGGAAAGGTAGAGCGCAGTCATCGAAATGACAATCGACGTTTCTACCAGCACTTGACCTTCTATTCCTATGACGATCTAATCAAGCAGATGAAAATCTATCTGTACCGTTCCAATCGACTCCCTATGCAGACTTTAGGCTGGAAATCTCCTATCGATATCAGAAAAGCTTTACTAGGAGCTAGCTCCTAGTAAAGCTTAACAAATGGAAGACTTCAAAATAACATTTTAGGTCTCACATCATTGACAAAGGTACACCTCATTTTATCGAGATGATTGCTGGGGTTCAAAATACCCAGTACTTCAAACAAGTACCGGGGCATTTTTTTATTTCTTTGAACCAAATAAGGATTTTAAAACGGATGGTCTGGCAGATAGTCGGAGCACATCTCTCAGAGAGAGATAACCAACTAACAGCATGATAACGATGACATACACTTCACCCGGTGAGCTAATTAATTTCATAAAACTCATGCCGGCTAAAATTAATAACAGGGCCATTATAATCATCAAACCGATCGAATTAATCGTATTTTGAATTGTTTTAGGTGCCATAAAGATATAGTAAAGGACAAGTGCGACTAACAACAATAAATAGAACATCTCTTCTCCTCCTACTACAAATACTTACCCTAATCAAAGATCCTTATTCAGCTGATTTTTTCTTTTTGTTAGCTTTGTCACGCGCAGCTTTGTTCAAGATTTGCTTACGCAAACGAATAGACTCTGGAGTTACTTCCATGTACTCATCGTAATCCAAGAATTCAATGGATTCTTCAAGCGTCAGAATACGTGGTGTTTTGATAACAGACGTTTGGTCTTTGGTTGCTGAACGAACGTTTGTCATTTGTTTAGCGGTTGTGATGTTAACACCAAGGTCATTTTCACGTGCATTTTCACCGATAATCATCCCTTCGTAAACTTCAGTTCCTGGGTTAACAAAGATAGTACCACGCTCTTCAATACGCATGATTGAGTAAGTCGTTGCCTTACCGTTATCGATAGAAACAAGGGCACCACGGTGACGTCCACCGATTTCGCCTGGAACTAGTGGTAGATATTGGTCAAAAGTATGGTTCATGATACCGTAACCACGTGTCATTGAAAGGAACTCTGTTGAGAATCCAATCAAACCACGAGCTGGAATCAAGAAGATCAAACGTGTTTGACCATTACCAACCATGGTCATATCAAGCATATCACCTTTACGTTCTGAAAGAGCTTGAATGATGGCACCTTGGTATTCTTCTGGTGTATCAATTTGCACACGTTCAAATGGTTCACATTTGACACCATCAATCTCTTTGATAATGACTTCAGGTTTTGATACTTGAAGCTCATAACCTTCACGACGCATTGTCTCGATTAAGATAGACAAGTGAAGCTCTCCACGACCAGAAACGATCCATTTATCTGGTGAATCAGTTGCTTCGACGCGAAGCGATACGTCCGTTTGAAGTTCAGCAAGGAGACGCTCTTCAACTTTACGAGATGTCACGTGTTTCCCTTCACGACCTGCAAATGGTGAGTTATTAGCCAAGAAAGTCATTTGAAGGGTTGGTTCATCGATACGAAGAACTGGTAGCGGTTCAATGGCATCTTGTGGTGTTACGGTTTCCCCAACGAAGATATCTTCCATACCTGAAACAGCAATCAAATCGCCAGCTTTAGCTTCTTGGATTTCACGACGCTCAAGACCGAAGAAACCAAAGAGTTTTGTTACGCGGAAGTTTTTCGTTGAACCATCAAGTTTTGAAAGAGTAACTTGGTCACCAACTTTAACAGTTCCACGGAAAACACGTCCAATACCAATGCGACCGACGAAATCATTGTAGTCAAGAAGGGATACTTGAAATTGAAGGGGCTCATCTGAATTATCAACTGGTGCAGGAATATGCTCAATAATCGTATCAAAAATTGGCGCCATTGAAGCTTCTTGATCTGCAGGGTTATCAGACATAGATGATGTTCCGTTGATAGCAGATGCGTAAACTACTGGGAAATCTAATTGGTCATCATCGGCACCAAGCTCGATAAACAATTCAAGAACTTCGTCAACAACTTCTGCCGGACGCGCTGATGGTTTGTCAATCTTGTTAACAACGACGATTGGTGTTAAGTTTTGCTCAAGGGCTTTCTTCAATACGAAACGTGTCTGAGGCATAGTCCCTTCGTAAGCATCCACGACAAGAACAACACCGTCAACCATTTTCATGATACGTTCTACTTCACCACCAAAGTCCGCGTGCCCTGGTGTATCCATGATGTTGATACGCGTGTCATTATAGGCAACTGCCGTATTTTTCGCTAAAATGGTGATGCCACGCTCTTTCTCAAGGTCATTTGAGTCCATGGCACGCTCTTCAAGCTCTTTACGTGCATCAAGGGTATGTGATTGCTTCAAAAGCTCATCAACGAGGGTTGTTTTTCCGTGGTCAACGTGGGCGATAATAGCAACGTTACGGATATCATTTCTTAAATTTGTCATGTTTTCCTCTAAAATATGTTTTTTAACTGTACAAGTATACCACAAAAAAGTGTAAAAAGCTGAATCAAGTCAAGTGTAAATGTTTTCAAGGTCATTTCAGCCTCAAAAAGAAAACCCTGCAAGGATCACTTACAGAGTTTTCAGCTACGATTATAAAATATACTTATAGGCTTCACGAACATCCAAAGGCCATACACTGGATTGAACTTCACCAATATGTTTTTTACGAAGCAGGAACATAGCCAAACGAGATTGACCAATGCCTCCTCCAATCGTTAGAGGAAACTCACCATTTAATAGTGATTGATGCCACTCATATTGTAGTCGCGCTTGGTCTCCAGTGATTTCGACCTGTTTTTGCAGAGCCTCTTGATCCACTCGGATTCCCATCGAAGAAATCTCAAAGGCAGCTCCTAATTGTTCATTCCACACAAGAATATCACCGTTTAGACCTTTGTAATCTCCCTCAGACGCTGACGTCCAATCATCATAATCTGGTGCACGATCATCGTGAGGTTGACCGTCACTAAGCTCACCACCGATACCGATTAAAAATACTGCACCGTGTTTTTTAGTAATGGCATTCTCCCGCTCTTTCGGTGTCAAAAAAGGATACTCTTTGACCAAATCCTCAGAATGAATAAAAGTAATCTTCTTTGGAAGGATAGATTCAATATCGTAGCGGGCTTCGACAGCTAATTCTGTCAAACGAATGGCTTTATAGATCTGCTCGACAGTCTCCTTGAGGTAATTCAAGTTACGTTGACCAGACGGGATAACTTTTTCCCAATCCCACTGATCAACAAAAACTGAATGTGTCGGATCAAGAGAATCTTCATCTGGACGAAGGGCCTTCATATGAACAAAAAGACCTTCTCCTTCACCAAAGTTAAATCGCGCCAAGGTATGACGCTTCCATTTGGCAAGCGAATGAACAACTTCATACTCATCGTCAGGAATTAATTTGACATTAACACGAACCGCATTTTCAATACCTGATAAATTATCCTGCATCCCATCGCCGACACGGCTTAAAATCGGTCCCTGTACCTCAATAATGTCAAGTTTATCCTTAAGGTACTGGGTAAATGTATTTTTTACAAAAGAAATCTCTTCTTGCTGATGAATGAAACTTTTTTGCATACAAATCCCTCACTTTTTCTATAATGTGCCTATTGTACTACTTTTTTCTAAAAATTACAGCAAAAATTTGAAAAATTAACACAATTTCGACATATTTCTGCATATCTGGTCTATTTTCCTGACTTTTTGTGAAAAGGAAAAAATTGGTGATAACTATCCAGCTTCTTTGGCTTCTATCAACACTCCCGAGAGCACCTTTATTATTTTTAAACAGTTTCATTTTTGAAAGAGCTGCTGCAGCTACTAAAATCACCACACCTACGAGCGTCACCAATAACGTGCTTTGCTTGCCTGTGCTAGGTAAGAAACCGCTTGATTTTTTTAGCTTCAGAGGCTTTTATGTCTGATTTAGTTGCAACTTTTTACAATGCTTTTGATCCAGCTGCATCACTATACTCTTCAGTTCCTTGATCAAGTGTATATGCACTTTTGGCAATCCCTTGTCGTCTTATTTTGTTTTTGAAGGTGTTTTTCTTTAGTTGATTGTGATCTTTCAATCTTTAGACGTTTCTGTACCGTCTACAGTTGCTTCTGATGAACTAGCTTCATGTTTAGCAACAGCATTAATTATCTCTTAGCCTATGGCTATCACGACTATGTCCAGAAGATATGTCATAGAGTGCATGCCTTGTCCCAAGCCAACCTTTATTTAAGGGACCGAACTCACTTTGTCTGAACCGTTTGTACGGAAGAATGTTACAACCTGTTTAGGAGAAACAACATCAAGCGATTGCAAAGGTTAAAGTGATTTTAAATACGTTAGATTGCTGGCAAGAGTTGAATTTCAAGCCCTTTTTGGCCAGTCCGAAGAAACTTTTTTCGAATCACCGACTCACTTAATCAGACCGTAATTATCATTAGACTCTAGCGTATAAAAACCTAAAAAGGTGCTATCTGCCAAACCAAATCAGCTGACAGTAACAGAAAATGACCGAGACATTAGGTTCATTACACCTAGTATCTCGATCATTTTTTCTATCAAGCACTACTCATGACATTTGATGAAGTGACTTACTTCACCTTGCCATTCCAGTAATCAAAGCCATTTTCCAAAACATAAACGCGCTCAAATCCTGCTTTTTTAAGAATTTTCGCAGCTCTAGGAATCAACACTCCTCGATTATCATCGTAAATCAGGACTGGTTTTTCTTTATTCAGAGCACCTAAAGAAGCTTCAAATTGCTGCATAGGGAAGTTGCGCGCACCTAAAATATGCTTTTGGCGAAACCTACTAGGCTCTCTAATGTCAATCAGCTGGCCAACACGCATCAACTGCGAAAACTCATCATTTTCAACAAAAGTTGCTGCTTTCTTTAAACGGAAATAGTTCCAAGCAGACCAAGCAATCACAAGGATACTGACCAGTACCAAAAGTGTCCAAACCATCGTATCCTCCTTCGATTAACCATCTATACGTGCTAGGCTAGCAGCACCAATAATACCTGCGTCATTTCCGAGTTCAGCTAACTTAATCTTGGTTGATTGACGCACTTGAGGGAAGGTATATTTTTTAAAGTTATCCTCAACACGGCTACGTAAAAACTCTCCTGCCGCCGATACACCCCCTCCAATGACAACAGAGTCTGGATTCAGCAAATTAGAGATATTAGCCACCGCTAGACCTAAGTAATGACATACTTTGTCAACAACACTGTTAGCAAAGACATCCCCAGATTGAGCTGCTTCAAAGATATCTTTACTAGTGACATTGTCTCCACTGTCTATAGCTGCTTTGACTTGTGAGTCTCCTTGATAAGATTCAGCTAGTAAACGTGCAACACGTACAACACCAGTCGCAGAAGCAACTGTTTCTAAGCAGCCGTGATTACCGCATGTACATGTAAAACCATTCTCAGGTTCTACGATCATGTGCCCAATCTCACCACCAGCTCCGGCAACACCATGGATCAAATTGCCATCAGCAATGACACCGCCGCCAACACCAGTTCCTAAAGTTACAAACACAACATCTGGATTATTCGCACCAGCTCCAACCCAACGTTCTCCAAGGGCTGCGACATTGGCATCATTATCAATCGCAAAAGAAATCCCTGTTTCAGCTTCAATAACAGAGCCCACTTCCTGTGTCTCTGCCCAGTTGAGATTGAAAGCACCGGTAACCGTTTTAGCCTCACGATCAACGGCTCCTGGAGATCCCATACCAATACCGATGAAATCTTCACTAGTCAAACCGTATAGTTCTAAACGGTGCTTAATAGACGCAACAATATCAGGAACAATATATTTACCATCTTCCAAAATGTTGGTTTCAATCGCCCATTTTTGCTGAACCTCACCTGTTTCTGTCAAAATCCCAAATTTTACAGTTGTTCCACCAAGGTCAATCCCTAATAATTTTTTAGCCATTTTTTGTTTCCTTTTCCAATTCCAAACGATGTTCGCGCCTTAACACCAACTCAGCTTGCAAATAATCATCACGCGCAACGAGCCCATTATCATACAAGCGCGATAGCTCTAACTTCATCAATTCAATATCATAGAGCCTTTTGCCAACGTATACATAAATACCAAACTGTTTCAGCAATTGTTGAACATCATAGAGTGTTTTCATAGGGAAATTTTAGCAGAATTGCAGTGATTTTTCAAGTTATTTTTGCAATCGTTTGCATATTTTCTTTACATCAAAAAAAGAAAGTCAAATCTGACTTTCTTTAGGGACTTTATAAGCTTGTTGAGCGACCAATTTCAGCCTCTAACATCCAAAGTGTCTTTTGAATGGAATCTTGGGCATCAGAGAAAATGCCATTTGAAGGGTCGTCACCTTCTTCATCACTAACTGCCAAACCTTCTTGGAAAAGATCTGATAAATAGCGGTACACCTCCGCTAATCGTTCCAAGCGTTGGGTCATGGATTTGTCAAAGGTCCCAACTTCTTCAGATAATTTTGACTGCTGGTCAAATTCTTTCAGAGTTGAATAAGGTGAGCCGCCAATGGTGATGAGCCGCTCACTAACCACATCCAAAGTCTCGTTGAGCTCATCCATGAGCTCATCCATCTTAGGATGAAGGTAGAAAAATCCCGGTCCTTGCATATACCAGTGCGTTTGGTGAACAATGGAAGCTGCTTTAGACAGATCTGCGACGGCTTGATTTAAGAGTGCTTGTGTTTTTTCGTATGTCATAGTGACCTACCTCCTTATATTCTTCTCTTATATTTTAGAATAATTCTAAATAAAAATCAATTAAAAACCTTTTTCGAATAAATAAGTATGACTATCTTAATTTTCACACTCGGTGCATCTCTCGGTTCTTTTCTAGGACTGGTCCTGGATCGCTTTCCCCAACACTCTATTATTTCCCCTGGCAGTCATTGCCAGACTTGTCAGACATCCTTGGCGATTTGGGATCTCATTCCGATTGTCTCGCAAATTGCCAGTAAAAGTCGCTGCCGCTATTGTCAGGTAAAATTACCCCTGACCTATCTTTTGATGGAGATTTTTTGTGGTAGTCTGGTATTGCTGGTATACAGCGATCTCTTAAGCTATCGCCACGGCATCCTCTTAGCTGTCAGCCTTGTCCTGTCTCTCTATGATTTGAGAGAGCATTCTTATCCCTTAGCCATTTGGTTACTGGTTTTTATTCCTTATTTCCTGATGACACCATGGTCTTGGACTTGCCTTACTTTACTATTACTAGGCTTACTAGCTGAATGGAAAGATATCAACATGGGATCCGGCGATTTCTTCTATCTTAGCCTACTGTCCCTTAATCTCTCTTTTGAAAAACTCTTATGGCTCATTCAAATAGCTTCTCTCCTAGGAATGCTAGCCTTTGCTATCAAAAAAGGTAAGGAGCTTCCTTTTGTTCCCTACCTTAGTTTCGCGTATTTTATAGTGCTTTTTATACCATAATAATAACTGATAAATGGCAAACGGCTACATGTCCATCATTCCTGCTTGTAGCTGGTACATTTTTTGGTAAGTTCCCCCTAAAGCTAACAAATCATCATGACGACCACTTTCAATGATCTTCCCTTTATCTAACACATAGATACAATCAGCATCTTGAATTGTTGATAGGCGGTGAGCAATGGCTATCGTTGTTCGTCCTTGTCGCATTTTTTTCAAGGAATTTTGAACAATAGTTTCCGTCTCAGAGTCAATATTAGCTGTAGCCTCATCCAAAATCAATATTTTGGGCTCTGCTGCTACCGTTCTAGCAAAAGCAAGCAACTGACGTTGTCCAGTTGAAAAACTAGACCCTCGTTCAGTCACCGCATGATCGTAACGATCTGGTAATTTTTGAATGAACTGGTCAACATCAACAAAGGCTGCTGCCGCTTGTACCGCCTGGTCACTTAAATCGCGATACATGGCAATGTTCGACCTCACTGTCCCATGATACATAAAGGAATCTTGTAATACTAACCCAATGTTATCACGAAGCTCCTCCGGTGGATAATGCTGAATCGGTATACCATCAATCAGGACTTGTCCGGATTGATAATCGTAGAAGCGCATAAAAACATTGATAATCGATGATTTACCCGATCCTGTCGGCCCTACAAAGGCGATCGTTTCACCTTTTTTAACTTCAAAAGAGATATTATCCAAAATCTGACGCTTGCCATCATATGAGAAGCTCACATTTTTAAAAGCGATATGGCCTTTCTTGATCTGAATGTCTTGGGCATCTTGTTTGGGTTCAAAATTAGTTTCATCAATCAGATCAAAGACACGGCTGGCCGATACCATAGATGTTTGTAATATGGAAAAATTTTGGGTAACTTCAATCAAGGGATCAAACAAGCGGTTGATGTATTGGATAAAGGCATACATCATACCAGCGGTGATACCTAAGCGATTACCCGTATAACCAAAATAAGCCATCAATACGGCATAAGCTAAGAGTTTCAAAAGACTCATGGCTGGCCGTAAGAAAATACTGTCGAGAGCTGTTGATTGTCTTGAATAGGCATAATGTTGGTCATTAATCGCATCAAACTCTCTTTGAAGCCTAGCCTCCTGACTGAAGGCTTGGATGATACGAATCCCTTCAATACTTTCTGACAGTTTAGAATTAATTTCCCCTAACAATGCCCGTGTTTTAGCAATCACAACAACAGAGCGTTTGCGATAAAGATTGACCAATAAGAAAATCAAAGGCAAAAAGAGAACTACTAGACCTGTCAGACGTGCATCTAAACTAAGCATGGTATAGAGAGTGACCGTAAAGATAAAAATAGCCGAAATAAAGCTTGATAGGATTCCGGAAAACATCTCGCTAACGGCCTCTGTGTCATTGGTGATTCGCGAAACGATGGTACCTGCTGGCGTCTGATCAAAGTATGACATACCTAAGCGCTCCATATTAGCAAAAGCATCCCGCCGAATATCTCTAACCACACTATAAGAAACTTTAGCGAAGAAGTAATTCCCTAAATATTGGATCACCGTTTGCAAAAGGTACATGCCATAGTAACCCACTAAAATCAAAGCAGCCATGCTTGTCATATGAGTCAAGTATTGATCGATGAAATGAGAGGCAATTAGCGGGATAAGACTTTTGACCACTGAGGTTAAAAGAAGTAAGGATAGGGCTAGAATCGTCCATAATTTATAGGCTGATAAATAGTTAATCAAGCGTTTGAACACTTGCCACTGACGCGTTTTAGAAGTCATGACCCACCTCCTCTTCTATTTTTTCAGCCAGTTGCTGTGACGCATATGTCCTTGCATACCAACCATTTTGTGCTAGCAAATCATCATGGCGACCTCTCTCGATGATGCGACCATCTTGCATAACCAAAATAAGATCGGCGTGTACCACTGCTGATAGACGATGTGCCGAGATAATCGTTGTCTTATCCTGACGCGTCCGCTTTAAGTTATCAACAATAGCATGCTCCGTGCGAGCATCTACTGCCGATAACGAATCATCCAATATTAAAATGTCCGGATCTAAAATCATGGCACGACTCATGGCGATTCGCTGTTTTTGACCTCCTGATAAAGAAACACCTTTTTCACCAATCAGAGTATCAAACTGTTCCGGCATCGCCACGATATCCTCGTAAACCTGAGATAGACGTGTTGCTTCCTTAACCTGATCACTATGAAGCTTTGGATTACCAAATCGTACATTATCCAAAATAGACGTTGCAAACAACATTTGATCTTGTGGGACATAGCCCATCAAACTGCGAAGATCAGCTAAGTCGTAAGCTTTAAGATCGTGGCCATTAAGCTTAATACTACCATCAGACACGTCGTATTCACGTAACAGTAACTTAATCAAGCTTGTTTTTCCTGAGCCCGTTTGCCCAACCAAGCCTAACGTTTGTCCTTTTTTCAAAGTAAAGTGCACATCTTGTAGATTCGGATTTGTTCCCTCATCATAGGTGAACTGATTAATATGAAATACTATATCTCCGTTTTGGATCGTCGGCAAAGGATTTTCAGGATTGGTCACGTCTGAGGTTTCTTCTAATAAAGTTTCAATCCGATCATAGGATACTGTACCACGTTGAAGCATATTAAATAAAAAACCCACAGCCATCAAGGGCCAGACCAACATATCTAAATAAGTGATAAACGTGACGAGATTTCCGACGGTAACTTGTCCCCGTTCCACCATCAGAGCCCCCATTATCAGGGTTAAGGTATAAGAAGCACCAATAAACAGCAGAACAATAGGATCAAATAAGACATCATATTTTTTGGTCTGCATGTTTTTGAGATAGGTCATCTCATTAATCTCTTGAAAGGCTACCAACTCATTGTCTTGATAGCCGAAGGATTTAGTCACTTTAATGCCTGAGACACTTTCTTGAACCTTATTATTCAAATCAGAAAAAGCTGCCTGTGATTCCCCAAAAGCTTTATGTGTTTTCCGACCTAAACGACTGGTTGCATAAGCCATAAAAGGCAAGGGAAGGATAGCTACTAAGGTCATCTGCCACGAAATATTGAAAAACATAGTCAGCAAGGTTACCAGAGCTGTTACAGAGGCATCTACTGCTGACATAACACCGCCCCCTGCTAACCGAGTCAAGGCGTTAATATCATTAGTCGCATGAGCCATTAAATCACCCGTACGGTGCTTCTGGTAAAAGGACGGCGACATCCGCGTAAAATGCTCGAACAGACGCGACCGCATGATTTGCCCCAAGCGGTAAGAGGTTCCTAAAATATACATCCGCCAGATGTAGCGTAAGCCATACATCCCTACAGCTGCTAATACCAACAGTAAAAGATTCATCAGCAAATCTGACTGAGCTAAGTGCCCTGTGGTGATCTTATCAATGACGTTCCCCATGATCATCGGTGGAATAAGGTTTAAAAAAGATACCGAAACCAAAGAGACAATCCCTATAAGATAAGCTTTTCGCTCTAAACGAAAAAACCAGCCCAATCTTACCAAGATGTTCTTGGATCGTCGTGTTGTTGTTTTCATATTTCTCCTTTTGTTCATATGAAAAGAGGACATCTGCCCTCTTGCTAAATAAAAACAAGCTTTTCTTACTTGCTTTTCCTATGGTGCACAGAGGACTCAAGACAAAGCAAGCGACTTCTCTCTTGTGCTACCGTTATCTTCTGCTCATATCCTAGTTGATCGTTCAACTCTTAAAATTAACCTTGATAAGACAGACTTCCCAGATACCTATTCTTATCGCTTCTTCTTGCTCATGATTAATCAAACAAACTCTCTCCATCACAACCGAAGTGCAGCAGGCATCTTTGGCGGATGGCATGGACCGATAAGTAAGCTAAACCAACACCTAATGCATTGGTCCATAAATCATCGATCTCAAAAACGCGATTGAAATCGAAGGCTAAATCCAAAGCTAGCTGAGTTATTTCGATACAAGCACTGAGACATAATCCCAAAAGTAATGCTTGCTTGAAACTGTACCACTTTTGCCTTAGTAGGTAAAAGGCAAAGGCGAGTGGGTAAAGCAAAAAGATATTTAAGAGATTTTGAATAGTGACCCAGACAACTTCCCAAGCTGTCTCCAAGCGTGAAAAACTGATCAAGGTGTTAAAGGGAACAAGCAAGAGACGTAATCTCCCCCAATAAATAATATTGGGTGTCGATACACCTACGATATCTGCTTGAGGACTAAAGCACAGTGCCATAACAAAGCCAAGATAGAGAATCAAGCACCCAAATACTATTGGACGATAGCCTGACTTAAGTTGGGCACGATGATCCAGCATGTGATTAAAAAACTTAGTTATCTGCATTTTTCTTTCGAATGGTAAAATGGCTCTTGCTAGAAGAAGCTTCGGCTGTTCTGACATCTAATTTCCTTTTTAAAGAGGATTGTTTAGAACGGCGTTTTTGTCTAGAAAACGAGACGTCATCAACAGTTCGCTTAGTATTGTCTATCTTACTTTTTGAAGACAGCTTTTTATCTTTGTTGGCATTTCGATTTTGCTCTTGGCGGTTATTGTCCAGTTTCTTAGTGCTTGGACGTTTCCGGTTACGACGACGTTTAGGAATATTTTCCTCTTCAAAAACAAGCTCAACTGGATTGGGATTTTCTAAAATAAAATAAGCACAGCCGAAGGCACAATACTCTTTAAGATAATCATCAATACGTGACCAGCGACTCGCTTTACGAACCTGATGGTTATCATGATAAAAACCTTTTATACGCAGTTGCTCACTAGACCAGTCACCGAGTAAAAAATCATATTTCAATAAAAGCTCTGAAAAACGTTGCCCAAAATTTTCCGCATTAAAGGCCTCTTTTTCATTATGAACCAAGCGAAAAATAATACTGCCATCTTCACTTTTCACCTGATCACCGAAGTGTAGAAATGTGGGGCCAGGAAACTTATTATAATTCAGTTGTTCAGGTAAAACTTCTTTCTTCAAGTCTCTTCCTCTCTAACTCCTCGCAGAGTTATTTGTTATCATTGTTTTGTTTGTTTTTATATAATCTTTATTATTATACACTAATTTTACAAGCTTTTGTATTTGCTAAGTTTTATGGTCAAAAAAACAGGCCTAAACCTGTTCAGAACGTAGACAAACTACATTTAGGGGAATTAAACTGAGTAGTTCTGCATAAATAAGTGAACGAAGCGATCCTTAAACCGAGACTTTTCGCTGTGATGAAAATGCTTGAAACATTATCGTTTCAAGCATTCGGAGCTATTCAGGCTACCAAGTTATGGGGAACCTTTTAGGTTGTCGCTTGGAAATAAGAAAGCGACAAAATAATCAATATCTAGGTATGGAATTTCGAAGATAGCTCAAACAATCTAGGAGACTGTTTGAGGAGTAAACCTAGAAACAAGAAAGTTTACCACCGTCCGACATCACCTTAGGAAAGTCTGAAAACAACTGTGTCTACAAACTCGTTTTCAATTTAATCATCTTGATCAGAATACTTGTTGATCAAGTAGTAGGTACCATCATTCTCGACAAAATCGAGGGAAACATAGGTCAACTTAGAATCGTCAGAATCATAGTCACTATAGGTAACCATCAATGTCTTAGAAACTCCATCGCCATAATTCGCGAGACTAACATAGGCATCACTTGGGTCTCCGTGTTGTTTTTGGATGTCCGTCCATTTGTTACCGCCTTGTCCGGTATCCATGTCACCTTCTGTCAGCTTATCATAATCTTCCTTGCTCCAATTTGCTTGATAGTTAGGATTCCTTTTTGGCGCATCACTAAGACCGTATGCCGAACCGCTGTATAAGATGAAGCTATTGTCGTACTGTTTTTCAAAGCGTAGACGAACCTCTTTACCGTTTAGACCACTACCTGATTCATAGGTCAAGGTCATATCATTGCCAGAGATTTCAGCATCTGACGCTTTACCATGATCCTTGATGATATCTTTTAGAGGGGTGCCATTATTGTTATCGTAACCTGAAAATGTCAAATCAGTGAAGTCTTTTTCAGTCCAATCAAATTTAGCTGATTTGTCAATGTAGTCATTAACATCTGTACTATCCGCTTTTCCATCGCTGTCAGAAGTATCCTCTTTAGATTTCTCATCATCTGAAGCATCAGAAACTTCTTTTTTGTCTTCTTGACTAGTTTTAGGACTATCTGTTTGCTTTTGACTTTCTTGAGCATTTTGGAAAATCAAGGCTCCTAAAGAGGATAGCAAGACAAGTGCCGATACAATCGTAGCAATAATAGCCAAGACTTGATTAGGTTTTTTTAGGCTTAAGAAAAGAACCAGTCCTGCAAAAACAAGGTTAAGAATGGATAATACCAAGAAAGTTAGTGCTAAGGGTGTCAACCAAGCTGCTAGCAAAATAACTAGAGAGAATAGCAGAGAAAGCGCTGCTAAGATGACAACTAAGTCCAAGCGAGAAGCCAAGCCTTGATTCGTTTTTACAGCTTGAGGGCTAGGAATTTGAGAGCTAATACCACTAGTTGCTTTTGGTAGCTGACCTGTAGTCTCTTCTAGGGGAACAGTTATCGATTTAGAAGCTTCTGGAATTTCTTGTTCTTTCTGATAGCCTGCAATCTCCATGATCTTTGATGGATCAAAATCCCCTTCCTTAGCCTTCATAAACTCCTCAGAAGTCGGTTTTCGACCAATAACCGTTTCAAATAAGGAAACCCATTCTTCTTTTCCTGCCATAAATAATCTCCTATTTTCTTCTTTTCAAGTTCAGTTTATCACAATTCCATGAATTTTCATACGCTTTTTTAAAATTTTTTCAAACCTTTTATGATACAATGACTCTATTGATATTTTAACAAGGAGGCTATTTTGAAAAAACTGTTTATATTAGCTGTAGCAAGTCTGACCATCTTATCAGGATGTGAATCCATTGAACGTTCTTTAAAAGGCGATGATTACGTGGATCAGAAAATAGCTAGTAGCCAATCTCAAGAAGCTCTCAAACAATCTCAAAAAGAGCTCAAAAAAGCACTAAAAGCTGACAAAGAAGCATTCCCACAATTATCTAGTGAAGTCGCTGACAATGAGAGCGAAGTCATGATTAGCACCAATTTGGGAGACATCACTGTTAAGCTATTTCCTAAATATGCACCCCTTGCTGTTGAAAATTTTATAACCCACGCCAAGGAAGGTTACTACGATGGTCTTACTTTCCATAGAGTCATTAAGGATTTTATGGTTCAAACAGGCGATCCAAATGGTGATGGCACTGGTGGCAAGTCTATTTGGAATGGTAAGGATGATAGCATTGATGCTGGAAATGGTTTTAAAAACGAAATCACCCCCTACCTTTATAATCTCCGAGGAGCACTAGCCATGGCCAATGCTGGAGCCGATACCAACGGAAGCCAATTTTTTATTAATCAAAATCCAAAGAGCCAATCAGATGACCTCAAATCCGGGGATTACCCTGAACCCATTATCAATGCCTATAAAGAGGGAGGAAACCTCAGCCTAGACGGAGGATACACCGTCTTTGGTCAAGTTATTTCTGGTATGGATATTGTGGATAAAATCGCTGCTGTCGAAACCAGTGATGGTGATAAACCTAAAGAAGATGTTACGATTAAAACGATTACAATCAAACAAGAAGCTAACCTCCAATAATAAAAAAGCACAGATAGAACTTGATATTTCACAAGTTCTATCTGTGCTTTTTAAAATGCCTTGCTTTTCTTAATGTTATATACGACTTGCTTTATTAATATCATTATCAAAAAGCTACCTAAAGCAACCACTGCCGACATGCCAGAAACTGTCACATCAAACAGCATGCCCAAGTAATATCCCAAACCAGCCAGTAGAATGGATGAAATGAGACTAAGTGCTGTAAAATTCAGAAAAGTCTGTGCCCATAAGCTGGATATCATGGCAGGAGCGACTAAGAAACTAATGACTGTAATAGAACCTAAACTATCAAAAGCAGCCACAATCGTCAGAGAAACCAAAAACATGAGAGAAATTTTCAGTAACCTAATTTTTACTCCCACTAGTTTAGCCTGTGTTTTATCAAATAAATAAAGTGATAGGCGTCGAAAGAATAGGGCATAAAAGAGCATAAGAGAAAGACAAAGTATAATCCCTCTAAGTAAGGCAAACGGCAAATCCACTCCTAGAAATTGACTTCTAACGAAAGGAGCAAACAGAACTTCTCCCATCAAGACTATATCTAAATCCAGATGCACATTTCTAGCAAATAATGAAATCAGCAAGACTCCCAATGCAAAAAAGAACGTGAAAACTAAGCCTGTCGCTGCATCTTGTGCAATTTTTTGACTGTGAATGGCTTCAATTCCAACAATCGTCAGAACCCCAAAGACACTTGCCCCTATTAAGAGTAAGGGGGAATTTAGATCTTGTGTCAGAAAAAAGCCCAACACAATTCCCAAAAGGACTGAATGCGACAAGGCATCTGCAACCATACTTTGATTGCTAATAACTAAAATATTACCAATCAAACTGCAAGACATAGCAATGACAATCATTATTAATAGCACTTCAGACACGTCGATTCTCCTTTCGAATATAAGTAGACCAGAAAAAAGCAAGTCCTAAACAGCACGTCATGCAAACAATGATGGCAGGTCCCGTAGACATACCACGGATACTAGAACTCATTAAACTCCCCAGAAAAGCTGAAGCAATTGCCATTAGACTTCCTAAAACTAAGCTTTGTTTATAGGTCTTTCCTAAGAGTAAACCAAAGACACTCGGTGCAATTAAAAAACTACTCATTAATATGGCACCTACAACCTTCAAACCAACGGCAATTAAGGCTGTCATCAAAATAACTTGACCTCCTTTTATCAAACTTAGCGGTAGACCACTAACTTGGGCAAAGCCTTCATCGAAGAGATAAAGGGTTAAACGCTGGAAAAAACAAAAGAAAAGTCCTAATGATAAAAGAGAAACGCCTAAAATCAAATAAATATCTGATTTCTGAATAAAGGCAGCCTGACCAAATAAATAAGTCTGCAGTCCAGCCTGAGAAGCGTTTTGGTAATGAGGATTGCCTTGAAGAAGGTTCTTAAGTACCATCCCTAAGCCAAAAAACGAGGCTGACACTAAGGATAGGGCATTGACAAAGCTCTGCTTACTATAAGTGTTAATGATGTAAATCAACCCATAAGAGACTAGGCCTGTCACCATCGCTCCCAGCATCAGAAGTAACGGATTGCGCGATTCAAAAACCATAAAGGCTAAGATAACCCCCGGATAGGAAGCGTGACCAATAGCATCGCCAATAAGACTTTGGTGTTTCAAGACACTAAGAGAACCTAGCAAACTGGAGGCGAGTGCAAAAACCGATGTTCCAAAGGCTACAGTTAAAAAAGAATAGTCCGTCAAAACAGATAGCATTTCAAACCTCCTTACTTGATTTCAAAAATGGTGACTCTGACATGGCTTGATAAGTCGCTTGATAATTTTCTTGCGTCAAGACTCGCTCTATGTCTCCTTGATCAATCGTTCTTCTGTTTAGCCAAACAAGGTAATCAAAATAATTCCTCACGCTTTGCAGATCATGGTGAATAACGACTGAAGTTTTCTTCTCTTTTTGAAAATCACAAAGAATGTCCATAATCTTCTGTTCTGTCTTGATGTCTACACCTGCCAGCGGCTCATCCATCAGATATAATTCTGCTTCTTGAGCCAAGGCTCTAGCTAAGAATACCCGTTGTCTCTGTCCGCCAGATAGTTGGTCAATCTGACGTTTTTGTAAATCTAACAAATCCAATTTTTCTAGAGCAAGTAAGGTAGCTTCCTTGTCTTTTTTCCCAGGTTTCTTAAACCAGTTTCCAATCAAGGAGTATCGCCCCATCAAAACAATATCAAAAACCCTTGCTGGAAATTGCCAATTCACTTGACTCGCTTGGGGAATATAAGCAACTTTTTGGGCTAACCACTGAGTAGAAGGCTGGTCATTGCCAAGTAGGGAAATGTGACCAGATTGTTCCTTCTCCAACTGAAGAATACTCTTAAATAAAGTTGACTTCCCAGCCCCATTTGGTCCAACAATAGCCGTACGACTACCCTTAGGAATCTCCAAGTCTAGGTGAGAGAGGGCTTGATTTGATTGATAAGATACAGATAAATCCTTAATCTGAATAGCTGTTTCCATACATAATAGTTAAGCACTCTTTTCAGAGTGCTCTTCCTTTCTAATGAGTTGTTGAGATGAGATGATTGTACAACTTGTTTTTTCGACGATGAGTCCAAACGTCATGACTACTTGAGAAGAAGTTGATTTTTCTTTCAATCGCTTTTATTTTAATGATTCCACGATAAGGTTGGTGTTGTGCTTGTACATGTCGATATAAGTATCTCCATCTTGCCCATCAGGTGCTAGAGAATCTGAGAAAAGCTCTTTACCGTGCCCAGTCACAACAGCAACTTTACCACCCTTAGCAGCAACAGCTTCCTGTAATTTTTTCATGCGTTCAGGGTTTGTTGTTGACTCAGTAAAGATTGCTTTGATGTGGTGTTCATTAATCAAGTTAACAGTTTCCATCATGTCACTGTTTGCCACTTCAGAATCGGTGCTGACACCCTGTGGCGCATATAGGGTGAAGTCATAACGACGAGCAAAATAATTAAAGGCATCGTGTGGCGTTACCAAGTAACGACTTTCTTTTGGAATGACGGACAAGGCTTCCTTATTCCATTGGTCCAACTCGTCTAAGTCTGAGAGGTATTCTTTTGTGTTTTTAGCAATCTCTTTTTTATGCTCGGGTACCAGTGACTTAAGCTCTTTAGAGGCTTCCTTGACTGCCTTTTTATATAAGTCAATATCAAACCAAAAGTGAGGGTCTACTACTTTTTCGCCATCTTCATCCATGGTTCCAATATCTTCTTTTGAAAATCCTTTAGTAACAGCACTACCTTTAGATTCTAAGGCATCCACCATTTTTCCTTCGAAGTGTAAACCATGGTACAAGACCAAATCAGCTTTTTGTAGTTTCTTCAAATCACTTGATTTGGCAACATAAAGGTGTGGGTCTTCACCAGCAGGAATAATCAATTCACGTTTGACATAGTCACCTGCTAACTGTTTTACCATATCATTTAGAAAAGAGGTTGTAACTGTAACAACTGGTTGCTTATGCTTAGAACTTGACGCTTGACTACTCTCTTTTGAGCTACAAGCTGTCAAACCGACAAAAACCAAACCTAACAGCAATAGGCTTTTTAGTATTTTTTTCATTAAAAGACTCCGTAAATGTGTTTATTAAATAAATTAGGTATACTTAATTTTATAAATAGCTTACCCTTTTATCTTCGTTTTGTCAACGATTTTCCGAAAATTTTGCTATACTTAATTCAACATATGAATTAAGAAAGTAGTAATATGACTCCTAATAAAGAAGATTATCTCAAGCGTATTTATGAACTAAGTGAAGAACAGGCTAAAATAACTAACAAAGAAATTGCAGCGCAAATGGACGTCACACCGCCAGCTGCTTCTGAAATGGTCAAAAAAATGATCCAGGAAGACTGGATCATAAAAGATAAACAAAGAGGGTACCTGGTTACTGAAAAAGGAATGGTATTGATTTCAAGTCTTTATCGAAAACATCGCTTAATTGAGTTATTTTTAATCAAAGATTTAGGCTACTCTGCCAAAGATGTCCATGAGGAAGCCGAAATCTTAGAACATAGTGTTTCCGATAAATTCATTGATCGTTTAGAGAAAAAGCTTAATTTCCCGGGAACCTGCCCGCACGGAGGTACGATTCCTCGAAAAAATGAACGTCTCAATGAGACCTATACTAACCGCTTAGCTGACATCACCGAACTAGGCACTTATTGTCTTAGAAGATACCATGATCAACTCGAACTTCTTAATTACCTCGAAGACAATCAATTTTCTCTCTCAGATCGTTTTGAACTTGAAAAAATTGATTCTTTCACCCAAACCATGATGATTCGTATAGAAGAAAAAAAACTCATCCTGCCCTCAATTGTCACGAAACAATTATTTGTTGAAAAATGTTAGAAAAATATTCTTGATAACGAAACAACACTATACCCACTTGTCTTTAAGACAAGTGGGTTTTTGACTTATAATGTTTCAAGAAACATTACTAAAGTTTCCGCTGATTTCTTTCCTGCTTCAATAATAAACTCATCAAAGGTAATATTGGCATCATGTGCTGCAGTATCACTCATAGCTCGAACAACTACGAATGGTTTACCGCATGCGCTAGCTGCTTGAGCAATAGCAGCTCCTTCCATCTCCACAGCCAAAACTTGTGGAAAATGATTCTTTATAGTATCAATCTTGTCTTGACCAGCAATGAAGCTATCACCAGTAGCAATCAAGCCCACCTTAGCAGTCACTTGAGTTTTTGCTAAAACATCTTGGAAGACTTTGATAAAGGCTGGTTCAGACTCAAAATAAAGGGGCTGCATGGACATCTGTCCATAATCATAGCCAAATGCTGTTAAATCAACATCATGATAAACCAATTGATCTGCTACTACCACATCTCCAACAGCCAATCCTTCAGCAACGGCACCAGCCGAACCCGTATTAATAATAGCCTCTACTTGGAAATGATTTACTAAAATAGCAACTGACATAGCAGACATCACTTTACCAACACCGGATTGTACCAGCACCACATCATGAGATCCAATTTTCCCAGAATAATAGGTATGATCAAGCACCGATTCTTCCAACTTATCACTAAGATTTTCCACCAGGAGACGTAACTCTTGCTCCATAGCGGCAATAATTCCAATTTTCATAAAAACTTTCTATAAATAAAAGATCGCTGCCAATAAGAGGAGAAAAAGGAGAAAAACGATGATTAAAATCCGATTAATTTTAGCTTGAAAGGCATTTCGTTTAGCATTTTCAATACGTCTACTTTTCACCATCGGTTGATCTTTTTTTTCCTTAAATAAACCAGATTTTTCAGGCGAAGATTGAGGATCTTCAAAAGTCATAACTCTTGTCTCTTCACCATCAAAATCCTCATCATAGAGAGGTTCAATAGCTTCTCCTCGATTGGCTTTTTCGATAATTTCGTCTGTTAATAAGGGGCTTCCCATAAGCTATTTCTTTCCGTTGTGAAGTGCATAATACTGTAGAGCCATGATCGTCTTGGCATCTTGGATCTCTCCAGAAGCCACCATAGCCATACAATCTTCATAACTCAGTTCGAAGATTTCAAGAACCTCGTCCTCATCCTGAGGTAAGGGATTAGGCACTTTTTCTAGATTATTTGCTAAATAAAGCTTGATTTTTTCGTTGCAAAAACCAATCGCTGTGTAAAACTCATACAAAAAGGTCAAGTCTCCCTTGTAGCCTGTTTCTTCTTCCAGCTCACGCGCAGCAGCTTCTTTCTCTGAACCAGCTTCACCTATTTCTAATTTTCCAGCTGGGATTTCATATGAAATCCTTTCAATAGCTTTGCGGTATTGCTTAACCAAAATAATCTTATCACTAGGTGTAACAGCAAGGGTTGCAACAGCACCCTTATGAAAGACCAATTCACGTTTGGCTTGCCCCAAACCGTTTGGGAGCTCAACATCATCAAGAGCTACTGTGAAAATATGACCTTCAAAAATCGTTTGGCGCTTCAACGTTTTTTCTTCAAAATCCATAGAAATTCCTCAAAATCACTTTTCTAACTTATTTTCTTGATGGGTGGTGTGGTAATTTTAAAGCATAGAACTCTTTATTTTCTTGACGACTACGTCCAATAGCGACACTATCTTTAGGAACATCCTTGGTAATGGTTGAGCCTGCAGCCGTTAAGGCGTTATCACCAACTTCAAGAGGCGCAATTAAGGTTGAATGGCTGCCAACAAAGGCATTATCGCCAATAATGGTTTTAAATTTATGCTGACCATCGTAATTCACTGTAATTGTTCCAGCACCAATATTGACATCCTTGCCAATCTCAGCATTACCAAGATAAGTCAAATGACCAGATTTAGTATTTTCACCAAGTTTGGACCCTTTGACTTCTACAAAATTCCCAATATGAACATTTTTCGCTAAGTCAGAACCGGGGCGAATATGCGCATAAGGACCTATGGTTACCCCGTTATCTAGTTGGCTTTCTTCAATCATAGAGTTAGTGATTACAGCATTGGCTCCAACCTCTGAATCTACAATGTATGTACCATTAGTTAGTACTGTTTCACGACCAATCTTGGTTTGACCTTTAAGCGTAACATTGGCTTCCACCACAACTTCTTCAGCAATCTCAACATCAATATCAATATAAGCCGAATCCGGGTTTTGGAAAGAAACGCCCTTAACCATATGATTGTGATTGATACGACGACGCATAACTCTTTCAGCGGTTGCAAGCGCTACACGGTCATTAACACCCAGACTTTCGTCAAAATCACGAAGTTTATAGGCACCCACCTTCTCACCAGCTTCTTTGAAGATACCAATTACATCAGTCAGATAATATTCGCCTTGAGCATTATTGGTATTGATATTTTTTAGGGCTTCAAAGAGACGTTTGTTATCAAAGAGATATGTCCCCGTGTTGATTTCAGTAATAGCTTGTTCATAATCGTTAGCGTCTTTTTGCTCAACAATTTTAGTCACTTCTTGATCCTTATTACGAACGATGCGCCCGTAACCAAAGGGATTATCAGCTTCTGCCGTTAAGATAGTTGCTACATTTTTGTGACTGACGTGATACTCAATCAAACTTTGAAGGCTGTCACCGGTGATTAAAGGTGTATCCCCTGCAATCACTAAGGTTTGACCATCAAGGCCTGCTAGCTCTGCTTCTGCCATCATAACCGCATGGCCTGTCCCAAGTTGTTCCGTCTGCAGAGCAAACAGTGACTGTTCTCCAAGGACTTCTTTGACCAACTCAGCTTTATGACCAATAACAGTCACTGTTTTTTCAGGCTGAATCGCTGAAACCGCACGAAAAACATGTTCCAACATGGTGATACCTGCCACCTGATGCATGACCTTAGGAAGGTCAGATTTCATACGAGTTCCCTTACCAGCTGCTAAAATAATCGCATAATTTGTCATCTTTTTGTTTCTTACCAGAACCATGGTCTGGTAACCTTTCATACATACTTTAAACGTTAATTATTATAGCATAATCAAAGGATATAAAAAAGCCAAGCTAGTCCACTTGGCTAAACAAAGGCTTTTTAAGAAATCATACTTTTCACTGCCGCTTCTAAAACCCTCATCACCATCAGGCTGTGCCTTAGGGCTTCTTTCATTTGATCCCTCTTTTGATTGGCTATCATGTCTTCAAAAGCGACAAACTCCTCATGCATCCGATGATAATCACTGTTGCGATTAAGGATCTCTGGCGCTTTGCCATTTAAAGCAAAGCTAATCTCTGGCATGGTATTGGTGGCACCCAGCACCGCTAATGATCCTTGATTTCCTTGAATGATTGAGGTAATCTCTGCACTACAATCTTTTGCTCCTATACAGACTGCCTTGAATCCCCCATAATCAAGTACCAAGATACCTGATGTATCAACACCGCATTCCATGTTTGGCAGATACTCAACACGTTTAGGCTCACCGAAAAGACCAACAACAAAGTGTATATTGTAGATATTGAGATCACGAAGAGCACCGCCCCCCTTAGCTGGGTCAAAGGCTGGAGCAATGTCACCACGTTTAAAAGCATCATAACGTGACGAATATTGTGAATAATTACAGTTGATGATTTTGATATCACCTAACTTACTTAGGTTTTCCTTAATAAAGGTAAAGTTGACTAAATACTGGTTAGTGATAGCTTCTAGCAAGAAAAGGTCTCTTTCTTCTGCCAAGGCTATCAAATCCTCTAATTCAGCCAAATGTAAGGTAAATGGCTTTTCACAGATAACGTGTTTGCCCGCTTCAAGGGCCTTTTTAGCATAGTTATAATGCAGATGATTAGGAAGCCCCACATAAACAGTGTCAACTTCTGGATTGCTTAAAATCTCATCATAATTACTGCTAGCTTGGGGAATGCCATAACTTTTTGCCAAATCACGCGCCGTATCAATAGAGCGAGGAGTTGACATGATAGCCTCGAGATCAATCCCTTCAATCTCTTGCAAGACTGGTAACACTTCTTTTACAATCATACCAGTGCCTAAAATAGCTAATTTCATCCTATTCTCCTTTACATGGATAAACCACTTCAAATTCTTCACAGACCACCAGCATATCTTCCGAGAAGGTCAAGCCTGCCTCTGCCAGCCAAATAGTGAAGAATTTCTCATGAACCTGCCGCCAATAAGACAAACTACGATCACCCTCGCCTTCAAATTTGGCATGTTCTTCCGTCACCTGCGAAAAAGGGGTGACATAAACTTTTGTCGTTTTAATAATACAAACGGCATTATCTTGGCTATCCAGAATGATATCATAGCCACCAGCCTGTGGAATTTCTTCGCCCTCTAGGTCATAGAGTGCGTAGGCAGAGCTGGTCGCTGTCTTGATACCGCGCGCTACTAGGTCTGCTAATTCATCTGGTACCGCACCAAAAGCCCAGGCTTCTGGCTCAGGTCCTGCCTGCGGATTAACTGCCAAATATTCTTGCCATAATTGTGTTGGAGTCATTATTTTTTCCTGCTTTCTAGCCAACTGGCTCTGGTCAGCCTGGTCACATGCTCCGTCCGAACCTCACCAATCAGCGCACACTCAACATTCTCTAGCTTGTACTGATAGGTAAAACCACACTTGACCTGGGCACGCTTGGATTGCTCATTGCCCTCAAAATAGCCACACCAGTTTGTCTCTAATCCTAGGGTTTCAAAGGCATGACAGAGCAGTGCTCGGATAGCCTCTGAGACCAAACCTTGTCCCCAATAATCACGACCCAGCCAATAGCCCAGCTCCGCTTCCTTGTCCGAAGTCGTCAACTTACTAGCACCGCCAATCATCAAACCGATGGCACCGACAGGCTTGCCGGAAACCTTATCCACAAGAGCATAGGTTCCTGACTGAGCAAAGACCGTTTCGATGATATTCCGACTTTCTTCTAAGGATTGGTGGGCTGGCCAGCCTGCACGCGGTCCGATTTCTGGGTCCGAGGCCAGAACAAAGAGATCCTCCGCATCATCCACCGTCCAAGGACGGAGCAATAAACGTGCTGTTTCTAGCATAAATATCTTCTCCTATTTCAAACTCCAACCACCGTCAATTTTGACAATCTCACCTTGCATAGAAGAAAGTTTTCCAGAAGCCAACATGAGAGTTAACTCTGCAACTTCCTCAGGTTGAGTCCAGCGACCAATCGGTGTCTGGTCTGCTACCCAATCCGCCAATCCTCCCGGTTCAAAATCAGCAGCCGTCATACCTGTTTTAACAGCGCCAGGTGCGATACCAAAGACTTGAATGCCATCTTTAGCATAATCAAGAGCTAACTGGCGGGTAAACCCTGCCAAAGCATGTTTGGATGACGTATAGGCAGCACCACCACCACCAGCTAAAAAACTGGCAATGGAACACATGGTAATAATAATTCCAGATTTATTAGCCACCATCTTTTCCAGATAATGTCGCGTGAGTTTCACGGTTGCAAAAAAATTGGTCTCCATAACGCTTTGAAAATCGTCTTCGGAAATAGCTAACAAAGGCTTGTAGTCATCCAAAATACCAGCAGTATTGCATAAAATATCTACCTGAGGTACCTGATTATAAGGCGAACCTAAGTTCTCTTTCAGATCCAACTGAAAAAATGTGAAGTTAGTATGAGACACGTCTGGACTTGACGACTTGTCGACACCATAAACTACATAGCCTTTTTCTAAAAATAGCTGTACTTGCGCTAAACCAATCCCAGATGCTGCTCCTGTGACTAAGACCGTTTTAGTCATTCACTTCAACCCAGTCTTCTGCTAAAACATCGCAAGGCGTTGGGCTCCACATACTGAAGCCTTCACCGTCACCCGTCACATTAATCAAAAAATAGGGCGTCGCCTCGAGCTTAACGCCATCCACCTCGATAATATCAAAGAGTTGAACATAATTTTCGGTACCTCCCCAACCTGTGCGAACATATTTTTTCTTGGCCTTGAGGCCCGGTAAAATGTCTTCAAATGTCATGATTTTCTCCTTTACTGTCTATAAACGTTGATTTAATAGGCTTTTCAATAAGCCTATGAGTTCTAAAATATAAATTTGTTCACCTTTTTGTGGACTTATAAAGAATTTATGGCTTTTTCGTAATAAGAAACTGCCTCTTTTTCTTTGTCCATTGAAAGGTGACTGTAAATATCCATGGTCATGGCTAAGGTTGCATGACCTAGGCGGTATTGTAATTCTTTATAGCTGATACCAGCATTTAGCAATAAACTAGCGTGAGTGTGACGGAAAGCGTGAAAGGTAAAGCGAGGGATACCAATTTCAGTAATGCGCCTATCTAGACTTTCTTGCCTAGTCGCCATGTTTTGATATTCCTTTGTGGGTGTCGCAAACACCACAGCAGAAACACGCGCCCCAGTCTCTATAAATATTTGTCGTTGCCTATTCTTGTAAAGTCGTAGCAGATTGATTGTTTTCTTGTCTATGCTTATGACCCTTACCCCTGCTTTACTTTTTGGCGTACCAATTAACTTTAGTAACCTGCTGTAATTCTTAGTTATGCTGATAGTTCCATTCTCTAGGTCAATATCAGACCATTCTAGGGCTACTACTTCCCCAAATCGGCAACCAGTAGCAAGTAAAACGCTGTATAAGACATAATCAAAGAAATAACTGAATTTCTTATTGGCTAGCTTTTCCATATAAGCCATTAACGCTTTTAAATCTTCTGGAGCTATGAACTTAATAGCCTTATTTTCTTTTTTTGGTACTTTAGGCAACATGACATCACGCGCAGGATTGAATGGCAATAACTGGAGAGATACCCCATATTGTAAGACACGCCTATTGATAGAGTGGACAACGCTATAATGTACCAACTCAGCAGATAAATCATTGATAAAGCCTTGAATATAGCTAACAGATAGCTTATTTAATTTCAAAGCGCCAAAGACTGGTATTAAGTGATTATAGAGCATTCTCTTAGTTGCTATGAATGTTTGAGGCTTTACAGTAAGTTGGTAGCTTTCTAGCCATAACTCAGCCAATTCTTGATAATTCTTTATCGGCACAACTTTAGTAACAGTGTAGCCATTAGAAATGAATTCATCTTGCGCGTGCTTTGCTTTTTGCTTAACCTCTTTTCTTGTCCTACCTGTTACGCTTGTTTTAGCTTTCTTACCCGTTACTTGGTCAGTACCTAAATAAACATTAGCACGGTACACAATCGCACCGTTTTTCTTTGTAATTGGTTTGATTTTCATGATAAAAACCTTTCTAAACATCAGCAGGCAAGCCGTTATTAAAAAGATTTTGAAGTATTAGGTTTATATCATGCTGAGGCTTACGAGAACGCCCCTATTTTCGTTTATTTTGGGTAGATAGTCATTTATATTGATTGAGGTTAAAACGCTATACAGAGCATTTAAGCGCCTTTATGAAATGGTAAGGGTGAGATAATTTTGTATCACGCGCATTTTACTAAAAAATACTGATTTTGTTGAAAGGCGTATTTACAAAACTAGACAAAAATTGACATCTTTTAAGGTGTAGCACGTAGAAAACTTGAAATAACTTGAAAGAAAACCTAGAAAAACCTATCTTTCAGATTTTGGAATGTTGGCAAATGTGAGCATAAAAGCCTATATAGGCGCGTGGTTTGGTTAGGTATTTATACATGAGTTTTTATTGCTTAATCTTCATCAGTTTTATTTAATTTTTCAGAATAACCAGCAATCATGAGAGCTATCCTATCCCAATCATTATAGGGCAAGGAAAAGAAATCAGTTAGGAGTAAAGATATGTAATTGTTGAATGTTTGACTTTCAGCAAGTGTAAAATAAACTTGATTTTTGAAATTATCAGCAAAAAATGATGGTGTCGGGTTTTCATCATCTATATCACTATATTTTTCCGTGTACCACAATAAAACATCATTCTCAAATTTTTTAACAGCCTCCTCCCCTTTATAGTCTTGAAAGATTTTTTTACCCTTTTGAACTTTGTCATTGTCATCTTTCAACTCTTTTACAGGGGAGAAGTTAACATTAGGTTCAGAACTATACCCTAATAAGTAGCTTTCAGAAACTTTAAAAAAATCGGCAAGTTTTCCCCAAAGTTCCTTGTTTCTTGGTTGTCTTTCTCCTTTTTCATAATACATAAGCTGACTACTTGAAACTATTATTTTATATTGTTTTTTCAATTCACCACTAAGTTTTTTTAATGAAATTCCGTCTCTTTTCCGTAGCTCTTTTAATCTATTCATCCTATTTGCCATATTGTTCTCCTTAAAGGAAATAAATTTTTTCAAAATAAGTATAACACAAAAATAGAATAACAAGCAAAAAAATTCTCAAAAAAAGAACAAAATCTATTGACATTCTCCAAAAGAGAATGTAAAATGAATCTGTTCTCAAAAAAAGAACAAAAATAGCAACAGAAAAAGGAGAGTGAGGACATGATTATTACAGAAACCCAAGCTAAAGCAATTCGAAGAAAAATTGCAGATAAACAATTAAAACAATACGAGTTCGCTAAAGAGATAGGGGTAGCTAGTCGCACAGTACCTAAAATACTAGCAGGAAATTATAAAGCCCCCAAACGGATTTATAGTTCTGTTATGGAATGGCTAGCAAAAGATTATTAAAAAGGAGGCGCACAATGAACATTGTTTACATGGACGGCAAGAAAGTATGAAAAGGAATTATAGCAAAGTCATAGACGAGCTGAGAACTTCCTATAACTTGAACTTGGTAGAGATTGGGCAACGTTTGGGCACCGACCCACGAACCGTTGGCAAGTGGGCGCGTGGCAAACACAAACCTAACCAAGTTAGTAGAAGGAAACTGAACAAGCTTTATAGAGAGGTGAAAGAAACTATGGCAACACAAGTAAGTATTTTTGAAGAGACAAACGATCAAGACCATTATTTAGAAGTAATCCGTACAGATAACTTTAATGGTTTGAGATTAGACATTTATGGAGATTTTGAAAATCCTTTGTTTATGGCCAGAGATATTGCTGAAATGATTGACTACCAAAAGACAGCACAAGGAAAATACAACACAGCTAAAATGCTCGCTATGGTTGATGAGGATGAAAAAATCAAGGGTATCCCTAATAGTCATACCCTAATCAACAACGGTACAAAAGTTTGGTTTTTAACTGAGCAAGGACTATATGAAGTGCTTTTCCAATCACGCAAACCGCTAGCCAAAGAGTTTAAGAAAGCTGTTAAGGAAATTCTAAAAGAAATCCGTCAAAAAGGATATTACATGGCAGGCGAGTTGGTAGAACCGACACCAGCGCCAGTAATAGATGACTTGTCTTATATCAAGGGGAAACTTGCTGACTTACAGAAACTAGATAATATCAGTGACATCAATAAAGGCATGGTAGTTATCAATCGTATCATTCTGACTTTGAGCCATGAAGACGCAAGCAGTGAGAAATGGCACCAGTTAACAGGGCAATAGGAGGTCAATTATGCAAAAAGTAGAAAACTGGAACGGCAACAGTATCCGTTTTATAGAACATAATGGCGAATGGTGGGCGGTGTTGTCTGATATTACACGCGCTTTAAATTTAAGGACTGATAAAGTTCGGTCGCGTTTAGAAGATGACCACCTTTCAAGGGTGGGCATAAAAGATAGAATGGGCAGAACGCAAGAAACTCTTATTGTTAACGAGTTCGGTATCTACGAAGCTATTTTTTCAAGTCGCAAAAAGGAAGCTAAGCAGTTTAAAAAGTGGGTATTTGAAACGATTAAGCAACTACGCCAAGTGACAGGGCTTGAAGGTTTCCAAGTATTCAGGATGTTGGATAAGGAGCACCAAAAACAAGCTATGGCAAAGTTAGAAACAGGTTTAAAATCAGTTTCTAAACGTGACCTTATCAAGGCTAATACTATTGCTAATAAGGCAGTATCAAATAAATACGGTTTTTCTAAGATGGTCGGTAAGTCAGATATGACCGAATCAATGCTAAAAGACCGTGAAGAAATCCTAGATGATACCGTTGAACTTATGGTGATGAGAGATAAGTTTGGGCTTGATTTCAGCATTGCAGATACCATATACAGCAGACAATAAAAAGGAGTGAATCGTGAATAAAGAGAAGTTAGAATATCAAACGTTAGTCGCTAATTTACTAACAATAATATCAGCGTTAGATATAGTTGCTGATGATTTAGATGACTTAGCCGAGGTTGAGCCATCAACTCGGATCATGTTAGAGCTAGCAGTTCGAGACTTGAACCATTTGTATATCGAACACAATGAACGTTCTGAAGGCAAAGAAAAAACGCACCACTAGAATGGCGCGTGAGAGCAACAAAAAAGGCTTTGACAGCGACCAAACTTCCAAGCCTTTTCACACAATTAAACTAAATCCAATAACAGCAGGCAAGCCGTTATTAAAGGGATTTTAGTAATTTATTGATACTTAAATTATAGCATGATTTAGGTATCTTGACCATACGGAGAGACATAACTCTTAAAAATGACATAACGCAAGAAACCAATTTGAAAAGAACCTATTACAGCCTATGCTTACAAGTTGGCGATCGAGAGCATGAGGCAATTACACAGAAAAATATGATAACGAGGTATCAAAATATGGCATTAAGCACACGAAACATTAAGCAACAGGGAAACCAAATTGATGAATTACTCCCACGTATTGAAATTATTAAGCAATTGATTAACGCTTTATTGCTTGCTGATAATGCTGGAGCAGATAGCACTATTTTACATCATCAAACAAAACAAGCATTTAGCGTTATTTTTGAAATGACTGAACAGCTATATCAAGACCTAGATTTAATTGCTTGTAAGTTGATAAATTGTGATGATGATAAAGAATTGGAGGCTATTAGACAACATGAATGATAAGATTTTAAGTAACTATGAATTTCTATGTGCAGAGCTGGAAAATGTTATCAGCACCTTAGATATAGCTATTAGTGATATTGACCAAGACAAAGCAACAGCTCTTGTAGAAGTAGCAACCAATAGGCTAAAGCACCTTGTTTCAGAACACACAGAATTAGCAGATAACTTTTTTTAAGGAGTATGGCAATGAATTTAGACGACATGACACAACAAGAATTTGATGAACTTCTAGCAGAGGTAAAAGAAGACTCACCTAATTTATTTCAAATGCTCAGTGATTTTGTAGATAAAAAAGTGACACGCGAAGAAGTTAGTGTTTATTTATCTATGACCTCTGACCAGCAACAAAACTATATTGACAACTATCAAGCGAGGTAAGATATGCAAAATGAACTAAACCTAACACCAACACAAAGTATTATCTTGATTATCGTATGTTTGGTTATTCTCGTATTGCTATGGCGTTATGAGAGCTATATAGAGCTTGATATTAGCCCACAAATTGATGAAGTAGAGGAAAACACCACAGACCACGTAGAAGAGCGCTATGGGCGTTATATTCAGCTTGCAGGTAAACGTTACAACTAGGAGGCATTACATGACATACACAATAGACATTTACCCAAACCCAGAAAATGCACCAGATAAGCCTTATTTTACTGAAAAGATATTTTTAGGAAGTTGTCAGCGTGAAGTAAATAACTTAAACCTGGTTAAGAACTTGCTGAATGAGATTATCACAGACGAGGAAAGCAAAGAGGCAGTTTTAGGAGTACTTAAGAGACAAACAACCTTACTGAATAGCATGATTTACGGGGTTAAATCTAAACAGATAATCTTTACTAACCCAGACAGGCAAACGGAGGTAACAGAATGACACTACCACCGCTACCAGAGAATTATAGACGTGTCCTTAATCTTATCAAGGTAGGAGCTGACAACCCCACCACAGGGGCAGAAATAGCCCTTGTTTTAAAGTTAGAAGAAAGGACAGTACAAAGTATCATCAGCCGTTTAATCACGCGCTACGGCATTCCTATCATTGGTGTAAGGCATGGCTTTAATCGTGGTTACTTTATCCCAGCAGATAAGGCTGAGCTATTAGACGGCGCTAAAGCTTTTTATAATCAAGTACAGGAAGAACAAAAGCGCCTAAGTGTTTTGTTAAATGCTGACCTTGATAGCTATAAGGAGTTACTGAAAGGGGCTGATATGAATGTTTAGTTTAAGCAAAGAGAGTGAAAACAGTCTAAAACGCGGCATATTATCACTAATATCTGGGTTTCTAAAAGAATATCTAAAACCCAAACCACGGATAACAGGCTTGATCACTCCCAAACAGATAAAAGATGAACTGGATGTAGATTATAAAACTTTGCAACGTTGGGAGCGTGCAGGCTTAAAAAGGCTTACCCCTCCTATCGAGGACACGCGCAAAGTCTTTTATAAAATTGACGACCTTTTAATATTTCTAGGAGCTGAAAAATGACAATATACGAGGCTAGAGGTTTCAGCAATACCTTGCACCCTTTTGATAAGTTAGAACCTTTTGAATATATCGCACGGTTCAAACCTCAAATAGTTCCCAAAGGAGCTAATATTGAAGAATACAAACAAACCCAAGCCCCTTACTGTTTGAGTGGTAAAGTGAAACCAGATACCAATGGAAGTTATAAGCGTAATAATGCTAGCCTTGTCTATCGTGATTTGATTTTCTTAGACTATGATGATATCGAAACAGGCATAGACCTCCCTAAAATCGTTTCTGAGGCACTCAGTGACTTTTCCTATATCATTTATCCAACCATTAAGCACACAACCGAAAAACAGCGTTTTAGGCTTGTAATTAAGCCTAGTAATGTGATGAATGAGGCAGTCTATAAGAAAACTGTAACGGAAGTAGCCGAAAAAATAGGCTTACCTTATGACACATCAAGCCTTACATGGTCACAATTACAAGGATTACCAGTGACAACAGGAGACCCAGCAGATTATCAAGTAATTGTGAATAGAGGATATGATTATATTGTGCCGAGTCAGCCATTATCTGATTATCCCGCTACTGCTCCACTTTATACAGATAACCGACAACCTAAAAGAAAATCTATGACTATGCGCGTGATAGATACCTTATTACATGGTTTTGGTAACGAGGGAGGGCGTAACGTGGCACTCACGCGCTTTGTGGGACTACTCCTTAATAAATGGGTTGATTGTGACGTAGAAACAGCCTACGAGCTTGCACAAATAGCTAATAGCGTAACTAATAAACCAATCCCACAAAGGGAATTAGATAGAACTTTTGAAAGTATCGTAAAATCTGAAATTAGAAAGAGGTCGAGAATGTGAATATCAATGAATTACAACAGGAATTAGATAATGCTAAACAGATTAAAAAGCCCAAAACCATGAAAGAACTATACCAACTGTTACAGTCATTAGGTGAGACATGGCGAGATGAACACAAAGAGGAAAAGGAAATCACCAAAGGTAACAGAAAAGGCGAGGTAGAAACCAAAATACCACGCCCTAGTGTTGCTGAGGTAGCTAATATTTTACTCAAAAATTGCTATTTTACCTTTATTGGGTACAGTAAACTAACAGACAGTAGCCAGCTATATATCTATCATTTAGATTTAGGGTATTATATTGCCAGCCGTGATATAGTCAATAAGCTAATTCTGAAATTTGATAGCAGGCTGACATCTAAGCGATTTACCGAAGAAGTGATTATTTTTCTAAGGACAGAAACAAAAATCAAGCCCCCTATGCAGGAAAGCTATTTAATACCAGTCAGAAATGGCATTTTTAACTTACATACTAAACAATTAGAACCATTTAACCCTAAGCATATTATCACAACAAAGATAACCACAACATACAATCCAGAGGCTAAAAAGCCCCTTTTAGGCGGTTGGTTCGATTTTGATAAGTGGCTAGGTACTCTTGCTTGTGACGATAAAGAAATTATTACACTACTTTGGCAAGTCATGAACGAGGCTATCAATCCCAACCGCACGCGCAAAAAGATGGTCATTTTAACTGGAGATGGGAACAACGGAAAAGGGACATTTCAAGCTCTATTAGAAAATCTGATAGGCAAGGAAAACATCAGCAATCTAAAGCCAGACCAATTCCAAGAACAGCACTTACTTTCAGCCCTAAATGGAAAAGTTTGTAATATTGGTGATGATATTTCTGACAAATACCTGGACAGTGTTTCTGACCTAATGAGTATTGTTACAGGCGATACTATCCAAGTAAACCCTAAACATTTACAGCCCTATGAGGCTACTTATCGCCTTTTATGTATCTTTTCTGGAAATGGTATCCCTAGAAGTCGCAACAAGTCACAAGGTTGGTATAGGCGCTTGTGTATCGTGCCATTTAATGCAGATTTTAATGGCACAGTAGAACGCCCAGAAATCAAAGACGATTTTATTAAAAACAAAGAGCTTTTAGAATGGGTACTCTATCAAATCCTAAATATGGCGGAGTTTGATAAATTCATTGAACCTAAAGCAGTTAAAGACATGTTAGATGAGTACAAAGAGGACAACGATTTTTATTATTCTTTTGTCGTTGGTACTTATATCCCTAACGGTTATCATGAGTTGCAACATGTACCACTACCCATTATCAAGCAATGGCTAGAAGAATTTACAGAGGACGAGGGGATAAAAAACGCTAACCTATACAGCTTTGGAAAAAAAATAACTGCTGTACTAAATAAAGAAGTTGCTGATATTTATAAGTTAAAGACTGGGCGCGTGCCATTAGACGATTATAATATCCTTGACCCTAGCGGTTGGCATAGCCGAAAACTTCAAGGAGTACCTAAGGGAGTACACAGAGATAACCAAGAATAATAAGAAGTATCAAAGTTTGTGACCGTGTGACCAAGATGTGACCAAGATTTTAAAAAACGGTCACACGCTGAAACCCTTGATAATACTGACTTTTTACCTCTAAATCATCAAAATGTGACCATGTGACCAAGTTTTTTATTTATATATATAGGAGTTGGAAATCATTTCATCTTTTTTATATAAATAATTTTTTTCAAAATCGGTCACAAGGTCAACACCATAGCTAAACCCTTGATACTACTAGCTTTTTGAACGTGACCAAGATTTTTTAAAGTTGGTCACAAATAGCAAAAGTTTACATAATTTATCTTAAAACAAGAAAGAGAGACTAAAAATGACTGAAAACCACTACCTGGAACAAGCTGAAAAGGATAGATTAGAACTTGAGCAACACCGCCTAAATTATATGGCTTTGAATGTTACACCGACACAAGCCCAAAGATTAGCATTTTGCGACTATCTAGAACAGCAATACGAAAACACCTTAAAGAAAATGATTGCCAACACAGACAAACAGGCACTAGGTGAGTTACTAGATTTGTTAGAGCTACCAGCAGAGATAGAAAGCCAGTTTATCCGAGATATGGCAGTCAGTGGGCTACTAGCCAAAGATTGAACATAGAGGCACGCGCCTCTTTTGTTGTTTAATCAATAAATTTGGGTTTTGCCAATACGGGAGGGGAAAATGATTGAATTGACCATAGAAAGCATAACCAAACCACTGAAACAAAAAGGCTTATCAAAAATATCTGGTAAGTTAAAGGGGGTAGGTATCACTATTGACCTTAATAACCTAACTGTTAACTACGATAGCCAACAGATAAACCTAGACAGCATACCAGGAACTTATGGAGGTCTCCGCTACTTCTTCCTTTGCCCTATTTGTGGTAGGAGGTGTAGAAAACTATTCAAAAATAGCCTTATCTTTGCTTGCGGTACTTGTCAAGATAGGCATAGGGCAACTTTGAACCGAAGTAAAACAGACTGCCAGTATTATTTTGAACTAGCTTTCAAAGAGGCTAGGAAAATAGACCCCAGTTACTATCCAGAAAAAGGGTACGTTGATTATGACAATTTTCCTAGCAGACCAAAAAGAATGAGGGCTAAGACATACTGGAAACATTACAGAAAGTTTACTAGCTTTTTAGATAAAGGGGTGAGCTATTGGTTGGGTGGACTTAAATAAACAGGGTGCATTTACAAAATAAACAAATAAAGAGCGTATGGAAACTTCTCAGAATTGAAGCAAAGAACACGCGCTATTTTTGATATAATCATAGTCATATCGAGGTATTAAATTATGTTTGAAATCAATATGACGATTAATGAGCAACTAAGAAACGCTAGAGACTTAAAGCCATTCATTGAAAGCCTAGAAGTCGAGCTAGCACAGGTAAGGGAACAATTCAAATCACAGCCAGCACTACTAGAACCCCAAGAAACTGAAATACTAACAGCCATTAGAGAAATCACAGCTAGACGACAACATATGGCTGACTTAATCAATCAGTTATCAGATAAAAGGCAACGTGATGTATTAAACGCCCAATATATCGAGGGGATAAAAACTAAAAATCTAGCCGATGTATTAGGTATGAATGATAGGGAGTTACAAAATATACGCAGAAAAGCTATTAAGAGTTTAGAACAGTTACAAAATCAACTAAAACAGTCAGAGACTTAAAAATTAGCGCTATTTTGGCGCGTGTTTTCCCTTGTCCGATAAATTAACCATGAACTGACTAAAAGCCCTTAGAAACGATTTTAGGGGCTATTTTTGATTTACACAAAAATTGATTTAAAAATAACAATCTTTACTTGAATACGTGTTACACGTATGATATAATAATCTTGTCAGGAGGTAAGAGCGCTATGCCTATGACACAAAAAGAAATGGTTAAACTACTTACCGCCAACGGTTGGACAAAGACCAAAGGTGGGAAAGGGTCACACGTTAAACTTGAAAAAGCAGGCGAGCGACCTATAACCATCCCCCACGGTGAAATTAACAAATACACCGAAAGGGGTATCAAAAAGCAAGCAGGGCTGTTATAAAGACAGTCCCCCGCTTGTCTTTATTTTGGAGGTAAACTATGCTTGTCACTTATCCAGCTTTATTTTATTATGACGATACAGACGGAGCTAACGCCCCTTATTTTGTCACTTTTCCAGACTTTGAACATTCAGCAACTCAAGGCGAAGATATGGCAAACGCTATGGCAATGGCTAGCGATTGGTTAGGTATTCATCTAGCTGATTATATTGAGAATGGGCGAGATATTCCCACTCCTGCCCCTATTAACACTCTATCTTTAGCAGATAATAACCCTTTCCGTGATGATGAGGATATAGAGCTTATCTATGACCCTAGTAAGTCTTTTATCTCTATGGTTATGGTTGACGTGGCAGAGTATCTAGGTAGTCAAGAACCTGTAAAGAAAACTCTAACTATCCCACGTTGGGCGGATACTTTAGGGCGTGACCTAGGTTTGAACTTTTCCCAAACTTTGACAGACGCCATTGCTGATAAGAAAATTCATGCTTAACACTATCTAACTTTTAAAAATGGCATGTTGTGAGAAATAACTAACTTGTGCCAGCTATCCGTGGTATAATATATTCACAGCTGGAGGCTTGCATAGTCTAGCCGATTAGGGAGAGTTAGCCCCTGAGGTCATACACTCCCTTTTTGGTATAATAAACCTATCAGATAAGCAAAGATAACTAAAAAAAGCGTAGCTGATGACTACGCTAGTTCTTGCCTGCTGAACTCGTAAATTTTTGACCTATTTTAGGTCTTTTTTTACTCCCCTTTTTGTGGACTTTGGGAGACTATTAAAGGTCATTTGTGACTATGTTTTTTTCAAAAAGTCCACAAATTCAGAGGCTATAAACGCCTATTTCAAGCCATTCCTAGACATTTTCCAAAATGTCTTCAAATGTCATGATTTTCTCCTTTACTGTCTATAAACGTTGATTTAATAGGCTTTTCAATAAGCCTATGAGTTCTAAAATATAAAT
>NZ_ATVP01000015.1:0-4664 GCF_000420785.1 Streptococcus hyovaginalis DSM 12219 | reverse complement strand
CTATGTTTTTTTCAAAAAGTCCACAAATTCAGAGGCTATAAACGCCTATTTCAAGCCATTCCTAGACATTTTCCAAAATGTCTTCAAATGTCATGGTTTTCTCCTTTTCTTATTTATTTTAACACAAATATTTTCAATAACGATTCAGCGTTAGCTAGCTCTCTCTTTTACTGACCGATGAATCTCTAGGTAGAACAAAATTATGGCACCTGTATAAGGTCAAAGGTAAGCCAACAAATCACCAAAATATTAATGCAAGATGCTGGAAATGGACAAATTCGAATTGAAACAGTCCCGCATTTGCAAACAACAGCAAGATATCAATAGTATTCAAGGCTGCGACGGCACTGCAATAGGTTGTCGTAATTTCTCCCGTATAAATTTTCCACTTTTATTCATTATTATCGTCTGAAATGATTCCTGTTAGAAAACACAGTCCGATGATTGCCATTGGCAAACCTATGAACCACATCTTTGTGATAACCCATAACATCATAGCATTCACAATAAAAATTATCCCAATGGTATGACTTGTTTTCATAATAATCCTCCTAGTTTGTTTTACCTACTAGGAGGTAAAACAAAAGTAGTGTTCCAATATCAAAAAATTCGAAAAAACTTCCAGCTTAATTCTTATGAACGTCTTAAAAGTTTTTTGACACTATCAATAGCCTTTTTCTTTAAAGGTCTTGGGTAATAACGGAAAGTCCCCATTTTACGGACAATAGAACCATTGAAATTTTGCTTGAAGCGCAGAACACCGTCACTGCCATCGAATACCCCTTGAATCCCTAAAAAATTGTAAGTCGGAATGTCACGTCTAATCGCTTCCAACATGACATGTTCTTGTAGGGCAACAGGGGCATAAAATTTATTAAATTCAGTATAGGAACCACTGAATAAGTAGATGGCCTCACGCGCCGTATAAACAAAGAGACTCCCTGCCATGACAACATCTTCTGAACCATGTTCCGCAATTAATTCTTTTGCCTCAGAAATCCGTTTTTCAAAGGTCTCAGCCTGAGCCTGATACTCTTTTTTCATGTTTTGGTATTTTCTAGAATCAGGATTAGCAGCTAATTTCTCCTCTAAATCTGACAATTTAACGCCTAGATTTCCCAAATCATTTTGGAGATTGGTCAAATAATCTTGGAAATTAATCTCGGCCACCATAAACTCACAGTTATCACCAAAGGCATCATAAAAGTCTTCATAATAGTCCAAAGATTTGTCTGAATAGTCACGACGCTCCGATGTTGATGATGTAATCTCTTTAAAGATAGGGAGTTCTGAGCGCTTCAAGCGGCGCAATTTGGTCCCAAAGGAAGCTGCTTTATTAGCTAGAGGCTTCCCTTTTTTCGAAAAAGATTTCCGCAAATTCTGAGCTGTCATTCCTTCTAAAGACTTAACATAAAGCCAGTCTGGCTCCCCTCCTGGATAACCCGTCTGTAAACCATCATGCTGGAAGCCTAAGTCTGTCAAGGTTACCAACAAGTCTCTACGCTCTTGACTAGCAGGCTCACCCTCACTAGTATATTCCTGATAAGTATCGTAAGGCTTAATAATCAGTTCTAGAGCCCCATTTTTCTTAGCAAATGCTTGTAACGCTTGATAAAATGCTTTCAAATAGGCAAGATCACGACTTGCAGGTCCTGTATTCATCTCCATATGCTGGCCGCCAGCCATAGCCTTGCTGTACAAGAGCCCCGCAACTTGAATAGCGCCGTCAGCTTTTAGACCCATAAAGCGAACCTTAAAACCACGCTTACGGAGCAGCTCTGCCATTTCCAAAGATTGTGTAAAGGACACTTCCGAAAACTGTGACAGTGCACTACTATAGTCTTCTTTACTTAATTCTACTAATACCATCTTAAATCCTTTTCTAGAATGCTTCCTTACCATTATAGCAGAAATGAGAATAGGACAGAACTCTTAAGCCGTAGAGATCACCACTCAAAATTTTTATTTCAAATGACATAAAAATCAAATAATGACCTTTAAATGGTATATAATAACAGTAAAACACTCAAAGGAGACCTCTCATGTTCAATGATATCATCATAATTATGGCTATTATTATCTTTTTAAGTGTTTTTGCTTGGTCTTATCAAGCCCTCTACACCTATTGGAAAAAAGAATTAAAAGACAAGAAAAATAAGAGGTAGCCCTCTTATTTTTTTGATATTATCCAATTACTGACCCATTTGGTACACTATCATCAACCGTCAATACCGTCAATTTACCGTCGTGTTCTGCTGATAAAATCATGCCTTGGCTAACGTATTTTTTCATCATTTTACGTGGTTTAAGGTTAGTAACGATTTGCAATTTCTTACCGACTAATTCTTGTTCATTTGGATAGAATTTCGCGATACCTGAAAGGATTTGTCGATCCTCGCCGTCTCCAGCATCCAAGCGGAAGCGCAACAATTTATCAGAACCTTCTACTTTTGCTACTTCTTTGACTTCAGCGACACGAATTTCAACAGCATCGAAGGTCTCAAACTTAATCTCGTCTTTTTCAGATTTGAGTTCAACTTCATCTGGGTTCCATTCTTTTTCTGCAGCTGTTTTACCAGCATTCATTTGAGCCTTGATATAGTTGATTTCTTCTTCCATATCCAAACGTGGGAAGATTGGTGTCCCCTTAGCAACAACTTGAACGCCACTTGGAAGACCTGATAATTCAAGATGTTCAAGATCAAAATCAGTTCCCAATCCAAGTTGTTCCATAATAGCATTTGACGTTTCCATCATGAAAGGTTGGATAAGGTGAGCAACCACGCGCAAGCTTGCTGTCAGATGTGCCATAACTGACGCTAACTGCTCCTTTTTACCCTCTTCTTTAGCCAAAACCCAAGGAGCTGTCTCATCGATGTACTTGTTGGTACGAGAGATGATATTCCAGACAGCTTCTAAAGCTCTTGGGTAATCCACTGCCTCCATATTGTGGTGGTAGAGCTTGAGATTTTCTGAAACAAAGTCAGCTAAATCACCATCAAAGTCTGTGACATTTTCCTTGTAATCAGGAATTTGACCACCAAAGTATTTGTTAATCATGGCAACTGTACGGTTAAGAAGGTTTCCAAGATCGTTGGCTAACTCATAATTGATACGACCAACATAGTCTTCTGGTGTGAAAGTGCCATCAGATCCTACAGGAAGACTACGCATGAGGTAGTAGCGGAGCGGATCAAGACCGAAACGCTCTACCAACATTTCTGGGTAAACCACATTCCCTTTTGATTTAGACATTTTACCATCTTGCATGACAAACCATCCGTGTGCCACCAAGCGATTTGGCAATGGTAAATCAAGCGCCATAAGAAGGATTGGCCAGTAAATGGAGTGGAAACGCAAGATATCCTTACCAACCATGTGGTTAACGCCTGGATTAACCGTGAAGTCCCATTGCTTTCCTGAGTCATCTGCCCATGATTTCGTTACGGTATCTGCCAACCAGAATTTGTCAAAATTTGCTGAGTCTGCTTGACCATAACCAAGCGCTGTCGCATAGTTGAGAAGAGCATCAATCCAAACGTAAACAACATGTTTAGGATTTGACGGTACCTTAACCCCCCAGGTAAAGGTTGTGCGAGAAACTGCTAAATCTTCCAAACCAGGCTCGATGAAGTTTTTAAGCATTTCATTCATTCGAATATTAGGACTAATAAAATCAGGATTAGCTTTAAAATAAGCTTCTAAGTGCTTTTGATACTTGCTCAACTTGAAGAAATAAGATTCTTCAGAAACAAGCTCAACTTCATGCCCAGATGGTGCGACACCACCAATGACATTGCCCTCATCATCACGATAAACTTCTGCCAATTGGCTTTCTGTGAAGAATTCCTCATCAGAAACCGAGTACCAGCCCCGGTATTCGCCAAGATAAATATCGCCTTGTTCTAAAAGACGCTCGAAGACTTGTGCAACCACCTCTTCATGGTAGTCATCCGTCGTCCGAATAAATTTATCATAAGAAATCTCAAGGAGTTGCCACAATTCTTTTACACCAACAGCCATATCATCAACATAAGCTTGCGGTGTGATCCCTGCTTCCTCAGCCTTGGACTGGATTTTCTGACCATGCTCATCAAGACCTGTTAGGTAAAAGGTATCAACGTGCATCATACGTTTGTAACGCGCCAAAACATCACAGGCTATAGTTGTATAAGCAGAACCGATATGCAATTTTCCAGAAGGATAATAAATCGGTGTTGTAATATAAAATGATTTTGTCATTAAGTAATTCCTTTCCGTGCAAATGAAACACGACTATAGTAACACTTGATTATAGCATATTTTGATAGGAGATTTCAAAGGGATGAAAAAACTCTCACATATCTTACTGTAGCGTTACAATAGATGTGAGACTTCTAGAAGTCAAAAAGAAGATTCCCTGATATGATAAGAGTACCACGACTCATCAAAAAGGAATCTTCTCATGACTAGTATATCACAAAATCTTCGCTATTTACCACATACTCTAGAAACACGTTACCACGCGGTTAAAACCTACCAAAATGGTGCCTCTGTCGCCTTCATCTGTCGACGCTACAAGGTCTCAAAAGCCTCTCTCATACGCTGGAACAAGCGATTCGACGGAACTAAAGAATCGCTGAAAGACCATTCCCATCGCCCTCTAACACCACATCCAAAGGCTC
>NZ_ATVP01000014.1 GCF_000420785.1 Streptococcus hyovaginalis DSM 12219 | reverse complement strand
GAATTAACACCTTATGCGTCTTCTATCTTGCTGGACCCTGAATATGGTCTTCCAGCGACTAAAGTCCGTCATGAAGAAGCAGGACTACTCCTAGCTTACGAGAAAACAGGCTACGATGCCACCACAACAAGCCGTCTTCCAGACTGCCTGGATGTGTGGTCAGCCAAACGCATCAAAGAGGCCGGCGCTGATGCTGTCAAATTCTTGCTCTATTATGATGTAGATGGGGACAAAGCTGTTAACGATCAAAAACAAGCCTATATCGAACGTATCGGTTCGGAGTGTCAGGCTGAAGACATCCCCTTCTATCTTGAAATCTTATCTTATGATGAAAACATCGCTGATAACAATAGTCCAGAATTTGCCAAAGTCAAAGCCCATAAAGTCAATGGTGCCATGAAAGTCTTTTCAGATTCTCGCTTTGGTGTTGATGTGCTCAAAGTAGAAGTGCCGGTTAACATGAACTTTGTGGAAGGATTTGCAGAGGGAGAGGTGCTTTACAGCAAGGAAGAGGCTGCCCAAGCTTTCCGTGATCAAGAAGCAGCGACCGAATTGCCTTATATCTACTTGAGTGCTGGTGTGTCAGCTAAACTCTTCCAAGAGACCTTGGTCTTTGCGGCAGAATCTGGAGCCAACTTCAATGGGGTCCTTTGTGGGCGTGCGACCTGGGCTGGTGCTGTTGAGGTTTATATCAAAGAAGGCAGTGAGGCTGCTCGTGAGTGGTTGCGTACGGAAGGTTTCCGCAACATTGACGAACTCAACAAGGTGCTTGACAGCACAGCTACATCTTGGGAGTCTAAAGTTAACTAAGGTATCCTGTATTCACTCTCCAGGTATGGGACAAAAACAACAGCCACTTCAAGAAGTGGCTGTTAATCGTTTGAGGAAATTTTAAATTTATAATAGTCCCACCGCTTGTAGGTCTCCACATATTCGAGGATCCGATTTGTCTCACGACTACGCGTGGTATGTAATTGTAGTACAGCAGGTTCATTTCCTTTGATGTGCAACTGCTTAGCGATATGCTTTGGACATGGAAAACAAATTTCATTAGTCTCTTCAAAAGCTTCGTCTGGCATACTAATCTTAAAATCCTCCTGAAATCTTTGATAGATGGAGTGAAAATGCTCAAGATTTTCATAGGGAGATTTGATGTAGTCATGCGGTATATGACTTTGGTGGTAGATATAGGGCTCTCCAGCAGCTTGTCTGACGCGTGTGATCTGATAGTAGAACTCTGTCTTGTGGAGCCCTAATTTCGTCAAGTAATCAGGGTGATTTCCCTTGGTCATACTGAGTACGGTAACCTGTTCTTCATCTGGGCAGAATACTTCTACATCTGAAAATTTAACCAAAGCTTCTAGGCGAGAGCGAGAAACAAAGGTTCCTATGCCTTGCTTACGTTCCACCAGGCCTTCGCGCTCAAGTTCATTGAGAGCTCTAATAGCGGTTATTGAACTCACATTAAAGTGATTGACCAAGTCGGACTCGGTATGGAAGCGATCCCCTTTTTTAAATTTTCCTGTTAAAATTTGGTTTTTTAACATATTGATTAATTGCTGATACTTCGGTATTTTAGGTGCTTTCATCTTCTTATATTTCCCTGGAATACTATATTTCGCTTAAATTATAACAGAAAAAGCAAAAAAATAGAAAAAATAACTTGATATAACAAGACAAAAGTGTTATTATAATAACGAGATAATCAGTAAGCGGTTACAAAATCAACAACTAATCGCAGAAAGGAGCTATTTCATGAAAAGCTTTACAATTGGTGAAGAGTTTTACTTAGATAATCGTCCCTTTAAGATATTATCTGGCGCTATTCATTATTTTAGGATTTCACCAGATGATTGGTATCACTCTTTGTATAATCTTAAGGCTCTTGGGTTCAATACAGTCGAAACGTATGTTCCTTGGAATATGCACGAGTCACAAGAAGGTGTCTATGACTTCGAGGGTATCTTGGATGTGGAAAAATTTCTTTCCATAGCGCAAGATTTAGGTCTCTACGCTATTGTAAGACCGACTCCCTATATCTGTGCAGAGTGGGAATTTGGTGGTTTACCAGCCTGGCTATTGGAAAAACAAGTGAAAATTCGATCTGATGATCCTGAATTTCTGACCTACGTTGAGCGTTACTATAAAGTCTTACTGCCCAAGTTAGCCAAAAGACAGCTCGAACAAGGCGGCAATATTCTGATGTTCCAGGTTGAAAACGAGTATGGTTCATATGGTGAGAATAAAAATTACTTGCGGCAGTTGAAGCGGCTTATGGAAGCTCAAGGTCTAACAGCACCATTTTTCACTTCAGATGGTGCTTGGCAGGCAACGATGAGAGCTGGAAGTTTAATCGAAGATGATGTCTTAGTGACTGGTAACTTTGGTTCCAAAGGTAAGATTAACTTTTCAAACATGAAAGCTTTCTTCCAGCAACATGACAAAAAATGGCCACTCATGTGTATGGAATTTTGGGACGGTTGGTTTAATCGGTGGAAAGAACCGGTTATTAGACGGGATCCAGAAGAACTAGCTGATTCTGTTATGGAAGTCTTAGCTGAGGGAAGCATTAATCTCTACATGTTTCATGGTGGTACAAACTTTGGTTTCATGAATGGTGCTTCAGCTCGTAGAGACAAAGATCTACCGCAAGTAACTTCCTACGACTACGATGCTATTTTGGATGAAGCTGGTAACCCTAGTCCAAAGTTTTATGCCTTGCAAAATCGCTTGAAAGAAGCATTTCCTGACTTAGATTATAGGGAACCGCTGATCAAAGAAACGATGGCAATCGAGGCTGTTCCCTTGAAACGAAAGGTTACTTTAAAAGGTACTATCGAGTCGCTATCTAGACCCTCCACTCATTTTTACCCAAAAAGCATGGAGGAACTTGGTCAGGCAACGGGTTATATCTTCTACAGCACACAGCTACCTAGAGATAAGGAGGAAGAAAGACTCCGCGTCATTGATGCTAGGGACAGAATACAGGTGTTTGTAGACAACCAGAAAGTAGCCACCCAATATCAAGAAGAAATTGGTGGCGATATTATGGTAAAACAGCAGACCGAATTAAGCCAACTGGATATTTTAGTTGAGAATATGGGGCGTGTGACTTATGGTCATAAACTAGAAGCGCCAACTCAGCGAAAAGGCCTAGGTAGAGGTTTGGTGGCAGATCTTCATTTTGTTGGCGATTGGGAGCACTATCCGCTGCCTCTGGAAAATATCGATGCTATCACCTATGAAGCAGAATGGCAGGAAGGTCTTCCGAGTTTTTATGAGTTTGAGTTTGAGTGTCAAAATCCCCAAGATACCTACTTAGACATGTCTCAGTTTGGTAAGGGGGTAGCCTTTATCAATGGCTATAATTTGGGAAGATTTTGGCAAGTAGGACCAACCTTATCACTTTATTTACCTGGAAGTTTCATTGAAAAAGGCATCAATAAGATAACGATTTTTGAGACGGAAGGTATCTACCAACAAAGTTTATCATTAAAAAATCATCCTATTTATAAGGAAATAGAAGGAGAAAATTTATGACAATTGTAGCAGCTCGTATTGATGGTCGTTTGATTCACGGTCAAGTTGCCAATCTATGGACAACGAAATTGAACATCAGTCGTATCATGGTGGTGGACAATGAAGTTGTTGACAGCGATTTGGAAAAAACAGGATTGAAATTAGCGACACCAGCTGGTGTGAAATTATCTATTTTAACAGAAGAAAAAGCTGCCGCTAATATTTTGTCAGGTCGCTACGATTCACAACGTCTCTTGATTGTCGCTAGAAGACCAGATCGCTTCTTGTCTTTGATTGAAAAAGGGGTTTCTATTCCTGAACTGAACGTTGGGAACATGTCGCAAAGTCCTGAAACACGCTCTGTAACCCGCTCAGTGAATGTTGTGGATGAAGATATTGCAGCATTTGATGCGATCAATGCACACGGGACTAAAATCATTCACCAAATGGTGCCTAATGACAGTGCACAAGACTTTATGAGTCTTTTGCAAAAAGTCCGTTAATTATGAACTCTAAGCGCTGACTTAGTGTTAGCTTTTAACCCATTGAACATAGGTGAGGAGGCAGAAAAAGAATGGCTTGATCCCTCTCCTCAGTTGGATCATCCGATTTGTGTCTCCCATCACCTTTTGCATCTTATCTTTAGGAGGTTTCATCATGATTGAATGGTGGCAAATTCTATTACTTACTTTGTACTCTGCTTATCAAATCCTTGATGAGTTGACGATTAACTCTTCTGCAGGTTCTCCTGTATTTGCTGGATTTATTTCTGGTTTGATTATGGGAGATATGACAACAGGTCTTTTGATCGGTGGTAGTCTTCAATTGATGGTACTTGGTGTTGGTACCTTCGGTGGTGCATCTCGTATCGATGCCACTTCTGGTGCGGTTCTTGCGACAGCATTCTCAGTTGGTCAAGGTATCGAACCAGAGTTGGCGGTTTCAACGATTGCCGTTCCGGTAGCAGCTCTCTTGGTTTATACAGATATCCTAGGACGTTTCTCAACTACCTACTTTGCTCACCGTATCGATAAACATGTTGAAGATTTCAACTACAAAGCTATCGAACGTAACTATCTCTTAGGAGCTGTGCCATGGGCACTCTCTCGTGCACTTCCTGTATTCCTTGCTCTTGTTCTTGGTGGTGGCGCTGTTGAAGCTTTGGTAGATACCATTGCGAAATACCAATGGATTGCGGATGGTTTGACACTTGCTGGTAGAATGCTTCCTGGTCTCGGATTTGCGATCTTGCTTCACTACTTGCCAGTTAAAAAGAACTTGCATTACTTGGCTTTAGGTTTCGGTTTGACAGCAATGTTGACAACAATCTATGGCAACTTACAAACAGTATCTGGTACACTTGCAGGTATCATTGGCGAATCTGGCCTTAAAGAAACTGTCTTTGACGGCACACCATTCAAAGGTCTTCCAATGATTGGTATTGCCATCATCGGTGCAGCCTTGGCAACTCTACACTACAAAAACGAACAAAATGTGACAGTTGTTGAACACACAACAGAAGTTTCAGAAAGTGGGGAAATTGAAGATGACGAAATCTAATTATAAATTAACAAAAGCAGATTTTAATCAAATTAATAAACGTAGTCTCTTTACTTTCCAATGGGGCTGGAACTATGAGCGTATGCAAGGTTCAGGTTACCTTTACTTGATCTTGCCTCAACTACGTAAAATTTACGGAGACGGTACACCAGAATTGCAAGAAATGATGAAAACCCATGTGCAATTCTTTAACACATCAAACTTCTTCCACACCATTATCACTGGTATTGACCTTGCCTTGGAAGAAAACGAAGGGGTATCTTCTAAAGATGCCGTTAACGGTGTGAAAACTGGTTTGATGGGACCATTTGCTCCTATCGGTGACTCACTTTTTGCCTCACTTGTGCCATCAATCATGGGATCTGTAGCAGCATCATTGGCCACAAACGGTAATCCAATTGGTGTCTTCCTTTGGGTAGCTGTTAACATTGCTATTATGGTCTTTCGTTGGAAACAATTGGAATTTGCCTACAAAGAAGGTACCAAATTGGTAACAACCATGCGCGATAAGTTGAGTGCCTTGGTTGATGCTGCATCTGTTATGGGGGTATTCATGGTCGGTGCCTTGATCGCTACTATGATCAACTTCCAGTTTGTAGCTTCTCCTAAAGTTGGGGATAAGGTAATCAACATTCAAGACTTGTTTGATCAAATCTTCCCACGTCTTGTACCTGCACTCTTCACAGCCCTTGTCTTTTGGCTACTAGGTCGTAAAGGTATGAGCTCAACTAAAGCTATCTTGATTATCATTGTCTTTGCGCTTGTCATGGCTTACTTCAAGATTCTCGGTGTGTAATAGGAGGGTATTTTGGTAAAAGATTTAATTTTAGTAAGTCATGGTCATTTTAGTGAAGAACTCAAAAAAAGTACTGAAATGATCATGGGTCCACAAGAAAATATTCATGCAGTGGGTCTCCTTCCTGAAGAAGGGGCAGAAGATTTTGAAGCAAAATTAGTCAATGTCTTGAAAGACTTGGATGACTATGTTGTCCTTGCGGACTTGATGGGAGGTACACCATGTAATGTGGCTAGTCGTCTCTTGATGCAGGGATATGATTTCGAACTCTTTGCGGGAATGAATATGCCAATGGTTATTGGTTTCATCAATAGCAGTCTAGTCGGTGAAGCAATTGATCTAAAAGCTTTTGGAGCTGACAATATCCATCGAATCAACGATGTTTTGACAGCGTTGGATGACGATGATGAGGAATAATGACATTTCATTGGCAGTCAGTCTTTGATTGCATGGTGTATCATAGAAAAGCATCACATGCTTTAGCATGTGATGCTTTTTGGTTTTGTTACTTAAGAGCACTTAGGGCAGCGTCAAAGCTTTGAGATTTAGCTTGGACAGTTATGGGTTGAAGAGTGAGAGGATGTGTAATGCTGAGCTTGTGAGCATGTAGGAGTAATCGTCCTTTAGGTTTTGAGTGATAGAGGGGATCCCCAATGATCGGATGGTGGTCATGACTTAAATGTACTCTGATTTGGTGCGTGCGTCCAGTCTCTAGTTGGCAGTTGATCAAGCTAGCTTGTTTGAACTGTTTCAAAACGGTTACGTGAGTCAAGGCAATTTGGCCGTTGCGGTGATCGACGACGCGTTTACGACGGTCATGCCGGTGCCGCCCAATTGGCTTGTTGTAGGTGACTGTCTTCTGCGGCAGTTGCCCTTCGACTAAGGCCCAATACTGACGTTTGATCGCCTTATTTTCCAAGAGGCGATTCAGTATAGGCAATATAAAAGGGTTTTTCGCAAAAAGAATGGCACCACTTGTTTCCATATCCAGGCGGTGAACCACATAGCACGTTTTCCCGACAAAGGCTGACACGTGGTTTAGAAGCGCAATTTCTGTTGGCTCATTACCGTGTGTTTTCATTCCTTCAGGTTTATTTACAATGATGAGGTGTTCATCTTCGTAAAGAGTCTCAACCTGTCTAGGATCCCCAAATGGAATCTCCTTTTGAGGGTAGTCTTCTGAATCAAAGGAGAGTGTTATCTGGTCACCGAGATCAACGCTAGTTTGCCAATTAATCGGTGCTCCGTTGATCAAGACATGTTTCTTAATGCGTAAAAAATGCCTGATTTTACGCGGAATCAGAAAATGTTCTTCTAATAATTGTTTAACCGTTGTTTTGGGGTAAGGGTTTTGAATCGTTACAGTAAAGCTCATGATGCTATTATAACATTTGTCTGAGTTGAAGGTTAATGGAAGCTTAAGTAAAGCTAACTTGGTAGTTTGGAAACAGTTTTTTAAGGCTTTTCTATGGATAAAATTGCTATAATAGGCTTATGATGAAATTTGACAAATGGAAAAAGACATTAGAAAATCTTCTTTCTACAGATGATCAATCAGAGAGTGATAAGGTGTCCCCTAAAGACAAGGACGCCTCTGGTGCTTATGATGAAAATCCTGTCACTGATGACACCCAGATTTATGAAAGAGTGTCTGAGGAGACATCTCCCCATGTATCTCAAACGGCAAAAAAAGGGAGGAGAGCGAGCCGCTATCAGAAATATGGGCATCAAAAACATGACGATCGCGTGCGTTTGCGTGACCGTTTACTGAGACGTTATCCTAGACTGGCAGTTATAAAAAGAGTGATCCCTGATCGCGATGGCTGGTTCCGTCGTTTTTGGCGCCGCTACCATATTGGCAAGTTATTGCTTCTTGTGATTGCAATAGCCAGTCTTTTTGTAGGATCCTATCTCTTTTATTTAGCAAAAACGTCTAATGTTGAAGATTTACAATCAGCCCTTAAAGCGACGACTTTGATTTATGATAAAGACGAAGAGCAAGTCGGGAGCTTATCTGGGCAAAAAGGGACCTATGTTGAACTGGATGCGATCAGCGACAATCTCGAAAAAGCCGTCATTTCAACAGAAGACAGAACCTTTTATAAGAATAATGGGATTAACTTCTCACGTTTTGCTTTTGCTCTGGTGACCATGGGAAAATTTGGAGGAGGATCAACCATTACGCAGCAGTTAGCCAAAAATGCCTACCTGTCGCAAGAGCAAACCATTACCCGTAAAGCAAAGGAATTTTTCTTAGCCTTAGAGTTAACGAAAGAATATAGTAAAGATGAGATTCTGACCATGTATTTGAATAACGCCTACTTTGGTAACAGTGTGTGGGGTGTTGAAGATGCTAGTCAGAAATATTTTGGTCGTAGTGCAGCTGAATTAACATTGGAACAGTCTGCTATTTTAGCTGGTATGCTTAAAGGGCCTGAAATTTACAATCCAATTTATTCAATTGAAAATGCCACCAATCGCCGGAACACGATTTTGAGTGTGATGGTGGATGCCAAAGCAATCAGCCAGGAGGAAGCGGATCAAGCAGCTAGTGTTGATATTGCGAGTGAGCTGGTAGATACCTATAGTGGAACTTCCGATACTTATCAATATCCGTCTTATTTTGATGCGGTTATGGAAGAAGCTACTCGGGATTATGGCTTGTCAGAAGACGATATTGTTAACAAAGGTTATAAAATCTATACTGAGTTGGACCAGAATTATCAAGTTGGCATGCAGTATGTCTTTGACAATACCGCCTACTTCCCGGTCGCTGCTGATGGGGAGATAGCTCAAGGGGCCAGCGTTGCTATGGATCCTAAAACAGGTGCTGTGAGAGGGCTTGTCGGGCGTATCTCAAGTACCAGTCAATCTTTCCGAAGCTTTAACTATGCCACACAAGCTAAGCGTAGCCCGGGGTCGACGATTAAGCCATTGGTTGTCTATGCACCCGCGATTGCTGAAGGCTATTCGATTAACCGTTTGTTACCCAATACACCTATTGACTATAATGGATACCAACCTGAAAATTATGCCGGTTACGTATCAGAAGATGTGCCCATGTACCAAGCCTTGGCGAATTCCTACAATATTCCTGCAGTTTATTTGTTGGATAAAATGGGTGTTTCAACAGCCTTTAACTATGGGAAGAAATTCGGTATTAATATGTCAACAGCCAATGAGGAGTTGGGGGTTGCGCTTGGAGGCAGTGTGACGACTAGCCCTCTAGTAATGGCTCAGGCCTACGCTACATTTGCTAACGATGGTGTTATGCCACGCGCACACCTGATTACCCGAATTGAGACCGCCAGTGGTAAAATCATTAAGCAATTTAAAGAAAGCCACAAACGTGTGATCAGCCAGAGTGCCAATGCGAAAATGACGAGCATGATGCTGGGGACATTTTCAAACGGCTCAGCTGTCAATGCCAATGCTTATGGCTATACCATGGCTGGCAAAACGGGAACAACTGAGACAGAATTTGACCCTAATTTGGCCAGCGACCAATGGGTTGTCGGCTATACGCCGGACGTGGTCTTGAGTCAGTGGATCGGTTTTGATAAGACGGATGAATCGCACTATCTCAGTGATGCCAGCTCAGGAACGGCCTCAACCCTCTTTAGTACCGTCGCTAGTAATGTCTTACCGTATACACAAGGTTCGACCTTCGATGTCGAGAATGCCTACATTTCAGATGGCTTGACGCCAACTTATACAGCTAATCCTGAGGAAGCAGGAGATAGCTCGGCTCCAGATGTCTCAAATATTTTCGATGATTTGAAAAAAGGAGCAGAATCCGCTAAAAATAATTTTGATAAGGCTGTACAAGATGCTAACCTTGGTGACAAGGCTCGTCGCGCTTGGGATCTTATTCAAGGGTGGTTGAACTAACTTGCCACAGACATGGAAATATGGTAAAGTAAAGGTTACGGAGGCGTTATGGCACAGAAAAAAGCAAGCCTAGCGTGTACAGAGTGTGGTAGTCGAAACTACTCTATCGGAGTTTCCAGCAATCCCAAACCAACACGTCTAGAAGTCAACAAATTTTGTAAACATTGTCAAAAATATACAGTACATAAAGAAACGAGATAGGAGAGGAAGCGTGAAATTTATTCCGGGTATTTTTAGAGTTTTAAAAGATACAACGTGGCCAGATCGTAAACAGCGCTGGAAAGATTTTTTAGCAGTTATTGAATATACTGCATTCTTTACGCTTATTATTTATCTCTTTGATAAGTTACTGTCGACAGGTATTGTGTCTATTTTGAATATCTTTTAATAGAAAGTAAGCTGGATAGCCGGCTTATTTTTTATTTTTAAGTAGGCATTCACCCCCTAATTATGATATAATGTAGCTAGAAATCTAGCCCATATAGGCTTTTTATTATGCCATTAGGGAGAGACCTCAATTAAAACATAACATCACTTACCCTGGGATTTACATCCTTCAATGATACAAAGGAGATCATTCATGTTAGATTCATTCGATAAGGGCTGGTTCGTCCTTCAAACTTATTCGGGATATGAGAATAAAGTAAAAGAAAACCTCTTGCAACGTGCGCAAACTTATAACATGTTAGACAATATTTTGCGCGTGGAGATTCCGACTCAAACCGTAAACGTGGAAAAAAATGGGAAAACCAAGGAAGTGGAAGAAAATCGCTTCCCAGGTTATGTCCTTGTTGAAATGGTCATGACTGATGAAGCTTGGTTTGTGGTACGTAATACACCAAATGTTACAGGGTTTGTCGGCTCACACGGTAACCGTTCAAAACCTACCCCGCTATTGGAAGAAGAAATTCGTGCGATCCTCGTCTCTATGGGACAAACTGTTGAGGTTATTGATACTAACATCAAAGCTGGCGATGTGGTTCAGATCATCGATGGTGCCTTTATGGGACAAGAAGGCCGTGTTGTTGAGATTGACGGCAACAAGGTGAAATTAATGATTAGCATGTTTGGTACTGAAACACAGGCTGATCTCGAACTCTACCAAATCGCGGAGTTGTCTTAATCGCCAATTATTATTTGAGACTCCGCATCTTTGCGGAGTTTTTTATTCTTTTTAGAGAAAGGGAGCCTCATGAAATCATTTAAAGCCATGTATCTTGATGAAAAAAATGGTCAGCTGAATTTTGGTCTCAAGACCATTAACTTAGATGATCTCAGTCAAGGAGATATTCTGATCAAGGTCGCCTATAGTTCACTTAACTACAAGGATATGTTGGCTGTTCAGCCTAAGGGAGGTGTCATTCGTAGCTATCCCATGATTCCGGGGATTGATTTGGCTGGGACAGTGGTCTCATCAGAAAGTGATGGCTTTACTCTAGGACAAGAAGTTCTCGTGACTGGCTATGAGCTGGGCATGTCTCATACGGGTGGTTTTTCAGAGTATGCGCGTGTTCCTAAGGAATGGGTGATGCCTTTGCCAGAGGGGGTGTCGCTTAAAGATGTCATGGTTTATGGGACAGCAGGACTGACAGCTATCTTGTCGATTTTAGCTTTGGAAAAGGCTGGTTTATCTGAAAACAAAGAAGCGCGTCTTTTAGTCACGGGAGCTAGTGGCGGCGTTGGCTCTATCGCTTTAGCGCTCTTGAAGGCACGCGGTTATCAGAATGTCACAGCCTTGATTCGCAAGGATTACCAAGAAGATATGGTTAGAGCACTGGGTGCAGACCGGGTTATCCGTCCAGAAGCCATTTTTATCAAAGAAAAACCGCTCCTTTTGAAAGAGCAGTACGATTTTATCCTAGATACTGTCGGTGGTGATGTGGTTGGTCATCTGATCCCACAGCTAGCCTACGGAGGTGCTATCTCCTTATGTGGCAATGCCGCAGGTATTTCGCTTAATACCACAGTTTTGCCTTTTATTCTGCGTGGGATTAGTCTTTTGGGGATTGATTCGGTTCAGATCAGTCAGGAAAAGCGTCTAGAAGCTTGGAAAGAATTGGCTAAGCATAGGGAAGTTTTAGCTATTTTGAAGACTGATCAGATTGATCTGGAAGTGATTCCCTCTGTACTCGATAAGCTGAAAAAAGGACAACACCTGGGTCGGACCCTTGTTGCTATTACAGAAAACTAAATAGACCAAAAACTGAAAGGAAGGATGAGAACTTCTTTTCAGTTTTTTGACTTTGATTATCTTGTTATACGTTTTGCCTATTAATGATTAGCGAAAATAACTATTATAAGGCATTGGCTTTACATGTTATCATAAGAGCTATGTCAATGCTTTCAAGCAAAAAGCATGTTTGGTTCAATATAATCATGTTAGGAGAAACGTGTGGAAAATCATAATTTTGAAAATGAGGGTCAATACAAGCGAGAGATGAACAGTCGTCACTTGCAGATGCTGTCCATTGGTGGTGTTATTGGGACGGGTCTTTTTTTGAGTTCAGGTTATACCATTGCTCAGGCGGGACCTTTAGGAGCTATTGTGTCCTATCTTTTTGGTGGGGTTATGGTCTATTTGGTCATGTTTTCTTTGGGAGAGCTGTCTGTAGCCATGCCGGTGACGGGCTCCTTTCATACCTACGCTACTAAGTACATCAGTCCAGGAACAGGCTTCATGGTGGCCTGGATGTACTGGCTTTGCTGGGTAGTTGCCTTAGCGTCGCAATTTGTTGGCGCCGCTCTTTTAGCCCAGCGCTGGTTTCCGGATGTCCCTGTTTGGGTTTTTGCGACACTTTTTGCAGCCTTGGTATTTGGCTTAAACATGCTGAGTGTAGGGTGGTTTGCCAAGGTAGAGACTTATTTTTCTAGCATTAAAGTTTATGCTATTGGTATTTTTATCATCCTAGGTCTCTTGGCTATGTTTGGTGTTTTATCTTTTAATGGGACTTCTTCGGCGCCTTTGTTTGCTAATATTAGGTCTTCTGGTTTCTTGCCAAACGGTGTTGTCGGATTAGTATCTGTCATGCTGTCGGTTAACTACGCCTTTTCAGGGGTTGAGATGATTGGTATTGCAGCAGGCGAAACGGACAATCCTAAAGAAGCAGTGCCCAAGGCTATTAAATCAACGATCGGCCTTTTGGTGATTTTCTTTGTGTTGACCATGGTGGTCTTGGCGTCTCTCCTTCCTATGTCTGAAGCAGGCGTCAGCGAGGCTCCTTTTGTCCTGGTACTGGATAAGATTGGAATTCCTTATGCCGCGGATTTGATGAACTTGGTTATCTTGTCAGCAATTTTATCGGCATCAACGTCAGGTTTATACGCGACGAGTCGGATGCTCTGGTCTCTAGCTAATGAAGGCATGATTTCTAAAAACGTTGTTCGGATTAACAAGCACGGTGTGCCAATGCGGGCCATGTGGTTGTCAATGGCTGCGGTTGTTATTGCTTTGATCGCTAGTGTTTATGCGGCAGATACCATTTTCTTAGCATTGGTTTCTATTGCAGGTTTTGCGGTTGTGATCACCTGGCTATCGATTCCTTTGGCGCAGATCAACTTCAGGAAAGTCTTTTTGAAAGACCATTCAGAGTCCGAGTTGGCTTATAAAACGCCTTTCTCCCCAATCCTGCCTTGGATTACCATTATATTGCTGCTGGTTTCTGTTGTTGGTATTGCTTGGGATGAATCGCAACGCGCAGGCTTGTACTTCGGAGTGCCTTTTATGATTATTTGCTACCTTTATCATAAATGGAAATTTAGGACTTGGTAGGAGGACCTTATGGGACGATTTAAAGACTTATTAGAAAAACAAGAAACAATTATTTTACATGGTGCCCTAGGGACAGAGCTTGAAGCTAGAGGGTATGATATTAGTGGTAACTTATGGTCTGCCAAATTTCTCCTTGAAGACCCCTCTGTCATTCAAAAGATTCATGAGGACTATGTTTTAGCTGGAGCTGATATCATTACTACCTCGACTTATCAGGCTTCTTATGCGAGTTTGGAAGCGACAGGCTTATCTCAGAAAGAAGCTAAGACCATTATCATTAAGAGTGTTGATTTAGCAAAGTCTGCTAGAGACAAGGTTTGGTCAGAGCTCTCTGAAGATGAGAAAGCAGGCCGGATTTTGCCTTTGATCTCTGGTGATGTGGGGCCTTATGCAGCTTACTTATCAGATGGCTCGGAATATACGGGCGATTATGGTCAGGTTAGTAAAGAGGACCTCAAAGAGTTTCACCGCTCTAGACTCTCTCTTTTTGTGGCAGAAGGTGTTGATTTATTAGCACTGGAAACCATGCCCAATCTTTTGGAAATCCAAGCTTTGATCGAATTACTGGTGGAAGAATTTCCGACTGTGGAAGTTTATCTGAGCATCACTTCTCAAGATGGTCAGCATCTATCAGACGGATCTGACTTGAAAGCAGTAGTCAGCTTGGTAGAGCAGTCTCAACAGATTCTGGCACTTGGGATTAACTGTAGCTCTCCGCAGGTGGTTGAAGAGGTTCTAGCGACTTTCAGTAAACTGACGGATAAACACTTAGTGGCTTACCCTAACTCGGGTGAAGTTTATGACGGTAAAACACAAACTTGGTCACATGGTGATAAAGTACAGGCATCTCTTGCCCAGTGTCACAAGGACTGGCAGCTGCAGTTCCCTCAATTAAGGTTGCTTGGAGGCTGTTGCCGGACAAGACCGGCAGATATCGCTGACATTAAAAATCACATTGGAACAGTGTCATATTGAAAAAAGGATCAACAGAAGTTGGTTCTTTTTTCATAAGGCAAGCTTATGAAGAAATTAGTTTCAATAATGTTATGGGATTGACTTCCAGTCAGTTGCCATCGGAAAGTATTTTCTCTTTTTAAGAAAATATTGAAATATACCTGTGTAAGCGCTATACTCTTCTTGAGGAGGATCTTATGGCTGATTTAATTAAGAAGATAGGGCCGCTTATAGAATCCTATTTAGAGTCGATGACAAGTACCGAAAAAATGATTGCTCAATTTTTCATTACGAACACTGATATCAGTGATTTATCGGCAGAATCAATCTGTCAAAGATTGCATATTTCTAAAGCTAGCTTGACCCGTTTTTCTCAAAAATGTGGCTTTAGGGGCTATCGTGAGTTTGCTTATTTTTATCAGGAATCCTTATCCAACGATACTGATCAATCCTATACACTTTTCAAAAAAGATGTGACCAAACGTGTTATGGCTGATTATGACCAGCTCTTACAAAAGACGTATTCTGTTTTGGATGAAGGGCAGCTGACACGGATTACGGGATGGCTTGAAGAGGCTAAGCGTATTTATTTGTATGGTAAGGGAAGTTCTGGTCAGGCTATCCGCGAGATGAAGACACGTTTTATGCGCTTAGGGTTGGTCTGTGATATTGCAACTGACGATGATGAATTACTCTGGGCCAGCCTCTTGGCTGATGAAACCTGCCTGGTATTTGGTGCCTCTATTTCAGGAAAGACCAAGTCCGTACTTCAGGCTTTGCAAAGGTCTAAGGAACACGGTGCGAAGACTGTCTTGTTGACGACACAAAAAGAAGCAGGTCAAGAAAGCCCCTGGGATGAGCTAGTCTTGCTAGCTTCTAGTGATAATCTTGCTTACGGCAATCGCATATCGCCTCAGTTTCCCTTGCTTTTAGTGTTTGATTGCCTTTTTGCATATTATTTAGCAATAGATAAACAAGATAGAGAGCATCGCTATCAACAAACCATTATTAAAAAGGAGGATTAGAAAAGCATGCTTCAAAAAAAGATATACGAACAGATAAAGGGTGGTGTCATCATTTCTTGTCAGGCATTGCCCGATGAGCCAATGTACTCAGAAAAAGGGGGAGTCATGCCACTCTTTGCCAAGGCGGCAGCCCAGGCGGGTGCAGTCGGTATCAGAGCTAATAGTGTCCGTGATATTAAAGAAATCAAGGAAGTGATTGATTTACCCATTATTGGTATCATAAAAAAAGATTATGTTGACGCGGATGCGTTTATCACGCCAACCATGGCTGAGGTTGATGCGCTAGTTGCCACAGGCGTCGAGATGATTGCCCTTGATGGTACAAGTTCAAACCGACCAAATGGCCAAAGCCTAGACGAGTTTGTAGCGCAGATTCGTAAGGCCTACCCAGATCAATTATTGATGGCAGATTGTTCAACTCTTGAAGAGATGGTTAAGGCTGAGCAGTTAGGTTTTGATTATATCGGAACAACCTTGGTTGGCTATACCAAACAAAGCAGGGACTTAGCCATTGCCTCAAATGACTTTGAACTGATTCGCAAAGCTCGGCAAGTGATTACCAAACCCATTATCGCTGAAGGTAATATTAATACTCCTGAAAAAGTAAGACGTGTTTTAGAATTGGGCGTAGATAGTGTTGTTGTTGGATCAGCCATTACGCGACCTTTGGTCATTGCCAAACCATTTATTGAAGCCGCAAACATAGACTAATATAGAAAGGAGATGCTATGTTTAAGAAATTTTCACGTTTAGGTCAAGCATTCATGCTGCCTATATCTATTTTACCTGTAGCGGGTTTATTGTTAGGGATTGGTGGAGCCCTGTCGAATCCTAATGCTGTAGCTCAGTTTCCGCTCTTACAACAGGACTGGTTACAAGTGATTTTTTCAGTGATGAATGGTGCAGGTGGCGCCGTCTTTAACAATATTGCCCTAATCTTTAGTATCGGAGTTGCTGTGGGATTGGCTGATTCTGATAAGGGAACCGCAGGACTTTCTGGCGGTGTTGCTTACTTGGTGTACACAGCTACTATCAGTAGTCTTCTGCAATTGTTCTCAGCTAAGGATGCGACCATTGATACGGGGGTGCTAGGCGCTCTTGTGATTGGTTATGTGGTTTCTGTCCTTCATAATAAGTACCGTCGCATTGAGCTACCGGCTTACCTAGGTTTCTTTGGTGGTTCTCGCTTTATTCCGATTATTTCTTCTTTGGTGGCTATTGTTATCGGAAGTATCTTTTATATTATTTGGCCACCAGTTCAAAACCTACTTGTGACGCTTGGCGAAGCGATTGCGACTATGGGAAGCTTCGGTTCTTTCTTGTATGGATTCTTCTTGCGTTTAACAGGCGCTGTCGGTCTTCATCATACGATTTACCCTATGTTTTGGTATACTTCGCTTGGTGGTGCAGAAGAAGTGGCTGGCAAGACCATTCAAGGTGCGCAAAATATTTTCTTTGCCCAATTGGCAGATCCTAACCATACGGGGCTCTTTACCTATGGCACACGTTTCTTTGCAGGACGTTTTGCAACAATGATGTTTGGTCTTCCTGCAGCCTGCTTGGCCATGTATCATGCCATTCCAAAAGTGAATCGCAAAGCCAACGGTTCCTTCTATTTTAGTAGTGCGCTCACTTCCTTCTTGACAGGGATTACAGAACCAATTGAATTTTCTTTCTTGTTTGTCGCACCATGGCTCTATGTGATTCATGCTTTCTTAGATGGGATGTCTTTCTTTGTTGCGGACTTATTGTCGATTCGTATTGGTAATTCTTTCTCAGGTGGTGTGATTGACTTCTTACTGTTTGGGGTTCTTCAAGGCAATGACAAAACCAATTGGCTTTTGGTCATTCCAGTTGGCCTAGTCTGGGCTAGTCTTTATTACGTGGTCTTTCGCTTTCTCATTAGTAAATTTAAAGTTGCCGTTCCAGGAATGGCTCTGAGCGAAGAGGGCGCTACACAAAGAGCACCAAAGGCAAATAGCACTTTGACAGAAACTTCTCGTGACATTATTGAAGCCCTAGGTGGTGAAGCTAATATTGAGCATGTCACAGCCTGCGCAACGCGCTTACGCGTATCTCTTGCGGATAGTCAACGTGTCGATAAAGAGAGCTTAAAAGCCATAGGAGCCACCGCTGTCTTAGATGTGGACAATGGTGTACAAGCCGTTTATGGCGGCAAAGCAATCCTCTATAGCCAGGAAATTAATGATATATTGGGGAAAGAGGAGTAGTATGTTACTTGTGAAAGTACTCTTATGCTAGTGTTGATGTTTATAATTAGTAGATAGAATCTCATTATTCTAAACTATTTTCAAGTCGAAAGAATTCTCCTGCTAGGGGTATCTCTTTCGATTTTTTTGTAAATGAATTTGCAGAAAATAATTACTAAAGAACAATTGGAAGGCTTGATGTACTACGTATACCAAGTATTGACTTACCAATCAATACTTAACCCATAAGCAAAGGAGAAGACGATGAGTATTCTGACCTTAAATGATATATTTCATTTTTCTGAGCAAGAGCTACCAAGGGTAAAATTACGTTTTCACGTTTGGGAAGGTAGTGTGGACTATACCAAGTCCTATTATCTAGCGGACAAGGAACAAGTGAATAATTGGAATATTTTTTATAATCCAGAAGGCAAAAACTATTTTCGTATTGGAGAAATCGTGGTCAACTTTATCAAAGTAGGTTACAACAAATGGTTATTAACAACGGTAAAGGAACTAACGGAGTAGCTACCTGTAACTTCTGGGTAGTCCTATGAGGGGAAGGTTCGTGAAGAATTTTCAGCCTATTTTGATCGCTTGATTATTGATTTTAAAGTTGGAATTTCTATCGTTCGTTATTTCGAGCGGTCTACGAAAGACATCGTTATTCGAGAACTACTACCTACTATTTGGACTGGGGATGATTTTCCTGGCTACGATAATATCCGTCTGTCTTATTATCAACTGGAGAGCATTTTCCGTCTACAAAAACAAGACTGGTTGACGGCACTTGGGAATCAGAAGGCTGTTTATTTGTTGACTGATAAGCAAACAGGCAAGTACTATGTTGGTTCTGCAATCAGTGACAGTGGCATGCTTTTGTCGCGTTGGCAATCCTATGTCCACAATGGGCATGGTGGCAATAAAGAGTTGCGTCAACTTGTCAAAGATGAAGGTTTTGATTATATCAAGACAAACTTTCCATATAGCCTTTTAGAAAATTACAACGGTAGAGTAGATGACCATCTCATTTTAGCTCGTGAATCATGGTGGAAAGAAACATTAAGGAGTAGAGAATTTGGATACAATGCCAATTAAATCTATGTTAGTAAGGAATGTAAAAGAAAAGAGGTGGGGATTATGCAAGAATGGGTAGTTGTCGATCAATTTGGAAATGTAATTGCACAAGGATTTTATGATAAACAGTCTGCAGAGTTGTATGCTCAGAATATTCCTAATGCAAGCGTTGAACTAAGAGATAAATTCTTTTTAAGCAGGGGACTATCCCACCTTTTTTCTTTCCTTTTTTCATGCTATAATTGTAAAGATTATAACTTTTCAAATAAAGGAAGGAAATAAGGGATGTTTGCGGTATGACCTGGCAAGCATCCTGGTCGGTTGTGTGGTATGATCAGAAGACTACTTTATAGCAAAAAGATCTGACTGCTATTACTTTTATCGACCGTGGTATGTTAATTATGGCTACTTTCAATCACAAAGACATTGAACCCAAATGGCAGGCTTTTTGGGCTGACAATCATACATTTAAAACAGGAACAGATGCATCAAAACCGAAGTTCTACGCTCTTGATATGTTCCCTTACCCATCAGGTGCTGGTCTCCACGTTGGACACCCTGAAGGCTACACAGCGACAGATATTCTTAGTCGTTTCAAACGTGCGCAAGGCTACAATGTTCTTCATCCAATGGGCTGGGACGCTTTTGGTCTTCCTGCAGAGCAGTACGCTATGGATACTGGTAATGACCCTGCAGAATTTACTGCGGAAAATATCGCCAATTTCAAACGTCAAATCAATGCGCTAGGATTTTCTTACGACTGGGATCGTGAAATCAACACAACTGACCCTAATTACTACAAATGGACGCAGTGGATTTTCACAAAATTATACGAAAAAGGCTTGGCTTATGAAGCTGAAGTGCCTGTGAACTGGGTTGAGGAATTGGGAACAGCCATCGCCAACGAAGAAGTGCTTCCTGATGGCACATCTGAACGTGGTGGCTACCCTGTTGTCCGTAAGCCAATGCGCCAATGGATGCTTAAAATCACAGCCTACGCTGAACGCCTTTTGGAAGATTTGGAAGAAGTGGATTGGCCAGAGTCCATCAAAGACATGCAACGCAACTGGATTGGGAAATCAACCGGTGCGCATGTGACTTTCAAAGTGAAAAATACAGACAAAGACTTTACTGTCTTTACAACACGTCCAGATACCCTTTTTGGGGCAACTTATGCGGTTATGGCGCCTGAGCATGACTTGGTAGATGTCATCACATCACCAGATCAAGCAGAAGCTATTGCCGAATACAAACGCGCCGCCAGCCTCAAATCTGACTTGGCACGTACCGACCTAGCCAAAGAAAAAACAGGTGTCTTTACAGGGGCCTACGCTATCAACCCTGTTAATGACAAAGAAATCCCAATTTGGATTTCTGATTATGTTCTTGCCAGCTACGGAACAGGTGCTATTATGGCGGTGCCAGCCCATGATGAACGTGACTGGGAATTTGCCAAACAATTTGGCTTAGACATTATCCCTGTCTTGGAAGGGGGCAATGTTGAGGAAGCAGCCTATACTGAAGACAGTCTTCATATCAATTCAGAATTTCTTGACGGCCTTAACAAAGAAGAAGCAATTGACAAGATGGTTGAATTCCTCGAAGAAAATGGCTTCGGTAAAAAACAAGTCAACTATCGTCTCCGTGACTGGCTCTTTAGCCGTCAACGTTACTGGGGTGAGCCAATTCCGATTATCCATTGGGAAGATGGTACATCAACAGCCCTTCCAGAGAGCGAATTGCCACTAGTGCTTCCTGTAACCAAGGATATTCGTCCCTCAGGAACTGGAGAATCACCACTTGCTAACATCACGGACTGGCTTGAAGTGACCCGTGAAGATGGGGTTATAGGACGTCGTGAGACCAATACTATGCCGCAATGGGCTGGTTCAAGCTGGTATTATCTTCGTTACATTGACCCACATAACGATGAGAAATTAGCTGATGAGGATCTCCTCAAACAATGGTTGCCAGTTGACATCTACATCGGTGGGGCTGAGCATGCTGTTCTTCACTTGCTCTATGCGCGCTTCTGGCACAAGGTTCTCTATGATTTGGGCGTTGTTCCTACCAAAGAACCATTCCAAAAACTCTTTAACCAAGGGATGATTTTGGGAACCAGCTACCGTGACCATCGTGGTGCCCTTGTTGCGACAGATAAGGTTGAAAAACGTGACGGCTCATTCTTCAACATCGAAACCGGTGAAGAACTTGAACAAGCACCTGCTAAGATGTCTAAATCCCTTAAAAACGTTGTCAACCCTGACGATGTGGTCGAACAATATGGAGCTGATACTCTTCGTGTCTATGAGATGTTCATGGGGCCACTTGACGCTTCCATTGCCTGGTCCGAAGAAGGTTTAGAAGGGGCTCGTAAGTTCCTTGACCGTGTTTACCGACTCATTACAACGAAGGAGATTTCTGCAGAAAATAGCGGCGCTTTGGATAAGGTTTACCATGAAACCGTTAAAGCCGTGACAGAACAAGTTGAAGAGCTTAAATTCAACACAGCTATTGCGCAGCTCATGATTTTTGTCAATGCTGCTAACAAAGAAGATAAACTCTTTATTGATTATGCCAAGGGCTTTGTTCAGCTCATTGCCCCATTCGCACCCCACTTGGGTGAAGAATTGTGGCAAATTTTGACGGCATCAGGAGAGTCTATCTCACATGTGGCTTGGCCAACTTGGGACGAAAGCAAACTCGTGGAAAATGAAATCGAAATCGTTGTCCAAATCAAAGGTAAAGTTCGTGCTAAACTGATCGTTCCAAAAGATGCTAGCCGAGAAGAACTCGAAGCACTAGCTATGGCTGACGAAAAAGTCCAAGCTGAAATTGCAGGCAAAGATATCATTAAAGTGATAGCAGTACCAAATAAATTGGTTAATATTGTTATAAAGTAAACCAATTCATTTGCTCATTTCCCACCTCAAAACCCCCACTGGAGCTTTTGAGTAGTTCCTAATAAGCTCGTTAACGTTGTAACCAAGTAGTTTCCTCGCTTGTTTGTTGAATTCCAATTTCTAGGAGTATCATTCTAGATTCTTAGATTCTAACTGATTGGATAATATCACTATGGAAGAAAGACTGGCTTTTCCTTAGACTGAAGGTAAAGGAGTAGGGGAAGTTTTAAAAACAGAAAATAGCTTAGAATGACGTTGCTGTAAAACGTTGATTCTAAGCTATTTTGTCTTGTTTTTAGGATAGTGTTGTAGTAATTAAATCTCGCTTGTTTATGATATTAAGAATCATGCTGCTTTATTTTCAATAGAAAGTTCAACATAAAAGACTTTTCAGCTCTTCTAAATTTAGAGGGCTGCCATTGTTATCCTAGTAATAGTGGGTAAAGGTAGAGGAGGATGGTAAAGCTGAGGAGGCTGAAGAAGATTCCCCAGCGAATGGCTTGGAAGGCTTTGTAGAAGCGAGCAATAGTAAGGAGACACCAGATCATGAGCACGATAACAAACCAAGCTGACAACAGACGAAGTGGTGTTGCTCCATACAAGTAGATATAGATACCAAAGAGTTTCCAACTAGCTAGAGCAGCAAATAGACTAGCAAATACGAATAAAATGGTTAAAGCGATACGTGTTCCTTTTTTATTCCAAGGCATTTCTTTAGAAAAAATATAGAAGGCTATTAGCACCCCAAAGTTAAGAAGAGAAACACGAACTAATTGCCAGAAGCCAGAAACTGCTACGGTAGATGCATCTTGTGGAGAGACTTTGATAGACGTATCCAACAAGCTAGTTAATTCATTCAGACCGATGCCGAAAAAGAGAGCATAGGTCAAGCTGAGACTAATTAGAATGATATAGATAGCTGACGAAGGGAATTGCCTTGTTTGGGTCAGTTCTTCTTGGAAACGACTGTAATCAAATGTTTTTTGGTTTCTTTTCTTGAGAATGGAAGCTGTTATTAAACCATATAGCCATAACATAATTGGTAAGCACATCAAGATTCGGAAAAGACTAACAGCAGGATTGAAAAAATCAAGAGAGAAATGTGTAAAAATGCTGATCAATGAACGAGTGAACTGAGCAAAGCTTTCTGAAACTTGACTGAGCTGCGACCAGACAAAAATAACGAGTACTAGTGACAACAGAGCACTAATTAGGATAAAAGTGAATTGAGTTCGAAAATGTTTTTGCTGGCCTATATTCTTCTTTCTCTGAAATGGCTGGGCAAGCAAACGGAAGGCAAGGAAAAATTGACCAAAGGGATGTAAAACACTACCACGCCACAAGTCAAGCCAAGACAGAACCCCTAGATGACCTTGGCTGAGCCAATTTGTTCGGCTAAGGGTATAGAGGATGAATGACCCATGTAAGGCGAGAAACTGAGGAATTTCTAATTGACCAAGAAAGCCAAAATAACTCAGTGCCACTGCTTGAAAAACTGTCATTAATAGAAAAAAAGAAGTCTCAAGTTGTTGCTGGGTATTGCTTTTAAAGGTTTGTAGATTGTATTTTCCGAGGTACTCTATCAAGAAAATGATACCAATAGTAAATGCAAAGATATACTCATTGTAGCCTTCAAATATCCCCATCCAGTAAATGTATGACAATATAAAGAGCAAGAGAGTTCCGATCTTAAAGCGACGTAAGGCTGAATCAGAAATACTGTTAAATAGATTTGGTTTTGGCTTCGGTTTTGGTTGTATGATAGAAGATGTAAAATTGGTTTGTAGTGGTTTAGCGGGAGGTATAGACATACTTAGTTTTCCTCACTTTCATCAGGTATATATTCGAGAATGTCTCCTGGTTGGCAGCCCAGTTCTCGGCAAAGAGCATTGAGTGTTGAGAAGCGAATAGCCTTGGCTTTATTATTTTTTAGAATAGATAGATTGGCCGGTGTTAGGTCGATAAGTTCTGCTAATTTACCAGCACTAATATGTTTTTTAGCCATGACAACATCTAAATTAATCTGAATCATACTTACCTCCTTAAATCGTGAAATCGACTTCTTCTTGTAAAGCTACTGCCTTACCGAAGGCATTACGAATGACACGTATAATCAAAGTGAGGAGACTACATGAAACAGCAACGAGTAGCATAGGTAGATAGGCTGTTAAACCCATAAAGAGCGAAATCAATGCAACAGCTCCTACAATCCATCCTAGATAGCGTAAGTTTTGAACGTTTTCAGAGACGAAAACATGGTTGTTGCCAATACGGGTGATAAGTTGATAGAGGATTATAATACAGCTGATAGCGAGAACACCAAGAACATAACCTAAAAGTAAGAGTACCCAAAAACGAATAGAATCTTGGAACAAGGGAGAGCGGTGCTCTATTACGAGCCTTGTAATCCATGGACCGATAAAAAGCATAATAAAAGAGGCTAGTCCTAGGATAATAAGGGCCAATTTAGTTAGTAAGATACTGATATTTTCCTTAGTTGGTGTGTATTTAAACATTATTTTTCTCCTTTGATTTTAAACTATAGCAAAAAATATATCGATAATCAATAAAAATATAGTGAAAAACAATAATTTTTTTAAAAAAGGAAATTCTTAGCTAATTTTATTGAACAGGTTATGAAGCTAGTTGAAATCATTATTATATTCGTATGACGTTAGAGACTACTGAAAGGTAATAGATTTTATGAGAGTTTTTAATAATCTCTCATAATGGGTTAAGTTTGTTTGTAGATTATTAGTAGTTTTAATAAGATAATGATAACCAACTATGATGAAGGTGATTGAGATGGTAAATAAACCTTGCCATAGTTTGTAACTATATGCTACTCTAGTAATTGCCAAATAGCTAAATGATACCAGTCGTGTTAAAATAGAAAAATATTTGAATAGACTTATTTTGAAATCAATAAATAACTTTTTTCAGTGCCTTTCTTAAGTAATGTGAGCTTCGAAAACCAGAGAACGACTAGCGCAAAATACCTATCATTTTATGTTGTAGGTGCTAGGGTAGATGAGGTCTAACAGAGGAGACCAGCGCACACAATGGAAAAATTACTGTAAACAGCTAACTTTTTGCAAGGGAGTTTCCACTTCTCATTTGAAGGTAATAGACTCTCTAACCTGAAGTGCTTGGTTCTATAATAGTTTGATGTTATGGTATGCTAGCCACATAAGGGGTTCTAGAAAGAGTAGTCGTTTCTGAACAAGTCCAATATAAAATCAGTGACTTAATGAAGTCACTTGAAGGGGAAATTATGTCGAATAAACTCTTGGTTTTACAGTCAGATTTTGGTTTGGTTGATGGTGCGGTGTCTGCCATGATTGGGGTTGCTCTTCAAGAAGATCCAGGTCTCGGTGTTCATCATTTAACTCATGATATCACACCTTATAATACGTTTGAGGCTAGCTATCGGCTCTTTCAGACTATTGAATATTGGCCAGAAGGTACGACTTTTGTCTCTGTTGTTGACCCAGGTGTTGGCTCATCGCGCAAGAGTGTTGTTGCTTTGACAGAAGGTAATCAATATATTGTAACGCCTGATAATGGGACCTTGTCTTACATCAAGCGCCACGTTGGGATCAAGGCTGTTAGGGAAATTTCAGAAGTAGCTAACCGTCGCAAAAATACGGAGCATTCTTATACTTTCCATGGTCGAGACGTTTATGCTTATACAGGAGCAAAATTGGCTTCAGGGCGTATTTCTTTTGAGGAAGTAGGACCAGAGCTTTCTGTGGAAAATATTGTGGAAGTTCCTGAAGTAGAGACACAGGTCACTGAAACTAAGGTTTCGGGAGCTATTGATATTTTGGATGTGCGCTTTGGTTCCTTATGGACCTCTATTAGCCGAGAAGATTTCCAGACGCTGTCACCAGAATTTGGCGATCGTTTTGAAGTGACCATTTCCCACCATGATTTATTGATTTATCAAAACCAGGTTACTTATGGTAAGTCTTTTGCTGATGTGGGATTGGGGCAGCCAATTTTATACATCAATTCACTCTATCGTGTTGGTTTAGCCATCAATCAGGGATCTTTCGCTAAAGCTTATAATGTTGGTGTCGGGTCAAGTTGGCGTATTGCTATTAAGAAAATCAAATAAAGGATGTTAGAAAGTTTATGAAAAACAATTCTATTAAAACTGTCGTTGCTACAGGTATCGGCGCAGCTCTCTTTGTGATCATTGGGATTCTAGTTAATATTCCAACAGCCATCCCTAACACCAGTATCCAGTTACAGTATGCTGTTTTGGCTTTGTTTTCTGTGATTTATGGTCCAACAGTTGGTTTCTTCTCAGGATTTATCGGTCACGCGCTTAAGGATGCTCTTCAATCCGGGTCTCCTTGGTGGACTTGGGTTTTGGTGTCAGGTCTTGTTGGTCTTGTTATTGGATTAATTAGCCGCAAAATTGATATCAATAAGGGTTATGTAACTGCTAAAGATTATGTTATTTTTAATGTAACACAAGTGGTCATCAATGTTTTAGGCTGGGGCTTGATAGCACCTTATGCAGATGTTATTATCTATAGTGAACCATCGAATAAAGTGTATGCGCAGGGTCTTTTATCAGCGACGGTTAATATTTTAACAGTTGGTATTGGTGGCAGTTTATTGCTAGCTTTATACGCTAAAACCCGTACGAAAAAAGGAAGTTTACGTAAAGATTAAACGTCAAATAGAGGTTATACTCGAAATCGATCAAACACGACAAAATGACGAGCTACAGGTCATATCGATGCAGGCTAGGGCGAAATCAAGAATAGTCGTTTGCTTATCAAAGAGTATTGAGTGGAGTGATGTCCGGATACTAAGGGTTCGGTGCACTCCTTTATTTGCTTTAAAGAGTGAAGAAGATGACAAATAAGATTTGTTTCAAAGACTTTTCCTTTACTTATGATGCTCAGACTGAGCCCACTTTGAAAGGGATTAATCTGACCATTGAACAAGGTGAGAAAGTTTTAATTTTAGGTCCATCAGGTAGTGGAAAATCGACCCTGGGGCAATGTTTGAATGGGATTATTCCAGGAACCTACCCTGGGACAATGTCGGGTAGCTTAACAATCGCTGGTCAAGAGGCTGAAAAATTGTCCATCTATGACCGATCTTTTTTGGTGTCTACTGTTTTGCAAGATCCAGATGGTCAATTTATTGGTCTTAGCGTTGCTGAAGATGTGGCCTTTGCTCTGGAAAATGATGGGGTGGCTCTAAGTGAGATGCAAGATCGGGTGAATCGTTGGTCTGAGCGACTGGAGTTATCTGAGCTTCTTGATCATAGACCACAGGATTTGTCAGGTGGTCAAAAGCAACGGGTTAGTCTGGCGGGTGTCTTAATTGATGAAAGTCCTATCTTACTTTTTGATGAGCCGTTAGCTAATCTGGATCCGAAATCTGGTCAAGAAACCATGCACTTGATTGATGAGATGCACCATGAGGTTGGGGGAACCACTATTATTATCGAGCATCGCTTGGAGGATGTTCTGGAAATTAACATTGATCGGATTGTCTTGATGGCTGACGGTCGTATTGTTTATAATGGCAAACCAGACGAATTGTTAGAGAGTTCCCTTTTAAACCAACATGGTATTAGAGAACCCCTTTATCTTAGTGTTTTAAAAAATCTCGGGGTTGATTTGGAACAGCTGGAACGTCTTAGTCCCTTGTCTCAATTGCCATTATCGCCACTTGAGCTCCCATCCTTTTCTCAAGAGAAATCGTATGAGAAGCAAAAGTCAACCTTGCTAGAGGTTAATCACCTGACAGTTGGCTATCAGGTTGATAATCCGGTTTTGCAGTGCCTGTCCTTTACCCTAACCAAAGGAGAACTTCTTGCCATCGTTGGTCGAAATGGTGCTGGAAAATCAACTTTAGCCAAGGCTCTTTGTGGTTTTTTACCGATGAAGGGGGATTTGCTTTTTAAAGGGCATTCGATAGCGGATGACACGATCAAAGAACGATCAGAACGTATTGGCTATGTGTTACAGAACCCGAATCAAATGATTAGTCAGACCATGATTTGGGATGAGGTTGCTCTTGGTTTACGCTTGCGAGGTCATGATGATGAGACTATTCAGAGCCGTGTTGAGCATGTTTTGAGAGTCTGTGGCTTATACCCATATCGCCATTGGCCTATTTCTGCCCTTTCTTTTGGTCAGAAAAAACGGGTGACGATTGCATCTGTTTTGGTGTTAAATCCAGAAGTGATTATTTTAGATGAACCAACAGCAGGGCAAGATTTCAGAACTTATCAGGAAATTATGACATTTCTGAAAGAACTCAGTGATGCTGGACATACCATTGTGATGATTACACACGATATGCAGCTGATGTTGGATTATGCTGATCGCTGTTTGGTTGTTTCTGATCGTTCAATCATAGCTGATGCGGCGCCTGAAGTAGTCTTGTCAGATCCAGAGCTAGTGCATAAGGCACATTTGAAGACCACTTCTTTATATGCATTAGCTGTCAAGATTGGTCAAGATCCAGAAGGTGTTACAGCTTATTATCAAGCTTTAGAAAGGGGGATCTGATATGGCGAATCGCTTGTTAGGTTACCAACCTGGCCGTGGCTTTTTATACCGGCTTTCTGGAACCAGCAAACTGCTCTTCTTTATTCTAGTTTCCGTTGCAGTTATGACCAGTTATGACACGAGATTTTTGATAGTGGTCGGCTTGTTTTCCCTTTTACTGTTTTATCAGGCAGGCATCAAGTGGCGCGATATTTCTTTTGCTTTTGTATTTGTCGGGATTTTTGCACTGCTCAATATTGTCATGATTTATCTCTTTGCTCCCCAATATGGCAATGATTTGTATGGTTCAAAGACGATTCTAATCGATGGTCCTGGTGCCTATGATCTGACTCTGGAAGAGCTTTTTTACTTGTTTAACGTTGGGATCAAGTATGTGTCTACCTTGCCTTTGGCAATTATTTTCCTATTGACTACTCATCCTAGTCAGTTTGCTTCAAGTCTTAATCAGCTAGGGCTGCCTTATCGTTTTGCCTATGCAGTCAGTTTGACATTGCGCTATATACCGGATTTGCAGGAAGATTTTGGCATTATCCGAAAAGCTCAAGAAGCACGGGGACTGGAGTTATCTAAGAAGGCGCCTTTAATGAGTCGTATAAAAGGCAATATTCAAATCATCACTCCGCTGATTTTTTCATCGTTAGAGCGCATCGAAACTATTTCAACCGCCATGGAGTTACGCCGATTTGGACGTTACAAGAAACGAACCTGGTACCAAGCTAGGCCTTGGACAGCTCAGGATAGCGGTATTGTCCTCCTGAGTATTGTCATTGTAGGCATTGCCATCAGTCTCTTTTGGGTAAACGATGGCCGTTTCTATAATCCGTTTTAGGGCATTTATTCTTGAAGGCGATTTGAGAAGATGTATGGCTTTCAAAACTGTGCTATAATCCTAGTGATGCTTTACTCGGGAGGAATGTTATGAAGCTGAGAGATCTTTTTCCAGATGCCCTTGTATCCACAGAGGCGGTGGCCGGGGCTGACTTTCTTGTCTTACCAGAAGACCATGCCTATATCCATATTCCTAAAGCAAGCTTGACAGATAGGGAGAGGTTTTTATTATCCCACTTTTCAGAGGCCCATCTAAGGGAGGTCACCGATAATACGTGGCTATCTTTTTTTCAGGGAGATTCTGCCTTACCCCTCTCTCTATCTGAGGGACAAATGATTCTGATTGGTCATCAAAGAAGCATGCCTTCCGAATTACTGAACTTCTTCAAGGACCTCTTTCCCAATCTGCTTACCCTTGCTAGCTTGGGTAAGCAGCAGACTCTCTTGCTTTTAAGTCCAGATTTGGGGAACTCTGTCGAGACAAGCTTAAGTCAGTTATTGGTAACGCTGGAAAGTGATTTTGGCTTGGCCTTAAGTTTTTATGTCGGCAAAGCTTGGTCTGCGTTGACGGAGCGTGATCTGGCGACTTATTGGCGTTTGGAGTATGGCCTCTGCCAGCAATACCATGCTTTGGAGCAAGAAGAACCAGTCATCTCTTTTGCCCGTTTGATGCTAAGGGCTATGACGGGTGAGACGAGTGAGTCAGCTGGGGCTTTAAGAGAACAGTTATTAGAAACTATCCTTCCTGTCAAGGACAGCAGGGATTTGATCACTGTTTTGTGGCAGGAGCAGGGCAATCTGGTACAGACGGCCCAGCGTCTATTTATCCATCGCAATTCCCTCCAGTACCGTTTGGACAAGTTTTATCAGGCTACAGGTCTCAATCTGAAAGTCTTAGATGACCTTGCTCTAGCTTATTTAATAATCTTACAAGACTGAGTTCATGGCTCAGTTTTTTGATTTGGGCAGACTGCACAGAAAACTTTGGTCACCTTGTCAGTTTTATGAAAACGTTATCTTTGCTATACTAGAAACATCAAATGATGACCTAAGCGCTTTGTTTAGGATTTGCCAAAGGAGAGAAAATGGTTGAATTAAACTTAAATCACATCTATAAAAAATACCCTAACACTGATCATTACGCAGTTGAAGATTTCAACTTGGACATCAAGGATAAGGAATTTATCGTCTTTGTCGGTCCTTCAGGCTGTGGAAAATCCACTACCCTTCGTATGATTGCAGGTCTCGAGGATATTTCAGAAGGCGAATTCAAGATCGATGGGGAAGTGGTTAATGATAAATCCCCTAAAGATCGTGATATTGCCATGGTTTTCCAAAACTATGCCCTTTATCCCCATATGACCGTCTATGACAACATGGCTTTTGGTCTTAAATTACGTAAATATCAAAAAGCAGAGATTGATACGCGTGTCAAAGAAGCAGCGCAAATCCTCGGCTTGACAGAGTTTTTGGAGCGTAAGCCAGCTGACTTGTCTGGTGGTCAACGCCAACGTGTTGCTATGGGACGTGCTATTGTCCGTGATGCTAAGGTCTTCTTGATGGATGAACCTTTATCAAACTTGGACGCTAAGCTTCGTGTGTCTATGCGTGCCGAAATTGCCAAGATTCACCAACGTATCGGCTCTACAACCATCTACGTTACACATGACCAGACCGAAGCCATGACACTTGCGGATCGTATCGTCATTATGAGCGCCACTAAAAACCCTCAAGGAAATGGAACGATTGGTAAGATTGAGCAAGTAGGAACGCCGCAAGAGCTCTACAATCTACCAGCTAATAAATTTGTTGCAGGCTTCATCGGAAGTCCAGCCATGAACTTCTTTGATGTGACGGTGCATGAAGATCGCTTGACCAACGCTGACGGTCTCGATATTGCCCTCCCACAAGGTCAAGCTAAAATTTTGAAAGACAAGGGTTATCTTGGAAAAGAAGTCACCTTTGGTATTCGCCCTGAGGATATTTCCAGTAAACAAATCGTTCACGATACTTATCCAAATGCCAATGTGACAGCACAAGTCCTTGTTTCAGAATTACTTGGTGCGGAGACCATGCTCTACGTCAAACACGGCAACACAGAGTTCGCTTCTCGTGTAGATGCGCGTGATTTCCATAATCCAGGTGAAAGTATTGTCTTGACCTTTAATGTTGCTAAAGGACACTTCTTTGATAAGGATACCGAACAAGCTATTCGCTAATGATTAACCCCTAAGAAAACAGAATCCTCGATGATAGCATTGGGGATTTTGCTGTAAAGAGAAAGGAAAGCGTATGCAAAAACACTGGTGGCACACCGCTACAATTTATCAAATTTACCCTAAATCATTTATGGATGCTGATGGAGATGGTGTCGGAGATCTTCAAGGCATCATTTCAAAACTCGATTACTTAGAGAAACTAGGTATTACAGCCATTTGGTTGTCTCCTGTTTACCAGAGCCCTATGGATGACAATGGTTACGACATTTCGGATTACCAAGCTATCGCGGATATTTTCGGGGATATGACTGATATGGAGGAGCTTCTCTCTCAAGCCAACCAGCGAGGGATTAAGATCATTATGGATTTAGTGGTCAATCATACGTCTGATGAACATGCCTGGTTTATTGAGGCGCGCGAAAACGCAGACAGCCCTGAGAGGGATTATTATATCTGGCGAGATGAGCCCAATGATTTAGTATCGACTTTTTCAGGTTCTGCCTGGGAATATGATGACAAAGTGGGGCAATATTACTTGCATCTTTTTGGTAAAAAACAACCTGATCTTAATTGGGAAAATGAAGCCCTTCGTCAAAAAATTTACGACATGATGAATTTCTGGATTGACAAAGGTATCGGCGGTTTTCGTATGGATGTCATTGATCTCTTGGGAAAAATACCTGATCAGAAAATTCGCGAGAATGGTCCAAAACTCCATGATTATCTCAAAGAAATGAACCGAGCTAGCTTTGGCAAACATGATTTGTTAACAGTTGGGGAAACTTGGGGGGCGACACCTGAGATAGCTAAGCAGTATTCTAATCCTGACAATCAGGAACTGTCCATGGTCTTTCAGTTTGAGCATATTGGCCTGCAGCATAAGCCAGATCGACCAAAATGGGACTACGCTGACGGTTTAGACGTGCCTGCTCTCAAGTGCATCTTTAACAAGTGGCAAACCCAATTGGAGTTAGGTCAGGGTTGGAATTCCCTTTTTTGGAATAACCATGATCTGCCACGCGTCCTCTCTATTTGGGGAGATACTGGTGCTTACCGTGAGAAATCAGCTAAAGCCTTAGCCATTTTACTCCATCTTATGCGTGGTACACCCTATATTTATCAGGGTGAAGAAATCGGTATGACCAATTATCCTTTTGAACATTTGGAGCAGGTGGAAGACATTGAGTCACTCAATTACGCCGCGGAAGCATTGGAAAATGGGGAAAATATCGCTAATATTATGGATAGCATTCGTGTCATTGGACGAGATAATGCCAGGACTCCCATGCAATGGTCGGCGGAAAATCAAGCAGGCTTCTCAAGTGCAGCCAAAACCTGGTTGCCAGTCAATCCTAACTATGAGAGCATCAATGTCGCAGCTGCCTTAGAAGATAAAAACTCTATTTTCTATACTTATCAAGCCTTAGTAAAACTGCGAAAGGAAGCTCAGTGGCTAGTAGATGCCGATTTTGAACTCATTGATACTGAAGAAAAAGTTTTTGCCTATAAGCGTTATACGGATGAGGAAACTTACTTGGTGGTGGTCAACCTGTCAGACCAAGAACAAGCTCTCAAGTTGACCTGCCCCATCAAAGAAACCATCGTAGCTAATACTGATCTTGATGAGGTTGTTACTAAGCAAACCTTGAAACCGTGGGATGCCTTTTGTGTGAGGACTAACTAACCTAAAAAAACCAAGTTCGTGAGAGCTTGGTTTTTTTAGGTTAGTTAGGAGCTTATGATTTCTTCTCTAAGAAAAAACTTCCTGATAGTGATTTCAGAAAGTTAGCTTATTGAGCAGAGAGTAAATATGTTTTTAGAGGCTGCTTTCTCTCAAGGTTAGTCGTGTTCCTAGTCGCGTCAGCGTCGCTACTGGTCTTGGATTGATGGCTTGTCGATTAAGCACATCAAGGGCGGTTCGTCCCATTTCGCTAGTAAACACAGTGATACTAGATAAGCGGGGAAATACTTGTTTTGTAATCGGAGTATCATTAAAGCAAATGATTTGGACCTGATGAGGCACTTGGATACCAGCTTCTTGTAAGGCTCGGAGTGCGCCAACAGCTAAGGTATCATTGGCAATAAAGAATGCTTTAGGTAAGTTTTTTCCTAAGCTCTGAATAGCCGTTTGCATGAGCTGATAGCCAGAATCACTAGAAAAGGGACCGATGAAGAGATGATTAGCGTTATAGATCCCCAACTCATTGGTATAATTTCGGAAGGTCCGAAACCGTGGATCGATGAGCTGTTCCAAGCCGTCGCTAGTTGTTTCTTCGCCAGCGATCATGCCGATTTTTGTCAATCCCTTACTCAGAAAATAATCGATAACCGCAATAACCGACTTGTCAAAATCAGTTGTGACACAATGAAAGCCGGCTGTCAGGGTATCGCTATCAACAAAAACCAGATTAGAATGGACCTGACTCAATGCCTGGATTTGCTTTTGACTGAATTTACCGATGGCGATTAAACCAATACTTTCTTTAGGAAGTTGATCGGGCAAACGGTTAAAGAATCGGATAATATCGTACTGTAATTCCTGAGCACGTTCTTCGATGCCTAGTCGAATGGCATGGTAATAGAGGTCGTCCAACTCTTCTTGTTCGGTGTACCATTGGATAATGGCAATTTTTTGCCGTACTTTTGGTGAATTAAGGACTTTGAGATGTTTTTGGTAACCTAAGTCATCCGCAATTGTTAAAATACGATGGCGTGTTTCTTCTGTAACAGAAAGATTGGGATCTTGATTCAGGACGCGAGATACGGTTGCTTGAGAAACCTTTGCTAGTGTTGCTATATCTTTAAGTGTCGCCATTGTAACCTCCCCAGTCAATTCGTTACTCTTATTGTACCAAAATCCCAATTTTATATTAGTAAAAATTTAGTAAAACTATTGCAGTTAATAAAATGGAGCATTACAATAAAATCAAGAAATCAAAAAAGGAGACTTTTACATGGAATCACAAGATTTAAAGCAAGCTTTTGTGGCTGTTTTTGGAAGTCAAGCAGATGCCACTTTCTTTTCACCAGGTCGGATCAATCTGATTGGTGAGCACACCGACTATAATGGTGGTCACGTTTTTCCAGCTGCTATTACCCTGGGAACTTACGGCGCAGCTCGAAAGCGCGATGACAAGACTTTGCGTTTTTACTCAGCCAATTTTGATGATTTAGGCATTATTGACGTCAGTTTGGATCATCTAACCTTTGATCCAGCAGATGCTTGGGCCAACTATCCTAAGGGCGTGATCAAGTTCTTACAAGAAGCCGGTCACACGATTGATACTGGCTTTGATCTCTATGTCAACGGAAATATTCCAAATGGTGCTGGCTTATCATCATCAGCTTCCTTAGAACTTTTGACAGGAATTGTCCTTGAAGAACTCTTTAATCTTAAACTAGATCGTCTCGATTTAGTCAAAATTGGTAAACAAACGGAAAATGACTTCATTGGGGTTAATTCAGGTATCATGGACCAGTTTGCCATTGGTATGGGAGCGGACAAACAAGCCATTTACTTGGATACCAATACGCTTGACTACGAATTGGTTCCCCTTGATTTGGGAGACCATGTCATAGTCATTATGAATACCAATAAACGCCGTGAACTGGCGGATTCTAAGTATAATGAGCGCCGTTCGGAATGTGAAAAAGCAGTAGAAGAACTAAACGAAGGACTAAGTATTAATACTCTGGGAGAATTAGATGCAGACACATTTGATCAGTATGCTTACCTTATCAAAGACGAGAAACGGCTCAAACGTGCCCGCCATGCTGTTTTGGAAAATCAAAGAACCTTTCGTGCTAAAGAAGCCCTTGTATCAGGAGATTTGGAAACTTTCGGACGCTTACTTAATGCTTCTCATGTGTCTCTTGAGCACGACTATGAAGTTACAGGGCTAGAATTGGATACTTTAGCCCACCTTGCCTGGGAACAAGAAGGTGTCTTGGGGGCTCGCATGACTGGGGCAGGTTTTGGTGGTTGCGGTATCGCTATTGTTGCCAAAGACAAGGTGGACACCTTTAAAGAAACTGTCGGAAAAACTTATCGAGAAGTTGTTGGTTATGACCCAGATTTCTATATTGCTGAAATTGCGGGCGGTTCACATGTCCTAGAGAGAAAATAAGTTATGAAACTGATTGATCAATTTATCGCCAAGGTTATTGCAAGCAGTGCTTATACTGAAATGGATCGGACTTACCTCTTTAATCGTGTCCTAGCCCTTATCGGTGAGGCTAGTGGCAATCCAGAGACCCAGTCAGAGACCTTGATTGAGTTGAAAGAAGAGTTGGTAGATTTGGCAGTGGCAAATGGCAAAGTAGGTGCCCTATTTGAAGAAAGAGACTGTTTAGGGGCAGAGTTGATGAATCTCATCACCCCTCTTCCTAGCAAGATCAACAGAGACTTTTGGGAAATTTATCAGAGCTCACCAGAAGAAGCTATTGCGGATTTTTATGCCCTTTCTCAAAAAAATGACTACATTAAACTGGCAGCTATTGCTAAAAATGTCGCTTTTACAACAGCCTCTCCATATGGAGAGTTAGAAATCACCATTAACCTATCAAAACCTGAGAAGGATCCTAAAGCCATCGCAGCAGCTAAAAGCATGGTAGCCTCTAGCTATCCCAAGTGTCAGCTTTGTATGGAAAATGAGGGCTATCAAGGACGAGTTGACCATCCTGCGCGTGCCAATCACCGCATCATTCGTCTCCCCTTAGGTGATGAAACATGGGGCTTTCAGTATTCTCCGTATGCCTACTTTAATGAGCACAGTATCGTCTTAAATACCGAGCATGTGCCTATGGTTATTAGCCAGAAAACTTTTGAGCAACTCCTAGCTATTGTCGATCTCTTGCCAGGCTATTTTGTCGGTTCCAATGCGGATTTACCTATTGTTGGCGGTTCTATTTTGACCCATAATCACTATCAAGCAGGTCGCCATGTTTTTCCCATGGAAAAGGCGGATATCATCAAGAGTTTTAGGTTTAAGGGATTTGAAGGGATTGAAGCTGGTATTGTAAACTGGCCTATGTCTGTTTTGCGTTTGACGGCTGATGACAAGGATGAGTTGGTAAATTTAGCAGAAGCCATTCGCTTGGCATGGCGTGACTATAGTGATGTCGATGCCGATATTATGGCTTATACAGGGGACACGCCACATCATACCGTTACGCCCATTGCTCGCAAAAAGGCGGGTCGATACCAATTGGACTTGGTTTTGCGAGATAATCACACGTCACAAGAGCACCCTGACGGCGTTTATCATCCACATGCGGATGTGCAACACATTAAAAAAGAAAATATTGGCTTGATTGAAGTCATGGGCTTAGCCATTTTGCCACCAAGACTCAAAAAAGAACTCCTAGAAGTTGAAAAATACCTTCTCAACCAGTACAATGAAATGGCAGATTATCACAAAGATTGGGCTGAACAGATTCGCTTAGCTCATCCTGAAATCAGTCAAAACAATGTACAGGATTTTGTTCGTCAAGCAGTGGGACAAACCTTTGCTCGCGTTTTGGAAGATGCAGGAGTTTATAAAAATCAAGTTGATTTTATGCGCTTTGTGGAAAGTATTGGATTGGCAGAAGCCTAGAAAGTTAGGAGAAGATGGGAATTTTAGTATTAGGTGGAGCAGGTTATATCGGCTCACACATGGTTGACCGTTTGGTGGAGACAACAGATGAGACGGTAGTTGTTGTTGATAATTTGGTAACAGGACACCGTGCGGCGGTGCATCCAAAAGCTAAGTTTTATGAAGGCGATTTGGCAGATCAAGGATTTATGCGTCAAGTTTTTAAGGAAAATCCTGACGTCGATGCCATTATTCACTTTGCAGCCTACTCTTTGGTAGCAGAATCCATGGCAGATCCTTTGAAATATTTTGACAATAATACGGTCGGTATGGTTAAGCTTCTAGAAGTCATGAATGAAGCAGGGGTTAAGAAAATCGTCTTTTCATCGACAGCTGCTACCTACGGTATTCCAGAAGAGTTGCCCATTAAAGAAACGACCCCACAAAAGCCCATCAATCCTTACGGCGAAAGTAAGCTTATGATGGAAACTATCATGAAATGGGCTGATCAGGCTTATGGGATTAAGTTTGTACCGCTTCGCTACTTCAATGTTGCGGGTGACAAGCCAGATGGTTCTATCGGAGAGGATCATCGTCCAGAGACCCATCTCTTGCCGATTGTTCTTCAAGTGGCTCTTGGTCAACGTGATAAAATTGCTATCTTTGGTTCAGATTATGATACCAAAGACGGTACCAATGTCCGTGACTATGTGCATCCCTTTGACTTGGCTGATGCCCACCTTTTAGCGGTTAAATACCTCCGCGAAGGCAATGAATCAACAGCCTTTAACCTGGGTTCTTCCACAGGTTTCTCAAACCTTGAAATCGTTGAAGCAGCCCGTCGTGTGACAGGCAAGGAAATCCCACTTGAGATGGCTGAGCGGCGTCCTGGCGATCCGGACAGTCTTATCGCAGAATCAAGTAAGGCGCGTGATATTCTCGGCTGGAAACCACAATTTGATAATATCGAGAAAATCATCGAAACTGCTTGGGCATGGCATTCAAGTCACCCTCATGGTTATGATGACTAATTGACGTTTTCATAGTGGGGTCAAAAAGAATCCCATAGGTCGGGGTTGACCATTAAGCCAGCCCTTTTGGCTAGAGAGGATGGGATGATTGGTTCTTATCAAAGGACAATACGATTAGGATAGATACAAACAGTCAATCAATCCCACAAGTTGGAGAAGAAGTTGTTTAGACGCTACCCGGACTTATTTCAGATGATTGAATCTCTTCTTTTTAAAGTGTAAAATAAGAAGAAATGAACAAAAGTGAGGATTTCTTATGTCAGAGTTTGCATCAGCTTTTAACCTTATCTCAGCTGTAGCGGCTGAAGATGCCATCCAGAATCGAGAAAAAGTCATTCTTTTTGTTGGTCGTCCAACCTGCCGCTATTGCCAACGCTTTGAACCCAAATTGACAAATGTCTCCAAGGCAAATCATCTTTCTGTCGACTACCTTCATTCAGAAGATTTTTCACAAATAGAAGCTATTCAAGCCTTTCGTGATAAGTACGTTATCAAAACCGTCCCAGGTCTTTTGGTAGCTGAAAAGGGTCAGGTCTGTGTGGTCTGTGACTCATCACTTTCTGAAGAAGCCATTCTAGATTTTATTGGCTAAGACTTTAGGCGGATTTTAAGGAAATAGCAGAGCTAACCTTGTTTGTTGGCTCTTTTTTTACTATAATGATAAGTAACATATCTTTGGAGGAGGAACTAATGCCAACATTACTAATTATGGTTGTTGTTATGGCAGGGATGATGTATTTTACAACCCGTCAGCAAAAAAAAGCGGCACAAGAGCGCCAAAATCAAATGAATGCTCTTACTAAAGGTGATGAAGTGGTTACCATCGGTGGCCTTTATGGCTTGGTCGATGAGGTTAATCAAGCTGAACAAAAAATTGTTTTGGATGTGGATGGTGTTTACTTGACTTTTGAATTATCCGCAATCAAACGTGTTGTGACAAAAGTTGGTGATATCCCAGGTGAGGTTGGTTTAGTTGATGAGTCTGCTATTACGACCAACATTTCAGAGGATTCTGCCGTCGAACCTAGTTAAGACTGGACATTATGTCCAGTCTTATATTGTTGGATTAGCAAAAATTCTAATTAAACAAGTTTAGTAAATTTTTTTACTAACTAAATAAGGAGAAACAGGGCTTGACTTCGGTATTATCTTGGGAATAAAGTTACCTAGAATTTATCTCAAAGTATGGGGGACTGTGAAAAGTCAGGGATAACATAGCCTTGTGATTTCTATTCTGATCTGGATTTATACGAATTAAAACAAACTCTGTTCCTTCTAGATTTCAGTCTCCAATGGCTGAGGCATCTTTGGAGTTGATTCGGAGGACAAGTGATATTTTATTGATGAGTGGGGTTCTTTCTCGCGCCTTTTCTTTGTTAGAAGGCAGAAAAGATTGTTTGTTAGAGGTATAAACCGTGGTGAATTCCTCTATACTTGTGGTAAAATAGGTATGATTATACTGTGATAAAGGAAAAAACATGTTTGGATTGAAACGTAAAAGGAAAGAGCTTATTTTTGATAAGATTCCAAATCATATCGGGATCATCATGGATGGAAATGGGCGTTGGGCCAAAAAGCGTCTGCAGCCACGTATCATGGGGCACAAGGCTGGTATGGATGCTTTACAAAAAGTGACGATTGCCGCTTCGGATCTTGGGGTGAAAGTTCTAACGGTTTACGCCTTTTCAACAGAAAACTGGTCACGTCCTGATGACGAAGTCAACTTTATCATGAATCTTCCAGTAGAATTTTTTGACAAGTACGTCCCGGAATTGGACAAAAATAAGGTCAGAATTCAAATGATTGGGGATCAGTCTCGTCTCCCTCAGGAAACGCAGAAAGCTCTCGAAAAAGCTCTAGAACAAACCAAACATAATTCTGGTCTGGTTCTCAATTTTGCTTTGAACTATGGCGGACGTGCAGAGCTGGTCGATACGATGAGAGAACTAGCTCAGGATGTTCTAGATGCACGTTTAAATCCGGGAGATATCACAGAGGATTTGATTTCAGGACATCTCATGACCAGTCACCTCCCTTACCTCTATCGTGATCCTGATCTGGTGATTCGTACGAGTGGGGAGTTACGTCTCAGCAATTTTTTACCTTGGCAATCAGCTTATAGTGAGCTTTATTTCACAGATACACTTTGGCCAGATTTTGATCAGCAAGCTCTAAAAGAAGCCATATCAGACTATAATCGCCGCCATCGCCGCTTTGGTGGCTTGTAACCTAGAAAGGATTTTTAATGAAACAACGCGTCATTTGGGGAGCGATTGCTTTGGCGATCTTTGTTCCCTTCTTATTGATTGGGGACCTGCCCTTCCAGATTTTTATTGGCATATTGGCTATGGTTGCCGTTTCGGAATTGCTTCGTATGCGACGTTTGGAAATGTTTTCTTTTGAGGGTGTCTTAGCAATGTTAGCAGCCTTTTCGTTGGTTGTTCCTTTGCAAAATTATTTTACATTTTTACCTGTAGACGGCAGTTTTACTGTTTTCGGGTTGATGATGTTTCTTTTATTAGCAGGAACAGTCATTTCGAGCGATCAGTATGCTTTCGATGATGTAGCTTACCCTATTTTATCCAGTCTTTATGTTGGTATTGGTTTCCAAAGCTTAGTCAATGCACGGATTGCCGGTTTGGATAAAGTTTTCCTAGCGCTTTTCATTGTTTGGGCAACAGATACAGGTGCTTATTTGATTGGACGTCGTTTTGGCCAGCGAAAATTATTGCCGAAAGTATCGCCTAATAAAACGATCGAGGGTAGTCTCGGAGGGATTTTGTCGGCTGTACTAGTGTCACTTGTGTTTATGCTATTTGATAAAGACGTTTACGCACCACATCATTTTATAGTGATGTTAGGGCTGGTAGCTATCTTTAGCGTTTTTGCCCAGTTCGGTGACCTGGTAGAAAGTGCTATTAAACGCCGCTTTTCTGTCAAGGATTCTGGGAAATTGATTCCTGGTCATGGTGGTATTTTAGACCGTTTTGATAGCATGATTTTCGTTTTTCCGATCATGCACCTTTTTGGCCTATTTTAACAAAAACAGAGAGGAAAAATGATGCAGGGATTATTAGTATTTATTCTGATCTTTGGTGTCTTGGTAGTTGTTCATGAGTTTGGGCATTTCTATTTCGCCAAAAAATCAGGCATTTTAGTCAGAGAATTCGCCGTTGGTATGGGGCCAAAAATTTTTGCTCATACAGGGAAAGATGGCACTGCCTATACGATTCGTATTTTACCTCTAGGTGGATATGTGCGAATGGCAGGCTGGGGTGATGATAAGACAGAGATTAAGACAGGGACGCCTGCAAGTTTGACACTCAATAAGGAAGGAGTTGTTACGCGGATTAATCTGTCACAAAGACAAGTCGATCAGACCAGCCTACCGATGAATGTAACAGCTTATGATTTGGAAGATCGCTTGACCATTACGGGTCTTGTCCTGGAAGAGACAAAGACTTATCCTGTCCATCATGATGCTACCATCGTGGAAGAGGACGGGACAGAGGTACGCATTGCGCCCCTAGATGTCCAATACCAGAATGCAACAGTTTGGGGGCGGATGATAACAAACTTTGCGGGACCTATGAATAACTTTATTCTAGGGACCTTAGTCTTTATCCTCCTGATGTTTGTTCAAGGTGGTACCCCTGATCCAGAAACCAATCAAGTGCGTGTTACCGATGGAGGTGCCATGCAGGTGGCTGGTGTCAAGGATGGTGACCGCATTCTACAAATCGGCTCCAGCCAAGTCAGCAATCGGGAAGATTTGACCGTTGCCGTCGATAAAACAACGCAAAACCTCAAAAAAGGGCAGAGTATTGATGTACTCGTTAAGGCGCAAGATGGTCAAGAAAAGATACTATCTGTGACGCCAAAAAGTTCCAACGGGAGCTTTATTATCGGTGTTATGCCTGGTTTAAAAACTGGGTTTATAGACAAGGTTGTTGGCGGCATTAGAGAGTCCTGGCAGGGAGCTACCGTGATTATTAGGGCCCTAAAAAACCTGATTACAAATTTTAGCCTGAACAAATTGGGCGGTCCAGTAGCGATGTATCAAATGTCTAACCAAGCTGCTAAAAGCGGTCTGGTAGATATTTTGTATCTTATGGCTATGTTGTCTATTAACTTGGGGATCTTTAACCTTGTTCCTATTCCAGCACTTGATGGTGGTAAGATTTTCATTAATATCATCGAAGCTATTCGCCGTAAGCCACTTAGTCAAGAGGTTGAGACTTATATCACCTTGGCAGGTGTGGGCATCATGTTAATTCTTATGATTGCAGTGACCTGGAACGATATTATGCGTGCTTTTTTCTAAATTTTGATAGATGATATAATCTCGATCCCTATTATCTGACAAACAAATTCTCATGACTTATTAGCTATGTTGTCTCTTATCAAAGAGAGACCTTCCCAAAACTGCCGCTTTTTGTGGTGGTAGCTGAGATTCTTCTACCAATGAGAAATCCGTGGTAAGTCATTAAATTTGCGTAAAATCTTGATATTGAGATGATTCATTGCTACTAGGGATCCAGCTAAATCTCTGATCAATACTCTCAGACTTTTTCTATCTTTTTTAAACTAAACCAGAAAGGAAAGTGTTCTCTTTACGGATAAAGGAACACGCCCTGCTGCTAGATCTAAAAGAAAAGCTGTTTCTCTTTTGATCGTGCATGTTAAGGGCTTTGTAGTTTACTTTTATGAAACAATCTAATATGCTTATTCCAACGCTTCGCGAAATGCCTAGCGATGCTCAAGTTATCAGTCATGCTCTTATGGTTCGAGCGGGTTATGTTCGTCAGGTATCTGCTGGTATCTACGCTTACTTGCCACTTGCCAATCGTGTGATTGAAAAATTTAAAACCATCATGCGTCAAGAATTTGACAAAATTGGTGCGGTGGAAATGTTGGCGCCGGCTCTTTTAACAGCTGATCTTTGGCGTGAATCAGGTCGTTACGACACTTATGGTGATGACCTCTACAAGCTACAAAATCGCGACAAATCTGATTTTATCTTGGGTCCCACTCATGAAGAAACCTTGACTTATTTGGTACGTGACTCGGTGAAATCTTACAAGCAATTGCCGCTTAACCTTTACCAAATCCAATCGAAATACCGTGATGAAAAACGTCCTCGTAATGGTCTGCTTCGTACGCGTGAGTTCATCATGAAAGACGGTTACAGTTTCCACAAGGATTATGAGGATTTGGATGTTACTTACGAAGATTATCGTAAGGCTTATGAAGCTATCTTTACCCGCTCTGGTCTTGATTTTAAAGGTATCATCGGTGACGGTGGTGCAATGGGTGGCAAGGACTCACAAGAGTTCATGGCTGTTACACCTGACCGGACAGACCTTGAGCGTTGGGTTATTTTAGACAAGTCTATTCCGTCTTTAGCTGATATTCCTGAGAATGTCTTGGAGGATATCAAAAAAGAACTCTCCTCATGGTTAGTATCAGGGGAAGATACGATTGCTTACTCGACGGAATCAGGTTATGCTGCTAATCTCGAAATGGCAACCAATGAATTTAAACCGACAACCAAGGTGGTGTCACAAGAGTCCTTGGTACAGGTGGAAACACCAAATTGTAAAACGATTGATGATGTTGCAGCTTTTCTGGATATTTCTGAAGAAGATACGCTTAAGACACTTGTTTTCAATGCCGATGGTCAGCTAGTTGTTGCACTCCTTGTTGGCAATGACCAAGTCAATGATGTGAAATTGAAAAATTATCTTGGCGCGGATTTCCTTGAAGTAGCTAGTGAAGAAGAGGTTCGTCCAGTCTTTGGTGCTAGCTTCGGTTCACTAGGCCCTGTTAATCTACCAGAAAATGTACGTATTATTGCTGACCGCAAGGTCCAAAATACGGCTAATGTGGTTACTGGTGCCAACCAAGATGGCTTCCACCTAACTGGTGTTAATGCAGAGCGTGACTTCAAAGCAGAATATGTCGATATTCGTGAAGTTAAAGAAGGTGAAGTATCGCCTGATGGTCAAGGGACTCTTCAATTCGCTCGCGGTATCGAAATTGGTCACATCTTCAAATTGGGAACACGCTATTCAGATAGTATGGGGGCTAATATCCTTGATGAGAATGGTCGTGCGATACCAATCGTTATGGGTTGTTATGGTATTGGTGTGAGCCGTATCTTATCAGCCGTTATTGAACAACACGCTCGACTCTTTGTCAACAAAACACCAAAAGGCGATTACCGCTTTGCTTGGGGCATTAACTTCCCTAAAGAGTTGGCACCGTTTGATGTGCATCTGATTACTGTTAACACCAAAGATCAGGCGGCGCAAGACCTCACGCAAGCTGTTGAGCAAAGATTGATGTCCAAAGGCTATGAGGTCTTAACAGACGATCGTAACGAACGTGTCGGCTCTAAATTCTCAGACAGTGACCTTATCGGCTTACCAATCCGTGTCACCGTCGGTAAAAAAGCAGCTGACGGTATTGTTGAAGTTAAAATCAAAGCAACTGGTGACAGTATCGAAGTTCATCAGGATAACTTGATTGAAACCTTGGAAATTTTGACGAAAGAATAAGTCAATCCAAAGTGAAATTGAACAGTCAATAACATAATAATTCATGAGACATGAGTATCTGTTTTGAAACTTATGTCTTTTATTTATTCCAACAATTTTCAATAAGAGATGAAGCGGGAAAGAATTAACTGATTAAAGATAGGAGTGTGAGAGACATGTTGTTTTGATATATTTTAGGCATAGAATAAAAAGCATAAGCGTTTGTAATTGTTTAAACTTTATATATAAAGTTAATACATGTTGACTTTTTAGGGAAAAGTGTTATATTTATATAAGAAAGCGCTTACCTTAGTTAAGGGACGAGGTAAGAAAAGAAAAAAAGGGTGTCAGTCTTGGAGTGTCCTTGGATTGAACTCTATTTTTCTGTGCAAAAAATAAAATTAAAAAGGAGGTTTTTTAGTTCTAGTTACCATACTTTTGAAGTCTCACCAATACGCTAGCCTCTAAAAAGGATAATATGCCGTATGGTGTCCCAATCGTAGGTTATTTTTAAATGATTATTTTGGATATTGCAGTCCCTAAAATAGGTATTTGAAATGGTAATATGATAGGTGATAGTATGAAAAGTATCAAAGAATTATGTCACAAAAATTTACGTTATGCTGTTCGTAAAACAAGTTTAGGGGTAGGTTCTGTTGCGATAGCTTTTGTTCTTGCAGGCTCCCTCCCTTCTCAATTGGTTCAAGCTGATGAATGGGATGATTATATGAACTCTGTACTCTTCCCAGATGTTGGCGGGGAAGGGGAACCACAGCCGAGTGGAGCCGTAGAAGCTCCTTCAGAAGAAGTAGTGACAGAGGAACCTATGGTTAATGAAGAGTTGAAAGCTCTTCAAGAAGAAGCGAAAGATATTTTTACATTTGATGAAGGACAGGCCCAGTCAACAACAGGCACGCAGGGACAACTACAGGGTAATGCTGCTGCTATTGAAGGGAGTGACGATATTTTTGATCAATCTCTTGAATTAGGACAAGGTACAGATAACGCCTTGAAGCTAGATGATTACATTAACACTGGAGATAAGGACACAACTTATTTCTTATGGAATAAATACGATACCAGTGTTCCAGAAAATAGTCCAGGCAAAAAAGCCATCATTCTTCAGCAAGATGGTAGTGGTAGGACGATTCTCTATCGTAAGCCAGACGGTTCGTATGGTACATTTATCAACGGTAAAGATGGGGTTAGTCAAGGCCAAGCTTCCAATGATCAGTGGGAAAATATAGCCCTGGTGATTGATCAAGAAAATAAAATAGGGAAATTTTACCTTAATGGTGAATTTGATAGTCAGGTTGATTTAGGAAATAACGTTGTCAATGAGACAACTGGATTGATTATTGGTGCTCATAAAAATCCAGGTTCGCAAGACCCTCATCCATTCCGCGGCCAGATTGATGATCTTCAAATTTTTGAACGCGTCTTGACAGATGATGAAGTTTCTTTGCTTTATTCTGAAAAGGCAATGGCTATCGTTACACGTGACCAATTAGAACCTCTAGTTGCTGAGGTATCACAGCTTATTTCTAGCCTGGGTTTTAATGGTAGTACTCAGGAAGGTCAAGTGCTAACCGCTGCATTTGATCAAGCACGGAAACAAGCCAAGGATTTGGAGAGCTTAAAAATAGCAGTTACAAATCTCAAAGAGGCTTATCGAGCATATCAAAATTTGGTGCCAAAGCCTGTTACTATTGATTCGGAAGATGTTCTTCGCACAATTGATTCGTCAAGTATTTTCGGTATTAATCATCGCTATGCTTTTAATGGTTATGGTTCTTTTGATCCTGAGACAGGGCAAATTCGTGATGATTTTAAAACTCTTTTTGATCAAGTCGATTTTGGGTCATTCCGTTATCCAGGGGGAACCATTTCCAATCTTTTCAATTGGAAAACTGCTATCGGTCCAGTAGAGGGTCGAAAAGATCAAATTCATGGTTTCTATAACAATCCTGGTCAAGGAGGAATTGCAGCTAATTTTGGGTTGCCAGAATTGATTAGTTTTGCGGATCAGGCTGACTCTGAAATTGTGTATGTCTATAGTTTAGCCCGCGGAAATGCCCAGGATGTGGCAGATTTAATGGAATATTTTAATGCTGAAGTGGGTACTAATATCAATGGCGGTATTGACTGGGCTGCAGTTCGTGCCCAAGATGGACATCCAGATCCAATCAATGTGCGCTTCTTTGAGATCGGAAATGAGATGCAACAAGGTGGTGCTACAGGTGATGGCCAATGGTCGCAACAATATTGGGTACAATTTGTACCAGGAAAAACACCAGTAGAAGCCTATATCGATGGTGGAACAGCAGTTCTCAACCGTCAATATGCTGTTAAAGAAGAGGACTGGAACCGAACAGCCTCCTATAGCGATGGCACAGCTAATCAAGTCTTTTACATGCGGTATGCCAATGTTAACCCCAAAATGTTAGACACATCAGGAAACATTGTAGACGATCCAGATTTTGTAGCAGTAAATTCAGGTAGTGTCCAAGTCTTTGTTAACGGCATGGATGATTGGAGTGAGGTAAGCAATTTTGATAATTCTAGGGCGACTGATAAGCACTATGTGATTGATTACAGCACTGGTTTTATTCACTTTGGAGATGGTGTTCATGGCCAAATTCCTGGACGAAATCAACAAATTACAGTCTCTTATTCTGTTGAAAAAGATGGTTTTAATGCTATTTCACAATCTCTAAAAGATACCATGAAAGCTATTGATGAGGCTGAAGGAGAAAACCGAGAGGCTAATGTTTATACTAGCTTTGAATCTTCTGGTTTTATTGATTTAATGCGTAGTAGAGATACTGAAGATCTTTATGATGGGATGACCATTCACCCTTATTCAGGCACCGTTTCGGGTGGTTCAAATACAGCAGTCTTCTATGATAATGCTATGAAGAAAGCAGAAGATGTTGGTATCCAGCATGTGCAAGATTATGTCAACATGCTGCCGGAGGGAAAAGTTCCTGTTATTAGCGAGTTCGGTATCTTTAGAAATACAGAACCTCAGGTTCGCTCGCTAACAGGTGCACTTTACACTGCTAAAGTGATGATGTCTTATGTCACTTTAGGTAGCCCTTATATTCAACGTCACACTCTAGTTGACTGGTACAGTTCAGGTGCGGATTCACTTGGTCCCACTCAACAAGCAGTTATTCAAGCGGTCCCAATCGATGGTTCGAGTACTTTGACAGGGGAAGGGGAGTTTGATTTCTTCTTGACCCCATCGGCTTTAGTTATTGAAATGTATAATGACATGCTTGGAAATGACATTATTAACGCTCAAGTCGAAGGAATTGAAAAACTCGAAAATGGTGTCAATCCTGTTAATGTTTTGGTCAGCAAAGATGAGGAGGGAAATGTTTATATTGCTGCAGTTAATGTAGCCCGTGACATGGATTATGTGCTAGATCTCAATATTCGTGGGATTAACTTGGATGGTAAATTAATCGATGTTCAGGAGCTAACAGCCGATGACATCGCTGGTGAAAACACCTTAGAGAATCCTAACGCCGTTCAAATTAAGAGGACTAGTTATCTCAGCGATAAAGACAGTACTTTTACCCTCTCAAAACATTCTTTTGTTGTCTTAAAAATCAATCAAGCCCTCGTTCCTGGACCAGTTCTTGAACCTATTTCAGACCAAGAAAAAACTGAGGAGGAATTGGTTTTTGAACAGGTTGATCCAGAACAACTACCTAATGATGGTTATGTTTATTCTGATCTTGCCTATAAAGGTACTCTGCTTCTTGCGGATACTTATACTTCACAAAGAAATATCTCTCAAGATGATGTGACATCAGCTCTATCGGATCCGACTTATTTAGATAAGGTCTTTACTATCTATCCAAGTCCTCAATCGATCACTTATAGAGAAGGAGTGGCAGATTTGACTGGTGGCGTACAGCTGATTATTGGTCAAGGTGTGGATGTCTATACCATCAATCTGGCTAAGAAAGTATTACAAGAACATCAGATTTCTTACACTCTAACAGATGTCTTTGATCCTGAATCTACTCTTCTCCCGATTCTACTTGGTGTTCTTGAACGCAGTCAAGCTATAACAGGTCAGGAGGCCAATCCGGAACTCTTTGAGAGCAACCATTATGATGCATACTCCCTATCTATTGCTCCTAGTTCGATTAGTATTCTAGGTGCTACAAGTGATGGTGTCTTTTATGGTCTTCAAAGTTTGGAAGATATGTTATCTGACAGCGATCTTCCTCTTTTAAGAAGTATTCTTATCGAAGATTATGCAGATGTCAAGAATCGTGGCTTCATTGAAGGGTACTATGGAGAACCGTGGTCAGTCGAAGATCGGATTGCACTGATGAAATTTGGTGGCGAAATCAAGATGAATGCCTATTATTTTGCACCAAAAGATGATCCTTATCATGATAGTCAATGGCGACAACTTTATCCAGAGCATGAGCTAGAAGCCATTGAGGAAATGGCTCGTATTGGTAATGAAACCAAGAACCGCTTTGTTTGGACCATTCATCCGTTCCAATCTCAACGCTTAACTTTTGGAACAGCTTATCAAGGGGATTTACAAATCATCAAAGATAAATTTGACCAACTAATGGCACATGGTGTGCGTCAGTTTGGAGTTTTAGCAGATGATATTGATAATGTTGGCGATCCAAATGACTATGTTCGTCTTATGACAGATTTAACGAATTTCCTTAAAGAGCGTCAAGCCACCTATCCAGATTTAAAAGTGGATATGATTTTTGTCGCACCAGGTTACACCTATGCAGCAGCTAGTGGAGCGAACTATACTTTACGTATCTTGAATCGTAATTTACCTGATACCGTGGACTTAACCTTGACAGGTGGTAAAGTCTTTGGAGAGGTTTCTAATCAGGTTCTTGATAACTTTACAGATGAAAATGGCAATCAGTACAAACCAATTCATATGTGGATTAACTGGCCAGTAAATGACCAGTCTCGAAACACGCTCATCATGGGTGGTGCCGAATATTATCTTAAACCAGGTCTAGATCCAGCGAAAGTTGCGGGCATCATGCTAAACCCAATGATGGAATCTGAACCTTCCAAGGTAGCCCTCTTTAATGCGGCAGAATATACTTGGAATATTTGGGATGATGAGGCCCATGTTGAATCGCAACGTCCAGCACAATTTGCCTTTGTAGACCATGGCGACTATAGCCCAAGTACTACCTCAGAAGCTTTGGATCTTTTGGCTTCCAATCTAGCCTTTAACGGTGGACAAGCGGATGTCTACGCTGAATCTGTCTATCTCAAAAAACCAATTGCAGATTTCCAAGAGGGTTTGACAGATGGTAGTCTGACTGCTGAAGAAGTCAATCAATTAGCTCGTTATTTCCGTGACATCAAAGAGGCGGCTGAGCTTTATTTGACAGATGGTAACTCTGCTTTGGTAGATCAAATGCGTCCATTCTTGCTGGATGCAGTTGACAAGATGACTGCCTTGGTTCCATTAGTTGAAAATGCCATTAATCTAGATAGCAAAAATCAAACAGCAAGCACTCCATTTGGTCGCTCGGATGCAGATGCAATTGCTCAAATTTATAAGGCGTATACTATTGCTAAGGATGCCTATGCAAAATCGTTGCAGCATAACTTCGTTTACTTCCAAGCTGGCAATGAAATACGGGAAGCTGAATTCGGTGTGGAAGTCATCACACCATTCTTGTCAAGTCTTTTGGCAAGCTATGAAAACCAATTGAATGCTTTATTCAGCAATCATGTTAAGGGAGCAATTGTTGAAACAGAAGGTTTGATCGAAGAGACTGGTGAGGAAACGGCGGATTTAGGAAATGCCATCGATGCTAATTTAGAAACAGCCTACAGTAGTGCATCAAGCGATGGTCAAATCTTATACCATCTATCTCAAGATCCACAATTAACTGGCCCAATCAACCAAGTAGTGCTGATTACAAGAATAGATGAGGGTGTCCAAGCTACGCTCACAGCTATTCTAGAAGATGGTAGTTCACTTGATCTTGGTCAGATCAGAGATGGTTTAAATCTTTACAATACGCAACAAAATGTTACGGATCTGAGTCTCAACTGGACAGGTGGTACCTTGTCTCTTGTCGATATTGCTGGAAAAGGCATTCCTTCTATTCAGGAAGTGATCAGTAATATTTCCCAAGAATTGAAAAATGATCAGTTGAATCAAGAAAGTAAAGACGCGTTAGCTTATCTTTTAACTAAGGCTAATAGCCTATTGGAAAATTCTACTTCGGATCTTGAAGAACTAAATACTGTTCAATCTCTATTAGAGCAATCTCTTTCTAGTCTCTTCAACTCTGAGCGTATTCCTGCAAGTGAAATAACTGCTCGCAATGACGCGTCAGAACTCCTTCGGGCTAACCAACCGATCACTAATGCCTTTGATGATAATCCTGAAACTCAATGGCACACTAATTGGGATGGCGTTCCGATGGAAGACATGACCATCTATGCGACCTTAGACCAACCTTCAGTGATTGATAGTATTCGTATCCTAGCACGTCCTTTGGGGAATAAAAATGGTGTTATTCAAGTGATGGATGTGTATGGTAGTTTGACAGATGATCCTGCGGATGCTTTCTTGATTGCCCAAGGTATCCAAACAGGATTGCAAGCTGGTGCAGATCGTACACTCCCTCTTGATAATGATAAAGCACTTAAGATGCTTATCATTAAGCCGACTGCTACTGATGGTGAATCCGCTTCACTCCGTAATCAATTTGCCTCAGCTCGTGAAATCAGCTTCACGCGACTTATCGCTAATGATAGTCTGAATTCAGAATTATTGGCAAGCATTGAAGCATTGCGTCAATCAGATCAGAAAGAAGCAGAGGAAGCAGATATTGATTATAGCTCTCTAGATGCTCTCATAGATAGTTATGATTTGATGACATCGGATCCTCGTTTTACCTATCTTCCTGTTGAAGTAAAAGATCAAATTACTCATTTTATTTCCAATCGTGAACTTATCAAAGAGAATCCAGAGGTAACGCAAGACCTGATTAATCAAACAACGACTGTACTCCAACAGCTCTTACAAAACTATCAAGCATTGTTGGAGCAGATTGTCATTCACGATACTGGAGACCAAGGTGGTGATACTGAAGTTCCGGTGAATTCGGATACAGATGATCAAAGCGGAGATACGGATGTTCCGGAAAAACCAGATGAACAGGATCTAGTTGTTGATCCAGACGAAACGGTAACGGATAAGGGTGATCCTGTTTATACGGAACCAGCCCCAAGCTTCGATCTTGCTGCTGATGATGACAATGATGGTTTCACGAATGGTCAAGAGTTAACTGCTGGTAGTGACTATCAAGATCCTACTTCACAACCAGTCTCAGACACCCCAATTGATGAACCGGAAACAACTGTGAC
>NZ_ATVP01000013.1 GCF_000420785.1 Streptococcus hyovaginalis DSM 12219 | reverse complement strand
TCCTCTAGGGTGCATACTTCGGGAAGTAGCTCAGCTTGGTAGAGCACTTGGTTTGGGACCAAGGGGTCGCAGGTTCGAATCCTGTCTTCCCGATATTTGGCGGTGTAGCTCAGCTGGCTAGAGCGTCCGGTTCATACCCGGGAGGTCGGGGGTTCGATCCCCTTCGCCGCTATTTATGGTTGTTGCTTGGACCTTTAGCTCAACTGGTTAGAGCACTCGGCTCATAACCGAGCGGTCGTAGGTTCGAGTCCTACAAGGTCCATTTACTTTTTTTTGGAGGATTACCCAAGTCCGGCTGAAGGGAACGGTCTTGAAAACCGTCAGGCGTGTAAAAGCGTGCGTGGGTTCGAATCCCACATCCTCCTTAATATTATCGCGGGATGGAGCAGCTAGGTAGCTCGTCGGGCTCATAACCCGAAGGTCGTAGGTTCAAATCCTGCTCCCGCAATTAGAATTAAAATTGGCTCGGTAGCTCAGTTGGTAGAGCAATGGATTGAAGCTCCATGTGTCGGCGGTTCGATTCCGTCTCGCGCCATTTGCGGGTGTAGTTTAGTGGTAAAACTACAGCCTTCCAAGCTGTTGTCGCGAGTTCGATTCTCGTCACCCGCTTTATAGTTTATTATAAACCAAGCATAGTGCTTGGGCGCGTAGCTCAGGTGGTTAGAGCGCACGCCTGATAAGCGTGAGGTCGGTGGTTCGAGTCCACTCGTGCCCATTAGGAGAATTACTCAAGAGGCTGAAGAGGACGGTTTGCTAAATCGTTAGGTCGGGTAACTGGCGCAAGGGTTCGAATCCCTTATTCTCCGTAGTTATAATGATTAGCATTTTATTACTTTATCAATTCACTATACTTGATAAAATAATAGATTTTTGAGAAGACCAATTTAGTCTTCTCTTTTTTAATGTTGGCATTCAGATAAGTACAAATGCAATTTTTCTAGGATTTTTAATTGGTCAAATGTATCTGAAAGATGGGAAGTAAAAAGAATCGATTATTGAGTTTTTGGATGTTCTATTGAATTGCTTTTCCATTGCATTTCAGGGCAGCATACTCATGGAATTTATGGTCAAATTGATTCATGATTTGGATGCGGATACGGTTTATGCTTATGTTCAAAAGGGTTCAAGGACAACCTGAGCTTGGAAATAAGAAAACGAAAAGTTTAGCCAGTGGATAGTACGGTTACGAATGACACAAACGTAGTTTGTGTCATTTCCGACTTTTTATAGCATCTCTCCATGCAATGGAAACATGTCTATAATAATGATATTTACGCAATTTCTGACTTGTCTGGAATACCATTGAAAGTAGTTTCGGATAGTGGCATACGTGTTTCCGTCAAGGATTGTGATGGCTTTTAGCGAGTCAAAATCTTGAATAATGAAACTCATTTAGCTTGTGAATAACTGTTGGGGTGGAGACGGCAAGGTGTTTGACGATATCTGTCATAGATTGTTTTTTAATGAGTAGCTGGGTGATTTTCTAATGAACGATGCTTGCGATTTGGTTGTCCTTCTTGATCAGAGAGATTTTTGCGACAGCCGTCTTTCTATATTCTTTACAATCGAAACGGCGCTTTTTAAAATGAATGAGGGGTGGATAATCGGTAGACTCAAGGTGAGGGATTTTAGAGGCTTTTTGGAAATTGTATTTACTCATATGTTTCATATAGTCAGAGCTTCTAGGAGTTGGATAGTTCAGTTTTGTCAGAATTTCCTTATGAATCTAAGAGTCTGCATAATCCATGATAGTGCTATTAGGGTATTTATTTTCCAGTAAGTCTATGATAAAATCTTAGCGCTTTATTGCAGGGCGTGTGGATTTTTTCTACAGTAAAAAACTCCACAATCTCTGCAAGATGGTTCTACTACAGTTTTATAGATCCCAAAATACTTTTTTGAAAATTTTTACACTAAGTATTGCTTCTTTGAAGTGATAATAGGTTGCGGTATCAGTTTTTTACAGTGTTCAGTCATTTGATTTAAACGAATTGTAACAATGACGTAATATATATAGTACTATTTTTTGGTAAAATGTTTATTGTCTAATTACGAAGGAGTAGTTTTTAACATGAAGAAAAGAATTTTATCAGCTGTTCTATTGAGCGGTGTAACGCTTGGAACAACTGTATCTGTCAATGCAGAAGACTATGATACGAAAATTTCGGCAAAAGATGATGCTATTGCTAACTTGACTAGTCAACAAACTGCAGCGCAGTTAGAAGTTGAATCTATTCAAACACAAGTTGGTACCTTGTCAGCTCAGCAAGCTGACTTGGAAATTCAGAATGCGGAATTAAAAGAGAAATCAGCAACTCTATCAGTAGAAATTCAGACCTTATCTGAAAAAATTGTAGCACGTAATGAATCCTTGAAAAAACAAGCACGTAGTGCACAAAAACAAAATACTGCTACTAATTACATCAATACAATCATTAACTCGAAGTCAATTTCAGATGCCATCAGTAAAGTTGTTGCGATTCGTGAAGTTGTCTCAGCTAACCACAATATGTTGGAGCAGCAAGAATCAGATAAAGAAACACTTGCTGAAAAACAAAAGGCCAATCAAGCAGCAATTAACACAATTGCTGCCAATCAAGCTACTTTGGAAGCAAACAAATCAACCTTAGTAACCCAACAGGCTCAATTAGAGGCTGCACAGGCTACTCTTGCTGTAGAATTAGCTACTGCAGAAGGTGAGAAAACATCATTGGTTGCAGAAAAATCAACTGCTGAGTCAGTGGCAGCATCTGTGTCAACATCACAATCAGTGGCAGCAGCTGTTTCTGCATCAGAATCTGCTTCTGCAGTTGAAGCAGCAGCGTCAGCATCAGCAGTAGCTTCAGAGGCAGCGGCTTCAGCAGCTGCTAGTGCAGCAGCATCGGAATCTGTTGCAGTTGAAGTAGCAGCGTCAGAGTCTGCTAGTGCAGCAAAACAGGCAGCGACTTCTCTTGCATCAGCATCAGCAAGTACAGCAGCAGTTGAAGCACAAAAAGCTTCTGAACAAGTAGCGTCAACGTCAACTACACCTGCATCACAAGCAGCAAGTGCTCAGTCTGTGGCGTCAGTATCACAGTCCGCTTCAGCAGCATCCCAAACAGCACAAGCTACTCCAACTGTTTCTCGTCCAGTTGCTAGCCAAACAGCTTCTGTCACTCCAACAGTAAATACAGCAGGTAATACTTACCCTATTGGTCAATGTACATGGGGTGTGAAATCTTTGGCACCATGGGCTGGTAATAACTGGGGTAATGGTGGACAATGGGCTGCTTCAGCAGCAGCAGCAGGATTTAGTGTGGGTTCTACTCCAACTGTAGGTTCTATTGCTGTTTGGAATGATGGCGGTTATGGACACGTGGCATACGTAACAGCAGTTGAAAGTTCAACACGCATTCAAGTTATGGAATCAAACTACAATGGTATTCAGTCAATTGGAAATCACCGTGGTTGGTTTAATCCAACAGCTACTTACCAAGGTGCAGCTGTTTATATCTATCCAAGATAATATGCAAAAAAGGGGATTTGATCCTCTTTTATTTTTCCTTTTTATTAGGACTTATCCGTAATTTTGTTTGAAAAAAAAGTGTAAAAACGGTAGAATAATAGGGGACTAAACAGATGGAGGAAATCATGTCTTATTCTAATTTAAAGTTGTTTGCATTATCATCAAACAAAGAATTAGCAGAGAAAGTTGCTGAAACAATTGGCATAAATCTTGGAAAATCAACTGTGCGTCAATTTTCGGATGGAGAAATTCAAGTAAACATTGAAGAGTCTATTCGAGGGCATCATGTCTTTATTTTACAGTCAACAAGCTCGCCAGTTAATGACAATTTGATGGAAATTTTGATTATGGTTGATGCTTTAAAACGTGCAAGTGCGGAAACTATTAATGTTGTCATGCCTTATTATGGTTATGCACGTCAGGACCGTAAAGCACGCTCTCGCGAGCCTATTACTTCAAAATTAGTAGCAGACATGTTAGAGGTTGCAGGTGTTAATCGCCTATTGACTGTTGATCTTCATGCAGCACAAATTCAAGGTTTCTTTGATATTCCTGTTGACCATCTTATGGGGGCACCATTGATTGCTGATTATTTTGATCGTCATGGTCTTGTTGGTGATGATGTCGTTGTTGTGAGTCCGGATCATGGTGGTGTGACGCGTGCGCGTAAGTTGGCACAATTTCTACACACTCCTATTGCGATTATTGATAAGCGCCGTAGTGTCGATAAGATGAATACTAGTGAAGTCATGAATATCATTGGTAACGTCGAAGGTAAGACATGTATTTTGATTGATGATATGATCGATACAGCGGGTACCATCTGTCATGCGGCAGATGCCCTAGCAGAAGCGGGAGCGACATGCGTCTATGCGTCATGTACTCATCCTGTCTTATCTGGTCCAGCGCTTGAGAATATTCAAAAATCAGCGATTGAAAAATTGGTTGTATTGGATACGATTTACCTTCCTCAAGAACGTTTGATTGACAAAATTGAGCAAATTTCGATTGCTGATTTAATCGGTGATGCGATTATTCGTATTCATGAAAAACGTCCCCTTTCTCCACTGTTTGAATTATCGAAATAATTATATTAATTGTTTTTTGAAGAGTTTCTTAATTGAAGAAGCTCTTTTTCTTTTTATCAGTTGTGCAATCTGTCAGAATTTTTTGTATAATGGGATATTATATCTAATTAAAGGAGAGCTCATATGGATGTCAGCCATCGCTATAATCATAATCTAGATCAATTGGAGGTTTCTTTGATCCGTCAATTTGATCAATCTATTTCTGGAATTCCTGGGATGCTTAGGATGACACTAGGTGAGCCTGATTTTCCAACACCTCAACATATAAAAGATGCAGCTAAGAGGGCTATCGATGAAGATAAGAGCTACTACACCGGTATGGCTGGACTTTTGGAATTGCGCCAAGCAGCTTCTGATTTTGTTAAGGAAAAATATGGATTAACTTATGATCCAGAAACTGAGGTTTTGACGACTATTGGAGCAACAGAGGCCATATCAGCTAGTTTGACAGCTATCTTAGAACCGGGTGATCGTGTGCTGTTTCCTGGCCCTGGTTTTCCTATCTATGAAGCCTTAACGAAAATGCTTGGTGGCGAGTTTATTGAGATTGATACGTCTAAAACGGCATTTGTTTTGACACCAGAGGTTCTCGAGGAAGCTATTCTTGCTCAAGGAGACAAGTTGAAGGCTGTTATTTTAAATACGCCGACAAATCCAACAGGGGTTGTCTATACGCGCCAACAAATTGAAGCTTTAGCTAATGTTATTCGAAAATACCCTATTTTTGTCATTTCAGATGAGGTATACTCAGAAATTACCTATACTGAAGAAGGTCATGTGTCTATTGGAGAATATCTTCCTGAGCAAACGATTGTTATTAATGGTTTGTCAAAATCACATGCGATGACAGGTTGGCGATTAGGTTTTATTTTTGCTAATAAAGCTTTATGCCAGCAGTTGGTTAAAAGTCACCAATATTTGGTTACTTCAGCTACAACGATTACACAGTATGCTGCGATTGAGGCCTTAAGGAATGGTAAAGATGATGCTTTACCGATGCGTGAAGAGTACCGTAAGAGACGAGATGTTATTGTTGAAGCTTTAACAGATCTTGGTTTTGAAGTCATTCGTCCAGATGGCGCTTTCTATATTTGGGCTAAGATCCCAGGTGAAGCAGGCAAAGATTCTTATGCTTTTCTAGAAAAATTGGCTCATGAAAAAGCTGTAGCCTTGATTCCGGGGATTGCTTTTGGTCCATACGGTGAGGGTTACTTGCGTATTTCTTATGCTGCTAGTATGGAAGTTATCCAAGAAGCCATGAAGCGATTGAGAGAGTTTATGTTAGGCAATGATCAATAAAGTATCTCAGGGAATTGTTCTCTATAATAGAGATTATAGAGAGTCTGATAAGTTGGTTAAAATTTTTACAGAAACAGATGGAAAACGGATGTTTTTCGTGAAACATGCTAGAAAATCCAAATTAACGTCTGTTATTCAGCCCCTAACGATGGCTGAGTTTTTGGTGAAAATAAACGATAGTGGGCTTTCTTATATCGATGATTACCGTGAGGTGACTTATCCTAAACACATTACGGATGATTTGTTTAAACTGGCTTATGCGACCTATATCATGGCTCTGGCCGATGCTGCTATTCCAGATAATCAACCTGATTCGGCACTTTTTGCTTTTCTGGAAAAGGTCTTATCTCTGATTGAAGAAGGATTAGATTATGAGGTATTGACCTTGATCTTTGAAGTTCAACTCCTACACCGCTTTGGGGTCTCGCTTAATTTTCATGAATGTGTTTTCTGTCATCGAGTGGGTTTACCGTTTGATTTTTCCTTTCGTTATGCAGGTATTTTATGTCCCGATCATTATCATGAAGATGAGCGGCGTCTTCGCCTAGATCCCAACGTTCTTTATTTAATTGATCGTTTTCACTCTTTGTCGTTTCAGGATTTGAAACATATTTCCATAAAGTCTGAGATGACAAGAAAATTAAGAGATTTTGTCGATATTTTATATGAGGAATATGTGGGTTTACACTTAAAAAGTAAGAAATTTATAGATGATCTTGGTAAATGGGGCGATGTGATGAAGTAATTTCTGATAATAAGGCAAAGGCTGAAAATCAGATAAAAACATGCTATAATAAAAGGCGTTTATATGGCAGCTCTGCTATTTTCCAAAGAAAAAGAAGTAATGAGGTATAATCATGAAACGTATCGCAGTCGATGCTATGGGTGGCGATCATGCCCCACAGGCCATTGTGGCAGGTGTTAATAGAGCTCTTCACGATTTTTCAGATATTGAGGTTCAACTTTATGGTGATGAAGCTAAGATTCGTCCGTATTTGACGGAGAATGAACGGGTTAGCATTGTTCATACGAGCGAAAAGATCGACTCTGATGATGAACCTGCTAAGGCTATTCGTCGTAAAAAAGAAGCATCGATGGTTCTAGCTGCTAAGGCCGTTAAGGAGGGGCAAGCAGATGCTGTTCTGTCTGCGGGAAATACGGGAGCTTTGTTAGCAGCAGGTCTCTTTGTTGTTGGGCGTATTAAGGGCGTGGAACGTCCTGGATTGCTCTCCACTTTACCAACGACGGATGGTAAAGGGTTTGATATGCTAGACTTGGGAGCTAATGCTGAGAATACGCCGGTACATCTACACCAATATGCTATTTTGGGCTCTTTTTACGCACAAAATGTTCGGCATATTCAAAAACCTCGTGTAGGTCTTTTGAATAATGGGACAGAAGCAACTAAAGGTGATCCTCTTCATAAAGAGACGTATGAGTTATTGTCCAAAGATCCATCCATTCATTTTGTAGGGAATGTAGAAGCGCGTGACTTGATGTCTGGGGTGGCAGATGTTGTCGTTAGTGATGGTTTTACAGGAAACGCTGTCTTAAAAGCTATTGAAGGAACAGCATTGACCATTATGGGAGGGTTGAAAACTTCTATTAAATCTGGTGGTCTCAAAGCAAAAATAGGAGCTCTCTTCTTAAAAGATAGTTTATATCAACTTAAATACACCATGGATTATTCTTCAGCTGGAGGTGCAGTTCTTTTTGGTTTAAAAGCGCCAGTGGTGAAATCTCACGGTTCTAGTGATGACGCTTCGATTTATCACACCATTAAGCAAATTAGGACAATGTTAGAATCAGAAGTAGTTGATCAGCTAGTTGCAACTTTTGCTAAGGAGGATGAACGTGTCTAAGGAAGTTATTTATGAAAGAATTACGAAGGTTGTTCGTGAACAGCGACATGATACAGAGCTTTTTATAACATTAGAAACAAGTTTGCGTGATGATTTAGAAGTTGATTCGATTGAGTTGATGGAATTTATCATTGCTCTTGAAGATGAATTTGGGATTGCTATTCCTGATGAAGATGTTGATCAATTAGATAATATCAAAGATTTAATTGATTATCTTGACAGTAGGACACATTAAAAGTTGTTGCTGAGGGCAAGGCTGACTTGTCTCCCTTAAAGGTATTAGAAATTATTTGAATTTAGGGATAGAAAAAGAGTTTGGAGGTCCAAGCTCTTTTTTTTTGATATGGACTAGAATCTGAAGGCTGATGCATATTATTGAAGAGGTTTCCACCATCTCTCAATGTTTTCAAATACTATAGCGATGTGTCAAATTTTCTACTATTTGAGCATGTTTATTTCTATATAGAAAGTTTGAATTTATAAAATACGTTCAAATTTAACATAGTAGAAAACTTTGTTCGCTTTTAAGCGTATCAAAGATGCTATTTTAGTAAATGATACAAAAAATGTTTGGTATTATATTTTAACTGTGTTATACTTTAGTAAAAGTAGTGAAAGGCGAACAATAAAATGAAACGTGAGCTTATTTATTCAGGTAAGGCCAAAGATATTTACAGTACAGATGATGACAATGTGATTATTTCCGTTTATAAAGATCAAGCGACCATGCTAAATGGCGCCCGTAAGGAAGAGGTTAAGGGGAAGGGAATACTAAATAATCGCATTTCGTCTTTTATTTTTAACAAATTGAATGCTGCTGGCGTAGCGACTCACTTCATTGAACAATTGTCTGATACCGAGCAACTCAATAAAAAGGTGGACATTATTCCGCTGGAAGTGGTCTTGCGCAATATCACGGCTGGTTCTTTTTCCAAACGCTTTGGGGTGGAAGAAGGGATAGAACTTGCGACGCCGATTGTGGAATTTTACTATAAAAACGATGACTTAGATGATCCTTTTATCAATGACGAGCACGTTGCTTTTCTGGATTTGGCAAGTACGGAAGACCTTGCCTATATCAAGGCAGAAACGCGGAAAATCAATGATTTATTGAAGGATTTGTTTGCTCAGATTGGTCTGCGCTTAGTCGATTTTAAACTGGAATTTGGCTATGACAAGGATGGTCATATTCTATTGGCGGATGAATTTTCGCCGGACAATTGCCGTCTGTGGGATGCGGAGGGAAATCATCTGGACAAGGATGTTTTCCGGAGAAATCTTGGGTCTCTAACGGATGTCTATGAGTTGGTATTGGCAAAATTGCAGGAAGTGAAATAGGGGATTGGTAGCTTAGATATGGCGAAACGAATTTTTGTTGAGAAGAAAGCAGATTTTCAGATTAAGGCGGAGGTTTTGCTCAAGGAATTAGTCCACAATTTGCAGTTGAACAGTCTGTCTAGTCTGCGTTTGGTGCAGATTTATGATCTCTTTGGCTTGGAAGAAGACTTGTTTGAGCAGGCAGTCAAGCATATTTTTACAGAACAGGTGACGGATAAGGTCTTGACCGAGCAAGATTTGGCGCTGGATCAGGCTGTTTATTTTGCGATTGAGGCCTTGCCGGGACAATTTGACCAGCGTGCAGCTAGTGCACAGGAAGCTCTATTGCTCTTGGGCAGCCGTCAGGATGCTCGTGTCAATACCGGTCAGCTCTATATTTTGAATGCTGATGTGACAGAGGCAGACTTAACTGCGATTAAGAAATATTTGCTCAACCCAGTTGATTCCCGTTTTAAGGATATGGATGCACCTCTCTTAGCTCAGGAATTTTCTGTATCTGATGCAACAATTCCGACCTTGGACTTTTTTGAAACCTATACGGAAGCAGATTTTGCGGCCTACAAGCGAGAAGTTGGTTTAGCCATGGAAGTGGCAGACTTGCTCTTCATTCAGGACTATTTCAAATCCATCGGACGTGTGCCGACCGAGACAGAACTCAAGGTATTGGATACTTACTGGTCTGACCACTGCCGTCATACGACTTTCGAGACTGAATTGCGTACTATTGATTTTTCAGCGTCACAATTCCAAAAGCAATTGCAGGCAAGCTATGACAAATACTTGGCTATGCGAGAGGAATTAGAGCGGTCTGATAAGCCACAAACCCTCATGGACATGGCAACCATTTTCGGTGGCTACGAGCGTGCCAATGGTCGCTTGGATGATATGGAAGTATCGGACGAAATCAATGCCTGCTCGGTTGAGATTGAAGTGGATGTGGACGGTGTCAAAGAGCCTTGGTTGCTCATGTTTAAGAACGAAACTCACAACCATCCGACGGAAATTGAACCCTTCGGTGGTGCTGCGACCTGTATCGGTGGTGCCATCCGTGACCCGCTTTCTGGTCGTTCATACGTCTATCAGGCCATGCGGATTTCAGGCGCGGGCGACATTACACAGCCTCTTTCTGAGACGCGAGAGGGCAAGTTACCACAGCAGATTATTTCGAAAACGGCTGCGCACGGTTATTCTTCTTACGGCAACCAGATTGGTCTGGCAACGACCTATGTCCGTGAGTATTTCCATCCAGGATTTGTAGCCAAACGGATGGAATTGGGAGCAGTTGTCGGTGCGGTTCCTAAGGAAAATGTAGTCCGTGAGAAACCAGTTGCAGGTGATGTAGTTATCTTGCTAGGTGGTAAGACAGGCCGTGACGGCATTGGTGGTGCAACAGGATCATCCAAGGTTCAGACGGTTGAGTCCGTTGAAACAGCTGGTGCAGAAGTTCAAAAAGGAAATGCCATCGAAGAGCGCAAAATCCAGCGCCTCTTCCGCAATGGCGATGTAACGCGTCTAATCAAGAAGTCCAACGACTTCGGTGCAGGCGGTGTCTGTGTTGCTATCGGCGAATTGGCAGATGGTCTGGAAATTGATTTGGACAAGGTACCCCTCAAATATGCCGGTCTCAATGGGACTGAAATTGCGATTTCTGAGTCGCAAGAGCGCATGGCAGTTGTTGTCCGTCCTCAAGATGTGGAAACCTTCATCGCAGCCTGTGCGACAGAGAATATTCATGCGGTGGTTGTGGCAACAGTCACTGAGAAGGCCAACTTGGTGATGACTTGGAATGGTCAGCGGATTGTCGATATTGAACGAGCTTTCCTAGATACTAACGGTGTGCGCGTGGTGGTTGATGCCAAGGTCCTTGACAAGCCTGTCAACCTTCCAGAAAACCGTCAAACCTCTATAGAAACCCTAGCATCAGATGTGAAAGCTGTCCTGTCAGACCTCAATCATACCAGTCAAAAAGGGCTACAGACCATTTTCGACTCTTCTGTTGGTCGGTCAACAGTCAACCATCCACTCGGTGGTCGCTATCAGTTGACGCCTACAGAGGCTTCTGTCCAAAAAATACCGGTACAGAATGGAATCACTAGAACAGCATCTGTCATGGCCCAAGGCTATCATCCTTATCTAGCGGAGTGGTCGCCTTATCATGGGGCTGCCTATGCTGTTATTGAATCGACAGCTCGCTTGGTTGCGGCAGGTGCCAACTGGTCCAAGGCTCGTTTCTCTTATCAGGAGTATTTTGAGCGGATGGATAAGCAGGCGGAGCGCTTTGGTCAGCCAGTAGCAGCTCTTCTGGGCTCCATTGAGGCGCAGATCCAGCTCGGTTTACCATCTATTGGGGGCAAGGACTCCATGTCAGGAACCTTCGAGGAGTTGACGGTTCCGCCAACCTTGGTTGCGTTTGGGGTAACGACTGCGGATAGTCGCAAGGTTCTCTCACCTGAGTTCAAGGCAGCAGGCCAGTACATTTATTATCTGCCTGGTCAAGCCTTATCAGCAGACATTGATTTTGACTTGGTCAAGTCTAATTTTGAGACTTTTGAAAAATGGCAGAGCCAGTATTCAATTACGGCTGCTAGCGCCGTCAAGTACGGTGGTGTCTTAGAAAATCTGGCTCTGATGACCTTTGGAAATCATATAGGTGCAAGAGTCCAATTAGATCAAGTTGACACTAGTTTGACAGGTCAGTTGGGTGGATTTGTCTTTACTTCAGCAGAAGAAATTGACGGAGCCCTGAAAATCGGTCAAACGACAGCCGACTTTACATTGGTTGTCAATGGTGTCAATCTATCAGGTACAGAATTGCAAGCGGCTTTTGAAGGGACATTAGAAGAAGTCTATCCAACAACATTTGATCAAGCAAGTGACTTGCAGGAAGTTCCAGCCATTGCCTCAGAAGCAGTTATCAGGGCTACAGAAAAAGTTGATCAACCATTGGTTTACATTCCAGTATTCCCGGGAACTAACTCGGAATATGACTCGGCCAAGGCTTTTGAACAGGCTGGCGCTAAGGTCAAATTGGTTCCTTTTGTAACGCTGGATGCGGCAAGTATTGAGCAGTCGGTTGACAACATGGTTGACAACATTGACAAGGCAAATATTCTCTTCTTTGCTGGTGGATTTTCTGCAGCAGATGAGCCAGATGGGTCAGCTAAGTTTATTGTGACTATTTTGCGCAATGCCAAGGTTCGCTCAGCTATTGACAGCTTTATCGAAAAAGGCGGTCTGATCATCGGTATTTGTAATGGATTCCAAGCACTTGTCAAATCTGGACTCTTACCATACGGAAACTTTGAAGAGGCGAATGAAACTAGTCCAACTCTCTTTTACAATGATGCCAATCAGCACGTTGCTAAGATGGTGGAGACGCGGATTGCCAATGTCAATTCACCGTGGTTGGCAGGTGTTCAGGTCGGAGATATTCATGCTATCCCCGTATCGCATGGCGAAGGGAAATTTGTCGTGACAGATGAGGAATTTGCAATCTTGCGTGACAATGGACAAATTTTCAGCCAGTATGTGGACTTTGACGGTCAACCTTCCATGGATAGTCGTTACAATCCGAATGGCTCTAGCCATGCTATCGAGGGAATCACAAGCAAGAACGGTCAAATTATCGGAAAAATGGGACACTCTGAACGCTATGAAGATGGACTTTTCCAAAATATTCCTGGTAAGAAAGATCAAGGTCTCTTCGCAGCAGCGATAAGCTATTTTACTGGAAAATAATTAGGGAAATACGATGAACGAAGTAAAATCACTTAATGAAGAATGTGGCGTTTTTGGTATCTGGGGACACCCTCAAGCAGCCCAAGTCACCTATTTTGGTCTCCACAGTTTGCAACACCGTGGGCAGGAAGGCGCAGGGATTGTTTCTAATGATCAAGGTACTCTAAGAGGTTATCGTGACACGGGCCTCTTGTCAGAAGTCTTTAAAAATCAGGCTGATTTGGATCGCTTAAAAGGGAACGCGGCTATTGGTCATGTCCGCTATGCCACAGCTGGATCGGCAGATATTCGCAACATCCAGCCCTTCCTTTATAAATTTCATGATGGGGAATTTGGTCTTTGCCATAATGGCAACCTGACAAACGCTATCTCTCTCAAGAAAAAGCTGGAAGAGCAGGGAGCTATTTTCAATGCCTCATCGGACACTGAAATCCTCATGCACCTGATCCGTCGTAGTCACAATCCTAGCTTTATGGGCAAGGTCAAGGAAGCTTTGAGTACTGTTAAGGGTGGCTTCGCTTATCTGCTATTGACAGAAGATAAGCTGATGGCAGCTCTGGATCCAAATGCTTTTCGTCCTCTGTCTATAGGGCAGATGCAAAATGGTGCCTGGGTCATTTCCTCTGAGACTTGCGCTTTTGAAGTGGTTGGTGCAGAGTGGGTGCGCGATGTTGAACCTGGTGAGGTCATTGTCATCGATGATGAGGGAATTCACTACGATACCTATACAGACGATACTCAGCTGGCTATTTGTTCCATGGAGTATGTCTACTTTGCTCGTCCCGACTCGACCATTCATGGGGTCAATGTCCACACGGCACGCAAAAATATGGGTAAACGCTTGGCGCAGGAATTTCGACATGAGGCCGATATTGTGGTCGGTGTTCCAAACTCTTCTCTCAGCGCTGCCATGGGCTTTGCTGAGGAATCAGGCTTGCCAAACGAGATGGGACTGGTTAAAAATCAGTACACTCAGCGGACCTTTATTCAGCCGACGCAGGAATTGCGTGAGCAGGGCGTGCGCATGAAGTTGTCTGCCGTTTCAGGTGTGGTCAAGGGCAAGCGGGTGGTTATGATTGATGATTCCATCGTGCGGGGGACCACTAGCCGCAGAATTGTTCAATTATTGAGAGATGCTGGTGCGGCTGAGGTACACGTAGCGATCGGTAGTCCTGAACTCAAGTACCCTTGTTTCTATGGTATTGATATTCAGACCCGTCGGGAGCTGATTTCAGCCAATCATAGCGCTGAGGAAGTGTGTGAGATCATCGGAGCTGACAGTCTGACCTACCTTTCCTTAGATGGGATGATTGAGGCTATTGGATTGAACACGGATGCGCCAAATGGTGGTCTGTGTGTCGCCTACTTTGACGGCAAGTATCCGACCCCTCTCTATGATTATGAAGAAGAGTATATGAGAAGCTTGGAGGAAAAAACTAGCTTTTATATCGAGAAGGTTAAGTAGTTGTCAAGGGATTGACAGTGTTGTAAACTTTGTCAATTTACTGTAAAGCATGATAAAAGAAGGGAAATACTATGTCAAAAAATGCTTATGCTCAGTCGGGAGTTGATGTCGAGGCTGGTTATGAGGTTGTTGAGCGGATTAAAAAGCATGTAGCCCGTACTGAACGACTAGGTGTCATGGGGGCCCTCGGTGGTTTTGGGGGTATGTTTGATTTGACGCAATTAGAAGTCAAGGAGCCTGTGCTGGTTTCTGGGACGGATGGTGTCGGCACCAAGCTCATGCTGGCTATCCAGTACGACAAACACGATACCATCGGTCAGGATTGTGTGGCCATGTGTGTCAACGACATCATTGCTGCTGGTGCAGAGCCACTTTATTTCTTGGACTACATTGCCACTGGCAAAAATGTTCCTGAAAAGTTGGAGCAGGTTGTTGCTGGTGTGGCTGAAGGCTGTGTCCAGGCAGGTTGTGGGCTGATTGGTGGCGAGACGGCTGAGATGCCTGGCATGTACGGCGAGGACGACTACGATTTGGCTGGTTTTGCGGTTGGTATTGCAGAAAAATCCCAGCTCATCGACGGCAGCAAGGTCAAAGAAGGCGATATCTTGCTCGGCTTGGCCTCAAGTGGTATCCACTCCAACGGTTACTCGCTGGTGCGCCGGGTCTTTGCGGATTTTGATGGGGACGCTCTGTTACCAGAGCTCAATGGCAGAGCGCTTAAGGACGTCCTTCTTGAACCGACCCGTATCTATGTCCAACAGGTACTGCCACTGGTAAAAGCAGGCCTCGTCAACGGTATTGCCCATATCACTGGTGGTGGCTTTATCGAAAATGTCCCTCGTATGTTTGCCGATGATTTGGCGGCAGAAATCGAAGAAAATAAGATCCCTGTATTGCCAATCTTTACAGCTCTTGAAAAATACGGCGCTATCAAGCATGAAGAAATGTTTGAAATCTTTAACATGGGGATTGGTCTAATCTTGGCTGTCTCTCCGGAAAACGTAGAAGAAGTGCGCGCCTTGATGGACGAAGAAGTTTACGAAATTGGTCGCATCATCAAAAAAGTTGATGCAAGTGTGGTAATTAAGTAAAAATATACTAGAAAGGAATGTTTAGTTAACTTGCTTAACTGAACAGGGGATTAAATTCCTATGAAAAGAGATAAAACTAGCTAGAAGCAAGCGTTGTCGTTAGTTTTCCTATTTTTCTACGGAATTTTTCGGCAAGCCGAATCATCCCTTTGTATCGAATATGAAAATTGCGGTATTTGCTTCTGGTTCGGGTTCCAATTTTCAGGTTATCGCAGAGCAATTTCCAGTAGAGTTTGTCTTTTCAGACCACAGAGATGCCTATGTGCTCGATCGTGCCAAGACACTCGGAGTGAAGGCCTACGCTTTTGAACTCAAGGAATTTGAAAACAAGGTAGCCTACGAACAAGCCTTGATTGACTTGCTAGATAAACATGAAATCGACTTGGTCTGCTTGGCCGGCTATATGAAAATCGTTGGACCGACTTTACTGACAGCCTATGAAGGTAAGATGATCAATATCCACCCGACTTACTTGCCTGAATTTCCTGGTGCTCACGGCATCGAAGATGCTTGGCAGGCTGGTGTTGATCAGTCGGGCGTTACCATTCACTGGGTGGACAGTGGTGTTGACACGGGGAAGATTATCAAGCAGGTGCGCGTGCCGAGATTTGAAAAGGACACCCGTGAGAGTTTCGAAGAGCGCATACATGATGCGGAATACCAGCTCTATACAGAGGTTCTGGAGATCTTGGGAATTAAGAGGAGAACAGCTAGCGACTGTCAGGTTGCCCAATAGATGTTTCTTGCTGTAGTGAAAAGACGATTGATAACAAATCAATCGTCTTGGAAGCTTTTGAGATTTTGGCTCAAAAGTTAGAAATGAAATCCCGAAGGGAGTTACCTCCATCCGCACCACTTAAAAGAAACACAAAAATAAAACGGGGTTTAAATAAGTCGCCTCCAATTAACGCTTTAAAGCGGAAAGAACTGAAAGGAAATCATCATGACAAAACGTGCCCTAATCAGCGTTTCAGATAAGACAGGTATTGTAGAATTTGCTAAAGAATTGACCACTTTGGGTTGGGAAATTATCTCGACTGGTGGTACAAAGACAGCTTTGGATCAGGCGGGGGTGCCGACGATTGCTATTGACGATGTGACAGGTTTTCCAGAGATGATGGACGGTCGTGTCAAGACCCTTCATCCCAAAATCCACGGCGGACTCTTGGCTCGTCGGGACTTGGATAGCCACCTGGATGCGGCAAAAACGCATGACATTGGGCTCATTGATTTGGTGGTTGTCAACCTCTATCCTTTCAAAGAGACCATTTTGCGACCAGACGTGACCTACGATTTGGCAGTAGAAAATATCGACATTGGCGGACCGTCCATGCTTCGTTCGGCAGCTAAAAATCATGCTAGCGTGACCGTTGTCGTGGATCCAGCGGACTATGCAACTATTTTGGAAGAATTCAAAGCAGATGGTGACACCTCATACGAAACGCGTCAAGCTTTGGCAGCTAAAGTCTTCCGTCACACGGCAGCTTATGATGCTTTGATTGCAGACTACTTTACTAAGCAAGTTGGTGAAAGCAATCCAGAAAAATTGACCCTCACCTACGATCTAAACCAGTCCATGCGCTACGGTGAAAATCCGCAACAGAACGCTGATTTCTACCAAAATGCTATTCCGACGGATTATTCGATTGCTTCTGCCAAGCAACTCAATGGTAAGGAATTGTCCTTCAATAACATTCGTGACGCTGACGCTGCTATTCGCATTATCCGTGACTTCAAGGGCCGTCCGACAGTTGTGGCCCTAAAGCATATGAACCCTTGTGGTGTCGGTCAAGCTGATACCATCGAGGCTGCTTGGGACAATGCGTATGAGGCAGATCCAGTATCGATTTTCGGTGGTATCGTCGTACTGAACAGAGAAGTTGACGCTGCGACGGCAGAAAAGATGCATCCAATTTTCTTAGAAATCATCATCGCACCGAGCTACTCGGCTGATGCGCTAGCCATTTTGACCAATAAAAAGAAAAATCTTCGGATTTTGGAACTGGCCTTTGACGCACAGGACGCAAGTGAAGTCGAAAAAGAGTATACAGGCGTTGTCGGTGGTATGCTGGTACAGGACCAAGACGGGGTGGAGGAAAGCCCAGCTGACTGGAAGGTAGTGACCGACCGCCAACCATCTGAGCAGGAAGCGACAGCTCTTGAGTTTGCCTGGAAATCTATTAAATATGTCAAATCAAATGGTATTTTAATTGCCAATGATCACATGACACTTGGCGTAGGACCTGGACAAACCAACCGCGTGGCCTCTGTCCGAATCGCTATCGAGCAAGCCAAGAACCGCTTGGATGGCGCTGTTTTGGCCTCAGATGCCTTCTTCCCATTTGCGGATAATATCGAAGAAATTGCTGCGGCGGGGATTAAGGCCATCATCCAACCCGGTGGTTCGGTCCGCGACCAAGACTCTATTGATGCCGCAAACAAACATGGCATTGCCATGGTCTTTACAGGTGTGAGACATTTTAGACATTAAGATATTATGTTAAGGTTTGTGAAAGAAAAGTTTAAGTTAGGATTAAGCTAGAGGCATTATACTAAAGTCACTCCTAAATAATATGAACACAGTGGTTAGCACAACTGACTAGTGTGAGCATTTCTTTTTCATAATCTCCTAAGAAGCTCGGCATGTCCGGGCTTTTTTTGCAACATAAATGCCCCTCTACCGTAGAATAGAGGGGGTATTGGTACTGTTAGCTGCTATTGATAATGAATAATGCTAGGGTGATGGAAACGGAATAACCATTTATTATTTGACTACTTTGGTTGTAGCTACCCAAGTGTCTCGACTACCGATTTTGACACTGACAGTATTATTTGTAGTATTAACTTTAGTGACCTTATATTTACCAGGAATGGAGAAATATTCTCCTGGATAAAGCACTTGATCTCCGTAAGTTTTTCCGGATTTATCAGTCTCTACAACTGGGGTGGGATCGATATAGTGAAGAGAGGTGGGGGTTTTACCTGCTAAATCACTGCTTGTAATGAACCCTCCACTAACGTTAGACGTGACTTTAAAAGTACCTGGCAGAGTAACGGAATCGCCAACGGCGATATCTGTTGATTTAGACGATGCTGTCGTGGCTGAAGTTGTTGGCGTTGTATTGGTTAATTTTGAAATGGGGATGTAGCGTCTTACGCCACTTCCACTCATGTAACTGATCCATTTGTAGCCATCTGCCTCTAAAACCTTGTCATAAAATACAGATTGTCCTTTATCGTAGTAGGCAACCTCTGTGGCTGATATTTTTGGTTCATTTTTAATAGAAACGCGGCTAGTAAATTGATAGTTCCCGCTTGATGCTAGAGAGCTGTTGTTCGTTTGAGGGGTAGTCACGGGTGTGGCTGTCACTGTGTTGGTTAATTTAGTGATCGGAATATAGCGTCTTAAGCCGCTTGAACTCATGTAACTGATCCATTTGTAGCCATCTGCTTCTAAAATTTTGTCATAAAATACAGATTGTCCCTTATCGTAGTAAGCTAGCTCAGGACTAGAGAATTTTGGCTCTCCTTTAATAGAAGCACGGCTGGTAAATTGATAGGTGCCACTTGAAGATATAGCAACTGGTGAAGCAGTCACGGTTGTTTGTGTAGTGGATTTGGTTGCTGAAGTTGTCAAGTCTTTGAAGTGGATGTAACCAGACACCTTACTTTTATGGAAGGTTCGTTTCCAATATTTTTCTGGTCCTTGACCGGAATCAAAATTATATTCCTCGATAGTGACCATATCTCCATTGACCTCGGCTACCCAGGCGACATGGCCATAACTCCCTGCACCATTGACGCCATTGCCGAACCAGGCCACAGACCCAACAGCAGGATTCATGTCGACACGATAGCCTTGACTGCGTGCGACACTCCCCCATGTAATAGCATTACCGTAGCCCCCGGGAAGTGTGAAGCCATTAGCTGAACTTAATCGAAAAGCAACAAATGATGTGCATTGCCGTTTGTACATGCCCCAGGTATCAGGGCCCCATCCAGACTTCCACTGAAGGGGATAGTTATCTCCTAAAACAGCAGCCTGAGCAGAGGATGCTCCAGCTGATAGAGCTGTTCCCGCCAAGATGAGTGTGAGTGCACTTACAGATGCCAACTTAGATTTAAATGTCATTCAATTTCCTCCTGCTTACCTATTCGAAAGTTCGAAGGAAGAGATTGACTTTTTTTGAAAATCATGACAGAAAATGACAAAATAGCTAATTTGTGTAACAAAAAAGTCTAATATTACAAGCGCACAACAGTTTATTTAAAGTGCCTTCCAAAGGCTTTTGGATTAAGAAAAGTATGTTACTATGGATGAGTTAATAAAAAAGAATAGGCAGTACTAAAATGAAATTTAATCAAAAAGTTCTTTTGGCATCAACCGTAACCCTCTCTCTATTTTCGGGAATAGCTGCGCAAGCTGACGAAGTATCTTGGACACCACGTACAGTGGATGAAATCAAATCAGATATTGTAAACCGTCAAGAATCGTCAACCTATGTTATTCAGTATGGTGACACTCTTAGTACCATTTCAGAAGCGATGGGTATCGACATGAATGTCCTTGCTAATATCAATCAGATTGCAAACTTGGATTTAATTTTTCCAGAAACCATTTTAAAAACAACTGTTGACCAAAATAACCAGGTGACTTCAGTGGAAATTCAAGCGCCATCTGCTAACGAAGAAGCAGTTGTAGCATCAGCTGACTTGACAACGAATGAAGTTACTGTGGCCGATGAAACTATTCAGGTTGATGATTTAACAGCTCCTGTAGAGGCAGTTACAAGTGAATCAAGTCAAGCAGTATTAGAGTCAGCTACATCGAGCTCAGAAGTCTCTATGACAGATGACCAGGTATCATCTGAATCATCAGATCAAATTAGTGAAAATCTTTTAGCTTCGTCTGAAGTAGCCTTAGAAGCAACACCAAGCTCGGAAAATCATTTAGAAGCAAGCTCAGAAGAAGTGACAACGTCTACAGCAAGTTCCGAATCAGCAGCATTACCAGAAATCGCTAATGTCTCTTCACAAGTTTTAGAAGCTACTTCAACAAGTGCTGCAAGTTCCGAATCGATGACGACGGTTAGTCAGGCCATTTCCCAGGTTGTGTCAGCTACAGCTAGCACCTCAACGAGCACTGTTCAAACAGCTTCATCGAGCGTAGCTAGTACTTCAGCAAGTGTAGCAGCCAATCAAAGTCAGGTAGCTGCTACATCTACAGCAACTCAATCAGCAACATCAGCAAGTACAAATGCTGCAAATGCAGGGCTTCAACCACAAGTCGCAGCTTACAAAGAGGAAGTTGCTAGCCGTTTTGGTATCACGTCATTCAGCTTGTATCGCCCAGGCTCTGATGACCATGGTAAAGGTTTGGCAGTAGACTTTATGGTACCAGTTAGCTCATCTTTAGGTGATCAAGTGGCACAAGATGCCATTAATAATATGTCTAGTCGAGGCATTTCTTATGTTATTTGGAAACAACGTTTCTACGCACCATACAATAGTATCTACGGACCAGCTTACACCTGGAATCCAATGCCTGATCGTGGCGGTGTGACGGCTAATCATTATGACCATGTCCATGTCTCATTTAACGGATAGTTATTAGCTGTAAAAAGCTGATGTTTCCCAGACTTATTTTAGGAAATTTTAAGCAAGCATATTTATAATGTACTTATTCCTAAATAACTTTTTCATAATCTCCTAAAAACCACCGGCTTGTACCGGTGGTTTTTTATATTATTTAGACCATGTTGCTCCCACTATAGAAAATTATCCATCTGAAATGGTGGCAATGATGGTATAGTTTATGAGGCTAATCTCTATGAAACGAACTTTTTTACTCAAGGGTCAAATTTTATCAGGTAAACACATTGAATTACGAACAAATATGTTACAATAGTTAATATAAATTCGTTAAACGAAAGGGATTGAACGCGATTAGAAGTTGCTGCTTTTGGTGAAATATGGGATTGTTACATATACAGTACTGTTTTGCTAAAAGTAGATTACTTTCTGGTCGTTCTTGGTATTTTGTGTTATGAAAGTGTTGGTCGTTGGTTCGGGTGGTCGTGAGCACGCTATCGCAAAGAAATTATTAGAATCTGAAAAGGTTTCTCAGGTCTTTGTGGCTCCAGGAAATGACGGGATGACCTTGGACGGTCTGGAAAGGGTTGAAATCGGAATTTCCGAACATTCAGAGCTGATTGCATTCGCTAAAGAAAATGATATTGCTTGGACTTTTGTTGGTCCAGACGATGCTTTAGCAGCAGGCATCGTCGATGATTTTGAAGAGGCGGGACTAAAGGCCTTTGGACCAAGTCGTCTAGCCGCGGAGCTGGAGTGGTCAAAAGATTTTGCTAAGCAAATCATGGTCAAATACGGCATTCCAACAGCAGCTTTTGGCACATTTTCCGATTTTGAAAAAGCAAAAGCCTACATCGTGGAGCAGGGCGCCCCTATCGTGGTCAAGGCGGACGGCTTAGCGCTAGGCAAGGGTGTCGTCGTGGCAGAAACGGTCGAGCAGGCAGTTGAAGCAGCGCGTGAGATGCTCTTGGATAATAAATTTGGCGATTCTGGTGCCCGTGTGGTCATCGAGGAATTCCTTGACGGAGAAGAGTTTTCTCTTTTTGCTTTTGTCAATGGCGAGAACTTCTACATCCTGCCAACAGCCCAAGACCACAAGCGTGCTTTTGATGGAGATGAGGGGCCAAACACTGGTGGTATGGGTGCCTATGCGCCGGTTCCTCATCTATCTCAAAGCGTGCTTGATACTGCGGTGGAGACCATTATCCAGCCCACCCTCCAAGGCATGATTGCCGAAGGACGTCCCTATCTTGGCGTTCTCTATGCTGGTTTGATTTTGACCGACCAAGGTCCTAAAGTCATTGAGTTCAATTCTCGTTTTGGCGACCCTGAGACGCAGATTATCCTGCCTCGTCTGACCTCTGATTTTGCGCAGAACATTATAGACATTTTGGATAAAAAGACTCCTGACATCACTTGGCTTGAAGATGGTGTGACTCTCGGTGTGGTTGTCGCTTCTGAAGGTTATCCTCTCGCTTACGAGAAAGGCATTGAGTTACCAGACAAGACCTCTGGCGATATTGTTACCTATTACGCCGGTGCGCGTTTTGCGGAAAATGGCAAAGCACTGCTCTCAAGCGGTGGACGTGTTTACATGCTAGTCACCACAGCAGACACCGTCCAAGCTGCGCAGGAAAAAATCTACAAAGAACTAGACAATCAAAACACCGATGGACTCTTTTACCGAAACGACATCGGAAGCAAAGCGATTAAGGATTAGAAACACAACTGAATCAGCGAGGCGAAACCTCGCAAAGCCGGTATTTTTCGCTGTGGTAAAAAGACAAACAATCATGGAATGATTGTTTGTCTCGGAAGTTTTGAGACCTTAGGCTGAAAACTTAGTCAAGGAACTCCGAAGGGGGTCTCTGCCGTCCGTACCACTTAAGAAAAATACCAAAAAAGGAATTATAATTATGAAACCTATTATTTCTATCATCATGGGCTCCAGCTCCGACTGGACAACCATGCAAAAAGCAGCAGACATCTTGGATAAATTCCAAGTTTCCTACGAGAAAAAAGTTGTTTCAGCCCACCGCACACCCGACCTCATGTTCAAGCATGCAGAAGAAGCGCGCGACCGTGGTATCAAAATCATCATTGCAGGAGCTGGTGGTGCAGCCCATTTGCCAGGCATGGTAGCTGCAAAAACAACCCTTCCTGTTATCGGTGTACCGGTCAAATCACGTGCTCTTTCAGGACTGGACTCTCTTTATTCCATTGTCCAAATGCCAGGTGGTGTGCCAGTCGCAACCATGGCAATCGGCGAAGCAGGTGCGACCAATGCTGCTTTAACAGCGCTACGGATCTTGTCTATCGAAGACAGCAAAATCGCTGAACAGCTCAGCCATTTCCAAGAGGAGCAAGGAAAAATCGCGGAGGCTATGACAGATGAACTCAACTAAGACAATCGGGATTATTGGTGGCGGTCAGCTAGGTCAAATGATGGCGATTTCAGCCATCTACATGGGGCACAAGATCATCACGCTGGATCCGTCCGCAGATTGCCCAGCCTCACGTGTGTCTGAAGTCATCGTGGCAGCCTATGACGACGTTGAAGCCTTGCGTGAGCTGGCAGAGCGTTGCGACGTCCTCACTTACGAGTTTGAAAACGTGGACGCGGATAGTCTGGATGCCGTCGTGACAGGCAATCAACTCCCTCAAGGAACGGACCTCCTGCGTATTTGTCAGAACCGTATCACCGAGAAGGAATTCCTCTCTCAAAAAGCTGGCGTAGCCGTGGCACCTTACAAGGTTGTGACTTCAAGCGCGGATTTGGACGACATCGGCTTGACCAAAAAGCAGGTCCTCAAGACATCGACAGGTGGTTATGACGGCCATGGGCAAGTGGTTATTTCATCTCCAGAAGATCTAGCCCAAGCCCGTGATTTGGCGGACTCAACGGCTTGTGTTTTGGAGGAATTCGTCACATTCGACTTGGAGATTTCAGTGATTGTGTCGGGCAATGGAGCTGATTTTACCGTCTTTCCAGTTCAAGAAAACATCCACCGCAACAACATCCTATCAAAAACCATTGCACCTGCTCGCATCTCTAATCAACTAGCGGAAAAGGCTAAATCAATGGCTTTACAAATCGCCAAACAGTTGGATTTATCAGGAACCCTCTGTGTGGAAATGTTCGCCACAGCAGATGACATCATCGTCAACGAAATCGCACCACGCCCCCACAACTCAGGGCATTACTCCATCGAGGCTTGTGACTTCTCGCAGTTTGACACCCATATCTTGGGTATTTTGGGACAACCACTCCCTCAAATCCATCAACATGCGCCAGCCGTTATGCTCAACGTCCTCGGCCAACATGTGGAAGCCGCCCAAACCTATGTACAGAACAACCCTAGCGCTCACCTCCACCTTTATGGTAAACTAGAAGCGAAACACAATCGCAAAATGGGACATGTGACGGTGTTGAAGGAAGATGAAGTGGAGTTTGGGGAAGGGACTGTTTTTCAATAAAATTGGATACAGGCTTCATGCTTTTATTGAAAGGCTAAGTATGATAAAACACTGTCTTTGAATTTGTTTGTAGTAAATATCACTTGTGAGGGTGTTGTCGGTTGATAATTGGATACTTTTGTTCTTATTTTAACGTTAATTATTGCCTTTATCAGTAGTATAGTAGGCTTAGAACTTATTTCAAATATATTAATAGACTATGTTCATGAAATTTATGTGTATTAGAGAAAATCAAACAATCGTTAAAATACAGGAATGATTTTAATTCGGACTATTATGATTTATATTGGAGGTTAACTCAGTAGAATTTAAAGTTGCTATTTAATATTATTGTCTTTGTTGTACTTTATAAAGCTTTAGTAAATGGTATCATTAATTCGTTTTTTTGGTCAGGATAGACATTGTCCATTATTACTGGGGATTTAATTTGTATTTTGTAAAGAAATTGACTAAGAATGATGATGTTTATTAGGAATTTATGATAAAAAAATAGAACTGTACCTTTTATACAAGGGATGAAAAGGAAATATTAAAGAAGTTAAAATAAAGTATAAAAAACTTCAGAGAGTGAGCAAAGAGCTACTATGCACTTTGCTTCTAAATATCAACATTTATAGTTGTCGCTTGTATGTAGACTTGCTTTAAATTAAGAGAAAACTGACTATAGTCGTAAAAAGTATGTGATAGTTTTTGAAAGTAAAGTTATGCTAGCATTAATGATTTATAGAAAGGAATATTTTCAGAAGAATATGCTTAATAGAGAGAAGAGAATAGTAGTCAGTTTATTAAAACTTATAATTCCGGGAGTACTTGGAATTATGTTACTGATTTATGTAACTGGAAAAAGTATGAAAGAAATTTTTTCAGATGGTAATGTTATGGCTATTTGGATTGTTGCATTTCCTACGTTATATGTCTGGATGAATGACTTAGAGGGTAAAAGACTTGAGAATGATCAGACCAAAATAGATGTATTTTTAAATTTGCAAGGTAATTTGGAAGAAAAATATATAAAAATTATAGATAAAGAGCAGAAGTCGAATTCTGAAGTTGCTCTTTTAATGGAAATTGATAAATTTCTTAATTATCTTTCGAAATATAGTCAAAGAATAGTAAATTTGGATAATAATTTTTATGGAATTGATTTGTCAAAACTCTACATTATATTATCAAAGATTGACGGCACCCAAGAAAATCAAATGAAAGCAGATCTTTTAAGAGAGAAAATCATATCGTATATTTTTACTACATTTGACAGAGATGATTTAAGAATACAAACAAATTTTTTAAGTGAGTTGCAATCTTTTCAAAATATTGATTTTTCAAAAATGAAAAATCTAAATAGAGGTCGGATGGAGGGAACGCCTGAAATTAGATTTGAGAAATGTACTATTGACTTAGATAATTTTAACTACTTTTTATTAAGTGATGCTGATTTAATATTAAAATCATGTAGATTTGTCCGTTCTTCTATTTTGTTCAGTAATATTAACGTAAATAAAAATGACTTGGAATCAAAATATGGATTTAGAATTGTTGAGGAGTAAGTATAAAGTATGAGTGAAAAATTTTTAGATAGACGCCCAGAAGATACAATTGAATTTTTTGATTCTTTTGACGTAGAGTATTTTGAACTTGAGATTACAGATAAAAATTTTATCAATTCAAAGGCTCAGAAAGATAAAGTTGCAATTGAAATTGTTGATAAAAAGAAAGATTTGGAAATAAAGGACTCTGAAGTATCGGTAAGGTATAGCTCTAATTATGCTGATGAAGAAATGAAAACTAAGAAACCTAGGTCATATGTTTCTGATAGAGGATGGCAAAGTTGGCATTCAATTGATCTACAATTAAAGGATATTGATACAAAATCTAAAAAGATTACTATTGACAACCTAAAATTATCTGAAGCGATATTATATTATGCTTTTATCACACCATATCAAAAAAAATTCCAAGTTTTGCTTTTTTCAAAGGAAAACTTGGAACGCTTAATTCAAAAGAAGATTAAAAAATCTTCATACAGCATTTATAAGAATTCACAAAATAAACAATATGCTAAGTTCAATTTTTACTTTACTACAAGTGTAGAAGGTGGTGAAGATAGTGGGGTTAAAGATAAAAACAATGTGACTATCTTTTTAAATGATAAGATGCCATTTTTGCAAAGAATGATAGTGAAAATAAAAAATATTTTTAACTAATACTTCTTTATATTGGAACTTCAATTTCATAGTTTACTAAATTTAAACAGGCTTATTATATTTGTTTAATTTATCCAATCTAGAAAGTTTAGAAGAAGATAAGTTTAATAAATCAAAAAAACAACAGAAAGGAACGGGTACGAGTTAGTGTAACTGAGCCCGGTCGGAAAGCTCGTAAGAAGCTAAACCGCCTTTCCTAGAAATCTAAGGAACTAAATTTAAAAAATTATAGAAAGGAACAAGGGTACTCGTATTCGTTGAACTGAATACGGGCTACGGACTTCCTTAAATCACAAAATCTTAAGACACAAAAGAAAGGAGTGAGGGTGTTACCGAGTATTTGAACTCGGGCTAAAAGCGTCGGAAAAAAGATAAACTTCCTTGTGTGCAAGCACACAGCGTCAGTTTCCTATTTTTCTCTCGCTTTCTTAACGCCCTCTGTATCATAACTATGATCGAACGTTACTCTCGCCCTGAGATGGCGAACATTTGGAGTGAAGAAAATAAATACCGTGCTTGGCTTGAGGTGGAAATCCTCGCTGATGAGGCATGGGCTGAGTTGGGAGAAATTCCTAAGGAAGATGTGGCGAAAATTCGTGAGAATGCAGATTTTGACATCGACCGTATTTTGGAAATCGAGCAAGAAACACGCCATGACGTGGTGGCTTTCACGCGTGCCGTGTCTGAAACACTTGGCGAAGAGCGCAAGTGGGTTCACTATGGTTTGACCTCAACCGACGTGGTGGACACAGCCTACGGCTACCTTTACAAACAAGCCAACGACATAATCCGTAAAGACCTTGAGAACTTTACAAATATCGTGGCTGACAAGGCGCGTGAGCACAAGATGACCATCATGATGGGTCGTACACACGGGGTTCATGCTGAGCCAACAACTTTTGGTCTTAAGTTGGCTACTTGGTACAGCGAAATGAAGCGTAACCAAGAGCGTTTCGAGCGTGCAGCAGCTGGCGTTGAAGCTGGTAAAATTTCAGGTGCAGTCGGTAACTTTGCCAATATCCCACCATTCGTGGAGGAGTATGTCTGTGGTAAACTCGGCATTCGTCCACAAGAGATTTCAACTCAGGTCTTGCCTCGTGACCTCCATGCGGAGTACTTTGCCGTGCTAGCAAGCATTGCGACATCAATCGAGCGCATGGCAACTGAGATTCGTGGGCTTCAAAAATCTGAGCAGCGTGAGGTGGAGGAATTCTTCGCCAAAGGCCAAAAAGGTAGCTCAGCAATGCCACACAAACGGAATCCAATCGGTTCTGAAAACATGACTGGCTTGGCACGTGTTGTCCGCGGACATATGATCACAGCCTATGAGAACGTTGCTCTCTGGCACGAACGTGATATCTCTCATTCTTCTGCAGAGCGTATTATCACACCAGACACAACTATTCTGATCAACTACATGCTCAATCGTTTTGGGAATATCGTCAAAAACTTGACCGTTTTCCCAGACAATATGCTTCGTAACATGAACTCAACCTTTGGTTTGATTTACAGCCAACGTGTCATGCTCAAGCTGATTGAAAAAGGAATGACGCGTGAAGAAGCTTACGATTTGGTACAACCAAAAACCGCTCATTCATGGGATAACCAAGTCGATTTTAAACCATTGTTAGAATCAGATGAAAAAGTTACATCGCTCCTCACACAAGACGAAATCGACGAACTCTTCAATCCTGTATACTATACAAAACGCGTAGATGACGTTTTCGAACGCCTAGGATTATAAGACAATAAAAAACCTCTATCAACGAGGTTTTTTTGTGGAAAATTTTAAAAAATGAAAATAGACTAAATAATAAATGATATAATGAAAAGGAAAGGGGGTAATATGTTAAAGAATTTTGGAATAAAAGTAAAACAATTACGTATGGATAAAGGAATGACTAGAGAAGAGTTTTGTGAAGATGAATCTGAATTGTCAGTTCGTCAATTGGCTAGAATTGAGCTAGGTGACTCTCTACCAAATTTAAAAAAAGCTATATTTATAGCGAAACGACTGAATATCATGTTGAGTATTTTAACTGATGGTGAAACTTTGGAATTACCTAAAGAGTATTTAAAATTAAAACACTACATCATAAAAATTCCAACTTATTCAGATAGTGAGCGCTTGGCTACAAAAGAAAATTATTTTGATCTGATCTATGAAGAGTATTATGATAATCTTCCAGAAGTTGAAAAACTAGTAATAGATACCTTGCAAGCAACGCATGATTCTCTTGTTACAGAAAATTTCAATTTTGGTGCAGGTATTCTAGGTGACTATTTTGAACAATTAAAGAGAAAAGTACGGTTTGATGAAAATGATCTAGTTTTAATAAATTTATATTTAACATACTTAGATTTAGAAGGATTTAACGGAGAATTTTCAGACGAATATTTTTATGATGGTCTATTTGAGTCTTTTAAAAATCAGTTTCAGGACTTCACTATAGATGAATTAATTATTCTTAATCAAGTACTGATAACAATGTATGCTCTTGTGCTAAAAAATAAAAGTTTAACAAAGATGGAAGAAATCCTTAAGATGATAGATCATATTATGGAAAGAACAAAGGATTTTAGTCGGTTACCAATACAAAAAATCTTAGAGTGGAAATATCAGCTATGTATTGAAGAAAATGAATCTCGTGCAAAAGATAGCTATAATAAAGCATTGCTATTTGCCCAAATGACAGATGATAAGTACTTAGAAGAACAACTTATTGTTGAATGGAACAAGGATACTAAAAAGTGAGTGTATTGAATATATACACTCACTTTTTGGTAAAATTTCCATGACATTTATGACATGTTTATTTCCTGAAATTTTTCTTAAGATAAATTTATTAAAATTTTAGGAGTCTGAAATGAATAAAGTTGTTCGAAAAATATTGTTAGTTGCATTTCTCTTAGTCTTATTAGTTGTACAATTAAAGTTAAATATTAATATAGGAGCTGTTGAATGGTGGAGACTATAGGAGAGGATTATTATGATTATTTTATTGGCATTCCCCCACTATTTGGGTATTTTCCTTGTTACTTTTTTGTTATAATGTTACTAAGGAGTTTCTTATGAAAAAAGTCTGTTTTGTTTGTCTTGGTAATATTTGTCGCAGCCCTATGGCTGAGTTTGTTATGAAGGAACTGGTTGGTGCAGATTGGCAGGTTGAGAGTCGGGCGACATCATCTTGGGAGCATGGCAATCCCATACATACTGGCACACAGTCTATTTTGCAGAGTAAAGGGTATTGGTTTGATCCCAATAAAACTTCACAGCAGGTGACAAGAGAGGATTTGGCCAATTTTGATGTAATTATTGGCATGGACAACCAAAATGTAACAGATTTACGTCGCTTGTCAAATGGTCAATTTGACCAAAAAATTCATCTTTTTTGCGAAGGTGGCGTTCCAGATCCATGGTATACAGGTGATTTTGAAGAAACTTACGCTATTGTTTATCAAGGCTGTCGGGCATGGTTGGCAACATTATCTTAAAACGAAGAGAGAGTCGTATGAAGCAACTGATTGAAGACATCAAAAAGATCAAGCTAACACGAGGTACAGTAGAACTACTGACTGTCGTTATTATCATTATCCTGGGTATGAGTGTTTTTATGATTCCAATAAAGCGCGAAGGTACTTTAACTTACGATAATGGTAGCATCACTTACAGTGGTAAAATTGCCAATAACCGTATGAATGGTCAAGGGAAGTTGACATACAAGAATGGGGATACCTATGAAGGGTCCTTTAAAAATGGTGTTTTCAGTGGTCAAGGAACTTATACCTCTGAAAAAGGATGGACCTATACAGGTGAGTTCAAAAAGGGACAACCAGATGGTCAAGGGACTTTGAAAACAACGAATGGCAAAACTTATAAGGGCAAGTTTAAACAAGGGATTTATCAAAAATGAGAATAAAATGGTTTTCGTTGGTCAGGGTGACAGGGTTATTATTAGTTCTTCTGTATCACTTTTTTAAGGCGCAATTTCCAGGCGGTTTTATTGGAGTTGACATCTTCTTCACCTTTTCTGGTTTCCTGATTACGGCATTGATTATTGATGAGTATGGTCGTACTGAGGCATTTGATCTTTTAGGATTTTTCAAACGGCGTTTTTATCGGATTGTTCCTCCTTTAGTGCTGATGGTTTTGGTCACCATACCATTTACCTTTTTTGTCAAATCAGATTTTGTTGCGGATATTGGTAAACAAGCAGCAGCAACATTAGGATTTACAACAAACTGGTATGAAATTTTCACGGGAAGTAGTTATGAAAGCCAGTTTATCCCTCATCTTTTTGTACATACATGGAGTCTGGCAATTGAGGTTCATTTTTACATTATTTGGGCTGTTGCCATGTGGTTATTGTCCAAACGTCAGCTCGAACCGATAAGATTTAGAGGAACTATTTTTGCTGTTTCAGCCGTCTTGTTCGGTTTAGGCTTTTTGAGTATGTTTATAAGAGCCTTCTTTACAGAAAATCTTTCTCTGATTTATTACTCAACGATCAGTCATAGTTTCGCTTTCTTTCTAGGAGCGATCTTTGCAACGATTTCTGGGGTTTCAGAAGCGACTAACCGTTTCAAGAAAAATAGTCAACTTTGGTCCACAAAACGTGTGATACTGTATTTTGTTGGCAGTTTCTTGATGCTGTTATTGCTGACCTTTGTTTTAGCATTTGACAATCTTCTAACCTTTTTATTTGGTTTTGTATTAGCGACTCTTTTCGCTTCTACAATGATTTATTCAGCACGAGTGCTACATGAAAAAACACCAAATATTAAAGAACCTGCTATGATCAACTTTTTTGCAGATATCAGCTATGGTCTTTACCTTTTCCACTGGCCTTTCTACGTCATTTTTAGTCAGCTCGTGTCGAACTGGTTAGCCGTATTGCTTACGATGTTTTTCTCGATTTTGTTCTCTAGCCTTTCTTTCTATGTTTTGGAACCTTTTATTGCCGGCAAGCAGCCTAAGATTTGGGGACTTGAGTTTGATCTAAGACCTTACTGGAAAATCCTAGTCGGAATTGGTTCTGCTTTAGCGCTTTTGCTAGTCATTGTGAGTGCTATGGCACCCAAAATGGGCAAATTTGAGTCTGATCTCTTAGTCAATTCTCTGAAACAATCGCAAAATAATATCACCAGATCCTATATGGTAACCGCTGGAGATGTTGATGCCCTTAGTGATGTTGCCATTATTGGTGACTCAGTAGCCTTGCGTTCTCAGAATGCCTTTGCTGAAATCATGCCAAAAGCTCAGCTAGATGCGGCAGTCAGTCGTAATTTTGAAGATGCCTATGCTATTTTTCAAAATCAAGCCGATACTGGGAGCTTGGCTCAGACCGTTGTTATCGCTGTAGGAGTCAACTCAACCGCAGGTTATGAAGAGGAAACGCAAAAATATATTGATGGTTTGCCCAAAGGTCATCGCCTGGTCTTTGTGACACCCTATAATGCCAAAGCCATGGGTGATGTTAAGGCTGTCCGCGATTATGAGCTCAAACTAGCCAAGAAATACGATTATGTCGAGGTGGCGGACTGGTACAAGGCTGCTCTCGATCATCCTGAAATTTGGGGTGGCACAGATGGGGTTCACTACTCAGATGCGGATACAGCTGGTGCAGATCTGTACGTCACGACCGTCAATAAAGCAGTCGAAAGAGTGGCTAAGCAACCAGCAAAAAAATAACTAAAATTAACAATACTAATTTTAGGAGCTTCTCCTACTATTGGTATTGTTTTTTATATTATTTAACTGCTCTTACATACGGTTATAAGAAGCCTGTCTCTTAGCGACATTAGCTGTTATTATTAAATCTAGAATTGAGAACACGAAAAAATTTAAAAAAAGTCCTTGTTATTTTAGGAATTATGGGTTATACTTAACCTATGGTTAGTTACTTAAGTAATTAACCGCAAAACCAAGTAGCTATTTAAGATAAAGAAGGTAGGTGTAGATGTGAACGAATCGGTACCCATTTACATGCAAATCTCACAATTTATTGAAGATGAGATTTTAAGTGGCCATTTCAAGGTTGATGACAAAGTGCCATCGACCAATGAATTTGCCAAGATGATGCAAGTCAATCCTGCAACGGCAGGTAAGGGGCTTAACGATCTAGTTGATCAAGATATTCTATATAAAAAAAGAGGAATGGGTATGTATGTAACAGCAGAAGCTAGAGATTTGATTATTGCAAAAAGGCAACAAGCTTTTAGTCAGCAAATGCTTCCCGCCTTTTTACAAGAAGCCAAACGATTAGATATTTCACTGGATCACTTGATTGAGATGATTAAGGAGGAGAAGAATGCTTAAGTTAGAAGAGATTACTAAAAAGTATGGCCGAAAAGTTGTTTTGCAACAGATTAATTTAGAATTTAAAGATCAGGCAGGCGTCTACGGTCTCTTAGGACGCAATGGTGTTGGGAAAACAACCATGATGAAATTGATAAATGACATGATTGCTTCGTATGATGGTCGTGTTAGCACTAGTTTTGATCTAGCCCACATCGTCTTTGTAACAAGTGATGTGTCTGATTATAATAGTGTTTTTCAAGGGAAAATCACAAAACTAATCCGCTATTATGAAAACATGTATCCAAAGTTTGATGCTCATTTTGCCGAAGAACTTCTTGCTCGCTTTAATCTTGATCCAAAGCTCAAAATCAAGAAACTATCAACAGGTAATAAAACATTGGTTTACAATATTTTGGGATTAGCAACTCGAGAAACGGTTACCGTCTTTGACGAACCTACGAATGGTCTTGATTCTGTCAATCGTCAGAAGTTCTTTGACGCTATGTTAGAGGATTATGCGCAACATCCTCGTCTCATTATTTTGTCAACGCACTTGATTCAAGAAGTTGAAAACTACTTGACCCATGTCATTATGCTTAAAGAGACTGCTTTATTGGTTGATGCTAATATTGAGGACGTTCAATCTAGGGCAGTTCGCTTAACGAATGCAGAACTTCCTAACAAATATATCCTTCATCAACGTCAACTGGGAAGCACGACAGAAACTTATCTCTTTGATACGATCACTGAGAAAGATATCCGAGAAGTGACTGGACAAGGTGGACAAGTCGGCTATTACGACCTACAGACACTCTTTAATTATCTAGTGGAGGACTAATCATGAAACGAACGTTAAAACTACGAGGTATGCAACTTTTAGATCATTTAAAAATAGCGGCACTGATTATGCTTGTCTTTGCACTTATTGCAGCTTCATTTATAGTGCTAGCCCTCCTTTTTGGTGATAATAGCACCTTTGATATCCAAAGAGCTTCTTGGATTAATGGTACCTTACAATTTATATCCAGTATCTTCTCTATTTGGACAATCATTGTCTTTTTTACAGATGGGATGTCAGATTTTGACTCAGCTTTGCGATTTGGTAATAAACGCAAGAACTACTTCATTGCTAATTTCTTCATTTACGCTATTATAACCGCAGTGTCGAACTTCTTCTCCTTTTTTGCTGAGAACGAGCACTTACCATCTTGGCAGGATTTCTTGTCAGGATTCGGGACTAGTTTTACTGGTTGTTTTATTATTGCTATCTTTGGATTTGCTATTTACAAATGGGGTTGGAAACTTATCTTCATCCTTCTTGCTATCAATTTCTTGGGTGGAATAGCAGTAGCCATGTTTGGTTTAATATTGCGTGATAGTTTGCCAGTAATCTTTGAAACCCTGTCACAGTTACCAGATTATGCTTACAAGGGTATTGGAGTTTTGATCTTATTAGCGCTTATCTCAGTCTATTATTGGATTATTGCTAAAGTCGAAGTGAAGTAATACCTTAATCTAGGCTTCATGATACCAGCATAGTGTTGGAGTTGTCATAAGGTTTTTAGAGTTTAGAAAATTCTTTTGAAACAGACGAGTCATGTTATTGATGAACAAGGCTCTTAAGCTTAAGTTAGGACAAAGGCATCATTGAAAATAAGGAGCAGTTTAATGACTAACACAGTAGTGATATTAATAATTGCGGGCATCATCGGTTTTCAAACTTTCGCAGGATATCGTGGCAACAAGTACTTGGGACTCATCCTACCTATCCTGTTTATCGGAATTGTCTTCTATATCTTTTTAAAAGGAACTCTAACTTTCTCTCTCAGAGATATCTTAATACCTCTTGTTGGCATACTTTCCTTGGCCATGATTTACGAAAGAGCCAACAAAGCAAGACAGTTGAAGCGTAAAGGATGAGAACATGCCTTTCTATTAGCTGTAAAGTCAGTAGATTTCTAACTTTGGTTAAGCCAAGGAAAAAGCTTTAAATATAACAACTGATATGTTAATGCCAATTCTGATATCAATGACCCCTCCTAATTACTTGGGAGGGGTTTTATTTATAGAAAATTAAAAGTGGATAACCCCTTATTGCTAAAGGATCTTTAGAAAAGAAGAGAAAAATAAAAATATTGAAAAAAAGTTCACAAAACACTTTACATTATTTTTTCTTGTGATATAATTAACATGTAAATTAATTGTGAAACATTTAACAAATAAAAAGTTAATGTCTTAAAAGGAGTCTATTATGGCAACAAAAACAATCGAAGTAACTGAAACAGTACAAGTAAGCGATACACAAGCAATCATTGATCGTTTAGCTGATCAAGCGGTTGTCGCTTTAGATGCGATGGCTGATTTCACCCAAGAACAAGTCGACCACATTGTCCACCAAGCAGCTATTGCAGCTCTTGATAAACACATGCTTTTGGCTAAAATGGCCGTTGATGAAACTGGTCGCGGTGTTTATGAAGATAAGGCCATTAAAAACATGTACGCTTCAGAATATATCTGGAATGCCATCAAAGACAACAAAACAGTAGGTGTCATCGCAGAAGATAAAGAAGCAGGACTTGTTTCTATCGCAGAGCCAGTCGGCGTTATCTGCGGAGTAACACCAACAACTAACCCTACATCAACAACGATTTTCAAAGCGCTTATTGCCTTGAAAACACGTAATCCAATCGTCTTTGCCTTCCATCCATCAGCTCAACAATCTTCAGCTGAAGCAGCCCGTATCGTTCGTGATGCAGCGATTGAAGCGGGTGCACCTGAAAACTGTATCCAATGGGTTGAAGAACCATCAATTGAAGCAACAGGACTTTTGATGAATCACCCTAAAGTAGCGACAGTTCTTGCCACTGGTGGACCTGGCATGGTTAAAGCGGCTTACTCAACTGGTAAACCTGCCCTTGGGGTTGGTGCTGGTAATGTGCCGTCTTACATCGCAGCAGATGCTAAAATCAAACGTGCTGTTAACGATATTATCGTTTCAAAATCATTTGATAATGGAATGATTTGTGCTTCAGAACAAGCAGCGATCGTTGATGAAGAGGTTTACGATGATGTCAAAGCTGAATTTGAAGCACATCAATGTGTCATCATTTCTAAAAAATCAGACCTTGAAAAATTAGAAGCAGCTGTTCTTAACGAAGCTAAAACAGCCGTTAACTCTAAAATTGTTGGTAAATCAGCAGAAGAAATTGCTAAATTAGCAGGCTTAAAAGTTCCTAAAGGAACAAAAATTATCCTTGCCGAAATCAAAGATGCTGGACCAGACTACCCACTTTCACGTGAAAAATTATCACCAGTTCTTGCCCTCATCAAATCAAAGGGTGTTAAAGACGGTTTTGATAAAGCAGCCGCTATGCTTGATCTTGGTGGACTTGGTCACACAGCTGTTATTCATACAGAAGATGAAGACCTTCAAATCCAATATGGTATCCGTATGAAAGCTTGTCGTGTGCTTGTTAACTCACCATCAGCTGAAGGTGGTATCGGTAACATCTACAATGAAATGATTCCATCATTGACACTAGGCTGTGGTTCATATGGTCACAACTCAATTTCACATAACGTGGGGGCATTCGACTTGATTAACGTTAAGACATTGGCAAAGCGTCGCAATAACATGCAATGGTTCAAATTGCCACCAAAAGTTTACTTTGAAAAAAACTCAATCACCTACCTTCGTCAAATCAAAGCTGAAAAAGTGATGTTGGTCTGTGACCCAGGTATGGTTCAATTCGGTTATGCCGATCTTGTTCGTAAACAATTGTCACTTAACCCTAATAATCCAAGAGTAGAAGTCTTCTCAGACGTTGAGCCAAACCCATCAACAAATACTGTTTATAAAGGGCTTGAACTCTTTAATAACTTCCAACCAGATACCATTATTGCCCTCGGTGGTGGATCAGCTATGGACGCTGCTAAGGCTATGTGGATGTTCTTTGAAAATCCAGACGTCAGCTTCTTTGGAGCTAAACAAAAATTCCTTGACATCCGTAAACGGACTTACAAGATTCCTTACGCAGAAAAAACAACCTTTATCTGTATTCCAACAACGTCTGGTACAGGGTCAGAAGTAACGCCATTTGCTGTTATCACTGATAGCGATGACCACACCAAATACCCACTTGCTGACTACGCCTTGACACCTGATATTGCTATCGTTGACCCATCACTTGTTATGAGTGTACCAGCCAGCGTTACAGCTGATACTGGTATGGACGTTTTGACTCACGCTATCGAATCATATGTATCAGTTATGGCTAGCGACTACACTCGTGGGCTCTCACTTCAAGCCATTAAATTAGTCTTTGAAAACCTTGAAACATCTGTTAAAAAAGCAACAGAAGAATCACGTGAGAAAATGCACAATGCCTCAACAATGGCTGGTATGGCCTTCGCTAATGCCTTCTTAGGTATCTGTCATTCTATTGCTCACAAGGTAGGTGGTGAATGGGGCATTCCTCACGGACGTACTAATGCTATCCTCTTGCCACACATTATTCGCTACAATGCCAAAGACCCTCAAAAACATGCTATGTTCCCTAAATATGACTTCTTCCGCGCGGAAAAAGATTATGCAGACATTGCACGCTTCATGGGATTTGAAGGGAAAACTGATGCTGAGTTAGCAGAAGAGCTTGCTCGTAAAGTCTACGAACTTGGTAAAGCCGTTGGTATTGAGATGAACTGGAAATCTCAAGGCGTGACAAAAGACCAATTGAAAGCTGATGCAGACCGTCTTGCTGAAAAAGCTTATGAAGACCAATGTACAACCGCTAATCCTAAAGAACCACTAATTTCAGAACTTAAAGAAATTATCGAAATTGCTTACGATTACAAAGGTAAATAAGGAGTAATTGAACATGTCTGAGAAAGTATACGGGTATTTAGCAGTCGTTTGGATAGTCCTAGCAGGGGAATGGGCTTATTAAAGGAATAGAGAACGTGTGTAAAAACACGTTCTTTATGTTTTAACCCTACAATATAGCTCAACCGATAATTAATCAATATGACTTCAACTCTCTTGAAGTATCGAAAAACAAGGCTCTTTTGAGATCTTCACTTGGCTTTGTTGTCATTAAAAAGCGCAAAGACTAAGAACAAATGTCGTTAAGCTCGCAATCTTTGCAAGGTTCAATACGGTATTGGGGTGGAGAAGGCATTCTTGAGTCGAGTCATGGAAGTTTATTTGACTTACCAGAGCTAATAGGACAGTCAAGGAGAAAAACAGATCACTTATAATAGAGACAAGCATCATGTTGAGGTTTGTCTTGTGTGCTTTTAGGAAGGATTGGTTTGTTTTTGAGGCTCTAGTGGGTCCTTGATGAAAGACAGGGACTCCTTTAGTTACCAAACCTGTTAAATGCTAGCTTTTTTTGCAGATAAGGGTTATCAAATACTTGAGATATTGTTATAATGGATGAAAGAAAAGGAGTTATTATGAATAGAGAAGATTGGATAGAGTATTACGAAACGGTTTACGGTCAACCTCCGACAGATGAGGTTATTGAAGCTGCTCGATTGTCGGGAGAGTTCACGGATGAGGAAGTGGGCCAACCTTCTGCTGAGAACCTTTTTGAGGAGAAAGCTCTACCGCTTGGGGAGGCAGAGGTCACATCTAACCGCCCATCGAGCAGTCCCTCGGTCACTTCCCAAGAAAATCCAGCCCAAACGCCTATTTACAAGCAAAAACAGTTTTGGTTATTAGGTGGTGTCGGTCTACTTGTTTTGAGTTTATTGTTAGGTTTATTCTTTTTGCTTCGTTACCAGACAGGGGATATCCAGGGTTACTGGCGCAGTGCTAACCTAGAAAAGAAGTTAATCAAAGAAATTGAGAAAAATTTGTCTGAGGTTGAAGAAGGGTCTGATATTAAAGTCTCAGACGTTGTTAAGTCTGAAACGGTGGCTCTGGATGTTGCTGACGACAAGGCAGTTATGTCCGTCTCTTATATCTTTGATAAAGAAGCTTTTTATAAAATCTACGAAGAAACGATGGCTTCATCAGATTATTCTTCCTATTTGGATGATACCTACAGTGCACTTATTGAAAGTTTATTGCCGAGCCGTAGTGACATCGAGGACATGATTGACGATGCTCTGGAGGAGTCTGCCAAGGAAGAGGGCTTCAATTATGATAGTGAGACTGGCAAGCTTGAAGCCACTCTGTTTGAAGGAAAAGTGAAGCGTATTTCACGAACAATTGAGATTACACGTATTGAAAATGATGAGTTAGATTTAGATGATATAGACATTGACGAAGGCGATGAGTTGATTTACGACAAAAATAAATCAGATCTTATCTTAAAAGGTAAGAATAAGAAAAATGATGTTATCTTCAAAAAAGGAAAAATCAGTTCTTCTGACACTTATTAATCGTTAAGGTAATTATCGCTACTGGTAAGGGGTATCCATTAGGATGTCCCTTTTGACTTTAATGCCCTATCCAGCAGTTATTTCAGAATATTATGGTAAAATAAGATGACTAGAACCTATAGTGATTAAGAGATGACAGTCCTTATCACGATTTACTTGTAGATTTTTGAAAAAAGTACACTTGAGGAATAGTAAGATGACAATGATTTACCAATCAACACGTGATGACAACAATAAAGTAACAGCTAGCCAAGCAATTTTACAAGGTTTGGCCAATGATGGAGGGCTTTTCACACCACTTGAGATGCCAAATATAGCCTTGGACTTTGAGACCCTGAAAGATGCTTCTTACCAAGATGTCGCCAAGCAAGTCTTATCGGCCTTCTTAGACGATTTTACAGCTGAAGAATTAGATTACTGCATTAATAAGGCTTATGATGACAAATTTGATACAGAAGTCATTGCACCTTTAGTGAAGCTCAAAGACCATTACAATCTTGAGCTTTTTCATGGATCAACCATCGCTTTTAAAGACATGGCTTTATCGATATTGCCTTATCTCTTGACAACATCGGCTAAAAAGCAAGGGGTAGACACTAAAATCGTTATTTTGACAGCCACTTCAGGTGATACTGGAAAAGCTGCCATGGCAGGCTTTGCAGATGTTCCTGGTACAGAGATCATCGTCTTTTATCCCAAGAACGGTGTTAGTAAGATTCAAGAGTTGCAAATGACCACACAAAAAGGGCAGAACACGCATGTTGTTGCCATCGATGGTAATTTTGATGATGCTCAGACAGAGGTTAAGCGCATGTTTAATGATGCTGACTTACGTGCTCGTCTTTTGGCACAAAACATTCAGTTTTCATCAGCTAACTCGATGAACATCGGTCGCTTGGTGCCACAGATTGTTTACTATGTCCATGCCTATGCGCAACTGGTCAAAGCAGGGGAGATTGAGAACGGGCAAGCGATTAATGTCACTGTTCCTACGGGGAATTTCGGCAACATTCTGGCAGCCTATTATGCGCGTGAGATTGGTGTGCCAATTGCAAAGCTGGTTTGTGCCTCTAATGAAAACAAGGTCTTGACAGACTTCTTCCAAACAGGCACTTACGACAAGAAACGTGCCTTTAAAGTAACCACGAGTCCATCAATGGATATCCTTGTTTCATCAAACTTAGAGCGTCTTATTTTCCACCTTCTTGGAAATGATGCTACTAAAACAAAAGCATTGATGGATGCCCTGCATACTCAAGGTCAATACCAACTGGAAGCTATCAATCCGTCTATTCTAGAACGCTTTGAAGCAGGATTTGCCTCAGAAGCGGACACCGAAACAGAGATTAAGCAGGTCTATCAAGAAAGCCATTATATCGAAGATCCCCACACAGCTGTAGCTTCTAGCGTCTATCGTGCTTACCGTGATCGCACAAAGGATGAAACACCGACGGTTATCGCCTCGACAGCTAGTCCTTACAAGTTCCCAAGGGTCGCTGTTAAAGCTATCACAGGAGAGGATGTGGGTGATGACTTTGAGGCAGTTGCGGAACTTCACCGCTTATCGCAAGTGCTTGTTCCAGAAGCTGTTCGTGATTTACAGATGGCACCAGTTCGCCACGAGACGGTAGTAGCGACAGAAGATATGCAAAAGGCTGTGGAGAGTTATCTCGGTTTATAGAATGAGGTGTGACATGTCTGTTCTTTTTGAATTGGCTAGGTATCCTAGACTTGAAACGAATCGACTTTTGTTGAGACCGATGACCAAAGATGACTTGGAAGATTATTTTGCTTTCACCTCTGATGATACACATTTACGCTATGCTTTTTATCCGCATACTTCTATAGAAGAAAGTTGGAAAGGGCTTGTGCTCTACAATCTGAAAGAGCCTATTGGAAAATATGGTATTGTCGAAAAATCTTCTAATCGCCTGATTGGCAATATTAACTTTAAACAAACAGACAGAGATGATACCTTGGAAATAGGTTATACCCTTCATCAAGACTATATCGGACAGGGTTATATGACCGAAGCAGTTAGCGCTCTAGCGAATCTAGCAAGAGACTTACCAGGAATAAATTATCTAACTGCGAGTACCAACCATGATAATTTAGCGAGTAAGGCTGTTTTAGAAAATATTGGGATGACTTTAGTTAGGCAATATCCAGACGTTAGCTTAAGAGGACAAGAGATTCTTACAGATGATTATCAGATGGTTGTAAAAGACTGAGATTCCTCGGTCTTTTTTTGTAAGACGTGGTAAACTATTAGCTATGAAAGAAAGTAAAGAGTTATTAAGAATTGCACTTCCGGCGATGGTAGAGCAATTTTTGCAAATGTTAATGGGATTTGTGGACAATTATTTAGTGGCTCAGTTAGGAATTATAGCCGTATCAGGGGTATCGATTGCCAATAATATGCTTGCTATCTATCAAGCCTTATTTATCGCGATAGGAGGGGCTATTTCTAGTCTCTTATCGCGCCACCTAGCCCAGAAGAAAATAAGTAAACAATTTCAAAGTATTACAGACGCACTTCTTTTAACGACTTTGATTAGTCTGCTCTTAGGTTTTTTATCTATCATAGGAAGTAAAAATTTACTAAGTATGTTAGGAGCATCTGCTCCTGTAGCTAGATCGGGTGGTCTCTATTTGGCTATTGTAGGTGGTGGTATTATCAGTTTAGGTCTCTTAACAAGCCTGGGGGCGATTGTTCGTGTTCAAGGTCATACAAGGTTACCCATGGAAGTTAGTTTATTGACCAATTTGCTTAATGCGCTCTTGTCCGCGTTATCTATCTACATTTTTCAATTTGGCATTGCTGGGGTGGCTTTTTCGACGGTTATTGCGCGGCTCATAGGAGTCACGTTTTTAATCAAGAAGCTGTCACTACAAGAAGTCTTTCACCATTTGAGGTGGTCTCTTGACAAAGAATTGCTAAGCATGGTTCTACCGGCAGCAGGAGAGCGTCTTATGATGCGGGCTGGTGATGTTGTTGTGGTTGCAATAGTGGTTACTTTTGGTTCGGAGGTGGTCGCTGGTAATGCTGTTGGTGAAACCTTGACACAATTTAATTATCTCCCTGCAATGGCCATATCGGTGGCGACAGTCATTGAGGTGGCTTCCAATATCTCGGCTCATCCTCGTAGAGTCAGAGAGATTGTGAAAAGTAGTTTCTGGCTCTCGGTTATCATGATGTACAGCTTGGCAAGTGCTATTTTTATTTTAAAAGCCCCCTTAACCTTTCTCTTTTTAAGTGATCTACAAGCTACTCAGGCAAGCTATCTTGTCATTTTATTTTCTTTAGTAGGTGTCCCCGTCACAGCAGGAACCTTAATCATGACAGCAACATGGCAAGGTCTTGGTAATGCTAAGGTACCATTTTATGCTACGAGTCTAGGAATGTGGTTGGTGAGGATTGGTTTAGGCTATTTATTAGGGGTAGTGGCTCAACTCGGTTTGAGCGGTGTCTGGCTAGCAACAGTTTTAGATAATTTGTTTAGATGGTTTTTTCTGAGTTATTTGTATAAAAGAGGCTGTGCGTAATGTTCAGCTTCTTATTATATGATTAGTAATACCAACTTAAGATACTGACATTTTGCATAGCAAACCACAGTTTCTTGTGTTTCACCTCCCTAGTTAGTTCGATATATTTGATGTGAACTTTGGTTACTCTATTTTAAACACTTAAAAGGTTTCCGTTCTAAGTATGGTAAATGCTGCCGCGTCTTAAAACTGTAAAGGACATCTCTAGAGAGAGTCTAAAAAAAAACTTTTTACTGTAGAAATGTTTTTTCTCCTTCCATGTCTAAAGTAATTTCCAGTTCTTTCGAACCCACAACTTCTTAACAAGGATGGGCATTGGTTATAGCACATCACTTAATTTATAGACAAAAAGCCTTTCGCACGTTGTCAAGTTAATTGCAACAAGTTCATTGATAGCTAGAGTTCCAGAGATTAAGCTGTTTGGGCTAGCCCAAACAGAAATTTTGAGGATTGATACTGAAGAAGCCGTCTTGGGCGCTCATTGATGGCAGTGATATACTTGTCCAGTTCTTCAGAGGTTAGTGAATTAAGTGAGACTCCTTTAGGGATATATTCTCTGAGGAGGCCATTGAAGTTCTGGTTTGTGCCTCTCTCATGTGAAGAATAAGGATGTGCAAAGTAAACATCAACGGCTTCCAAGTCTGAGAGTAAACTAAACTCATAACCATTATCTGCTGTGATGGATGCAATAGGATACAAACTGGTGAGATGCCTTACAGCACTATTAATAGTGTGGGACTGTTTGTCTTCTAGCTTAACGCCCAGTGCATAGCGTGTCTGGCGCTCTACCAAAGTCAAAATAACAGCTTCACCTTTTGTTTTCTTGCCAAGAACCAAATCAATCTCCCAATGCCCAAATTCAGAACGGTCATTGATACACTCTGGACGTTCTTTGATAGACTTACCCAAAGTCTTCCGATTCGTCTTCGTAACTTTCTTAGAACGTTTTCTGATATTAACCATCTTAGGCAGATCGATTGGTTTAATAGCTAACAGCCCCTCTTTTATATAACGATAAATCGTTTTGGTAGAGGCGACGACTTCTTCAGGATGGGTTGCTTTATAAGTCTGAACAAAACTAACTACGCTATGGAGACGGACGTTAGCTTTCAAGGCATCTCATAATTGTTCAATGAACCTATGACGATTGGTTTCATCGACGCGTTGTCCACTATCAGTAAAATAGGCGCTGAAATAGGTTCGTTTCCCATTTTTATCCTGTACCTGATTGACTGAATCACGTTTGATTTCTCGACAGATTGTAGAACGGTGACGACCCAGGAGACGAGCAATCTCAACTGGTTTCTTTCCCATTTTAAGATAAGCAGCTATTTCACCACGTTCTGTGGCTGAGAGATGAGAATAGGATGATTTTTTGGTAGAATGAGTGTTGGACATGTTCATCTGCTTTCTATACTGAGTTGGGGAATTCTAGTATATCAGACGAACATGTCTTTTTTTGTTGCACTTCATTTTACAACGCGGTACAAAAAGCCTTTATTAAACCCTGTTAGAAAAAAATTGTAGAAAAAGTCTCAAATCTCTTGCATACGCTATGTGATTCTGGTATCATATTATGGTGCTGTAAACAAAAACAGCTTTAGCTATGATACAAGAGGTTGCGACACGCTCGGTTGCATTGCCACGCGACAGGTGTTGGTTTTCTTGAGGAGCTAGCCTATTATCTTAAATAGACGAAAAAGGAGAAAAAGATGGCAAACAAAAAAATCCGTATCCGTTTGAAAGCATACGAACATCGTACACTTGATACAGCGGCAGAAAAAATCGTTGAAACTGCAACACGTACAGGTGCTACTGTAGCTGGACCAGTTCCACTTCCAACAGAACGTAGTCTTTACACAATTATTCGTGCGACTCACAAATACAAAGATTCTCGCGAACAATTTGAAATGCGTACTCACAAACGTCTTATCGACATCGTGAATCCAACTCAAAAGACTGTTGACGCTTTGATGAAATTGGATCTTCCAAGTGGTGTTAACGTAGAAATCAAACTTTAATCTGTGAGATTTTGCAAGTACAGTTAGTGTTTGATGGCAATTGAACACGAGCTAAACTCTACATGAAAAAGATAAATCTTCCTTGAAACTGAACTTTCTGTATCAGATTTCCTGTTTTCATTTTGAGTTTGACGCTCTTTGTATCTTGTTTTGAGCACAAAAAACGCTCGTTAAAAACTTTTTTGAGCACGAAAAACGCTCATAAAAAACTTTTTAAAACAACTAAAAAATAAGAAAAGGAAATATTTTCTCATGACAAAAGGAATCTTAGGGAAAAAAGTGGGAATGACTCAAATCTTCACTGAATCAGGTGAATTTATCCCTGTTACTGTCATCGAAGCGACTCCAAACGTTGTGCTTCAAGTGAAAACTGTTGAAACAGACGGTTACGAAGCAGTTCAAGTTGGTTTTGATGACAAACGCGAAGTATTGAGTAACAAACCTGCCAAAGGCCATGTAGCGAAAGCTAACACTGCTCCTAAGCGCTTCATTCGTGAATTCAAAAACATTGAAGGCTTAGAAGTTGGTGCAGAAATTACTGTAGATACATTCGAGGCTGGTGATGTTGTTGACGTCACAGGTACAACTAAAGGTAAAGGTTTCCAAGGTGTTATCAAACGCCATGGTCAATCACGTGGTCCAATGGCTCACGGTTCTCGTTACCACCGTCGTCCAGGTTCAATGGGACCTGTTGCGCCTAACCGTGTTTTCAAAAACAAACACTTGGCAGGACGTATGGGTGGCAACCGTGTAACGATCCAAAACCTTGAAATCGTTCAAGTTGTTCCAGAGAAAAACGTTATCCTTATCAAAGGTAACGTACCAGGTGCTAAGAAATCTCTTATCACTATCAAATCAGCAGTTAAAGCTGCTAAATAATAAGAAAGGAGAACACAGTTAAAATGGCAATCGTTAAATTATTTGACCAAGCTGGTAAAGAAGTGAGTTCAGTAGAACTTAACGACGCAATCTTTGGTATCGAGCCAAACGAATCAGTTGTCTTTGATGTTGTTATCAGCCAACGTGCTAGCCTTCGCCAAGGTACTCATGCGGTTAAAAACCGTTCAGCAGTATCAGGTGGTGGACGTAAACCATGGCGCCAAAAAGGAACTGGACGTGCTCGTCAAGGTTCTATCCGTTCACCGCAATGGCGTGGTGGTGGTGTTGTCTTCGGACCAACTCCTCGTTCATACGGATACAAACTTCCACAAAAAGTTCGTCGCCTTGCCTTGAAATCAGTTCTTTCATCTAAAGTAGCTGACGAAAAATTTGTAGCTGTTGAAGCTCTTTCATTTGCAGCTCCAAAAACTGCTGAATTCGCTAAAGTTCTTTCAGCACTTAGCATCGATTCAAAAGTACTTGTTATCGTTGAAGAAGGAAATAAATTTGCTGAACTTTCAGCTCGTAACCTTAAAAACGTTAAAGTTGCAACTGCAACAACTGCAAGTGTTCTTGATATCGTAAACGCAGATAAACTTCTTGTTACTAAAGAAGCGATCTCTACAATCGAGGAGGTTCTTGCATAATGAATTTGTATGACGTAATCAAAAAACCTGTAATTACTGAAAAATCAATGCTTGATCTTGAAGCAGGTAAATACACTTTTGAAGTTGATACACGTGCACACAAACTTTTGATCAAACAAGCTGTTGAAGCTGCGTTTGAAGGTGTTAAAGTGGCAAGTGTAAACACTGTGACAGTTAAACCAAAAGCAAAACGTGTTGGTCGTTATACAGGTTTCACTTCAAAAACTAAGAAAGCTATCATCACTCTTACAGCTGATTCAAAAGCAATCGAGTTGTTTGCAGCAGAAGCTGAATAATCTAAGGAGGAAATAACGTGGGTATTAAAGTTTATAAACCAACGACAAATGGCCGTCGTAACATGACTTCTTTGGATTTTGCAGAAATCACAACAAGCACTCCTGAGAAATCATTGCTTGTTTCTCTTAAAAACAAAGCTGGTCGTAACAACAATGGTCGTATCACTGTTCGTCACCAAGGTGGTGGGCACAAACGTCATTACCGTGTGATCGACTTCAAACGTAACAAAGATAACGTTGAAGCTGTTGTTAAAACAATCGAATACGATCCAAACCGTACAGCAAACATCGCTCTTGTACATTACACTGACGGTGTTAAAGCTTACATCATCGCTCCTAAAGGACTTCAAGTAGGTCAGCGTATCGTTTCTGGACCAGAAGCTGATATTAAAGTCGGAAATGCACTTCCACTTGCTAATATCCCAGTTGGTACAGTTATCCACAACATTGAGCTTCAACCAGGTAAAGGTGCGGAACTTATCCGTGCAGCTGGTTCATCGGCTCAAGTACTTGGTCAAGAAGGTAAATACGTTCTTGTTCGTCTTCAATCAGGCGAAGTTCGTATGATTCTTGGTACATGTCGTGCGACAATCGGTACTGTAGGTAACGAACAACAATCTCTTGTTAACATTGGTAAAGCAGGACGTAGCCGTTGGAAAGGTATTCGCCCAACAGTTCGTGGTTCTGTAATGAACCCTAACGATCACCCACACGGTGGTGGTGAAGGTAAAGCACCAGTTGGACGTAAAGCGCCATCTACTCCATGGGGTAAACCTGCGCTTGGTCTTAAAACACGTAACAAGAAAGCTAAATCTGACAAACTTATCGTTCGTCGTCGCAACGAAAAATAAACTAAATCAGTATAGTTAATGCAATCATCCGCCAACTCGGTAGCTCGCTTTTAGCGAGCAGGCCGCTGTGGTACTTTATTTAAAGGAGAATACTACAAAATGGGACGTAGTCTTAAAAAAGGACCTTTCGTCGATGAGCATTTGATGAAAAAAGTTGAAGCTCAAGCAAATGACGAAAAGAAAAAAGTAATCAAAACTTGGTCACGTCGTTCAACGATTTTCCCAAGTTTCATCGGTTATACAATTGCAGTTTATGATGGACGTAAACATGTACCTGTTTACATCCAAGAAGACATGGTAGGTCACAAACTTGGTGAATTTGCACCAACTCGTACTTACAAAGGTCACGCTGCAGACGATAAGAAAACACGTAGATAAGGAGAACATTAATTATGGCAGAAATTACTTCAGCTAAAGCAATGGCTCGTACAGTTCGTGTTTCACCTCGTAAAACTCGTCTTGTCTTGGATACTATCCGTGGCAAAAACGTAGCCGATGCTATCGCAATCTTGAAATTCACTCCAAACAAAGCTGCTCGTATTATTGAAAAAACACTTAACTCAGCAATTGCTAACGCAGAAAACAACTTTGGTTTGGAAAAAGCTAACTTGGTAGTGTCTGAAACATTCGCAAACGAAGGACCAACAATGAAACGTTTCCGTCCACGTGCGAAAGGCTCAGCTTCACCAATCAACAAACGCACAACTCACGTCACAGTAGTTGTGTCAGAAAAATAAGGAGGTAAACTCGTGGGTCAAAAAGTACATCCAATTGGTATGCGTGTCGGAATCATCCGTGACTGGGATGCGAAATGGTATGCTGAAAAAGAATACGCGGATTACCTTCATGAAGATCTTAAAATTCGCAAATTCATCAACAAAGAATTGGCAGACGCTTCAGTTTCAACTATTGAAATCGAACGCGCAGTAAACAAAGTTATTGTTTCACTTCACACTGCTAAACCAGGTATGGTTATCGGTAAAGGTGGATCAAACGTTGACGCACTCCGTGCTCAACTTAACAAATTGACTGGAAAACAAGTACACATCAACATCATTGAAATCAAGTCACCAGATTTGGACGCTCATCTTGTTGGTGAAAACATTGCTCGTCAACTTGAGCAACGTGTTGCTTTCCGTCGTGCTCAAAAACAAGCCATCCAACGTACAATGCGTGCAGGTGCTAAAGGGATCAAAACTCAAGTATCTGGTCGTTTGAACGGTGCAGATATCGCTCGTGCTGAAGGTTACTCAGAAGGAACTGTTCCACTTCACACACTTCGTGCAGATATCGACTATGCTTGGGAAGAAGCTGATACAACTTACGGTAAACTAGGTGTTAAAGTTTGGATCTACCGTGGAGAAGTTCTTCCAGCTCGTAAAAACACTAAAGGAGGTAAATAACAAATGTTAGTACCTAAACGTGTAAAACACCGTCGTGAATTCCGTGGTAAAATGCGCGGTGAAGCAAAAGGTGGAAAACAAGTAGACTTTGGTGAATACGGCCTTCAAGCTACTACAAGCTCATGGATCACAAACCGCCAAATCGAAGCTGCCCGTATCGCGATGACGCGTTACATGAAACGTGGTGGTAAAGTTTGGATCAAAATCTTCCCACACAAATCATACACTGCTAAAGCTATCGGTGTACGTATGGGATCTGGTAAAGGTGCTCCTGAAGGTTGGGTTGCTCCAGTTAAACGCGGTAAAGTAATGTTCGAAATTGCTGGTGTTTCTGAAGAAGTAGCACGTGAAGCATTCCGTCTTGCTGGCCACAAATTACCAGTTAAAGTTAAATTCGTAAAACGTGAAGCAGAATAAGGAGAGCACATGAAACTTCAAGAAATTAAAGATTTTGTTAAAGAGCTTCGTGGACTTTCTCAAGAAGAACTTGCTAAGAAAGAAAATGAACTTAAAAAAGAACTTTTTGATCTTCGTTTCCAAGCTGCAGCAGGTCAACTTGATCAAACTGCTCGTTTGAACGAAGTTAAAAAACAAATTGCTCGTGTTAAAACGGTGCAATCTGAAATTAAATAATAGATTGGGAAAGGAGAAATCTTATAATGGAACGTAATCAACGTAAAACACTTGTTGGTCGTGTAGTATCAGACAAGATGGATAAAACAATCACTGTTGTAGTTGAAACTAAACGTAACCACCCAGTCTATGGTAAACGTATCAACTATTCTAAAAAATACAAAGCACATGACGAAAACAACGTTGCTAAAGAAGGCGACAAAGTTCGTATCATGGAAACTCGTCCACTTTCAGCTACAAAACGCTTCCGTCTTGTAGAAGTTGTGGAAGAAGCTGTTATTATCTAATCAAACTAAAAGGAGAAAATTGAAATGATTCAACAAGAAACTCGCTTGAAAGTTGCTGATAATAGCGGTGCTCGTGAGATCTTGACTATCAAAGTACTTGGTGGTTCAGGACGTAAATTTGCTAACATCGGTGACGTTATCGTTGCTTCTGTAAAACAAGCTACACCAGGTGGCGCTGTTAAAAAAGGTGATGTCGTTAAAGCTGTTATCGTTCGTACAAAATCTGGTGCACGCCGTCCAGACGGTTCATACATCAAATTTGACGAAAATGCTGCAGTAATCATCCGTGATGACAAAACACCTCGCGGAACTCGTATCTTCGGCCCTGTTGCACGTGAATTGCGTGAAGGTGGCTACATGAAGATCGTATCACTTGCACCAGAAGTACTTTAATCTTAACTAAAACAAACTAAGTCCCCTAGGGAAACCTAGGGTGCCCATTTGGGCGTAAGAAATTATAGGAGAAAAACTCAAATGTTTGTAAAAAAAGGCGACAAAGTTCGCGTTATTGCTGGTAAGGACAAAGGCGTTGAAGCTGTAGTTCTTAAAGCACTTCCAAAAGTAAACAAAGTTGTTGTTGAAGGTGTTGGGATTGTTAAAAAACACCAACGTCCAAATAACGAAAACCCTCAAGGTGCTATCGTAGAAGTTGAAGCACCAATCCACGCATCAAACGTTCAAGTTCTTGACAAAAACGGTGTTGCTGGACGTGTTGGTTACAAAGTTGTTGACGGCAAAAAAGTTCGTTACAACAAAAAATCAGGCGAAGTTCTTGATTAATCACGAAGGAAAGGAGAAGCATAAATGGCAAATCGTTTAAAAGAAAAATATACTAACGAAGTAATTCCTGCATTGACAGAGAAGTTTAACTATTCATCAGTTATGGCTGTGCCTAAAGTTGAGAAAATCGTTCTTAACATGGGTGTTGGTGATGCTGTAAATAACGCTAAAAACCTTGAAAAAGCTGCTGCTGAATTAGCAACTATCTCAGGTCAAAAACCACTTATTACTAAAGCTAAGAAATCAATCGCTGGCTTCCGTCTTCGTGAAGGTGTAGCTATCGGTGCTAAAGTAACTCTTCGTGGCGAACGCATGTATGAGTTCCTTGACAAATTGGTTTCAGTTTCACTTCCACGTGTTCGTGACTTCCATGGTGTTCCAACAAAATCATTTGATGGACGTGGTAACTACACACTTGGTGTGAAGGAGCAATTGATCTTCCCAGAAATCAACTTTGATGATGTTGATAAAGTTCGTGGTATGGATATCGTTATCGTAACAACTGCAAACTCTGACGAAGAAGGACGCGAATTGCTTAAAGGCCTTGGTATGCCTTTTGCAAAATAATTTAGGAGGTAAATAAATTGGCTAAAAAATCTATGATTGCTAAGAACAAACGCCCTGCGAAGTTCTCTACGCAAGCTTACACTCGTTGTGAAAAATGTGGACGTCCACACTCAGTTTACCGTAAGTTCCAACTTTGCCGTGTTTGCTTCCGTGAATTGGCTTACAAAGGTCAAATCCCTGGCGTAACAAAAGCTTCTTGGTAATTTCAAGATGTGAGAGTGTTAAGCAACCAAGGCAAAGATAGGAGATTTGACGATGAAGTTTACTTCTAGGAAAATCTATCTTCTTTGCCTTGGTTGTAGCTCGAACTCAATTAAAACAACCCCGATACAAAGCTTGCTTGCCGATTTGAACACGGGTGAAAGCCTGTGTGAAAAAGACAAACTTTCCTAGAAACCAAAGTTTCTACGTCAAGTTTTCTATTTTCACTTTGGCTTTTTAGCGCCCTTTGTATCATGAATTAACTAGCAAGTGCTATTGCAAACTACTAGTAAGAGGAGAAATATAAAAATGGTTATGACTGACCCAATTGCAGACTTTTTGACACGTATTCGTAATGCTAACCAAGCAAAACACGAAGTACTTGAAGTGCCTGCATCAAACATTAAAAAAGGAATTGCTGAAATTCTTAAGCGTGAAGGTTTTGTAAAAAACGTTGAAGTTATCGAAGATGATAAACAAGGTATTATCCGTGTCTTCCTTAAATATGGGCAAAACGGTGAACGTGTTATCACAAACTTGAAACGTGTCTCAAAACCAGGTCTTCGTGTTTACTCAAAACGTGAAGATATTCCTAAAGTTCTTAACGGACTTGGAATTGCAATCGTTTCTACATCAGAAGGTCTTTTGACAGATAAAGAAGCTCGTCAAAAGAACGTTGGTGGAGAAGTGCTTGCTTACGTTTGGTAAAATCATGATACAAAGTACGTAGAGAACCAATCAGTTTATCTATTTTGCACAGTTCTCAGTGCATGTTCAAATCAGATAATTCCAAACAAAAACAAGATACACTAATTGAGCATGCCTACAACTCTTCGAAAAAAGATAAACTCTCCTTAGATGCTAGCATCTTCAGCCGAGTTTCATACTTTTCTTTGAGTTGTTTAACGGCCTAATATCTTGTTTGCCCCCGTGAAAACTCGTCGCTTAGCGGCTTGACAATCTAACAGGAGAATATAATACTATGTCACGTATTGGTAATAAAGTAATCACATTACCTGCTGGTGTTGAAATCAGCAACAAAGACAATGTTGTTACTGTAAAAGGACCTAAAGGCGAACTCACTCGTGAGTTTAACAAAAACATTGAAATCAAAGTTGAAGGAACTGAAGTTACACTTCACCGTCCAAACGACTCAAAAGAAATGAAAACAATCCATGGCACAACTCGTGCTAACTTGAACAACATGGTTGTTGGTGTTTCTGAAGGTTTCAAAAAAGAACTTGAAATGCGTGGGGTTGGTTACCGTGCACAACTTCAAGGTTCAAAACTTGTTCTTTCAGTCGGTAAATCTCACCAAGACGAAGTTGAAGCACCAGAAGGAATTACTTTTACTGTTGCTAACCCAACTTCAATCGTCGTTGAAGGGATTAACAAAGAAGTTGTTGGTCAAACAGCTGCTTACATCCGTAGCCTTCGTTCACCTGAACCATATAAAGGTAAAGGTATCCGCTACGTTGGTGAATTTGTTCGCCGTAAAGAAGGTAAAACAGGTAAATAATAAATGTAGAGCTCTCATGAGAGGAATCGTTCTTTTTGTGAGACGACATTTATGTCACTATTTTGTTAAAAGCAAAATAATCATAAATTAAGAGGTGAAAATTGTGATTTCGAAACCAGATAAAAACAAACTCCGCCAAAAACGTCACCGTCGCGTTCGCGGAAAACTCTCTGGAACTGCTGATCGCCCACGTTTGAACATTTTCCGTTCTAATACAGGCATCTACGCTCAAGTGATTGATGACGTAGCGGGTGTAACGCTCGCAAGTGCATCAACTCTTGATAAAGACGTTTCAAAAGGTACTAAAACCGAGCAAGCTGTTGTTGTCGGTAAACTTGTTGCTGAACGCGCAGTAGCTAAAGGTATTTCTGAAGTGGTGTTTGACCGCGGTGGATATCTCTATCACGGACGTGTTAAGGCTTTGGCTGATTCAGCTCGTGAAAACGGATTGAAATTCTAATAGGGAGGACACTTAATAATGGCATTTAAAGATAATGCAGTAGAACTTGAAGAACGCGTTGTTGCTATCAATCGTGTTACTAAAGTTGTTAAAGGTGGACGCAATATGCGTTTTGCTGCACTTGTTGTTGTTGGTGACCGTAACGGTCGCGTAGGATTTGGTACTGGTAAATCTCAAGAGGTTCCAGAAGCAATCCGTAAAGCTGTTGAAGCAGCTAAGAAAAATATGATTGAAGTACCTATGGTTGGTACAACAATTCCTCACGAAGTTTTCTCAAACTTTGGTGGAGCGAAAGTATTGTTGAAACCTGCTGTTGAAGGTGCTGGTGTTGCCGCTGGTGGTGCTGTTCGTGCCGTCATCGAGTTGGCAGGTGTTGCGGATATTACATCTAAATCACTCGGATCAAACACACCAATCAATATCGTTCGTGCTACAGTTGAAGGTTTGAAACAACTTAAACGCGCTGAAGAAGTTGCAGAACTTCGTGGCGTGTCAGTTTCTGATTTAGCATAAGAAAGGAGATACCATGGCTCAAATTAAAATTACTTTGACTAAGTCTCCAATCGGTCGTAAACCAGAACAACGTAAAACAGTTGTTGCCCTTGGACTTGGTAAATTAAACTCTTCAGTAATCAAAGAAGATAACGCAGCCATCCGTGGAATGGTCAATGCTATTTCTCACTTGGTTACTGTTGAAGAAGCAAACTAATTTTGTATTAGATTGGTTTAACTATTCTAATCTAACACTGTATAGGCGAGTCTTAATGGGGAGTCCTTTCCCCTCATTAAGGCGTTAGCATTGTACAAAATAAGGAGAAAAAATGAAACTTCATGAATTGAAACCTGCAGAAGGTTCTCGTAAAGTCCGCAATCGTGTTGGACGCGGTACATCGTCTGGTAATGGTAAAACATCTGGACGTGGTCAAAAAGGTCAAAAAGCTCGTAGCGGTGGCGGTGTACGCCTCGGTTTTGAGGGTGGACAAACACCATTGTTCCGTCGTCTTCCAAAACGCGGCTTCACCAATATCAACGCTAAAGAGTATGCACTTGTAAGTCTTGAAGCCTTGAATATCTTTGAAGATGGGACAGAAGTATCACCGTCAGTACTTAAAAATGCAGGTGTTATCAAGTCTGAAAAATCAGGTGTAAAAATCCTTGCAAATGGTGAGCTTACAAAGAAATTGGATGTTAAGGCATCTAAATTCTCTAAAGCAGCAGAAGCAGCTATCGTTGAAAAAGGTGGTTCTGTAGAAGTTATTTAATGAGTCTTCCCTCATTATGTTCGCATGAATCATAGGAGTAACTCATTATGTTTTTCAAAATTCTAAAAGAAGCTCTCAAGCTTAAAAATGTAAGACGTAAAATTGCTTTTACACTGTTTATCATATTTATCTTTCGCCTAGGAACACATATTACCGTTCCGGGGATTAATGCTCAAAGCTTAGAGCAGTTAGCAGACTTACCGTTCCTCAATTTGTTAAACTTGGTCTCAGGTAATGCGATGAGTTCATTCTCCGTTTTTGCACTAGGAGTGAGTCCTTACATTACCGCCTCCATCATTGTTCAACTCTTGCAAATGGATATTCTCCCACAATTTGTAGAATGGAGTAAACAGGGTGAAGTAGGTCGTCGAAAATTAAACCAAGCAACACGTTACATCTCATTAGTTCTCGCTTTTATTCAATCGATTGGTATTACAGCAGGATTTAATGCCCTTTCAAGTATTCAATTAGTAACGTCCCCCACTTGGCAGACCTATGTGGTTATTGGGGTCATTTTAACAACTGGAAGTATTATTGTGACCTGGTTGGGAGAGCAGATTTCGGATAAAGGGTTTGGAAATGGTATTTCCATGATCATTTTTTCTGGGATTATTGCCTCATTGCCAGGAGCGATTTCTGCTATTTATGAAGATTACTTTGTTAATATCAAAGCAAGCGACCTTACAAATTCTTGGATTTTTGTTGGCGTCTTACTATTAGCTGTTTTGTTAATTGTTTTCTTCACAACATTTGTCCAACAGGCTGAGTATAAAATTCCAATTCAATACACCAAACTAGCTCAAGGAGCGCCAACGAGTTCATACCTTCCATTGAAGGTGAATCCAGCAGGTGTAATTCCCGTTATCTTTGCAAGTTCTATAACTGCAGCACCTAGTTCAATATTGGCCTTCTTTCAAAGTAGTAACCATGACATTCCATGGTTGAACACTCTACAAAATCTCTTTTCTTACCAAACACCAGCAGGAATGGGAATCTATGCTTTATTAATTGTCCTGTTTTCGTTCTTTTACACTTTTGTTCAGGTTAATCCTGAAAAAACAGCAGAAAATTTGCAAAAGAATGGTTCCTATATCCCAAGAGTGAGACCTGGAAGAGAAACAGAGGCTTATATGTCTTCACTATTGAAAAAATTAGCAACAGTTGGTTCCTTATTTTTGGCTGTTATTTCTCTAATTCCCATCGTAGCACAGCAAGTATTTAATTTAACAGCTACGGTAGCATTAGGGGGGACTAGTTTATTGATTTTGATTTCAACAGGTATAGACAGTATGAAACAGTTAGAAGGTTATCTATTGAAGAAGAAATACGTAGGCTTCATGAATACAAAATAGACTTTAGGTTGACGATGTCAACCTTCTATTTTGTTTTTTAATAAGTCTGTCCTTGGTGACAGATTTGTTTAAACACAAAATAATAGGACGATCTTATTCTAACAGGAAAAAAGGAGAATAATATGCATCTTTTAATTATGGGACTACCTGGTGCAGGTAAGGGAACACAAGCAGCGAAAATTGTGGAAACCTATGGAATTTCACATATCTCTACCGGAGATATGTTTCGTGCAGCCATGAAAAACGAAACCGAAATGGGCAAACTTGCTAAATCATATATTGATAAAGGCGAATTGGTACCGGATGAGGTAACAAATGGTATCGTAAAAGAACGATTAGCTGAACCTGATATTAAAGAAAAAGGTTTCTTGTTGGATGGTTACCCACGCACGATTGACCAAGCGTATGCATTGGATCAAACGCTATCCGAATTGGGATTGCAACTTGACGGAGTGATCAATATTGATGTTGATCCTGAAAGTTTGGTTGAACGCCTTAGTGGTCGCATCATCCATAAAGAGACTGGCGAGACATTCCATAAAGTATTTAACCCTCCAGCAGGTGATTACAACGAAGATGATTATTATCAACGTGAAGATGATAAACCTGAGACAGTTAAACGACGTTTGGATGTTAATATTTCACAAGGACAACCAATCTTAGAACATTACCGTGGGCAAGATCTAGTGACAGATATTGAAGGCAACCAAGAAATTGACCAAGTCTTTAAAGATGTTAAGGAAGCGATTGATCGTATTAAATAATTAGCGATCATGCTTGCTATATAAACCCAGATGTGGTAGAATAACTTAGTCTGACTTATAATTGTTACCTCTGTCTTTCAGGGGAAATCAAATCGAAATTTAGAGGGGGACTTTTGCGTGGCAAAAGAAGACGTGATTGAAATTGAAGGTAAGGTAGTTGAAACCATGCCTAACGCTATGTTTACAGTTGAATTAGAAAATGGCCATCAAATTTTAGCGACTGTTTCTGGGAAAATCCGTAAAAATTACATTCGTATTTTAGTTGGTGACCGTGTGACAGTGGAAATGAGCCCATATGATTTGACGCGTGGACGTATCACATACCGCTTTAAATAATCGAAATAATTGGAGGGATAGAACATGAAGGTAAGACCATCGGTTAAACCAATTTGCGAACACTGTAAAGTGATTCGCCGTAATGGCCGTGTTATGGTAATTTGTCCAACAAATCCAAAACACAAACAACGTCAAGGATAATTTAGAAAGGAGAAAAAATGGCTCGTATTGCTGGAGTTGATATTCCAAATGACAAACGTGTAGTAATTTCACTTACTTACGTATACGGTATCGGACTAACAACATCTAAAAAGATCTTGGCTGCTGCAGGTGTCTCAGAAGATATCCGTGTTAAAGATTTAACAACAGATCAAGAAGATGCTATCCGTCGTGAAGTTGATGCGATTAAAGTTGAAGGTGATCTTCGTCGCGAAGTTAACTTGAACATTAAACGTTTGATGGAAATCGGATCATACCGTGGAATCCGTCATCGTCGTGGGCTTCCTGTCCGTGGACAAAACACAAAAAACAATGCTCGTACTCGTAAAGGTAAAGCCGTTGCGATTGCAGGTAAGAAAAAATAAAATAGGAGGTAATAAAATTGGCTAAACCAACACGTAAACGTCGTGTGAAAAAGAATATTGAGTCAGGTATTGCTCACATTCACGCTACATTTAACAACACTATTGTTATGATTACAGATGTGCACGGTAATGCTATTGCTTGGTCATCAGCTGGTGCTCTTGGTTTCAAAGGCTCTCGTAAGTCTACTCCATTTGCGGCACAAATGGCATCAGAAGCTGCTGCAAAATCAGCTCAAGAACATGGTTTGAAAACAGTTGAAGTAACTGTAAAAGGCCCGGGTTCTGGTCGTGAGTCAGCGATTCGTGCTCTTGCTGCTGCAGGTCTCGAAGTAACTGCTATCCGCGATGTTACTCCTGTACCACATAATGGTGCTCGTCCTCCAAAACGTCGTCGTGTGTAATCATAACTATACAGTACACAGATTCGTTTCGAGGGGTAAATAAATGATTGAGTTTGAAAAACCAATAATAACAAAAATTGATGAAAATAAAGATTATGGTAAGTTTGTTATTGAACCACTTGAACGTGGTTATGGAACAACCTTAGGTAACTCTCTTCGTCGTGTACTTCTTTCATCTCTTCCAGGGGCTGCGGTTACCTCGATTAAGATTGATGGAGTACTTCACGAGTTTGATACTGTACCGGGAGTACGTGAAGATGTCATGCAGATTATTCTTAACGTTAAAGGACTTGCTGTAAAATCTTACGTCGAAGACGAAAAAATTATTGAACTTGATGTCCAAGGACCAGCGGAAGTAACTGCTGGAGATATCTTGACTGATAGCGATGTTGAGATTGTTAACTCAGATCATTATCTGTTTACAATCGCTGAAGGTGCTTCTTTTAAAGCCAGCATGACAGTAGCTACCAATCGTGGTTATGTTGCTGCAGAAGGCAATAAGAAAGACGACGCACCAGTAGGCACATTGGCTGTAGACTCTATTTATACGCCAGTGAAAAAAGTTAATTATCAAGTTGAACCTGCTCGTGTAGGTAGTAATGATGGCTTTGATAAATTAACTATTGAAATCATGACTAATGGCACAATCATTCCTGAAGATGCGTTAGGTTTGTCTGCTCGTGTTTTAATTGAACATTTGAATCTCTTTACAGATCTAACAGAAGTAGCTAAAACTACGGATGTTATGAAAGAGGCTGAAGCAGCTAATGACGAGAAGGTTCTAGACCGTACCATTGAAGAATTAGATTTGTCAGTTCGTTCTTACAACTGTTTGAAACGTGCAGGCATTAATACTGTTCACGATTTAACAGAGAAGACTGAACCAGAAATGATGAAAGTCCGTAACCTTGGTCGTAAGAGCCTTGAAGAAGTTAAGGTTAAACTTGCTGATTTAGGTTTAGGACTAAAAAACGATAAATAAAATAGGAGGATAACATGGCTTACCGTAAACTAGGACGCACTAGCTCACAACGTAAAGCAATGTTGCGTGATTTGACTACAGATCTTTTGATCAACGAATCAATTGTAACAACTGAAGCTCGTGCTAAAGAAATCCGTAAAACCGTTGAAAAAATGATTACTCTTGGTAAACGTGGTGATTTGCATGCACGTCGTCAAGCAGCTGCATTTGTACGTAACGAAATTGCATCAGAAAACTATGATGAAGCGAATGATAAATACACATCAACAACTGCTCTTCAAAAATTGTTCTCTGAGTTAGCACCACGTTATGCAGAACGTAACGGTGGATACACTCGTATTCTTAAAACAGAACCACGTCGTGGTGACGCTGCCCCAATGGCAATTATTGAACTTATTTAATTTTTATCAATTTTGTTGAGTGTTATGATGATGGGAAGGTGTGCCTTTCTTAGTCTAGCTCTGGTCTACCACTGGGAAATTTTTCCCAGTGGGAACACTCATCATATTGTGTGATAAACGTAACGCTTGTTTACGAAAGGTTTTTATTTTAAAAAAACCTTTCGTAAGCAGGCGTTTTTGATTGGACTCTTTGTCAACTGTAGTGTATGACTCATAGTTGTTTCTTTACCGTTTTCTAGAGCTAACCTAAAAGGATCACTCTCGGACGCTTTTAGTACTCAAAACGATGAGTATTTTAGTATAAAGTTCTTGAATTCAAATGTTTTGTGTTTGATGCTATTGATGATCTTATTGAATACTTCTATCTTAGCGTTAGAATTGGGAAGCTCTATGGTGTTAATGACATAGTATTGTATCTCAAAAAAGTTTTGAATATGACATGAAACTCCTTTGAGATTTACTTCAATTAAGTCAAAAAAAGCTAGTTTGTTTCTCTTGAAAATGAAAAAGCAAAAGTTGATAAAGATCATAGTAAAAGCGTACTTCCTTAGATAAGGGCAAGGTCTTCTGGAGAATCTCACATGGGATTAAGATTTATCGAAAGCCCTTTGAATAGAAGTTTTTTTGGACCTAGTTTCTGACTATTTTTATGCAAAATCCACCAGTGATTCTTCGTAGTTAGATAAGCTAAAGATTGAGGGAGTAAAAGTCTTCATGGTGGCGATTTTAGAAGGTGTTATGGGTGCTACATGATGTGAAAATATTAAGGACAATGCGAGCATTGGGAAGTGAAAGAATCTAGCGAACTGTTTCAGACTAAGCCTAAAAATAAGGGGGCGAGGCTCTTAATGAAGGGAATGCAACTATCAGACATGTCCACGGCGACTCCTTGAACGGTTTTTACATCTTTCTAATGAGTTATTTAGTCGCAGTTCATTACAAACTATGTGGGATATTTTGTATACCATCTAAAATGCCCTATCATTTTCTATTATGAGTTTACCTACTACAGCCTTATAGCACCATCATAGTAGTTTTAAAAGAATATGAAAATTCTTGTTCTCTTTATTTCTTAGATAATGATTCAATTCGATTAAAATTGCTAACATTTGAAAAATAAAAATTTGCTATTGTATGTAATCTCTTTTTATTTGTTACTGATACTTTAGTCTTAGCAAAAGTTAGTTTGGAGTTGTTCAAGGTATACTTTCTGTAATTAGTTCTTGCACCTAACACGACCTCATAGAATTGTGCTTAAATATTAGAGAATGAAGAAGGAACAAGAAAGAATAAATGTCTGGACGAGCTAGAGTTGGAAACAGAAGATAAAATGGAAATGTTACGATTGGTAGATATCTTGGTAGACGGTCGCTATGATTTTAGGAAACGCGATTTGACGTTACAGTTTAGGGGATCAAGCAATCAAAGAATCATAGATGTCCAGGAGTCGTTAAAGCAAGATGCTATCATAGTTTGGAAAAAACTTCAAAAATAGGTTGACAATTAATATTGTAGTGTAGTATTATAGAAAAGTTCCAAACAGAGCTATAGGTTAACGAAAACAAAAAAAACTAACAAAGTAGTTGACAAGAGAAGCGATGTTTGCTAGAATATAGAAGTTGTCTCGCAAGTGGGG
>NZ_ATVP01000012.1 GCF_000420785.1 Streptococcus hyovaginalis DSM 12219 | reverse complement strand
AGCTCTTGCAGGGTATGAGCCTTTGGATGTGGTGTTAGAGGGCGATGGGAATGGTCTTTCAGCGATTCTTTAGTTCCGTCGAATCGCTTGTTCCAGCGTATGAGAGAGGCTTTTGAGACCTTGTAGCGTCGACAGATGAAGGCGACAGAGGCACCATTTTGGTAGGTTTTAACCGCGTGGTAACGTGTTTCTAGAGTATGTGGTAAATAGCGAAGATTTTGTGATATACTAGTCATGAGAAGATTCCTTTTTGATGAGTCGTGGTACTCTTATCATATCAGGGAATCTTCTTTTTGACTTCTAGAAGTCTCACATCTATTGTAACGCTACAATAATTTTCAGAATATTTTAAACACAACCTTGACAAAGTGACCCTACTATGTTAAAGTATATTATCCATGTTATGTTTTCTAACGTAACACTATTAACTATAAAGGAGTTTCTAATGGCACTTATCGAATATAAAAATGTTGAAAAATATTACGGTGACTACCATGCTCTTCGTAACATTAACTTAGAGATTGAAAAAGGTCAGGTCGTTGTCCTCTTAGGTCCTTCAGGATCAGGTAAATCAACACTTATCCGTACCATGAATGCTCTTGAATCAATTGAAACAGGTAGCTTAAAAGTTAACGGACATGAATTAGCTAACGCAAGCAATAAAGATTTAGTTCAGCTACGCAAAGAAGTCGGGATGGTTTTCCAGCACTTCAACCTCTACCCTCATATGACGGTGTTAGAAAATGTAACTTTAGCTCCCATCAAGGTTCTTGGCAAATCACGTCAAGAAGCTGAGAAAATAGCTGAACAATATTTAACTTACGTTAACATGTGGGATCGTAAAGATTCTTATCCAGGTATGTTATCAGGTGGTCAAAAACAACGTATCGCCATTGCTCGTGGGCTTGCCATGCAGCCTGAACTACTCCTATTCGACGAACCAACGTCAGCCCTTGACCCTGAAACCATCGGTGATGTTCTGGCCGTTATGCAAAACCTAGCTGCCGAAGGAACGAACATGGTCGTGGTTACTCACGAGATGGGCTTTGCTCGCGAAGTAGCTGACCGTATCATTTTCATGGCTGAAGGTGAAATCTTAGTTGATACAACTGACGTTGCTGGATTCTTTGACAATCCTAAAGAACCACGCGCGAAACAATTCCTCAGCAAGATCATCAATCACGCCAGTGAAAAAGTGCAAACTAAGAAAAAACAACGTAAAGCTTAGATGGAGGTTGTCCTATGAAATCATTAAAACAACTTCTAGTAATCGCCTTAACCGTAACACTAGCTTTCTTAAGCCTCTCGTGGTCACAAACAGCTTCTGCTGAAACAAATGATGAACTCTTATCATCAGACGTCATTAAGCGTATCCAAAAGGAAGGTGTCCTAAAAGCAGGTGTTAAGCAAGATGTTCCTAACTTCGGTTATTTCAGCCCAGAGAGCAACAAATACGAAGGTATGGAGATCGACATTGCGCGACGCATTGCCAAAAGTTTAGGGGTCAAAGTTTCTTTCACTCCTGTTACTGCACAGACACGTGAAGCCGTTATTGATAATGGTCAAGTCGATATCGTTATCGGAACTTATACCATTACTCCTGAGCGCCAAGCGTCGTACAGTTTCAGTGATCCTTATTACACTGACGAGGTTGGTTTCCTTGTGAATAAGGCCAGCCATTTCACATCTATCGCAGATATGGATGGCTCAACTATTGGTGTTGCTCAAGGCTCTACTACCAAAGGCTTGATTGAAGAGTATGCGAAAGCTCATAACCTATCATTTGACTTCGTTCAACTGGGCTCTTATCCAGAACTTGCTATTTCACTTTATTCCAAACGTATTCAAAGCTTTTCTGTCGATAAATCGATCTTATCAGGCTACCGTAGCAAAAAGACTGAAATCCTTGATCAAGGTTTTAATACTCAAAGTTACGGTATTGCCAGTAAGCAGTCCAACGCTGATCTCACCAAGTATATCAATAACCTCCTAGCTGAATGGTCAGATAAAGGCGAGCTGCAAAAAATCTATGATAAGTACGATTTAAAACCCGCATCTGCTGAGTAGCCCCGCAGAAAGAGCTGAACTTCTCCGACTCGTAAATCTTCCGTAAGGAGGTGATACGTTCCTGAAAATTAGCATCCTCCTTGAGAGAGAAACATGTATTAGCTTCCTCTTCTGACATAAGTGATGACAGGCTATCAGATATCTTAAGAAGGTTATCTTTACCAACCTAAAATCACTCGGAGATGCTTTTGAACACGTCGGAAGTTTTACAATTTGTCGAACTCTAGCTCGACAATAGAAAGGAAACTATCTTGAATTACTTAGTAACAAGTCCATTTGCCCTTTCTCGTTGGGGCGACTTTTTCGCCAATTTCGGCGATTTTGCTAAAGGTTTTGCTTACACATTAGGCATGTCTATCGGTGCTCTGATACTGTCTCTTATCCTAGGATTAATCTTTGGTGCCATGTCTTCATCTAAAAACAAGACCTTAAAAACCATTGCACGTGTCTACGTTGAACTTTACCAAAATACTCCCCTTCTGGTTCAATTCGTTGTCGTTTATTACGGATTAGCTATCATGACCAACGGTCTCATCATGATCTCTGCCTTCTGGACAGCCGTTCTTTGTGTCGGTATCTACCATGGTGCTTATATTTCAGAGGTCATTCGTTCAGGTATCGAAGCTGTTCCAAAAGGACAAACAGAGGCTGCACTTTCTCAAGGTTTTACCTATAAAGAAACCATGCAGCTCATCATTCTACCTCAGGCTATCCGGACAATTTTACCACCGATGACCAACCAAGTGGTCAACTTGATTAAAAATACCTCTACGGTTGCCATCATTTCTGGCGCAGATATCATGTTCGTTTCAAAAGCTTGGGCTTACGAAACAACTAACTATGTCCCAGCCTTTGCTGGTGCCGCTCTTCTCTACTTCATCGTCTGCTTCCCATTAGCAACATGGGCGCGTCTTAAAGAAGAAGAAAATAAAAAAGCTTATACTTAATAGAAAGGGGAGTTTATGTCTGTCTTAACACCAATAAATATTAAATTTATCCTTGAAGGACTCTGGTTAACACTTTATATTTCTTTCCTTTCTATTGTGTTTTCAACCATTATCGGTACTATTCTAGCAGTCATGCGAAATGGCAAAAACCCTATTTTGCGCTGGATTGCTAGTATCTACATTGAGTTTGTCCGTAACGTGCCAAACCTTCTTTGGATCTTCATCATTTTCTTAGTTTTCCAAATGAAATCAACACCCGCAGGGATCACAGCTTTCACTGTTTTCACATCAGCTGCTCTTGCTGAGATCATTCGAGGTGGTTTAAATGGCGTTGACCATGGACAAACAGAGGCTGGCTTATCTCAGGGGATGACATATTGGCAAATTTTTATTTACCTCATCTTCCCACAAGCGATTCGAAAAATGTTGCCAGCTATCATTTCACAGTTTGTAACAGTCATCAAAGACACATCGCTCTTATATTCCGTTATTGCTTTACAAGAGCTTTTCGGAAAAAGCCAAATCCTCATGGGTAAATACTTCGAACCTGCTCAAGTCTTTACCCTTTACCTCATCATCACAGCTATCTACTTTGTCATCAACTTTGCCATCTCGACCTATTCTCGTCGACTCGCTAAGAAATGGGCACAAGGAGCTGAATAATACTGAACCCCGCATGGCATGCACCATGTGGGGTTTTCTTGTCTTTCTTAGAGATGACCATGCTCTTTCAAACTTGCCTCCATCTGTAGGCGTTGCACTTTCATGGTTGCGGTTCGCGGAATATCCTCATAAGCTAGAATAATAGGTTCTTTCAATAATGGTAAATCATTGACTGCTTGCCACCAAGCATCCCAGTTCATTTCTTCTTCCTCTACCAAGGATAAAATGGGTTGTGGACGTCCTTCGCGGTCACGAATAATGACCACTTCACTTAGGAAATCCAACTGGTCCAAAAGCATGTCTTCCAAAGCCAGATTGCTATCAATCTGGTCAATGACATCAACTTGGCGATCTTTCAGTAGCAAGGTTCCATTTTCAGTCAAGCAACCGTAATCATCTGAATCCCACCAGTCACCATAGACATTTTCCTGGAAGCGTGCATCTTCCTTATAGTAAGTGACTGCACGTCCTTTAGAATAAAGATGAATATGACCATTCTGGCCAGCTGGCAACATGATTCCATGTTCATCAGCCACACGCGCCTGGGTATAACCTGCCAGTCCTACTCCCATATCACGCGCATTGGTTTCATCAATATCTTCAAGACGATGATAACGCAGAATCATAGGACCACACTCACTCTGTCCATAAACCTGCATAAAGACAGGTTGACTATCTTTAGAAGCCGTCAGAAAAGCCTTCATAGTTGCCTTGTTAATGGCATCAAAAGTCGAATGATAAAACTGAATACTACTAAACACATCAGGTTTTTCCTTGGCCAGACGTGACCATTGCACAAAATTATTAGGATGCGTTTCAAGCGCCATTGGTTTGTACAGTGTTAAAAGGTCTTCAACATCTTGAGCCCGAGCTGATGATAAGGGGGAAATAGGAAATCCTAGATTGGTAGCCGACGAAATCCCAATATTATAACGCGAATGGACAGGTGAAATGTGAAAGGCAAGGAGTCCAGGCTTTTTCATTTTGACGAAGATGGTTTGTTGCCAAGCTACACGCCAGCCCATCGTTTGACCTGTATGGCAAATGAGTTTTGGAATCCCAGTTGTTCCAGACGTATGCGTCATGTATTGAATGACATCTTCTGGCAAGAGGGTCTCAACTACCTCCATCCTATCAGCTAGGACAAGCTCCCGTACAGAAATCAGCCTTGTGGTCTCTTTTTCTGACATTCCAGTAACCCGTTCCATAGTCTCCTGGTCATAAATAATAAAAGAGCTCTCCAAACGCTGCGCAAAAACATCCAAAGTTGAACTCGGTAAATGATAAGAAACCATTACGGGGACGGCACCTAGATACGTCACCGCAGCAGCAACAGGTAAGTAACAAATGAGGCACTTTTATAGAGCATGACCTTGTCAGATTGAGAGATACCAAAACTCGCTAAACGACCAGCCGTTTCAACAATGGCCTCATGAACCTCTTGATAAGTCGATTCTGATGACAACTGCGGAAATGCCTCATAAACTTTATCTAAAATAATCGCCGTTTCCGGAAATGCCTCTGCTGCTTCTTTGAACTGACTATAGAGATTGAGTGGACGGTAAGTTATCTCTTTAAACATACACACCTATTTGTGAATTTTTTAATTTATTATACCACAAGATAATACTAATTAGATTATTTTTTGATGATTTTTAAATCGTGTCAGTGAAAGTGCCCTAAACAATTTTCCTCTTTCTTACTTGACGGTCTCTATTTGCCATTTCTTGAAACCTTTAAAACGAATCGCCCCATCCTGATCGGTCCGGTAGACCTGAATTTCTGACTTTTTAAAACGTTCCAAGGTTTCTTGATGGGGATGGTGATAACGATTCTTAAGACCAGCTGATACGAGGGCTATCTTAGCATCTGTAAACGTTAAAAAGGCTTGATCAGATGACCCTTTCGATCCATGGTGACCTGCTTTTAAGACATCCACTGGAAGGTGGGGATACTTAGCCATAAGAGCATGCTCCCCTTCCACCTCAAGATCCCCTGTAAAAAGAAAACGTTTATCTAATAGTTTGCCATACAAAACCAAAGAATCATTATTACCACCATCTCCTTGAGACCAAGGATAGAGAACCTGTAAAGCTGACCCCATAATCGGTAAATTATCGCCTGCTTTGACAATTCTTACCTTGACCTTCATATCCTGCAATACCTTAACAAAAGACGAATTCGTCATAGCACCTGGGCTGACTATGATTTCCTTAACATGAAACTGTTTGACCAAAACCTGCATATCTCCCATGTGATCGGTATCAGTATGTGTAATGACCAGCTGGTCAATGGTCGAAACACCACGACTAATTAAATAAGGAATTGACGTCCGCTCGGCATTAGATGCACTTCTCCTTTTTCGCCACTCCTCTTTGACTTCAAAATTCACCCGACCTCCTGTATCAATCAAAAGATTTTTCCCTGTGGTATCTCTAATGAAAATCGAATCCCCTTGGCCAACATCCATAACCGTCACTTCATTCTCCAAGGGATGTTTCGTCACGAAAAAAGTGCTTAGAATGCCTAAAATCAAAAACCATCTCAAAAACTTTTGTTTCCAGAAATCATACAAACATGCCAAAAGTATCAGCATAAAAATGAGAACCACTACACTAGGGCTACCAAAAATAAGAGGCTTTGGCGATAGCTGATCCGTCCATTTGATAAAGAACTCAAGAAAGGAAAAAATAGGATTGAGTCCCCTTAGAACTACCAAGGGGCTGACTAATAAAACAAGACTTAATAATGGTAAGAGGAAAACATCGAAAATAACTGAAAAACATGCGGTTAACAGAATTGACAAGGGTTGAAAGGTACCAAAATAAAAAATCAACAAAGGTAAAATCCCCGCTGAAAGCACTAAGCTCTCAGCAATCACTTTAGATCGTCCCTGATATCGCTCCAAATCGAGTGTTGATAAGATAAAGGCGTAAGCAAAGGACAGAACACCACCTGTTGTTTGGAGAAAATGCGGTGATAGAATAAATAACACTAAAATGGTCACTCCCAAATTATCCCATTTTCTAAGACCAAATTGACTTAAAATAGCTTGAATGAGACTACGCACTACAGAAATAGTGAATCCGGTTAATCCAGCATACAGAAAGGCAAAAGGAACAAGAAAGAAGACAAGGTTTTCTCTCAAAATCCCACTTCTTAAAAGAAAGTAACGAAAAAGACCAATAAAAAAACCAACCTGCATACCTGACAAAGCAAAGAGGTGGATGATCCCTAGATTACTATAAATCTGTCCCATTTCATCGAAAGCCTTATCTAAATAACCTAGCAACAAACCCGTCATATAGTGTTTCATCGGTTCAGGAAAGTGTTGATTAATATGGACTAAAAGTTGTCGTCGCCATAATCGGACCCACTCCAAGGGAGAATTCGGCTTGACCCGACTAACTTTTCGAATAACAGCGATTTGTACAGTCCCATAGATCCCTTCCTTCCTCAAATAGGAAGCATACTGAAAACCATTGAAATTTCGCTGCTCAGCAGGCTGTTCAACACTTCCTTCTACTTCAAGTTCAACAAGCTGGCTAAGATTTTGAAAATAAGCTTTTTCAGCTTTTGAGTTTAAACGGTAATAAACCTGATACTTTTGCTTACCCTCCATAGCTCTTACAGAAAGAAGGTCGCCATCAACTGAAACTGTATCAGGTACTAGCCTCAACTCTGAAACCCGACTTGGCAATTGTCTGACCAAGTCCTCTTGACGGTGTCTAACAATCCCAAAGTAAGAAGCAAACAAACAGATAATAAGGAAAGTTTGCCAAATAGTCTGCCTGTCATACTGCTTGATCAAGGCAAGTACGGCAATACAAGTCAAACCTAGAGCTATCCATGATTGTGATAGAATGACAAAATAAGTTAAGGCTATCAAAAAAGCCAAATACATTGGCTTTAGGGAAAAGCGTCTAATCAACGGTTACTTCCTCACGCAGCTTCTCTAGAGTCTTTTCACCGATACCGGAAACATTGGCTAAATCCTCAACAGATTTAAATCCACCACTACTATCGCGATAATCTAAAATATCTTGCGCCCTCTTTTGACCGATCCCAGAAATGGTTTGTAAGTCCGTAAGCGTCGCTGTATTGAGATTAATCTTATCTGACACTGAAGAAGCACCTGGTTCATTTGCTAAAACAGCTGGATCTTTAGGAACAACTGTGATATTTTCCCCTTGGCTTGCCACATAAATCACTGCCTCATCGGTTAGTTTTTGAGCAAAATTAACTGATTTACGGTCTGCCTCTTCTGTCACACCACCCGCTAAAAGAACAGCCTCGTTCACACGACTTTTATCTGGCAACTGATAAACACCAGGCTTTTTGACAGCCCCTTTCACATCCACAGTGATAACATCAGTATCTCGCTCTTTCGCCTGCTTCTTTTTGACTTCTTCTGAAGAAATAGCTGTGTCACTATCAGATGACACCTCTTTTGACCACGATGGCAGCGTACTTTCTAATTCTTTTTGTGAACCATTGACCACAAGAAAACCACACACCATCAATAAGGTCAAAATAACAAGTGTTAAACCAGCAATGAGTTTATACTCACGAATTTTATCTAAAATATCCTCAAGCATGATTATCCTCCTAACTGATAATTCGCAAAGAACATCAAAAAACTTCAGGCAACTGAAATTTTTACAAATCTTAAGACCTGCTTTGAGCTGCTATCAGTGAGTACCCCTTACAAGAAAAGAGAACGATGCATCCTTTTCCTGTAACAAAAAAAATGGAAAAGCGTCAACCAGTTAAAGAAGCTATCAGCAAGTTCTCATTTGTCCTTGTCACCGAAAACGTCTCGAAAGGGATTTTTGAGTTAAAATGGTGCAAACAAAGTGGCATCAAAACGATCTAAAATAGATTTAGGAAGCTAAAACTATAATGAACTTTATTCGTATCAAAAAAATTCACTGATCCTTTTCAGTGGAACATCTGCTGACTGCATTAGTTTTCTCGTAAAATAATAAGAGGCTGGACTTCAGCCCAACCTCCCAAGTAACCTTATAAGTAAGAATAATCTAAGATACCCCTTAAAATAGCATTCTCAAAAAATGGTCTCCTGCAAAGATTAAGGTTTCTTAACTGTTCTCGCAGGATCCCAAACAAAACTGGCAATAAAGCTAAATAGTAAGGTAAAAAAGACAGCTACAAGAGCTATAATACCTAACGGAATGCGGTAGAGTAACGTCAGAGGATTTCGCTTCATTTTAGCAGTACGATAAGTGTCATTATCAGTATCTAAGCGGTCAAACTCCGCCTGAATGCGACTAGCTACCTCTGCAATCCCCGCATCATTCATCCGCCGAATATCAGAAATATCAATCGGATTTCCAAAGTTCATATCCACCCGTTCTCCACTCATCAAGCCTCCCAGGGTCATCGGTCCTGTATAAGCGGCAGGCATGATTCTCACCTTGGCCATTTTCGCAATAACAGCGACACCACCTTTAACATCTTGAGAATGACGACTGCCACTTGGAAACATCACCAAAGACCGATCGCCTTTTTTTAACATATTAACGGGATACTTAATGGCTTCTTGTCCTGGATTTTCACGGTCAATTGGAAAAGCGCCACACATACGAATCCACCATGAAAAAATACGATTGGTAAACAACTCTTTTTTAGCCATAAAAATAAACTGCTTGGGACGAGCCGCAAAAGCCATATAAATGGGATCCCAGAACGTACGATGCGGTGCTACAAAAATGTAATTCTCATCTGCCGGTAAAATTTTCTCCTCATTATGATAGTGGGCATTACCATTAAAAACCCATAATAAAAAGACAACTAAACCACGTAAATAGGCATAAAACATGTCATTTCCTCCATACAAACTCTCATTATTATAGCATTTTATACCCTTTTAGAAAACTGGATACCTGCAAGCAAAAGCATTTCAGTTTTCACTTGACTTATGAAAGCCTTTTCTATATGATGGCAATAAGATAACACCCAACAAAGGAGGATCTGTTATGAATCAATTTGAAGCCTTCAAAGCTACCTTATCCGAAGAAAGTCTCAAAGCGATTTACGAGGAAAGCAAGATTGAAATCGCAGGAGATAGTCTAGAAGGAACCGAAACTTTCTCTGCAGCCCTAGCTACCCAAATGGCCATTAATTTGGTTGAAAAATACCATGATTGGCTTAATACTGAAAACTAAAGCGTCTAATATCCTTAAGACTAGCTCTCACCTATCAAACTACTTCAATCCCCTATCACCTCCGATATCACCCCAAAAAATAAACTAACCTTAACACCAGACTGGTCTCCAAAACCAGTCTTTTTTGATATAATGTTCCTATGTCTAAAATCCATTTACAAGAAGGAGAGCGCATCGATCAGCTCTTCTCAACTGATGTTAAAATTATTCAAAACAAGGCTGTATTTAGCTACTCTATTGACAGCGTTCTCCTATCCCGTTTTCCTAAAATTCCTTCAAAGGGACGCATTGTAGACCTCTGCTCAGGAAATGGTGCTGTCGGTCTTTTTGCCAGCACCAGAACGAAGGCTTCAATCACTTTAATTGAACTGCAAGAACGCTTAGCTGATATGGCTAAACGCTCCATCCAGCTTAATCACCTAGAAGATCAAGTGGTCATGATTCAGGATGACCTCAAAAATCTTTTAGACCATGTTCCGCGCTCTCAGGTTGACCTCATTCTCTGCAATCCACCTTACTTTAAAGCAATAGAAACTTCCAAAAAAAACCTCTCTGAGCACTATCTCCTAGCACGCCACGAAATTACTACCAATTTAGAAGAGATTTGTCAGGTCTCACGACACGCTCTTAAGTCAAACGGTCGTCTTGCCATGGTTCATAGACCCGATCGTTTTTTAGATATCCTCGATACCTTGAGGCAGTACAATTTAGCACCAAAGCGTATCCAGTTTGTCTATCCTAAAATGGGAAAAGAGGCTAATATGCTTCTGATCGAAGCGATCAAAGACGGATCGACAGACGGTTTGAAAATATTGCCACCACTCTTTGTTCATAAGGATAACGGTGACTATACTGATGCCATTTTTGACATCTATTTTGGCAAAAGGGACAAATGACATGACTGACATTAAAGCTTATATGTACGTCTTGGAATGCGCAGACGGCACACTCTATACCGGCTACACGACAGACGTCGAGCGTCGCTTGAGCACACACAATACTGGCAAAGGTGCCAAATACACTAGAGCCCGGCTACCAGTCAAACTCCTCTATCAAGAAAGCTTCCCAAGCAAACAAGAAGCCCAAAGTGCCGAAGCCTATTTCAAACAAAAAACACGTCTGCAAAAATTAGCATATATCAAAAAACATAGCAAGCCTTAATCGAGTTGCTATGTTTTTTATAATGTCATCGTGGAGACGATCTTTAATATTGTCTTTTTATCTCTCACCTTTGTTGCGAATCACAAAACCTGTTTTCTTTTCGCTTGAGGTGTTTTTGTGTGGTTTTTTATTATCTTGACGACGGTTATCTTTTTTGAATTTATCATCACGACGTTTAAAGTCTCGGCGGCCACCATCGCGATTATCACGACGGCGATCTCCTCGACCACCGCGGCGACGGTCATTGTCACGACCTCCACGGTTGCGCTCACGATTACCGCGACCACCTTTACCTTTACCACCACCCGATGGTTTAAATGGCAATGGTTTTTCGCGAGCAATCTCTACTTCTGGCATGCTCTCTGGATCTTGAACGGTTAAGCTCAAGACATAGAGTGCTAATTCTTCAGGGGTGAATTCTTGCGCCAATTGGACGGCATCTCCCTTGAATTTTTCGAAGTTTGCACGGATAGACTCATCCGCAAAATCACGTTCAATTTTCTTTAGAGCTACTTTTTTCTTAGCTTGGAAGGCTTCCTCAGCTGTCGCCGGTTTAAGACCCTTCATCGCTTTTTTTGTCAATTTCTCAATCATTGACAAGTAGCCCATCTCATTTGGTGATACAAATGTGATTGACTCACCAGATTTTCCAGCACGTCCTGTACGACCAATACGGTGAACATAACTTTCTGGATCTTGTGGAATATCATAGTTATAAACATGTGTAACACCAGAAATATCCAAACCACGTGCAGCAACGTCTGTCGCTACAAGGATATCAATTTGGTCATTTTTGAAATCGCGGATAACACGAAGACGTTTATTTTGATCCAAATCACCATGGATACCTTCTGCACGGAAACCACGAAGTTTCAAACCACGTGTCAATTCATCAACACGACGTTTAGTACGACCAAAGACGATTGATAGTTCAGGTTGATCAACATCCATAAGACGTGTCATAGTATCAAATTTATCTTGCTCTTTAACACGAACATAATACTGATCAACGTTAACATTAGTTAACTCTTTAGCTTCGATCTTAACGTGCTCAGGTTCTTTCATAAATTTAACACCAATGCGTTTAATAGCGTCAGGCATCGTCGCAGAGAAAAGAAGGGTTTGACGCTCTTCTGGCACACGGCTGATAATCGCTTCGATATCCTCCAAGAATCCCATGTTAAGCATTTCATCAGCTTCATCGAGGATTAATGTTTCAACATTATCCAATTTTAAAGCTTTACGTTTGATTAAATCAAGTAAACGTCCTGGCGTACCAACAACAATGTGAGCACCTGATTTTAGGGCTTTAATTTGTTTTTCGATGGATGAACCACCAAAAACAGACCGGACTTTTACCCCCTTATCACGACCAAAACGGAAAAGTTCTTCTTGCGATTGGACAGCTAACTCACGAGTCGGTGCAATAACAAGGGCTTGAATCACGTTTCTGTCAGTAGAAATCTTATGAAGTGTAGGCAAACCAAAAGCAGCTGTTTTTCCCGTACCAGTTTGAGCTTGACCAATCACATCTTTTCCTTCAAGTGCGAGTGGAATCGTCAACTCTTGGATAGGTGATGCTTTTTCAAAACCGGCAGTTACAACGGCTGCTTGGATATCTTCACTAAGGTTTAATTCTGTAAATTTCAAATGTTTCTCTTTTCTAAAAGTGGTGCGAAGCCACTTTATTAAGCTGGTGCAGACAATTGGCTCACTAAAAGCCAGTTCAAATCCTTATGACATGATAAAAATTTGGCAAATCAAAGTTTGAAAACTTTTCTAGCCAACACATCTGCTAGTAATTATGACAACTTATCTAGTGTAACACATTCCTATTTAAAAAAATAGGAATTAAACCGCAATTTAACATAAACACGTTTTCATAAAAAGTCAATAAACGTATTAATAGTCACTTCCTAGAGAAGTTGTCCAGATGAGTAAGATAAAATGTCTAGCAATTGAAAGGCTATTCCAAGATAGATCACAATCATAGCAACTCTCCGCCAAGATGTGAGAGCCGTCACGGGGATATTGCCAGCCACCATTAAGGCGCCCATAACCATTAGGACAGACGCCAGCTTACAAAGGTAATCTTGATGACAAAACGAGAAGATGGCAGATAAGATAAGGGCAACTAGGTATAACAATTTCATTGTCTTCAAAGACTGCCCTGAATATTTCATATATGGCATCAACATGAAGCATACCAAAATTGCTAAACCATTAATGCACTTAATCAACACCACCTTTTCGTTTGACTCCTTCTCAATGGATGTATTTTCTTATTTAATTGATAGCCACATACCGACGAACCCCACTGTAAGATTGGTAGCTAAGCCAGGTATGCCCATCCGCTGTGATAACTTGGTCATAATACAGACGGTAACCTTTATCTAATTTAAAAACGACTGGACTTGAAAGGTTAGCCTGATGACGAACCATAGCCTCCTTGGTAAATGTCCATTGCCCTTTAGGCGGAATCGTTACTGAATGATCTTTGGATGGTTGGGTAACAGCATTATCAGGATCCTTTACGTCTGTCTCGATCGCAATGTACCGTCTCACACCACTATAAGACACATAGGAAAGCCATTGATGACCATTGTCTGAGAGAACCTTGTCATAATTAATGGCCTCACCAGCTTCAAAGTAAAACTGAACTGGGCTTGATAAACTTGTCTGATTTCGAACCGCGACCCGTTCTTTAAAACGATACGTTCCCCTAGTAGGGAGGGTGCTCTCAGGACGAGACCCCTCTGAATCACTGACTTGCCCTGGATTACCAACAATCGTAATAGCTACCTTAACACTTAAGACACCCCTCAAATAACCATCATTTTCTTGATAATAAAGGTGAATATTATACTCACCTGAATGATGCTTATGATCTGCTAAGTTGACATGTAAGGTGTAATCGCCATCTTGTGTTTTTTTAGCCTGATACCATACCAAATCGTCCTGACCTGACTGACTCGTCCATATCGGAACTTTGACAGCTGTAATAGGATTGGGATTGCTCACCTGACTCACTACCACATCAAAGCCTTGAGGTGTAACATTGATCACATCCAAACGACCTGCGGGAACAATGTGATTACCTATGCTTGACTGAGCATCTGGTTGAGTATGTTTATCGTCTTTAACCGGATCAGCAGGTTTTTCGGCGATAAGATTAATCGGTACATAGCGTCTCACACCGCTATAAGACATGTAGGAAAGCCATTCATAGCCATCTGCAACAAGAACCTTGTCGTAGTTAACGCGTTCTCCTTTTTGATAGTAGAACTGTGTTTTAGCTGATAGTTTTGCATCATTTTTAACAGCTGTTTGTTCGGTAAACGTAAATGTTCCACTTTGTGGAAGGCTTAGTTTTGCCGCTTCTTCCAGTGTTTCTTCAACCACCGGAGTACCACTCTCTACAGCCTTCAAGGCGACATAGCGCTGTATACCACTATAACTTTGATAAGTTAACCAAAGGTAACCATCATTTTTCGTCACATGTTGATAATAAACAGAGTCACCTTTATGGTATTCAAAAACAGTTGCGCTATCAATCTGAGGGGCATTTTTAACAGCGACAGTTTCTGTAAAAATATAGTTCCCTGACTCCGGAAGTTTATTTTCTGCCATCGTAGGGACATGATTCGTTTCCTTAAGCGTTTGCGTCACTGCTTGACTAGCTGATCCTTGACTGATTACGGACTCTACCGTTGACGGTATCACCGGTGCTACCTCAGAAGAGTCCATTACCATTTGTGAAGAATCACCACTCTTTGAATGCATCACTTGAGGCACGCTTACCTGAACTTCTGATGTCACAGCTTTTCCATCAACATCCTGCTGAGACTGGGCTGTTGCTGATGATGACTCTGAGATAGACTCTGGCAAAATGGCCATCTCGGAAGTGATATTCTCCTCTGTCTGCTCTAAAACAAGCTGATGGGTTGTTGTAGCTGGGGCAATGTTTGCTTGAACGGTATCTGCCGCTACTGACTGTTGACCAGTAACAAGATAGGCACCTAATAAAACGGAAGCTGCACCAAACGAATAGGTGCGTATCGCATAACGCTGTTGTAATTGACTACTTTGATGTGCCATTAGGGTTACCTCCTTTAAAACATTTGCATTACACTACATTATAGTTATATTATAATTTTTAAATATTACTTTGTCAATGTATTTTTGTAATTTTTGTAACATTTATGTAACATGAGGTATGTTACATAAAAATAAAAGTAATAAAAAAGACGATACTAAGATCGTCTTCGACTATTTCAAAACAGCTGCTGCTAGCGCTTGTTGAATCTGAACAATATTTTTATCGCTCTTAAATTGTAAAATTTCAGCCGGTTCCATCGCTGATGAAATCCAAATTTTGAGTTCAGCATCAAGATCAAAGTGCCCCGAAGTTTCTACGGTAAAACGTGAAATAGAGCGATATGGCAAGGATTTATAAGAGATCTTCTTACCTGTTACCCCTTGTTTATCAACCAATATCAAGCGCTTTTCCGTAAAGACAATCAGATCACGAACCAGGGAGAAAGCCAGCTCGACTTGCTCGTTGGGGATCAAAATATCGCGCAGCTGTTCCTCCACCTTGTCGTTATCTTTTTGAGAAGCATTCCCAAGTAGACCAGAAAATAATCCCATCGTATACCCCTTCCATTTTGCTTATTATTATCATTATACCACATATTCTTGCCGCTTCGCTCTCATTTACTGGTAAATAACAGCGATTTGTTGATTAAAATTAAATAAAAATGATAAAATTAAAAAAATATTGACAATTTGTATTGTTAAACAAAATCTGTTGTTAATGTCTTCAAGGTGATATCCTAGGATCGTAAGCTTAACAGTTTTCAGGTTTACTCCTAAAGCCATTCCCAGACTGTTTAGAGAGAAGCGATTCAAATACTCTAATCATACTATCAACGATTTAGGAACGAGAAAGCAAACTCACAGAGATTTCTATCTTGTAGCGCAGTTGTTGACTGGTAGTATTTGTCGCATTCGCGACAACGTCTCCCTAGTCGACTTTGCGAGGGAAAGACTACGAAATCAAGTCAACTTTATTGGTTACTGATTTCTGTACAGAGGCGCAGTAGGTTGTAATATGCTCTTTCGACACCTTACAGAAAATCTGATTCGCAATGAAAATGAAGAACAAAACGAAGCAACAAGCTGAAGATAGAACTGAAGTTCATCAAAGCGAGTCAACGAAGCTGTGGCTTCATTTTCAACGTTTAGCCTTTGTAAACTGACTAACGTCAGTTCCTATTTCCAACTAGAAAAGGTCCCCTGGACCTTTTCTACATCTTCTCCTCAAGCTCCACATCAGGATACTTGTCCGCGAACCAACGGAGGGCGAAGTCGTTTTCAAAGAGGAAGACAGGCTGGTCGTGGCGGTCTTTTGCTAGGATGTTTCGGCTTGAGCTCATGCGTTCGTCAAGATCTTCTGGCTTAATCCAGCGGACGGTCTTTTTACCCATTGGTGTCATGACCACTTCTGCGTTGTACTCACCCTCCATACGGTGCTTGAAGACTTCAAACTGGAGCTGACCGACAGCACCGAGCATGTATTCGCCTGTTTGGTAGTTTTTGTAGAGCTGGATGGCTCCTTCTTGTACCAATTGCTCAATGCCTTTATGGAAGGATTTTTGTTTCATGACATTCTTAGCAGAAACTTTCATGAAAATCTCGGGTGTGAAGGTCGGTAGCGGTTCAAACTCGAACTTGTTTTTGCCAATAGTCAGCGTATCACCAACCTGATAAGTCCCTGTGTCATAAACCCCGATGATATCACCGGCCACAGCATTTTCCACATTTTCACGAGATTCAGCCATGAATTGCGTGACGTTGGATAACTTAGCTCCCTTGCCTGTGCGAGGAAGATTAACACTCATCCCACGTTCAAATTCACCAGAGACGATACGTACAAAAGCGATACGGTCACGATGCCGAGGATCCATATTAGCTTGAATTTTAAAGACGAAGCCAGAGAAATCCTTGTCTAGCGGATCAATCATCTTGTCTTCAGTCGTTTTATGACCATGTGGTTCTGGTGCAAACTCTAAGAACGTATCAAGGAAGGTCTGCACACCAAAATTAGTAAGGGCTGACCCGAAGAATACTGGTGTCAACTCACCAGCTAAGATGGCTTCTTGTGAGAACTCATTTCCAGCTTCGCTCAAGAGCTCAGTGTCTTCCTTAGCTTGCTCATAGAAGGGATTGTTGGCAAAGAGCTTATCACCATCAGCAATTTCTGCAAAACGGTCATCTCCCTTATAAAGCTCTAAACGTTGGTTATGGATATCATAAAGCCCTTCAAAAGCACGTCCCATACCGATTGGCCAGTTCATAGGATAAGAGGCGATACCTAGGACTTCTTCTAATTCTTCTAAAAGGTCCAAAGGTTCGCGGCCATCACGGTCCAATTTATTGATAAAGGTGAAAACTGGGATATTACGGTGTTTCACAACTTCAAAGAGTTTCTTGGTTTGGGCCTCGATACCCTTGGCAGAGTCCACGACCATGACAGCAGCATCCACTGCCATAAGGGTACGATAAGTATCCTCTGAGAAATCCTCGTGACCAGGCGTGTCCAAGATATTGACGCGTTTACCTGCGTAGTCAAACTGCATGACAGATGACGTTACAGAGATACCACGTTGTTTCTCGATGTCCATCCAGTCAGATTTAGCAAAGTTACCCGTTTTCTTTCCTTTGACGGTACCAGCTTCACGCAGCTCGCCACCAAAATAGAGCAATTGTTCTGTAATCGTCGTTTTACCAGCATCCGGGTGAGAGATGATAGCAAAGGTACGACGGCGTTTAATTTCGTCTTGAATTGACATAGTTCTTCCTTTGATTTTTCTGATGATAACAATTAGTTTCGGTTCATTTTTCAGCATACAAAAAGAGTTGTATAACTGACAACTCTTTTATTATAGCTAAATAAGCAATAGCAAGCAAGTCAGACTCTCACCGTCACACGTTCAAGTTCTCTTGACATAATTCTTTGAACTAGTGCCATCAATATTGAAATAACCAAGCTAACAATTAATAAATTCAGCATACCATTCTTACTAGCTAAAATTGGTGTCTCTCGTAAAAAACCATAATTCGCTTGAAAGACCAAATCAACGAGACCAATCATAAGGTTCACGATAAAGGTCATTTGTAGAATGGTTTTCAAAGAAAGTTGGATTCTAGACTCACTTTGATAGAGGTAAATCAAACTATTAATCAACAAGGCCATATGCCCAAATACATAAGATAAGATGGTTAAGTGAGGAAAAGGGTAAGGATCAAAGATAGGATAAGAAAGTGCACAGATAGCACCTGCTGTACCAAGATAGGCAAAATACGTTTTTATTCTCCCTTTTGGTAAAAAGAGAATAGCTAAAGTAGCCAGTCGACAATGATAAAAAGGAAGACATTCCGTCACATCAAAGTGAACCAAAATGTACCAACCATACAATGAAATGATTTGGAAAAATTGAAGTCTTCGCCAAAAAATCTGATAACCTGACAGATTATAAAAAAGCCGAGTCATCCCAATAGACAAAATCACAAGCGTCAAAAGAAAACTATACACAAGAGGGGTAATCCTAGGTGCATGACTGGCTGTACCCGTTATGATTGACATAATACTATACATAATCCGTTACTCTAAATTTTCTAAGCGCGTCACAATATCAGCCAACTTCATCGAATGACTACCTTTTAATAAGATTTGGTCGTCTTTTGATAAATTATCAACAATTGCTTGAGATAGAGCGTCAAAATCATCTTTAGTATCTGATTTTTCAAAGAAAAATACTGTATTTTCCGGGAATCTTCTTCTAGCCAAATCTGATAAGGACCTAATATCTTGCCCATAGAAGAAGAGCATATCCAGATTGTCTACGGATAAACTATCAAGGATGCTTTCATGAAGAGTAATAGAAGCATCTCCTAATTCTTTCATATCAGCAAGAACAGCTAGCTTTTTCCCCCCTTCATTTTGAGGAATACTTGAAAAGGTTTCTAAAATCAATTTCATGGCTGTTGGATTAGCATTGTAAACATCTGATAGGATGTCCGCACCGTTGCCAGCTTTTTTCCACTCGGTACGGTTTTTGGTCAATTCCAATGCTTTGAAGGCTCGGTAAATATCTTGGTCTGACACCATTAGCAATTTAGCAACATAAGCAGCTATCATGGCATTGGTCGCATTGTATTTTCCCGTAACCGGTAAATATACTGACTCTTCTAAAAAATTCGTTTTAAAAGTTAAGGATGCCCTCGCCTCTTGAAGATCTGTAATATAGATATCTTCATCAGCACCAAAACGAATGGTTGTTTGATTTTTAGGTAAATAGGAATCAATAATGGAATCCGCTGGAGCAATCAAAATCCCATCACTCCCCATGCCATCCGTTATTTGCATCTTACCTTCTGCAATCTTTTCACGGCTGCCAAAGAATTCTAGATGAGCTTCTGCGACTAAAGTGACTAAGCCTATGTGCGGCTTGGCTATCTCCGATAAGAGTTTTATATCACCAAGATGGTCTTGCCCCATTTCCAGAACCAGTTTCTCCGTATTATCTGGCATATGAAGAATGGTGTAAGGAAGACCAATCTCGTTATTGTAGTTCCCTTGGGTCTTGTAAGTATTGTAAGTTGTCGACAAGAGTTGAGCAATCATGTCTTTAGTCGTTGTTTTACCATTCGAACCTGTGACAGCGATCACATCGACACGACTACGCTCCACATAATAGGCGGCTAATTGTTGAAAAGCCGTTAAACAATTCTCAACTAGTAGATAGGGATGCCCTTCAATGGCTTTCTCAGATAAGGTAGCCACAGCGCCATTTTGAAAAGCTAAATCGATAAAGTCATGGCCATCGCGTGACCCTTTTAGAGGGAGAAAAAGATCACCATTGGTGATTTTACGCGAATCAAATTCAATCTGTCTCAGGTCTACATCATCAAATTCTGTTATATCGTTTTTGGCACCGACAACTTTGGCGACTTCGTATAATCGTAATTTCATCTTACAATCCTTCTTCTTGTTCAGTAATGGTTCCATTATATCATAATTTTTCAAGGAGCTTTTTATGATTAAAAACATCACTTTACTAACTTATGCCACAAAACGAATCATATCTTGCTATTTTGAAGACTTATGATATGATAAATAAGATTGTTCTTTCAATCGACAGAGTAAATGATTTGCGTCAAGTGTATGTGAATGGGATGTTGTCACATAACGAAACGAAGCGTGCGATAAATCATTGCATCCGCTGTTAGCTATATCTAGGTCACTCATAATAGAAGACTCAGATAGACCTTAACAGCTCCACAAACTTTTTAAGGAGCTTTATCATGAAAACTTTATTCACTCTTCCAAAACTAAGCGTGCGCCGCTTGGCAACGATTGGTATCTTTTTGGCCTTGACCTATGTCATCGGGCGTTTTTCACTAACGCTTATCCCAAAACAACTGGTTCTAAGCTTTACCTTCATTACAGAAACTGTTATTGGGGTTTTAGCGGGCCAAAGTCTTAGTTTCCTTATTTTTGGTCTTTTTGACATTGTTGATACCCTTTTTTCTGAAAAAGCTGGCATGTTTTTAATCGGTTGGACTATCATGGAAGCTATTTTAGGTTTCTTCTACGGGGCATTCTTCTTTGGCAAGTCCGTCACTTGGTCCTCCAAAAAAGATTGGCTCTATGTGTCTCTTGCAGTCGCCGTGATTACCATCTTGGGGAGCTTCATCATGACACCTCTTCTCATCCAGCATTATTATAAAGTACCTATTGCAGCACAATTCATCGCTGGTCGTTGGCTCAAAATTTTCGAAATCCCAATCCGGACTGTGGTGACAATGGCGATCTTATCTCAATTACAGCGACTAGCCGAATACCGTAAACTCTTAAATCCTAAAGCATAAAAAATACCCTAGCGCCTCATCCTACGCTAGGGTATTTTCCTTAAATGAGATGGCTCTCACGTTTGTCATAGATTTCTTGAGCTAAGACAACTAATTGTTCAATCAAATCAGCATACGATAAACTCATATTCTCCCACAAGAGCGGGTACATGGACCACTGGGTAAAGCCTGGCATGGTATTTAATTCATTTAAAAAAATCTCGCCAGATTCTGTGTAAAAGAAATCACAACGCGATAAGCCACAACCACCAATAGCTTTGAAAGCCATTTCTGCGTAGCGACGCATTTGTGCCATAACATCCGAAGGGATATCCGCAGGAATTGCCATAGTGATTTTATTATCAATATACTTGGCTTGATAGTCATAGAAAGCAACATCTTTCACAACTTCACCGGCTTCTGTAGTTTTGACATCAGCATTGCCTAGAATCCCAACTTCGATTTCACGCGCCGTCACACCTTGCTCAATCAAAATGCGGCTGTCGTATTTGAGCGCTTCTGCAATAGCTTTACGCAATTCTGACTCGCTTTCTGCTTTTGAAATCCCTACCGATGACCCCATATTGGCTGGTTTCACAAACACTGGAAATGAGAGCGACTGTAAACTTTCCGAAATGCTCTTTTCAAGATCATTACCTTCAATATAGACAGTATAAGCTACTTGAGGAACCCCTGTTGAGGCCAAAACCTGCTTGGTCGTGATTTTGTCCATAGCCACGCTTGAGGAGAGGATATTGGTCCCTACATAAGGCATTCCCAATACTTCTAAGAACCCTTGAATAGAGCCATCTTCTCCCATGGGTCCATGAAGCACAGGGAAAACAACGGCATTTTCCTCGTAAATATCTGAAGGTTTGATAACTTGATCAAGACGAATCGTTTCACTCGTCATCAGAACTTCAGTCTCAGACGGTTTCTCCGTAAACTCTTGAGTTTTAATAAATTGACCTGTTTGAGCAATAAAATAGGTCTTAACTTGAAATGCCTCATAGTTAACAGCCCGCATAACACTTTCCGCAGATAAAACGGAGACTTCACGCTCGGCAGAACGTCCACCATAGAGCAGTACTATTGTTTTTTTTGTCATAAGGTTTCACTTTCCACTTTTTATCATCTCATGCTTAGCAAAGCGCTAGAGAGATCAATTCAACTTATCATAACATAATTGTTCTTAAAGATAAAATCACCAGCAATCCTATCATAGCTAGCCACTATCACAATTCCGTTCTGTTTTCAATAGCTCTCAACAAAGTAACTTCATCAGCATATTCGATATCAGATCCTACGGCTAAACCGCGTGCCAGACGCGTCACCTTAATTCCCGCTGGTTTAAGAACCCGAGAAATATACATGGCAGTCGCTTCACCATCTGCAGTTGCATTGGTGGCAATAATGACTTCCTGGATATCACTATCCATGAGGCGCGTGATCAATGTTTTTAAATTAATATCATCTGGACCGACGCCATTCATAGGGGAAATCAAACCATGTAGGACATGATATAGACCATGGTACTCTTGAATTTTTTCCATGGCAGAGACATCCTTGGAGTCTTCCACAATTAAAAGTACCGTACGGTCACGATTCTCATCCGTACAGATATCACAAGGATCTTCATCGGTTAAGTTCCCACAAACAGAGCAGTAAGTGAGGTCGCGTTTAGCTGCTAAGAGATTTTTAGCAAAGTCATTTACATCCTCATCAGCCATGGCAATCGTATAGAAGGCCAAACGAGTAGCCGTTTTGATACCGATTCCCGGCAATTTTGAAAAGCTATCAATTAATTTTGCAATTGGTGTTGGGTATAACACGTTATTTCCCCTTTTCTAATTCACTAGGAAGCATATTTGGCAACATAGAGATCAATGATGTCTCTAGCAATATACTGGTGGGCCTTGGACAGATAATCTGATGCATTGGGATACATAATACCAACGGCAATATGATTATTTTGGTCATAAGCAACCACATTCAAATTAACGGTGCTCACCGTTTTTCCATCACTATCTTGTGTAAAAGTTTCAGCGGTTCCTGTTTTGCCACTAATAATCGTATTGCGACCGCGCATATCAGACCCTGTTGCCAGACTGCTATTACTATTAACCACATTATAAAAACCTTGTTGAATAATAGCCATCTGCTCTGGCGTTATCTCAACCTGATTGAGGCTTTTAGGCGCTATAGCACGAATTTGATTACCAATGCCCCCCTCAGCATTCTGATCATAAATCCCTTCAACCAAATGTGCCGACATCCGATTGCCACCATTAGATACTGTTGCTGCATACTGGGCAAGTTGCAAAGTATTGTAATTATCAAATTGTCCAAAAGATTCTGTTAGCGTATTCGAGACAGTAAAGTCTTTGGGAACAAATCCTTCTGAGACGCTTGGCAAATCAAGACCCGTTGACGAGCCTAGCCCATATTCTGCATATGTTTTACGCAAATCTCCCATGGCCTTTTGGTAACCTTTTGAAGCCAAAGGCATGTTGTAGATATAAGGTTGCCCCATCATTCTCAAGGCTAATTGTACCATATAAGTGTTAGAAGAGTATTCCAAGGCCTGACTAGCCGTTATAGAGAGAGAACCTTTGGTAAACCAAGAATTAATCGCTGTGCTATCACCCGCGAAAACAATCGGCATATCTGTCAATATCTCATTGCCTGTTAGAGCACCCGTCTGCCAACCAGCTGTCAATGTCGCTCCCTTTACGACTGAACCAGGAGTGAACACTTCATTGATAGTTCCTAAGACATTGGTCTCAACCTGATCGCTTCCTTTATCGTGTGATAAACCTGCCATTGATAAGATGGCCCCTGTTTTAGGATCCATAGCCACGGCATAGACACCATCTGAATACCTTGCTTTACCAGCCGATAGTTCTTGTTGGTAATATTTTTTGAGAATACCTTCCACCTCTGCTTGAAAATCACTATTAATGGTTAATTTAATGTGATTGCCCTTGTGCCCTTGGGAAACGATCTGTTCGTCTACAACTTTACCATTCTTATTAATCGTAATGGTCTTTGATTCGTGCTTTCCTTGAAGTTCCTCTTCGTATTGTTTCTCCAAGTAAGAGGTGCCTACTCTGTCATTAAGAGAGTAACCTTTTTTCAAGTAAGCCTCAGCTTCTTCCTCGGGTAGACCTGTCTTTTCACTTGAAATACGACCAAGCAGTGGCGCCAAGGAGCTAGTAGGTTCTTCCCGATCCCAACCATCAGAAATGGTAATCCCTGCCATTTCAGGAGACTTTTCTTGAACGGCTTGGATTTGTTCTGAAGTCAGATCATCTGTCAGTAATCGAGTAGTGTCAAAGACAGCAGTCCCGTTCATTTGACTAAAGAGAGCTACCGTTTTTAAGGTGTCCTGATCATAATCAATGTCGTTTTCTGACACTGTTGCCACAGCATTTGTATAAATCTCTGAAGAGGACAGACTGTTGTGGAATTTATCGTATTTTTTACTATCTGGCAATTTGTCTACAACTGCAGAAAAGGTCTCTTGATCTGCCAAATAATAGTCAATTTTATCCCTAACAGAAACAGTGGTTTCAGGCATAGTCACCACCTTTGCTAATTCTTGAGCAATCTCCTTGATATCTTCAGCAGAAATGATGTTATTTCGCGTAAAAGTGACTATTTTTTTAGAGACATTCTGTACTAACGGCTTTCCTTTGACATCATAAATCTGTCCTCGCTCTGTCGAAGTTGATACTTCATAGATAGTGGTCTTTCGTAATTTTTCAAGATAAAAATCTGCATTGACCAGTTGCATATCTGCCAGACGAATCACCAGAACCGTAAATAAAAAAACAACCATAAAAAAAAGGATGTAAAGCCGCCTTGCGATCACTGGTATCTCAGTATAACTTGATTGTAAACGTTTTAAAAATGCCTTCACGATGTCTCTCCAAAATTTATCGATACCCATTTATTCTATCACATTTATAAGTCGATCACGACTGAAGAATCACATTATTTGAAAAAGATTTTGAAACCATAGGATAGAGTCAGGTTGAGCCATTAAGTGATTAATAAATGGAAACTATTTGTCTGTTACAGACCATTTTTAGCTTTCTCTAATTCAAAAAAAGTGAGCCGTTCAGCACCATACGATTTCTACTGAGTAGCTGATATAAATGCTGTTTCAGTAACCATTTAAAGCTAAAAAATCGGTAACCTCATTTAGAAGGTACCGATTCATAATATTGACTTGTTAGTCATCAGGAACAACCTAAAGCCTTAGGTTATATGTTCCCTATTTACCTTGTCTGGAAATGACGGACAGATTATTCACCACCAAGGTAGTACTCAGCAGTAAGGTTCAATTTGTCGTCAAATTCAAAGACAAGTGGTGGGAAGTTAGGGATTTCAACGTCCATGATTTCATCATCATTCAATTGTTTGATGTGTTTGACAAGGGCACGAATTGAGTTACCATGTGCTCCAACAAAGACGTTCTTACCTTCTTTAAGAGCTGGTGCAATTTTATCTTCCCAGTATGGAAGAGCACGCTCAAGAGTTACTTTCAAGTTTTCAGCATCTGGAATAACAGAATCATCAAGCAAAGCATAACGACGGTCTGTGTGTGCTGAGTGCTCATCGTCTTTTGCCATTTCTGGAGGCAATACATCGTATGAACGACGCCAGATGTGAACTTGCTCATCACCAAATTGTTCTGCTGCTTCTGCTTTGTTTTTACCAGTCAATCCACCGTAATGACGTTCGTTCAAGCGCCATGATTTTTCAGTTGGTACCCAAAGTTGATCAGCTGCTTCAAGAGCCAAGTTAGTTGTTTTGATAGCACGTTTCAATACAGATGTGAAAGCAAGGTCAAATTCGATACCAGCTTCTTTAATCAATTTACCAGCATCAATTGCTTGTTGTGTTCCTTTTTCTGAAAGGTCTACGTCAGCCCATCCAGTGAAAAGGTTAGCTTTGTTCCATTCTGACTCACCGTGGCGAGCGAAAACTAATTTTACCATTAGAGTAACTCCTTTAGATTTTACGGATTAAGGTTAGTCCTTAATCGCATATTCTTGGCTAATGCCAATTACTTCTCTATTCTACCCAAAAAAGCGCTAAAAAGCTAGCAAAATCACAATTTTCTCCATGATAGCGTTTCCTTGTTTTAGCCTTTTCTATTCCCTTTTTTGAAAAACACGAACTTTTTATTTTTTTCTTAAAAAAAGACTTGCATTGACATTTTTCCAGTGATAGAATAGAAAAAATTTGTCTAAAATCTGGCAACTTGCCCTTTTCACAATAGGAGGAAATCATGGTTTCAACGTCAACACAAATTGGGAATTTTCAGTTTGATAACTGCCTTATGAATGCTGCTGGAGTACGCTGCATGACAATTGAGGATCTAGAAGCAATTCGTCATTCCAAAGCCGGTGCCTTCGTTACCAAAACAGCCACCTTAGAGGAGCGCGAAGGTAATCCATCGCCACGTTGGGCCGACGCTCCCTTTGGAACCATCAACTCCATGGGGCTCCCTAACAAAGGCTTCCAATATTACCTAGACTATGTCATTTCACTTCAGCAATCGCAACCTCAGGAGTCCCATTTCTTGTCTGTCGTCGGCATGTCTCAAGAGGAAACTCATGTGATCGTGCAAACCATTCAAAAAAGCGATTATCAAGGCTTGGTAGAGCTCAATCTCTCTTGTCCAAATGTTCCAGGAAAACCACAGATTGCCTATGACTTTGAAACAACCGAGCAGCTGTTAACAGATATCTTCAGCTATTATAAAAAGCCACTCGGTGTCAAATTGCCACCCTATTTTGATATTGTCCATTTTGACCAAGTAGCCGATATTTTAAATAAATTCCCTTTAACTTTTATCAATAGTGTTAATTCAATTGGAAATGGGTTAGTCATCAAAGACGAGACTGTTGTAATCAAACCTAAAAATGGATTTGGTGGTATCGGTGGTGACTACATCAAACCAACAGCTTTAGCCAATGTTCATGCCTTTTACCAACGTTTAAAACCATCCATCCAAATCATCGGTACTGGTGGTGTCAAATCTGGTCGCGATGCCTTTGAGCATATCCTCTGCGGCGCTAGCATGGTTCAAATCGGCTCAGCATTTGGTTACGAAGATGTTGCTATTTTCGAACGAGTTCAAAGAGAACTCGCTGATATCATGGCAGAAAAGGGCTATGAAACACTTGAAGACTTCCGTGGCAAACTTCACTACATAGACTAAAGCAGCAATTAGATATCATTCAGGATTTCATAGCAGATATGACAGCAGAGTATCCTAAATATATTTTATAAAAACGAGTGGCCCCTGATGAAACCACTCGTTTTTTTATTTTTCTGACAGCCTCTCAAGTACTCTGTCTTAATCGATAAACCACGTCTTTAATCCCTCTTAAAGATGTCTCTTGAGTAAACCTTGTCAATCACATCGTCAAGATTAATATCATTCCGATTAGCAATAATCGCATGCCTAAGTTCTTTAAAACATTTGAGATTATTAACCACCTCTGAACCAAAGAACATTAACTTCATCGAATTATCCATATCTATGAGAGGTGGAGTATGAGCTATACTTTCTTTAAAATAAGGACTCGTCTTCCCAGTCATCTTCCTCCATAATAGTTTCGTCATCTTCCTTAACTTCCTGTCCAGGACTATCTCCCTTAGGTTTAAAAAGATCCAAGACCTTAAATAGGGCAAATACTTTTAGCACTGAAAAAACAAAGAAAATAAGTGCTATTAGCTGAAGAGTTGTCATGACTCAATATACCTCTGTTTCGTTTTTTCGTTGGCAATCCTCGCAGATACCATATATGGTAAACTGACTTTTTGTCACACGATAGCCGGTTTGCTGCGAAGCTTCTTGAGCAATATCCGGTAACTCAATAGCCAAATCACTAATCCGACCACAAACCTCGCAAACCACATTGACATGGTCATGCCCCATAAAGTCAAAGTAGGTCGTATTATCGTTTGTCACCTTTATTTCTGACACAAAGCCTTCATCCACTAACATTCGCAAATTATTATAAATCGTTGCCAAACTGAGGCTAGGAAATTGTGGATTAAGATCTCTATAAATCTGCTCAGCACTAGGATGATGATGTGCCCTTATCATATAAATGACAATCGCTCGACGCGATTCTGTAATTCTGATGTGCTTTCTTTTAAAATGATCTATAACACCCTGATATTCTGGCATTATATCCTCTGTGACTTCAGTTAACATTGGCAAATCACCTCCTTCTGCTATGATCCTAAAATTTGTCAGAGTCGCTTATGCACGCTTTCTAAAAAGTAACTGTAGTTGACATATTATTCCAATATGATCAACGTTTTTTCTTCAAAAATGAATAACTTAAAATACTATACAAAGCAACTATGCCAAAAGTTACTAAATGTACCAAAACAGACTGTTCTTTGGAGAAACCTTTAGAAGCACCTGCAGTAGCTCCTTTTTCAGTAAGGACTGAATCCGTCGTTAAGTCATCAGTCTCCGCATCTGTCTCTTGATCAGTAGACATCTTATCATCCGAAGCAGTTTGTGAATCGTTATCTAAACCTGGTTCCTGGTTCCATTCAAATGGGATCACTATCCCTTGTGGAAAGGCATCAATACTTGGGGCAATAAGACGTGGCATGACACTAGTATTTGTCTCTAGGGATTCAAAGCTATCTAGCAAGGCCTCTACAGCAATCTGAACTGGCATAGGTTCTTGATTACGATCATTTTCAACCGTTGATTGTCCTGAATCATCCCTGACACTATCCGTTATCGCAATAGCCACTGGAGCAGAGCTAGCAGTATCAACTGTAACCACAGGCTCTTGGTTCGGAATACTATCTGATTTCTTTGATAGATCAGGGTCCAAGTTACTATTATTATCAATCTGATCAGCAATAATACTTATGACGATTTCTTGAATCGGTTCAATAGCACTATCATCACGTTCATCGTCTACAACCGGCAAGTCTGGTTCTGGCAATGGTACCATTGGGGCTTCTGGGAGATCTTTAGGTAAAACTGTTAGCTGATAGCTCTCTGAACGTAATCGCCCATCAGAATCACTAACGACCACTGTCACACGATAATCACCAGCTTCAGTCAATATCTGACTTTCACCCTTCTCTAGGGTAACAAGGATACCACTATCTAGATTCTCGTAGGAAATACGCTCAATTTGACTAATCAAGCTATCGTTTTCAAAAAGACCATCTTCAAAATCATGAACTGTGATCGGTGCTAATAAATCAATTACGCCTTCACTGTCAACAACCACTACCGGATCAACTATAATCACCGGAGGTGTATTAACAATTTCATCAATAACAGAAAACGTTAATCCTGAAGCTGTAGTAGCTACTACCGTATAACTAACCTTATCTTTAACACTGATTTGCTCTTTCGTAATAGGAACATAGAGTGTTACTGTATCATTACCATTATCCACCGCTCTTACCGAAAATCGAGTCGTTCCAAAGTCCGGTAAATAATTCAGTTGTTCACCCCGCCAGCTGTCATTGGTACGGTCAAAATAAACAACTATCTGCGTTGTCTTCTCAGCAGTAGACGTACTTACACTAGATTCTTCTCTAGGGATCACTACAGATAAATGATCAATTCCAGTTGATACTACAATTGGGATTTCAGTCACGGCAGTTGATATTGGAAAATTCGCCAAAGCGACTCTGCCTGTTCTCTTAGCTACCTCAGCTGTCATTCCCAAAGCTTCCCATAAATCAAAGTCAGCCACTTCGTCTTCAGTGACTGCGGGACTAGTCTCTGCTATCGTAGAAACCTCGTCTTGGTTTTGCAAATTATTTTCTGATGTTGTCGGTAACGGCGATACTTCCATGGTTCCTGGCTGTTCCGTAACATCTTTCACTTCTCCTGAAACGACCTCTGGCTCGGAAGAACTCAAATCGGTCTGTTCAACTGGAATACTATTAGCTTCTAAGACTGGGACAACAGGTACTGAAATAACAGGTTCTCCTGAAGATAGTCCCTCGGAATCCTGGTCTGCCGCTTGGACATTACCTGTGATCAAAGCACCTGCTAAAATAGCACAAGAAACCAAAGTCACAAGACTTCTAGAAGTCGTTCTTCGATTAACTGATGACAGCAAATGGCTGGACCGAGTAGGATCTTCTCCCATGATAACCTGCTCCTCCTGATAATGTAATTTTTCTCTCAATTTAACTCTATTTCTCTCTATATAATCACTCTATTATACCCTATTATCTCCCAAAATACTATCTAAAGATTTTGCAAAAAAGTCACTGTTTTGATCACAATAGATAGCACTACTCTCTCTAAAACAACTCGAATATGCCAAAAAATGGGGTTGAAAAGTTTCTCCCCATCCAATTGATATCGTCGAAGTAGTATCATTATGGATAGCCTTAGCCATGCAGACGCTAAAACAACCATCCAAATGTATACCCAAGTCACAAAGAAACTCAAGGCAAATATAGCTGAAATCATGGAAAATTATTGATTTTATGCCCCCAAAATGCCCCAAAATACAAAAAAAGCCCATTGCACAACGCCGAAACGTTGATACAATAGGCTTTTTAGAGCTGAATTATTTTACAGCGTCTTTAAGTGCTTTACCAGCTTTGAAGGCTGGAACTTTTGAAGCTGCGATTGAGATTTCTTCACCAGTTTGTGGGTTGCGACCTTTACGAGCTGCGCGTTCGCGAACTTCAAAGTTACCAAAACCAATCAATTGAACTTTGTCACCTTTTGCAAGGAAACCTTCGATAGCTTCAAATACTGCATCAACTGCTGCAGCTGAATCTTTCTTAGTCAATTCTGTTGCTTCTGCAACTTTTGCGATTAAATCTTGTTTATTTGCCATTTTGAACAAATCCTCCATAAAATTTAAGCCGTAGCTTATTAACAATTTCTATCATATCTGAAAAACCTTATCAGGTCAAGTATTAAGCGCCACTCAATAGCTTTTTTATCATTTTGTAAGCTTAAGGTTCTTTAAACAAATCAAAGCGAATACGGTCATTCGCCAAGTCGAACTCCGTCGCTTGAGCGTATAAACCATTTGATAATTCAATGTCTTTTAAGGATAAAATAATCTCTGATTTTTTAGGCTTTATCGCTAAGAAATCTGGAATATCATAAGCATTTGAGATATAACTTAACACCTCTTTTTTGGGTAAGGATAGGGTGCCTGCTGAAACAGATTTTACCTCCAATTGAACATTACCATTACTCAAGACAAAAGGTTCAAAGTAGACATATAAAGGCACTTCATAACCCAATAAAGTATAAGTCCCTTGAAATAACACTTGACTCGATGTTGTATAAAATTCATAGCGAAATCCCTTAGTTTGATAATCTTCTAAAAAGGCTGCCGCTGTATTATTAAGTTCCTCTCTAGTCGTTACAAAACTCCCTGCTTTGATCGGTGTTTTTCTTTTTGAGGTATTTTCAGCTGTCATTTTTTGTTCTCTGGGCTGTAAAACACGATAAACAACCACACTCACAAAGGCTAGATTAAGGGCTAGTAATATTAGAAAAAGATATTTCCATATCGTATGGGATAGCTTAATTTTCATAAGTTTGAGTGATTTCCTCCATTATAGCATCCGCCATAATACTATATCCGGTATTGTTGGGATGAAAGTGGTCTTCAGAAAAGAGGGCGTCATTGACGACTGTTGTCTGATCACCAGAAACAGACACAATCCCTTCTTGACCATCAATTCCCTTGTATAACTGATCATTGATTCCCACAAAATAAACTCCTTCATAGGTTTTTGTCAAGGACTCCGTCTGAGCATTCCAGTTGTCAATCACATCCTGCATCTGCGTCATCTCCGGGAAATTAAGATAAAAGGGATTATAGATACCAATAATATAAATGGGCAAGTCTGGATTTTCGCGACGGGCTAAAGCGATAATCTCTTTCACATTACTGAGATAAGATGTCGTCGCTTTATCAAAACTCTCAAGACTAAGATCATTTAAATGTTGGCGAATGACTTTCATCACATCGTTACCACCGACAGTGAGCGTCATTAAATTAGCTGTTTTAAGGTTCTTCTGAATGACCTCCTGCTGCTTCATCCGATTGAGAATCTGTCGACTGGTGTTGCCTGAAATGCCGTAATTGCTAGTAACCGTATCAAAGCGGTAGGCTTCATCCAAGCGCTGGGCTAGCAAGGGGACAAAACCTCCCTGATTAGTTGTATCTCCTACTCCCTGAGTTAAGGAATCTCCTATGGCTAGTAGGTGAAATTTTTGATTCTTTTCTTGAAGAAAATCAGCTTTTTTTAATTGAGAATCTGACGTTGGCAATACAAACCAAAAGAAGAAACCAAACAATAAGAGACTCGCCATGAACACAGCAAGTTCTTTGAACCACGACTTATTCATAGCGCACCAAAACAGCGAAGGCATCTTCACCCGTATGTGTTTGAATGATAGACCCTGTTTCTAAGACAGGAATCTCTGAGGTCACTAGGTGCTGTAACTTATCTCTCAAACTGACCGCAAAATCCTTTTGACCAGCGTAAGAAATCCCAATCTCTGCAATCGATCGATCGCCGATCGTACTCACAAAGTGATCTAACCACTTGGCGAAGGTTTTGGCACCTCTACCTTTGACAATCGGATTTAGCTCATGATCTTTCATTTCCATTACAACTCGAATATTCAAAAGTGAACTTAACAAGCCTGTTACACGGCCGATACGTCCCCCTTTAACCAAATTTTCCAGAGTAGAGACACCAATATAGAGTTCTGTCTTTTCACGTACCTTTTCAACTCTATCCAAAATGTAGTCCAAATCCCGCCCTTCTTTAGCCAATTTTGCCGCTTCAACAACCTGGAATTTCATAGCCTGATCTGTAAAGCTAGAATCGATAACCGTCACTTGAGCACCCGCGATCATCGCTCCTTGACGAGCAGCTTCAACCGTCCCTGATAGCGAGTGGGACAAATGAATTGATACGATATGTTCTGCGCCATCAGCCATCAAGTTTTCATATACTTCAGCAAATAAACCAACAGGTGGCTGACTGGTTTTAGGCAAGTTTTTACCCTGTTTCATCAAAGACAGGAATTTTCCTTCTTCTTTTAAATCAGCATCCGAATACAGTTCACCATCAATCATCACAGACAAAGGAACGATTGTGATGCCCAAACTATCCGCTAGACCTTTTTCAATGGTCATCGATGAATCTGTCACAATTCTAATATTGCTCATGTCATAACCTATTCTAATCTTAATTTTTATTTATTATACCAAAAAGCAGGCATTTTAGGAATCGTTTTCTGGTGACGCTTGCACGAAACGGTCATCATAAAAACGCCTATTTTTTCAAGAGCTCCTTGGCTTGCTCAATAGCTGTCTGAGTAACATCACTTCCTGCAATCATCTTCGCAACTTCCTGCACACGCTCTTCATCTGTCAACAAACGCACGGTTGAGACTGTCGAATGTTCATCGCTTTGTTTCGAAATGAAAAACTGATAGTCTGCTGCTGCAATTACCTGTGGTAAGTGTGAGATAGCCAGAACCTGCCCATTGCTACCAATCTTATGGATCTTTTGAGCAATCGCTTGGGCAACACGACCAGAAACTCCGGTATCTACTTCGTCAAAGACAATACTGGTCTTATCCTCCTTACGCGAAAAAGCTGACTTGATAGCGAGCATTAAACGTGATAATTCTCCACCTGAAGCAACTTTTACAAGTGGTTTGAAATCTTCTCCAGGATTTGTGGAAATGTAGAATTCAACCACCTCATTACCCTCTTTGCCAAATTTCCCCTTTGAAAAATGCACTTTAAAATCCGCTTTTTCCATATAGAGATCCTGCAACTCAGCCTTAATGTCCTTTTCTAGCTCTGATGCAATATCACGACGCGCTTGTGACAGTCGTGCTGCCGAACTGAGCAAGTCTTTTTCAAGCAAGCGCAAATCTGATTCCAAACTCTCAGAATTGCTATCATTACCAGTCAGCAAATTATATTCTTTTGTAATATTATCAAAATAATCTAGGACATCATCAACACTGCCCCCATATTTTCGAGTGATGGCATTGAGCGTATCTAAACGCGATTCAACTGCTTGCAAATAACCTGCATCAAAATCTAAATGATAAATGATATCTTCTAGGCGCTTACTAACGTCTTCTAAAATATAATAGCTCTCACTGAGATGACTAGATAACTCCTTAAATTCAGGGTCAAACTCTTCTAGAGTCACCATATCATTCATCGCAGACCGAATATTAGACAAACTTGAGAAGTTATCATTATCTAGCATGGCATAAGCGTTGGCCAGAGTGTCCGCAATCTGCTTGTGATTCATTAACTTATCACGTTCTTGAGTCAATTTCTCATCTTCACCCGACTTCAAATGCGCCGATTCAATTTCAGCTATCTGAAAAGCCAACATATCAATTCGCGCCTTGTGTTCGCGCTTATTTTGTTGCTGTTCCAACACACGCTTACGTAAAAGCCGATAGTTCTCAAACACCGCCTGATAATACTGTTTAATAGCACGAAAATCAGCATTGCCAAATTCATCTAACATGCGAATGTGAAGACTGGGTTTCATCAACTCTTCTTGATCATGCTGCCCATGGATATCAACCAAATGCTGCCCTATAGCTTTCAAGGTTGTCAAATTAACCATTTGACCATTAACACGGCTCACACTTCGCCCATTTTGGAAAATGTCTCGTCTGATAATCAAATCATCTTCTAGATCAATCCCATTTTCCTCTAAAATAGCCACTAAATGCGGGGATTTTTCAACAGAAAAGAGCCCTTCGATTTCAGCTTTGGTTTCACCTCGACGGATGACTTCTGTAGAAGCACGCGCTCCCAACATCATATTCATAGCATCAATGATAATGGATTTACCGGCTCCCGTCTCACCCGTCAAAACGGTCATACCATTATCAAAGGTTAATGAAATCTCCTCAATGATCGCAAAGTTTTTTATGGAAATTTCTAATAACATGACAATCCTCTATTTCTTTTTAATCCAATGGTCAAAAGTCTCGTATAGGGCACTGGCATCATCTGGCGACTGCGCTACCAATAGCAAACTGTCGTCATCAACAATTAAACTAAAAATACCCGAAGAGAACTCTTCTAAAATTAAGCGTTTTAAGTATTTTGTCGATCCAGGCACTACAGAAAAATGCAACAAGTGCTCATTAAAATGATTTCCTCTTGACAAAGAAAGAATGTCTTCTGAAGCTCTCTGAAGAGGACTCATGTAGCGTTTTGCTGCCTCTGATGACAAACCGTATACATAGCCGCCACGGTTGTTTTTTACCTTGATGATACCGATAGTATCAATATCACGCGAAATAGTCGCCTGCGTAACCACAACCCCGTTATCTTTTAAAATCGCAACAAGTTCCTGTTGCGTCTCGATATCTTGCTCACTAACAATTTTTCGAATTAAATCAAGCCGTTCCGTTTTCCTCATGTTTTTTAAATTCCTCGTGTGATTGTCGCACTACTTCCTCAATAAGATGTGACACTAAATTTTCAGGAACATCCGACTTCACTAAATGTGCTAAAAATTCAATATTCCCGTGGCCACCTTGAATTGGTGAAAAAGTGAGTCCCTTAACTGTAAATCCGTAATTCAGTGCAAAAGATGTGACTTCTCTCAAAACTTTCTCGTGAATGCTCTTGTCTTTGACAATACCATTTTTACCAATCTGGTCACGTCCAGCCTCAAACTGTGGCTTTACCAAGGCAACCACATCTCCATGATCCACTAAAATAGCAGAAAGAGCCGGTAAAATAAGGTTCAAGGATATAAAACTCACATCAATACTAGCTAATTCTGGGCTACCTTCTAGAAAATCTTTCGGATCCGCATAGCGAAAATTATATTGCTCCATAGAGCGTACACGATCATCTTGACGTAACTTCCAGACTAGCTGATTGGTGCCGACATCTACTGCGTAAACCAAACGTGCACCATTTTGTAACAGAACATCTGTAAAGCCTCCTGTTGAAGCACCGATGTCAATAGCCAGTTTGTTGTCAGCATTGATCTCAAAGGTGGTTAAAGCTTTTTCAAGTTTTAGGCCACCGCGGCTCACATATTTGAGCTTTTCACCTTTTAATTTCAACTCCGTTGCCTGGTCAATCTTCTCACCTGGCTTATCATAACGCTCCCCATTGATGACATTGACGACTAAACCGGCCATAACGCCACGTTTGGCTTGCTCACGGGTGTCAAAAAGCCCCTGTTTATAAGCTAGCACATCCACTCTTTCCTTGGGCATGAAGTCGTAACCTTTCTATCATTTTTATCATTTCCTGTGACTGGAAGACCGTTTCCATCTCCAACCCTCTCAAGATAGCAATCGCTTGGTCTAATGAATTTTCCAATAACTCATGAGACTGCTCAAGACCTATCAATGCTGGATAAGTAGATTTTTGGGCAGATACATCTTTACCAGGTGTCTTTCCTAAAGCGTCAAAATCCGCTGTCACATCTAAAATATCATCGCGGATTTGAAAAGCCAATCCGACCAACTGCCCCACCTGTTTTAACTGATCAAGCACACCATCAGGCTGTTGGGCGATGTAACCCGCCGCGAGAAAAGGGAAGGTCAATAAAGCCCCTGTTTTATTAGCATGAATAGCTTGGATTTGTTCCAAGTTCAGGGACTTCCCCTCACCTTTCATGTCTAACATCTGACCACCAACCATACCAAAAGTACCTGAAAAACGTGATAAGAGTTGAATGAGTTGTATTTTAACATCAGATGGCAAAGCCGTTTCAACAATCAGTGAAGGCGCATCTAAAAAAAGGGAGTCCGCTGCTAAAATGGCTGTTGCTTCATCGAACTTTTTGTGACTCGTTAAACGCCCACGACGGTAGTCATCATCATCCATCGCCGGCAAATCATCGTGAATCAAGCTTCCAGTATGAATCATTTCAAGAGCCGCAGCGACATCTAAATGGCATTGCGTCATGGAAAGGCCAAACCCCTCCAAAAGCGTCAGCAATAAGATCGGACGAATCCGCTTTCCACCACCTTCAATCGAATAGAGAATCGCTTTAACAAGCTCATCAGAAACCCTTCCTTGACTTTCGTAATAACGCTCTATGGCCTGGCTAATTAAGCTAAATTTATCCATTAGATATCCATTTCCACTTCACTACCATCAGGCTGCATCACCTTCACCAAGGTTTTTTCCGCATCCTGTAAGGTTTTTTGTAATTCTTTAGACAATGTCATGCCTTTTTGAAACTGCTCAATAGCTTTTTCCAACGGCACATCACCACCCTCTAATTGGGCAACAATTGTCTCTAAATCATTTAAATTTTCCTCAAATGTTTTTTGCTTATTTGGCATTTTTTACCTCTACTTCTATGTGACCATCTTTCATCGCAATGTTAAGAGTGTCACCATCTTGCACATCACTAACGCTGGTAACTGGTCTCCCCTCTTTTTCCACAATAGCATAACCACGCGCGACAATCCTCTTAGTATCCAGCGACATCAGGGCCTCCTGGGCTTTTTCCAAGCGGCTAACCTTGCTGTCATAAAGACTTGTCATGCTGGACATTAATAGTCGCTGCAAACTGGTTAACTTGTCTTTATTGCCCTCAACCTTTTGAGAAAGTCCCAGAGTCAATAAACGTTGCGACAGGAGTCGCTCTCTTTGACGCGCTTCTCCGACCTGCTTAGCCACTTCTTGGTTCAAACGACTGGTCAAATGATCCAGTTTTTGCAAAAAACCATCATAAAGCCGTTCTGGCTGCCTAAAAATGACGGATTGCTCCAGTTTTTCTAAACGCTGACCATACCACCTTAAACGTTGCAAGCTAGCTTGATAAGTCCTCTGTTGACGTTCGCCAATCCAAACGAGTAAGTCCGCCTTACTAACAGGAGTGGCTAACTCCGCAGCTGCTGTCGGTGTTGCAGCACGCTTGTCCGCTACAAAATCAGCCAGGGTTGTGTCAGTTTCATGCCCCACACTGGAAATAATCGGTAGACGCGATTCAAAGATAGCCTCTACAACACTCTCCTCATTAAAAGCCCAGAGATCCTCGATAGAACCCCCTCCTCGACCGACAATAAGTAAGTCTAAGTCAGCTCTTTGGTTGGCTAGTCTAATATTTTGAACAATATCTTTAGCAGCCCCTTCGCCTTGAACCTTAGTTGGAAATACTAAGATTTCGACACCTGGAAAGCGCCTGGACACTGTTGTTATAATATCGCGAATAACGGCGCCACTGACACTCGTTACCACACCAATTTTTTTCGGAAATTGAGGCAGAGTCTGCTTATGCTGCTCTGCAAAATAACCGGCTGCGCTCAGCTTTTTCTTAAGTTGCTCAAACTGTAAAGCCAAGGCGCCAATCCCATCTGGTTCCGCTTTTTCAATGATAATGGAATAAGTGCCACTAGGCTCATACAGCTGCACCCGGCCAATAACATTGATTTTCAAGCCTTCTTCCAAATCAAATCCCAATTTTTTAAAGGAACCTGCCCACATAGTCGCGTGAATAACAGCACCTTCATCCTTTAGGGAAAAATACTGATGATTAGGGCGACGACGGAAGTTCGAAACTTGGCCTGTCAGATAGACGCGTTCCAAATAAGGATCTCGGTCAAACTTTAATTTAAGATACTTCGTTAAATGACTAACGGTAAGATAATCCGCCATCTGATTCCTTTCTTGTTTTTATGCAAAATTCTTTATACATTATACCATTTTTTAAATGATAGGTCAGAAAGTATCTTCTAAATTCAGCCCACAAAGACAACAGAGGCCATAACAAACATACGTCTACTCATAGAGAAGGGAAACACTCCATCAAAGTATAATTCTTTATGAGGTGACTCAGACATTTTACCCACTTAATACTACAAACACTTCTAAAACACCCTTGAACAAAGAATAAAATTAGGATGTTCAATTAGAGACAAAATGCCCCAACAATCGCTTGTTGAAATCAAAAAGGAGCTGGTATTAAAACCCTGCCCCTTAGGATACGATTAAGAAAAGTCTTTTAAAAAAGTGATTGAAAATTCTCAAAAGTTGGCTAATCAGTCAAGGAGGAAACTAATAGAGTGCACCTCCTTACTCGGCGCTTTAGACTCTGATAAAAATGATACTGCAGCTGCTGCGAAGGCTGCTTAATTGATCGCCAACTCCAAATTACTCAGCAAGCCATTTCAGAGTAACTTCAAAACATTAGGACGTGTTAGCAAATCATCCTTTCAGGCATCGCATTCGTTTCCAGTGTTATGGCAAGCTTACAAGGCCCCAACAATGTTATGTGGTTGGTACAAGTCATCTAGATAAGCTATCTCATCGGCACTTAAAATAACATCAAAGGCTCCCATGAAATCATCCAAGTATTTCTCCTTGGTTACCTCAACAATCGGCGAGTGAATGCCCTTTTGCCACAACCAAGCCAAGGCAATTTGTGCTCTAGAAACACCTTTTTGTTCAGCCAATTCTGCTACCCGTGCTACAATTGCACGATCTTGCTCCTCAGTGGCATCGTATTTGGCATGTGCAATTTGATCCGTCTTACTCCGAGCGGTATCAGCAGTCCAATCGCGGACAATTCGCCCAGCCGCTAAAGAACTGTAAGGCACTAGAGCAACTCCCATATCTTGACAAAATGGGATCATTTCTCGCTCATCTTCGCGGTAAAGCATATTGTAGTGATTTTGCATAACTGAAAATCTTGTCCAGCCATTTTTTTCAGCCACATACTGTGCTTTTTGAAACTGCCAGGCATACATAGCAGACGCACCAAATCATTTAATACTGCCATAGTCTCTTCAATGGGGGTATCATAATCCCAACGATGAATATACAGAATGTCAATATAGTCTGTCCCCAGACGTTTCAAACTGGCATCTACATGATTAAAGATCGCCTTGCGCGATAAGCCCTTTGTGTTTGGACTATCAGAGTGCCCATCACCAAAGAAAATCTTAGTAGCAATAACAACCTCGTCACGATTTGCAAACGCCTTTAGAGCACGCCCTAAGTATTCTTCACTAGTACCTTCCGCATAGCTATTAGCAGTATCAAAAAAATTAATCCCCACATCGAGTGCTTTTTTAATGATTTTCTGACTAGCTACTTCATCCAAGAGCCACCCCGAATGAAAGCCTTTACTAACATCTCCAAAACTCATGCACCCCACACATAACTTCGAAACCTCCAGACCTGTTTGACCTAACTTAAGATACTCCATGATGATAACCTCCTGGACTGAATTCTAGATAACATTACCATTATCCCCTACGAACCCAGTTGTTATCAAGCGCTTTCATCGTCTTTTAAAGTTAGCCTGGTCCTCTTTCATAAATGTGCCCTCTCTTATCCTTGATAACCAAGACTTGTCTCACACCAAGATAAAAAAGGCACACCCCATCCAAAAAAGAGAATCGCTTTGACTATCAGCAACTGCCTAAGGTGCCGATTTGAGGACTAAAAAAGAGACAGGATGGGCTCCGGGCTCTAGAATGTTATGAACGCGTTAAAGTATAGTCTTTTGAATTAACTTTGATACATCGTTACTTTCGACTTGCCGTACTCAAGTACTGTCCGCGTCTCAGTTCCTTGTCTGAAAGTTAATTCATTTGACTATATTTACCATACGTACTGCTACTCCCTACCAATTAAAATCATCTCCAACAGTTCAAATCATATAATAAACAATAGCAAGGTATTGTAGAGTAGATGCCAAGAGAATAAAGAGATGCCAAATCATGTGAAAATAAGGTTTCTTTTTAGCATAAAAGAAAGCACCTATCGTATAAGCCAAACCACCTGCCAGCATCAACAGCCCGAAAACGACTGTCGTTTCCTTGATAATCGCCGGAAGAATAAAAACAACCAACCAGCCCATCAATAAATACAGGATAAGACTAAAGCGTTCATTGATGTTTCTTGCAAAGATTTTGTATAAAATGCCAAATACGGTTACACCCCACTGCAAAATAATGATGACTATCCCTAACCATCCTCCTACAAGAGATAAGGCTACTGGAGTATAAGAGCCTGCAATAGCGATGTAAATCATACTATGATCAATGATACGCAAAATGTATTTTTGCGGCGTACCATAAGCCATTGAGTGGTATACAGTAGATGATAAAAACATCAAAAACAAACTAATGACAAAAATAGACATTCCCACAACCGCTGTCACATCGTAACGTTGAAAAGCATAAACTGCCGTAACCGGCAGAAGCGCCAACATCCCCAAAGCACCGATGCCATGCGTCACCGTATTAGCAACTTCCTCCCCAAAAGATAGCGGATTACTCAATTTAAAGGTTTGATTCATTATTGACAGCCCCTCCCATTTCTAAAGTCAACAAACGTGCTTTATAGTATGTCTTGATCGCTAAACATGAGTAATGAATCACTTCGGGAATCGTACTTGTTTCTTCGCTCATACCAACTACAAAAAAGTGATAAAGCTCTTCAGAGGAATAGTCTTTTCTTAAAACGGACAGTGTCTCCCCAACTTCTTGCAAGCTAAACACATTTTTCAAAAAAGCAATTGCAATCAAACGCGCCAGGTGATGACGCTGATACTTTTTCTTGATGGGTTTATCAAGATGACCATTTTTGACATAATTATTAACCATCGCAGCTGTTACACCTTTTCGATCGCGGTTCAAAGGCGTCTGGCTAACTTTATTGACATAATACAATACCTGATCTAAATACAAGTCCAATTCAGGCAATTGTCCCCAATCGGGTAATGGATTTAATTTTATTTCTTCAAAATCATATAATCTAGTTTCCATAACTAGATTATAACACTTCACTAAAAATATACAAGAAAAAACCTCGTCAGTGACGAGATTCTAACCTAATGATCTAAACTTCTACGAGCTGCCTCATAGGTCTGTTCTAATAACATCGTAATTGTCATTGGGCCTACCCCACCAGGTACTGGGGTAATGTAAGAGGCTTTGGGCTCTACTGATGCAAAATCAACATCCCCGACTAGTTTACCATCAGCATCACGATTCATACCAACATCGATTACAACTGCACCATTTTTAACATAATCCGCCGTGATAAAATTGGCTTTACCAATCGCTACAACTAAAATATCCGCTTTGTGGGTAATCTCTGAAAGATGACGTGTCTTTGAGTGAGTGGAAGTCACAGTTGCATTAGCTTCTAATAACAGTGCAGCCATGGGTTTTCCTACGATATTTGAACGTCCAACAACTACAGCATTCTTTCCTTCTAAAGAAATGCCATAGACCTCAAACATCTTCATAATACCCGCTGGTGTACAAGGTACCATCATCGGCTGGCCAGACCAAAGTCTTCCAGTATTCACATGATGAAAACCATCCACGTCCTTATCAGGATCGATAGCCAAAACCACACTGTCTTCATCAATATGCGCCGGGAGAGGCAACTGGACTAAAATACCATGGAAACGGTCATCATGATTGTATTTGTCCACAATGGCTAACAGCTCTTCCTGGCTGATATCGGCTGACAAACGGACTGTTTCACTATAGAAACCAGCTTTTTCAGCAGCACGCTCCTTATTTCTGACGTAAATATGACTGGCAGGATCATCACCAACTAAGATAACAACCAAACCAGGAACGACTCCCTTTTCTGCTTTTAAAAGGCTAATCTTATCAGCTAATTCAGACTGCAGCTTTTGCGCTAGTGCTTTTCCGTCTATACGTATTGCCATTTCATCACCTCTATCATTTTTTAACATTATAACATAAAGCAAAAAAGAGGCTGGAACAAAAAGCTCCAAAACCTCAACTTTTATCTTGAAATCCGTTTTATTATAAAAACCACCATGATTTCGTTCGGTTTTTATAGAATAAGTGACTTATTTTAGATATCTTCCTAAAAATAACCGAATGCTAGTTTAACTCCTCGATATCCTCTAGCGGTTTACAAAACCTTGCTTAAGAAATTCTTAGTTCGCTCTTCTTGTGTGTTTTCAAAGATTTGTTCAGGTGTACCATCTTCAACAATATAACCACCATCCATGAAAATAACACGATCTGCCACTTCACGGGCAAATCCCATTTCATGCGTTACAATGACCATAGTCATGCCTGATTTAGCGAGATCTTGCATAACAGCCAACACTTCACCTACCATCTCTGGGTCAAGAGCTGAGGTTGGTTCATCAAATAACAACACATCCGGATCCATGGCTAAACCTCTAGCAATGGCAATACGTTGCTGTTGTCCACCCGACAAGCTAGATGGGTAAGCATTTGCCTTTTCTCCTAACCCCACTTTCTCAAGTAGGTCATGTGCCTTTGCTTCTGCTTCAGCTTTGGAGAGTCCCTTAGTTTTTATAGGAGATAAGGTAATGTTATCGAGAACTGTCATATTAGGGAAAAGGTTAAATTGCTGAAAAACCATCCCCATTTTCTCACGCATTTTAAAAATATCATTTTTTTTATCAGTGATATCCACACCTTCAAAGGTGATCGTTCCCTTTGTAGGCACTTCCAGTAGGTTCATGGTTCTCAAAAATGTTGATTTTCCTGAACCTGATGGACCAATAATAACAACAACTTCTCCTTGTTTGATGTCAAGATCGATTCCTTTTAAAACTTCATTTTTACCAAAGTATTTATGAAGATTATCGATAGTAATCAGTGTTTCAGACATTATAATGTCCCTCCATTTTCCATGCGCTTTTCAAGTAATTTTAACAAGCTAGACATCGCTGTTGTGATCATCAAATAATAGAAAGCGGCAAATAATAAAGGCTCTACCGGAATATAGGTTGCCGTCACGACAGACTGCGCACCGTTCCACAATTCCATGACACCAATCGTTTGCAAAAGTGAACTATCTTTGATAATCGTAATAAACTCATTACCTAAAGCAGGCAAAATATTTTTTATCGCTTGAGGTAAGATAACATAGCGCATCGCGTTACGTGGCTTAATTCCTAGAGAATAAGCAGCTTCTAACTGACCTTTAGGAACAGATTCAATACCTGCACGAACAGACTCTGAAATATAAGCCCCACTATTTAAAGAGATGATGATAATCCCTGGCAAGAGACGTGTGAAGTCCATATCAAGAACACCAAAACCAATTGTTGGCGCATTCGTAAAATGCATCCATGCAAACGCAATCATGATCTGAACAACCATCGGAGTGCCTCGGAAAATCCAAACATAAAAACTGGCTAGCCAACTCAAAGGTTTAAACGAATTTCGCTTAGCCAAAGCTACCAAAATCCCAATAATGGTCCCGAAAAACACGACACAGAATGAAATCATAATCGTGACAAGCACGCCATAGTTAAAATAAGCCCAATACTTGGGAAGGAATGAAAAATCCATAAGTACTCCTAATAATTAATTATTAGAGGTATTATAGCATAATCGGGTAAAAAATACAATTAAAACGGTATTTTTATACATTTATTGTAAAAAATATACCAAAAGTGCTAAAAAAGGACTGAGGTTCTCCCTCAATCCATTAAGTACCCTCGCTTAATAAAGCAAGTCATAAATCTCCATAGCGATTAAATCGATGCTGTCAAAAGAGTAAGACTCTCTTGCTTCAACATCACGCAAGGTAAACACGGGACCATTTTCAGGATCGTTACTGAAAGAAACCTCAGCGACAACGACTCCTTCGCGTTCAAAATTACGTTTTAAATTACCACCATCAGTCGCCATAAGTTCTAAACGGTTGATGATTCTCACTAAATGTGATTCCATATCATGCTCCTCTATTTCTATTACTTTCCCATATTTTACCATAAAAACCACCTAAAGTAACACGAAATCCACTAATTTTACGTTTTATTCCCTATTTCTGCTCTCCATATCACCGATTTTAGCACTCTATGTACGAAAGTGCTAAAATATAATCTTTTTACTTGCAATGATTGACGTTAGTGCTATAATAATAGACAGATAAAGTTTGACTATAACTGACCTTATTAGTTATAGCCAGATTTTACCATCTATTGTTACTAGAATTACGTCAAAAAAACGAGGTGTCTCTATGCTTTGTCAAAATTGCAAATTAAACGAATCAACCATCCATTTATACACTAATGTTAATGGTAAACAAAAACAAGTTGATCTCTGTCAAAATTGCTATCAAATTATGAAAACAGACCCTAAAAATGGTTTTCTATCCCATTTAGGACAAGAACAGGCTTCTTCATCACTAAACCCATTCTTCGATGATTTCTTTGGAGACCTTAACAATTTCCGTGCTTTTAGTGGTGATTTGCCTAACACTCCTAAGACACAGGCGGGAGGCCAAGGCGGTAACGGCGGTACAGGAAATAGGATTCCAAATCGCCCTCAAGGATCCACTCCGCAAAAACCTCAAGGACTACTCGAAGAATTTGGGATTAACATTACTGACATTGCCCGCCGTGGCGACATTGACCCTGTCATCGGTCGTGACGATGAAATCCTTCGTGTCATTGAAATTCTCAACCGTCGTACCAAAAATAATCCAGTCCTCATCGGTGAACCCGGTGTTGGTAAAACAGCTGTTGTTGAAGGATTGGCTCAAAAAATCGTTGATTCAGATGTCCCTCAAAAACTCCAAGGAAAACAAGTCATCCGATTGGATGTGGTTAGTTTAGTACAAGGTACTGGAATCCGCGGGCAGTTTGAAGAGCGTATGCAAAAACTGATGGATGAGATCCGCAACCGCCAAGATGTTATTCTCTTTATTGATGAAATCCATGAAATCGTCGGTGCAGGTAATGCTGGTGATGGTAATATGGATGCGGGTAACATCTTGAAACCAGCGCTGGCCCGTGGTGAGTTGCAACTCGTTGGTGCAACCACACTCAATGAATACCGCATTATCGAAAAAGATGCCGCTCTGGAACGTCGTATGCAACCCGTCAAGGTTGACGAACCAAGTGTGGAAGAAACCATTACAATCTTAAAAGGCATTCAGCCGAAATACGAAGATTACCATCATGTCAAATATAGCACTGATGCTATCGAGGCTGCTGCTATCCTTTCTAATCGCTACATTCAAGATCGGTTCTTGCCTGATAAAGCTATTGATCTACTGGATGAAGCCGGTTCTAAAATGAATTTGACTCTTAATTTTGTTGATCCACAAGAAATTGACCAGCGTCTCATTGAGGCTGAAAATCTCAAGGCACAAGCAACTCGTGACGAAGATTACGAACGTGCTGCCTACTTCCGTGATCAAATCGCTAAATACAAAGAAATGCAAGCTCAAAAAGTCGATGATCAAGACACACCTGTTGTGACAGAAAAAAATATCGAAGCCATCATCGAACAAAAAACAAGCATTCCAGTCGGTGAGCTCAAAGAAAAAGAGCAAAGTCAATTGATTCACCTAGCAGACGATCTCAAAAGTCATGTTATCGGACAAGATGATGCTGTCGATAAAATAGCTAAAGCTATCCGCCGTAATCGTGTTGGACTAGGGTCTCCAAACCGACCAATAGGAAGCTTCCTCTTTGTCGGACCAACTGGTGTCGGTAAGACGGAACTGTCTAAACAGCTGGCTATCGAGCTCTTCGGTTCTGCTGATAGCATGATTCGATTTGACATGTCAGAGTATATGGAAAAACACTCTGTTGCAAAACTGGTCGGGGCTCCTCCAGGATATGTTGGTTACGAAGAAGCTGGTCAATTGACTGAAAAAGTGCGCCGTAACCCATACTCACTAATCTTGCTTGACGAGGTTGAAAAAGCTCACCCAGATGTCATGCATATGTTCCTTCAAGTCTTGGATGATGGTCGTCTAACGGATGGTCAAGGGCGCACGGTCAGCTTTAAAGACACTATTATCATTATGACTTCTAATGCGGGAACTGGTAAAGTTGAAGCTTCAGTCGGATTTGGTGCCGCTCGTGAAGGACGTACTAATTCCGTTCTCAATCAGCTCGGAGACTTCTTTAGTCCGGAATTCATGAACCGTTTTGACGGTATTATTGAATTTAAAGCACTTGAAAAAGAAAATCTCCTTCACATCGTTGATCTAATGCTCGAAGATGTGAACAAACGTCTTGCAATGAACGGTCTTCACTTGGAAGTAACTGATAAAGTCAAAGAAAAACTAGTTGACCTAGGGTATGACCCTAAAATGGGAGCTCGTCCGCTCCGTCGTACCATCCAAGAGCATATCGAAGATGCTATAACAGACTTTTATCTCGAAAACCCTTCTGAAAAAGAACTTCGTGCTATCATGACTTCTAACGGAAAAATCGTTATTAAATCAAGCACTAAAGTTGAAGCAACTGCAGAAGAAAAATAAGTTAAAAGAGGTTGGGAAAAGCCAACCTCTTTTTAGTAGTCATTACTGCTAACAAGTGCTAAATGCTGCGAGTAAGCTATCGCTTTAGCCAAGCCTCCTTCTGATGTTGGCTCATCACCACGAACAATATGCCCTCTTCACTGAATATTCTTGATACCACCATCCTTCAATACCAAACCAGACTGTTTCTGAGACTTTTTTAAATAAAACACCTTGTCATCAGTCATTTTGATCACTCACAAGAGAAGCCCCCAAGTGATACCATAGCTCATTTAAAATAGCCATTACAAATGAAGTAATGACAATCCTGGGCGACATGACGGGTAAAACCTTAACAACCTCAATGAAGAATTGATAAAGCCAAGGGGATATGCCTAGATTTCTCTCTCAACGATTCCAGTAAGTTTGAAAATCTTTAAAAAGAGAAGTCTTAAAATAAATAACAGATACTACTACCATGGATAGCAAAACTGCCAATACATCGAAGGGAAGTTTCAATATCGCATACTGGGGATTAGCGTATACAAAGGCTCTACCCAAACCATAACCTACAATATCAATGATGGCACCTACTGACATGGCGAACCAAACGCGACTTTTGCTAGCTTTCGTTGCCTTTGGACCAACCAACCAAGAAATCGCCAAAACTTGCAAACCATGCGTGACAAGTGTGACAAACATGGGTGCTGGATAGAAGAAAAAGTCACCCAAAAATGACCCAATACCTGCTACAATAACCGCTTCCAAAGGAGGAAACAATAGACCAACTAAGAAAATGACAATACCATTAATATAAAAATGCCCTCCAGGAACTGGAATAGATAAAATACTGGCACTCAGTATAAGAGTTGCCGTCATTAATAATGCTGAAATCGTTAAGCGCCTCGCTGACATATATCATCCTCCAATAGTTTAAATATTGCTATCTGTTATATCAAGTTTTTAAACAATTGTCAAAATTTTGTGAGAACTATTCTAGTGAATTTCAGACATTTTTAGTATAATAAGAAAAAAGAAATTAGAGGAATCCCATGTCAAATCCAGTCTTTGGTCTCAAAGAAGACAATGTCCAATATCAAAATCGTTACGGTGTTTATGCCGTTATCCCTAATCAAATCGGCGACCAAATCATTCTTGTTCAAGCTCCAAATGGTGCTTGGTTTCTTCCTGGTGGCGAAATCGAAGGTAGTGAAAATCATCTCCAAGCTCTTGAGCGAGAGTTAATTGAGGAATTAGGGTTCGAAGCAACTATCGGTGATTACTTTGGGCAAGCTGATGAGTATTTTTATTCTAGCCATCGTGACACACACTTCTATAACCCTGCCTATATTTATGAAGTAACCGCCTACCAAGAGATTAGCAAACCCTTGGAAGATTTCAACAATTTAGCTTGGTTCCCTATTCAAGAAGCCAAAGACAAATTAAAACGTGGTAGCCATCAATGGGGCATTGAAATGTGGCAGAAAAAACATAGGAAATAATATTTTCATCTGAATTAGTGATATAATAAAGACACAATAGTTTTATAGGAGGATGCATATGAGACTTATTAATGTGACAAGTAGTCACCCGACACTTGTGAAAAATCAACTCCGAAACACTGATGCAACTTTCGTTGAAGTCTATTCAGCTGGCAATACTGATGTTATCTTCACCCAAGCCCCTAAGCATTATGAACTGGTTATCTCCAATAAATACCGAGCTATCAAAGATTCTGAACTTGAAAAAATCCGTGAATTTTTCCTCCACCGAAAAGTTGATACCTCAATCATTCAAAAAGATAAGATCAAAACGTCTCTTACTGACAAACTGATCATTATCTCTATACCAACCACTGATTAAGCAAGTCCCATGGCTTGTTTTTTTATTTTTGACAGATAAAAACAGGAGCCTCAGGCAGCCACTGCTTCTAACAATGGCATCAGAGATTCCTGTTTATTTCGTATGACGCTGAAATTTCAGACCTTAGCAAGACCAGTACCTTCACCACGTCTATTTAACAGCTATTTAGTTTGTTTCAAAACCTTCTGCAACTGCTTGAGCAAAATGACTCTCAACAATTTGGGCACAGTGATCACATAGGGTCGCATGGTAAGAGCGCTCTTGTGTTGTTGGGTCAATACGACGGCAACGATCACATACATCACCTAATGCTCGTTCAACACTGAAAGCAACGCCATCAAATGCAACAGCATCCGCTGGTTTTTCCGCTTCATCAGCCAATGTTAGATTAGAAACGATTAAAAGCAAGGCAATGTTACTATCTAAGGCAGCTAGCATAGTTCTTACTTCGTCGTTAGCATATACTGTCAGATGAGCTTCTAGTGATTTACCAATCACTTTAGCATTACGAGCTTCTTCTAACGCTTTTTGAGCATGCGCACGGAATTCCATAAAGTCATCCCAAGCAGCTAAAATGCTTTCCTCATTTTCAAACGTTTGAGTAGTTGGCATATCTGTCAATTGCACATACTCTTCCGTTTCATGTTCTAGATATGACCAGATTTCTTCAGTTGTATGTGGCAAAATCGGTGTTAAAAGCTTCGTGATTTTCACAAGGATATCGTAGAACACAGTTTGCATGCAACGACGTTCTAGGCTATCAGCTGATTCAATATAAACGACATCTTTAGCAAAATCAAGGTAAAAAGCAGATAAGTCGACAGTCACAAAGTTAACCACAGCCTTGTAAATAGTCATAAATTCATAATTGTCATAGGCTTCACGAATAGTGCTAACCAGATGATTAAACTTAATCGTGAGATACTTATCAACCGCTCCTAAATCATGGTAAGCAACTGCATCAGTAGCTGGATTAAAATCTTGTGTATTGGCTAGAAGGAAGCGTAATGTGTTGCGGATCTTACGATAAGTTTCAGAGACTTGTCCTAAAATATCCATAGACACACGCACGTCATTATCCGTATCAACTGAGGCTACCCAAAGACGAAGGATTTCAGCACCATATTGCTTAGCTACATCGTTAGGTGAAATGATGTTTCCTTTAGATTTAGACATCTTCTCGCCCTTACCATCAAGAACGAAACCTTGAGAAAGGACACCCTTATATGGGGCATGTCCATTAACCGCTACAGAAGTAATGAGTGATGAGTTAAACCAACCACGATATTGATCAGATCCTTCAAGATAAAGATCCGCTGGATAAGCTAAATGCTCACGCGCATTCATCACACCATTCCATGAGGAACCTGAGTCAAACCAGACATCCATGATATCTGTTTCTTTCGTAAATTCACCATTTGGTGATCCTGGGTGGGTAAAGCCTTCTGGAAGAAGATCTTTAGCCTCACGTTGCCACCAAATAACTGAACCATGTTCTGCAAATAAGTCCGCCACATAATCCGTCACGTCTTTGGTCATGATAGCCGTGCCGTCTTCAGCATAGAAGATTGGCAAAGGAACACCCCAAGCGCGTTGACGTGAAATAACCCAATCGCCACGGTCACGAATCATATTGTAAAGGCGCGTTTTACCCCATGAAGGATGGAAAGTTGTTTTTTCAATCTCATCAAGGATTTCTTGACGGAATTTTGCAACTGATGCAAACCATTGTGGGACAGCTCGCCAAATAATCGGTTTTTTAGTACGCCAGTCGAATGGATAAGAGTGAGTTATAACTTCTTTAGCTAAGAGTAAGTCGCCTAGCTTGTCAACAACTGTTGGCACCACCTTATCGTAGAACTGACCTTCAAAATCAGGACCAGCATTTTCCATCATTAGACCTCGACTGTCAACCGTTACCGCAACCTCAAGATCATATTTAACACCAACATGATAGTCGTCTTCACCGAATCCTGGTGCGGTATGGACGATACCAGTACCAGAATCTGTTGTGACATGATCACCGAGAATAACCAGCTCATCAACAGCTTCATCCCAAGGGTGTTCTGTAACGATATACTCTAACTCTGAACCCTTATGACGTGCAACAATCTCAAACGTTTCCCAACCAAATTTGGTTGCCAAGGTATCAACAAGCGCTTCTGCCACCACGTATTTACGAGCAGAATCACTTGTTTGAACCACTAGATAATCTAAGTCTGCACCAACAGTTAAACCACGTGATGCGGTAATGGTAAATGGTGTTGTTGTCCAAACAACGATATAGGTATCTGTGTCAAGAACACCCTTACCATCTTTAACCTTATTGGCATAGTAAAGTGATGTCGAATCAATATCATGATATTCGATTTCTGCTTCTGCTAACGCAGACTCAGATGACCAAGACCAATAAACTGGCTTAGCACCACGATAGATATAACCTTTATCGGCCATAGCTCCGAAAACGCGGATCTGATCAGCTTCAAACTTTGGATCAAGTGTGATATAAGGGTTGTCCCAATCTGCAGAAACACCTAGTCGTTTAAAATCGTCACGCTGCTTATCAACTTGAGAAAGGGCATAGTCACGACACATTTCAAGGTATTCAGCTAAATCCATTTCTTTACGCTTGACACCTTGTTTTGCCAATACTTGCTCAATCGGCAAACCATGCGTGTCCCATCCAGGCACATAGGGAGCTGAGTATCCCAACATTGACTTCGAACGGACAATAATATCTTTTGAAATTTTATTTAAAGCATGCCCAACATGGATATTCCCATTAGCATATGGAGGACCATCGTGCAAATGAAATGACGGTTTACCCTCATTTAATAATTGCCGTTTTTGGTAAATGTCTGCTTCTTCCCAAGCAGCTTGCCATTGAGGCTCTTTATTAGGAAGTCCTGCGCGCATTGGAAAAGCTGTTTTCCCAAGATTAAGTGTTTCTTTTAATTTCATATTGTCTCCTTAATTTTTTCTAAACAAAAAGCCTCCATCCTAAAAGGACGAAAGCTCGTGGTACCACCTTAATTCAAATCACTGTTAACCAGTAATTCCTCCTTGAACCGTAAGGTAGTTCCCCCCTCCAAGCTTACTTGTTATTCTGCTTGAAAGATCGAAAATGATAACCATTAATAAAGAGGTCTCAGAGCTCACACCATCCTCTGATCGCTTGGTACATTTATTAATGCTCGTGTTTTTCTTAATCTTCAATATTTAATTTAAAGGTTTGTGTCTCACTCAAATTCAAATCAGCCGATTCAGTAAAGGCAGTCGACTGGCCTAAAAGCGAGTCTCCTTCTGAAAATTCAGGGTCTACCACAAATGAAAATGAATCTTCACTTGTCGTACTGTCTAGAGAAGAAACATCATCCGTAAGACTAGTATCAAATAATAAATCATCTGTTAGAAGAGGTGCTTGACCAGCGATTGTTTCTTCTAGCTGGCGGTTGCTCTCTTCAACGCGTCGTTGCAACTCCGCCATTTCCTCAGATGAGAATTGGCGTGTAGCATCTGTCGCACCAAAATCAGCCGCCTGAGGGGCATTGTTGTTGTCAAGCACTGTTTCGACAACATCTCTGAAAGCCTGATCTGAATTTTGAATATAAGAAGCTGTTGGTTGCAACAATTCATCCCACTCAGGTGAATTAACCAAGGCCAAATGACTTTCAACAGATGACAACAGGCGTTGGTGGAAAACACGTGTCTGACGTTTCAAATCTTCCGTCTCAACAGCAACACGTTTCGCTTCATCTGCTGCATCACGAAGCATGTCGTTAGCTTTTTGTTTAGCTTCTTCCAATAGTAGGGTTGCCTGGTTGTTCGCGTGCGTTAAAATATTTTCAGACTCTGTATGTGCCGACGTTTTTACCTTATCAGCAGTTTCTTGAGCTAAAATCACAGATTGGCTTAACGACTCTTTCATTTCATCAAAGTAAGCCAATTTTTCTTCAAGGATTTTTATTTTTGCTTCTTGTTCACGATTTTGACGTGTTAACTGTTCATAATCGTCAACCACAATATCTAAAAATTCATTAACTTCTTCTTCGCTATAACCACGAAATTTTAATTTAAATGTTTTATCTTTAATATCAAGTGCTGTAATTGCCATTACAACCTCCTTTATTTCTGTCTTATTTTTTTAACGACTAGACGATGCTTCCCTTTAGCAGTCATGCCCTCATGTGACATAATTCTCATGCGGCCATATCCCCTCACACTGATTAGATCAGCTTGTGAGATTTCTTCTGTCGTTTTCGTCATCAATCTATAGTTGACTTTGACCTTTTGCGCTTCAATTAGCTTTTGACTAGTTTGTCTAGGTAATTTATGCACAGCAGCGATTACCTTATCTAATCGCAAACTAGAAACCAAATAAACTTTATCTTCCCCTTCTTCAGAATGCCTTATTTTTCTCTCAAAGGGAATCTGACGTAGCTTAACTGGCACTTTAGCAATTTTGGCAACATTTGTTTCAAAATAAGTTACCATAGATTTTTCAAGAAATAACTGTGCCTCATCACCATTCACTAGAATATCACCAAAGACAGTACGCCTAATCCCAAGCTGATTAATCAATGTCCCCATAATCTGTGAATGGGTTAGCTTGTTGAATTTTTTAGCATAATCAATGGTAAGTAAAACAATCTCAAAATCATTAACATCTAGCTGATAATAATTGGGAGCAATAATGACACGGTGGTATTCATCAGTGATGATACCTTGACTTGAATAACATTGTAAAGCGGTTTGAGCAACAAGCTCTTTAATCATCGCTTCTTGCCTAGGATCAATAAAATCCGTCACATAAATACTGTAAGACCTTTCCACATACTGCAGCATATCTTGAACTTTGTCTAAAAAGTCATGTTCACTAGAATCATAATGCTGGTAGAGGTGTTTAGCTGTTGTCTTCATTTAGAATAGTAATAAGTATGAAAATACTCTCAATAAGAGTTGGAGAAAAAAGAAAACAGCAATAATGGTGAAATCAATTCCTCCAAAACGTAAATGCAATCGTCTGAAAGGAGATAGAGTTGGTTCAACAATAGATACCAATAATTGTCCCAATCGTGTTTGATAAGCACCAGGGAACCAGGACAATAATGCGTAGATAACAAGTAATGTCGAGTAAATCCTAACCAATCTCACTAAAATAAGATACATCAAAACCATATTAACGTCGTTTCATATCATAGTCAAAATTGACTTCTTGACCAGCACCAGGTATTGTCATTTCTTCAATATCTACTAGCACAAATTGAGGCGTTAGCAGGTACATAGATGATCCCACCTTTTGAAGATTCCCTGATAAAACCCTGCTCGCACCATCGACAAAATCAAGGCAACGACGTGCTTGTGCTTCTAACATATATTGAAAATCAATCAACACACACTCATTACCCGCCAGAAGGTCTACAATTTCCGTAGCATCTTCATACCTTCTAGGATATTTCAATGCTATCGTTGGTTGCGATGGCACTTGCTGTTGCTGTGTCGTATGATGACTTTGCTTACGCTCTCTACGGTAATGATCAGCAACTCCAGCATCACGTTGTGGGTTTGAACTTGGTGTGTGCTGTGTTCGACTTACTGTAGGATTGCCAGACTGGCTAGACCTAGCTGTTGTGCGTGACCCAGCAGCCTCTCTGTAACTTTTTTCCGGTTGCACTGACGGTTTTACCGGTTGTTGATGGGCATCATTTTGGGAATGTGGTGGTAGCGATGCTTCCAACTCTTCTACATCACTTACTTCATCTGTATCGAAGTAAGAAACGACTTTTTCAAATTTATCTTTTAAAAATGCCATTTATCTCTCCTATTGAAAGAACGCTGTACCAATTCGCACAAATGTTGCGCCATGTTTGATAGCAATTCGATAATCGCTACTCATTCCCATGCTCAACTCGGTCATTGGCATATTCTTTATTTTCTTAGATTTCAAAAGTTCTCTTAACTGAAAGGTTTCCTCAAAAATAGCTTCCAGTTCGTCTTCACTAGCATGAGCTGGTGCCATCGTCATCAAGCCGACCAATCTTATATTAGGTAATTCAGTCAACTCTTTAATGGCTTCGTCCAGCTCCTCAACTTTAAAACCACGCTTCGAAGCTTCTCTTGAGATATTGACTTGCAAAAAACAATTGATCACATGATTTGCTCTTTTATTAATTTCATGGGCTAATTTCAAGGAATCTAAGGCATGAAAATAATCAACTAAATTGATAACATCCTTAACTTTACGCCGTTGCAAACTGCCTATGAGGTGCCAAGTCACTGATTTATCCGCTAAAGAATGATACTTGTCCAAAAATTTATCAACGCGATTTTCTCCAATGTGCATCACACCTGCATCAATCAGTTGTCCTGCTACAGAACTATCAACATATTTGGTAACAGCAATAATTGACACATCATCTTTGCGTTGGGCGTCTTGCTTAGCTACTGCCACCTTATCAAAAACAGTCTCTTTATTAAGGGTCAGATCCATAAGTTTACTTAGCGGTTTTTAAAGAATGGTGGTGTATCCAACTCATCATCCGAGTCATTTGAACTTGAGAACGTTGACATATTTAACTTGCCATCCAATTCACCCTCTGTCGGACGTGCAATATTGTCACGACGAAGGTCCCAGTTACCAAAAGCAGAGTTTTGAGATGGCTGATTAAAGTCCGTTTGCGGAGTTGGATGTGACGTTGGCATATCCATGTTTTGAGCCATATCGAAATTCATTTGACGACGGTCAAAAGAAGGTGCTGGCTCTTCTGCTGGACGATTAGCTTGAGTCGGTTGGGCAGAAGAAGTGTTGTTGAAGGTACGTGGTGTTGAACGTATCCCTGACACTTGCTCGGTACGATCTTGACGGACACCCGTCGCTACAACGGTTACACGAATCTCATCTTTTAATGTATCATCAATTGATGTCCCCAACCAAATATTAACACCGCTACCTGCTGCTTGACCAACAATTTCAGAAGCTTCTTCTGCTTCTGTCAAGGTCATATCTAAACCACCTGTAACGTTGACAATAACATCTTCTGCACCATCAATGGTTGTTTCCAACAGCGGTGAGTAGATTGCTTTACGAGCCGCTTCGACAATACGCTCTTCACCAGAGCCAATGCCAATACCCATAAGGGCATTTCCTTTATTAGCCATTACAGTCTTAACGTCTGCAAAGTCAAGGTTAATCAGACCAGGACTTGTAATCAAGTCAGTGATCCCTTGGACACCTTGTCGAAGAACATTATCGGCTTCACTAAGAGCTTCGAGAAGAGGGGTTTTCTTATCAACAATTTCAAGCAAATTGTTGTTTGAGATGATTAGCAAAGTATCAACCTGCTCACGCAGCTCTTGAATACCTTCAATGGCAAAGTTACCACGTTTGTTACCCTCAAAACCAAAAGGACGGGTGACCACTGCTACTGTTAAAGCTCCCAAGCTTTTAGCAATGCGAGCAATGACCGGAGCAGCTCCTGTTCCAGATCCACCGCCCATACCAGCAGTGATAAAGACCATGTCAGCACCGTTCAAAGCTTCTGTTAAAACTTCTTCACTTTCTTCGGCAGCTTTACGGCCAACTTCAGGTTGTCCTCCAGCTCCAAGACCGCGAGTCAATTTGGGACCTAATTGAATCACTGTTTCCGCTTTAGAAGAACTCAAAGCTTGAATATCTGTATTGGCTGCAATAAATTCAACTCCTGCAAGACCTTCATCTATCATGCGGTTAATGGCGTTTCCACCGCCACCACCGACACCAATAACTTTAATAACGGCACCTTGCATAGACGCTGTATCAAATGAAAATGACATGTTAATTCCTCACTTTTTAATCAAACATACTACCAAAAATACCACGAACTCTCTCACCAAGATTTTGTTTAGGTTCAGTCGCTTTTGGCACTTCATTGAAGGTTGCTTCACCATCACCAGCTAGACCGTTATCAAAAGGAAAATCATTTGATACGGTTGGCTGTGTCTGCTGTGGCATTGCTGTTGTGTAGTTTGGCGCAATATCAATCGGCTTGCGGCGCAAGAGCTCTTCTCCTGTCACAGCTCCCTGAGCGATAATATCCACGTCTGTCAATGTTCCTACATATTCTACTAAAGCGATAACATTAGCAAACATTGGGTTACGGATACCCACTTGATGAGGGACAAAAAGTTTTACTTTTGAACCAAACACTTCTTGTGCAATCTCAACAACACCAGGTAAGATAGCACCTCCACCAATAATGACAATACCACCTGGAAGCTCTAACAAACGACCGCGTTCCAGATCCTGTTTCACACGCTCTAACACATGTTTAATTCGTGCTGAAATGATTTCAGCCAGATATTTTTCAGTCACATTGATTGGTTCGTCACTACCGACAACTTCCACTTGTACACTGTCTGTTGCGCTAGCTTCTTTGACATTGGCATTTCCGAAGTTAAATTTCAGCGCTTCAGCAATCTGCATAGATGTTTTTAGGACTTTTGAAATGTCCTTTGTCACGTAATCGCCACCTTCAGGATAGATATTCGTGTATTGCAACTCCTGTGCTCTCATTGAAGCAACAGTTGTTTGCCCTCCACCCATATCAATAACCGTTGCACCAAATTCACGCTCACCTTCATTGAGCACTGATCTTGTCATTGCTAGTGGTGAGATGATGATATTTTCAACTGAAATACCCGCACGTTCAACCGTTTTACGTAAATTATGCAAGATTGTCGTTGGTCCTGTATAGAGCAAGCCTCGCATTTCCAAACGAATCCCCATCATACCACGAGGATCACGGATACCTTGGAAGCTATCCACAATAAACTCTTCAGGAACTAAAGAAATGACTTCGCGTTCTGGAGTGATGCTTTTTGTTAAAGCTGATTTGACAACACTCTCAACATCTTCATCTTTGATTTCTTTTGACTCACTCGTCACAGGAATCATGCCTTGCGTAGGCTCGATTTGTAAGAGGTTCGCCGGTAAACCTACATTGATTTTTTCAATTGAAATTCCTGATTTTTCTTCTGCTTGTTCAATCGCTAATTTTATCGCTTTTGCTGCTGCATCAATGTCAACGATGATACCATCTTTCACACCTGAGCTTTTGACATTGCTTACACCAATGACATTCATGTCACCATCAACGTATTCTGCAACTAGCACTTTAATCGAGCTTGTACCAATATCTAAGCCCGTAAAAAAGCCGTTTCTTGCCATTACCCAACCTCTCATTCTTTCCATTACTTACTATTCTAAAAACCGCATCAGGGCGGAATTATTCAAAGCATATTATATCATAAAAAAGCACAAAATGAATAGCTTTTGTGCTTTTTGTTATACAAATGTAAACAAGTGAAACCTATTTCCGACTAACTTATTGGACTAGAGAATCACTGACTTCCTCACTAGGTAATGACTCAGAAGGTTGACTTGCACTATCAGTTGCTCCATCTACTTGTGACACCTCTTGATCTTGAGGAACCGTTGTTTGTTCTGTTGTCACCTCAGAACTATCTGAGGTAGATTCGCTTGCCTCATTGGTTACGAAGATACCAACCTCCATATCAATCACACTCGGCCCTTGCAATTGTTGTTTAACCTGCGTATAGTAAGGCAAACTTGCTGAAATCTTTGCTAAGGGAACCCTCACGGTATTACCATCATACATCTCAATCAAGACCAAATCTTTTGTGGACTTAGATGATTCGGCAGTCACTTGTCGAATGTTTCGTCGAATAGGTCTTTTAAGGCTACCTATTGCTTTAATAAAAGCCTTGATCTGTTGTTTTTTAGAAAGATTGATCGTCAGATAGTTGTTTGGTAACTGCTTGGTCTCTTCGTCAATTACCAGCCCATTATCCAGTATGGGATAAAAAGCATTGTTCACCTGGCGGTAAGCAACCACTTGATGTTCCTTGACTGATAAATGAAACTGGTTTGGGAACCGATAGTCAACACTTGCTGATTTTACCCACGAATCATTGTCAACAATCTTTTGGGCAATAGCTCTTCGCTGTCCAAAAACCGTCAGCAAATAATCACCCGATGAAATCTTCGAAGCGGCCACAACGTCTTTTTTAGTTGTGAAGCGATTGCCACTAACACTCAAGGTTTTGGAAGTACTTAAAGGACTGATCATAAAAATCGCTAACAAGAGAACCAGTGAAAAAATCGTGACAATCACTAGAAAGCGGTTGCGATGTGGATTTTTTTCTCTAGGTTTTCTTACCTTCTTAGGTTTAGCTTTTTTGTCAAAAGTTAATGTCTTTTTTAGTCTGTTTTTACGAGGTGCTACTTCATGCTCCGCTTCCTTTTTCTCTGGTGAAAACTGAGCCCGCTTTAGCTCCTGTAGTCGCTTTTTAGCTTGTTCTTGCTCCTCTTTTTCTTGGGCTTTTTTGTGTAAGAATTCTTGATTACGCTTTTGCCATTCGGTCATCGCCGGCTGCTCTTTTTGCGTATCTTTCTTTAATTTTTTATCATCTTTCGCCATTTTGCGATCCCTTTATCCTCTCAATATCTTCTATCAATTTTTGATAAAAAGCTTCTTGAGAAGTTATTTCTTGACTAGTTGCCATCGCTTGTTCAAATTGAGAAGACTTGCTAAACAACTTCTCACTATATGCCCCAAGCGTTTCTAAAGACAGCTCCTCCTCAGACAAGGTCAACGCATAACCCTGACGCTCAAAATACGCAGCATTTTCCAACTGGTCACCGCGACTAGCTTCTTTTCCCAAAGGAACAATGAGATGCAACTTTCTAAGCGCGACCAATTCAAAGATTGTATTCGAACCACCTCTCGTGATAACGAGATCTGCCATTTGCATCAAAGGTTGGTAAAGATCCGTCACATAGTCTACCCGATAACAATTTCGCGATAAAGTATTTAAGGTCTCATCACCTGTAATATTAATGATATTATAAGCTGCTTTCAACTCATCAATATGCTGACTAACGAACTCATTAAAAACATTAGCCCCTGCAGATCCTCCAACAAAAAGCAGGGTCTTCTTGCTAGGATCAAATTGCTCCCGAATATTCTCTACAAGAGCATCGTCCTGAATCGAATAAGGCTGAACTTTTGTGATCGCACCAATATGCTCCGTTTTACTGAGCGAAGCCTCCTGTTGGAAAGTCGTGTACATTCTAGTCGCAAAACGGTAAGCAATCTTGTTGGCCAAGCCCATCGATAAGTCAGACTCATGAATAAAAACCGGAACTCCCAACAATTTTGAAGCAATTACCGGTGGTACCGAGACAAAGCCACCTTTTGAAAAGAGTGCTGTTGGTCGAATTTTAGCAACAAGAACCAGTGATTGAAGCACACCAAATGCGACTTTGAAAACATCCAACAGATTTTGCCATGAAAAATACCGGCGTAATTTTCCAGTCGCTATCCCATGAAAATGAACGCGTTCAGCCAACCGGCTAATCTCCTCATGTTCAATCCCATTTCTATCTCCAATATAGTGGACTTCCCAATCATCTTGGATAAGTTTAGGGATTAAAATAAGATTCAAGGTCACATGCCCAACAGTGCCACCGCCTGTCAAGATTATTTTTTTCTTAGGCATGATGTTCACCTCTCAGGGTTTCAACCACCTTCAAAAATTCATCGCCACGAACTTCAAAGTTAGGATACATATCCCAACTCGCATTGGCGGGACTTAGAAGAACCGTATCGCCTGAAGTGGCTAACTCAAATGCTTTTTGGGTCGCTGCTGCAACATCAGCAACATGGTAAACAGGAATAGCCGCAGTTTCTGCTAAAGAGGTTAATTTATCTGCTGTTTCACCAAGTACTACCATTGCCTTTAAGCCTTTGATGTCTGGTAAGAGAGCGTCGAAATCATTTCCACGATCAAGTCCACCTGCAATTAAGATGAGATGATCATTATCAAACCCAGATAGCGCTTTTTGGGTTGCTAAAATATTTGTTGATTTTGAATCATTAAAGAAAGCAATGTCATTAATACTACCGACTGACTGCAGGCGATGTTTCACACCCCCAAACAACATCAAGGCTTCCCGAATGACGTCATTTGAAATCCCCGACAGTTTGGCAACAGCGATTGTTGCCAGAGCATTCTCTACATTATGATCACCCGGAACGCCTATTTCTGATCTCGCCATAATCTTCTCATCCTTAAAGAAAAGAGCATCATCTCGTAAGTAGGCACCATCTACTTTATCAATCGTTGAAAATGGAATGACAGTTGCCCTAGTCTCTTCAGCCAAGCGACGAGCAATACCTTGATTAAAATTAAGCACCATAAAATCAGCAGCTGTCATGCGCTTTTGAATCTGCCACTTCGCTGCGACATAATCCTCAAATGTGCCATGGTAGTCTAGATGCGTTGGCTCAAGATTAGTAATAACCGCAATATGAGGTTTGAAGGTGTCGACTCCCATTAATTGAAACGAGGACAATTCCATAATCAGCGTGTCTGATTCAGTCGCTTTAATAACAACCTCCGAAGCGGGGTAACCAATATTTCCAGCCAGTAGACCAGATTGTCCGGAGTTATTAAACACATCAGCGATCATAGTCGTCGTTGTCGTCTTACCGTTTGAACCCGTAATCCCAACAATCGGAGCTTCTGAAACTAAAGCCGCTAATTCCACTTCTGTCCAAATAGGAATACCTTTTTCACGTGCTCTGACAATCATTGGATTATGATAAGGAATTCCAGGATTTTTAACCATAAGAGCAAATTCTTCATCTAGTAACTCCAAGGGATGATTGCCACACAAGACCTTGATTCCTTCTTCAAGCAGCTCTTGCGCTGTTGGATTTTCTTCGAATGGCTTGCCATCATTCACTGTGACGATAGCTCCAAGTTTCGCTAACAATCTTGCTGCAGCTTGACCTGAACGCGCCAATCCTAAAACAAGAACCTTTTTATTTTCAAATTGTGTGATTGTTTTCATAGTATAAAAAACGATTGTTTCTGGCAGATGCCAATTAGTATCGTTTATCTTCCTTCTACATTCAATAATATCATCTTATTTTACCCTTTATTAGGGCTTTTTTCAAGAATCCTCATTTTATCGAGATGATTGCTGTGTAGCGTTACAATAGATGTGAGACTTCTAGAAGTCAAAAAGAAGATTCCCTGATATGATAAGAGTACCACGACTCATCAAAAAGGAATCTTCTCATGACTAGTATATCACAAAATCTTCGCTATTTACCACATACTCTAGAAACACGTTACCACGCGGTTAAAACCTACCAAAATGGTGCCTCTGTCGCCTTCATCTGTCGACGCTACAAGGTCTCAAAAGCCTCTCTCATACGCTGGAACAAGCGATTCGACGGAACTAAAGAATCGCT
>NZ_ATVP01000011.1 GCF_000420785.1 Streptococcus hyovaginalis DSM 12219 | reverse complement strand
CCTTCTTTGATATAAACCTCAACAGCACCAGCCCAGGTCGCACGCCCACAAAGGACCCCATTGAAGTTGGCTCCAGATTCTGCCGCAAAGACCAAGGTCTCTTGGAAGAGTTTAGCTGACACACCAGCACTCAAGTAGATATAAGGCAGTTCGGTCGCTGCTTCTTGATCACGGAAAGCTTGGGCAGCCTCTTCCTTGCTGTAAAGTACCTCTCCCTCTGCAAATCCTTCCACAAAGTTCATGTTAACCGGCACTTCTACTTTGAGCACATCAACACCAAAGCGAGAATCTGAAAAGACTTTCATGGCACCATTGACTTTATGGGCTTTGACTTTGGCAAATTCTGGACTATTGTTATCAGCGATGTTTTCATCATAAGATAAGATTTCAAGATAGAAGGGGATGTCTTCAGCCTGACACTCCGAACCGATACGTTCGATATAGGCTTGTTTTTGATCGTTAACAGCTTTGTCCCCATCTACATCATAATAGAGCAAGAATTTGACAGCATCAGCGCCGGCCTCTTTGATGCGTTTGGCTGACCACACATCCAGGCAGTCTGGAAGACGGCTTGTTGTGGTGGCATCGTAGCCTGTTTTCTCGTAAGCTAGGAGTAGTCCTGCTTCTTCATGACGGACTTTAGTCGCTGGAAGACCATATTCAGGGTCCAGCAAGATAGAAGACGCATAAGGTGTTAATTCCTCTGATACCAAGCTTTTAAGCTCTTCGATTTGGTCAACCGTTGGTTCTGTCTCTTGGTGTTTAGCCATCATGCGTTTGAGTGCCCCACGTTGGTCAAAGGCTAGGGCTGAAATCACCCCATTTTGACTCAAGCGGTCCATAGCTTTGCGTTTGTTTTCGGTTAGTGTTAACATAATGCCTCCTAAGCTTTGTATTCGTGAATAGTTACCCCTTTGACAACACGGTTAACCGTTCCAGTTGCAGATGGTGTGTCAGGAAGATTGTTGACCTTGATAGACGATAGTAATGCAATGGTTTGTGCTACAAAAATGTAAGGAAGAGCGAGATAAGCATCTGGTAGGACAAGATCAGCAGTGAAACCAAAGGTTTGACCAGAAAAGGCTGTTTCACCATCTTGTGCTAACGCTAGTGTTTTAACAGCAATCTTATCAGCTTCGACTTCCTCTAAGATATCCAAATCATACTGACGCACATAAGGATCGTTGTTAACAAATCCAATAACAATCGTTTTCTCATTAACAAAAGATTTTGGCCCATGTCTGAAGCCCATTGACGAATCAAAAACGGTTACAATTTTACCCGCAGTTAATTCTAAAATTTTCAATTGTGCCTCTCTCGTTAAACCGGATAAACTTCCTGATCCGATATAAACCAAGCGATCAAAATCCAAATCAATTAAGCTTTGCAAGTCATTTTCACGCGCAACGACACTTTCAGCCAATGCTGCTGCTGCTTTGACGTAGTTTTCCTTTTGAGGAAGGTCAATACTTTGATCAAAAACAAGCAAGGCAGACAACATCATGCATGAAAAGCTTCCTGTCATAGCGAACCCTGCATCATTAGAACGCTCTGGTTGCAACAATAAGTAGTTGTTATCCTGTGTTTCTGCTGCTTTCGCTAGTTCGCCATCTGGGGCACAGGTAATACTCAAGTGATAAATATTATCAACCAGTTGGTTAGCCAATTGAACAGCAGCTAGACTTTCAGGGCTATTACCACTACGGGCAAAAGAGACTAAGAGAACGGTGTCTTCTGGATAGAAGTAATAGTGAGGTGCTGCAACGATATCAGTCGTCGCAACGCTTGAAAATAGGAAATGGTCACGATCGCCTTTGGTTTGCAAGTAGCTGGCAATGCTATTTCCGACATATTCGGATGTCCCAGCTCCTGTGAAAATAACTTTAACAGGCTTGCCATTAGCTGAAGCAACGATGTCAGCTAAAAAGGCATCAATGGCTGTTTTTTGCAATTGGTAAGAATCAAAAGCTTCTAGCCAAAGTTCTGGCTGTTGCTTAATTTCGCGAGTTGTGATTTCAGCACCAAGTTTGGTGAGTTCATCAACAGATAATTGAAACATATAAATCCTCCTAAGATGGTTGATGCGTAATGTGATAACGGAATTGATCGGCACGTGCAATACTAAAGGTGAACTCTATCATCAAGTTCTTGTCGTTATAAGTGCGACGTGTGATATGTAAGACAGCCGAGCCTTTTTTGATATCCAGCAATTCAGCCTCATAATCTAAAGCAATACTAGCCGCAAACTCTTCCTCTGCAATACGGATATTCTGATTAAAGTCCTGCGCAAAGATATCATAAAGCGGTTTTTGGGGTAGCAACTCTTCTGTAAGACCTTCAAATGGTGCAACTGGCATATAGGTGCGCTCAAACATGAGTGGCAGCCCATCTGCCAAACGCAGACGCTCCAACTCGAAAACCTCTGTTCCGACTTCCATATTAAGATATGATGCTAAATAAGCGGTGACAGGGACTTTTTCAAAGGATAAAATCTTCGTTTCAGGCGTTTTGCCCAATTTTCGCATCTGCTCTGTAAAACTATAGGTAGAAGCCAAATCTGTCTTAACATTTTCAATGCTAGAAACAAATGTCCCCTTCCCCTGCATTTTATAAATAAGACCTCTTGCTTCCAACTCTTTCAAGGCCTGTCGTACTGTAATACGACTAACCTGGAACTCTTCGCTAAGTTCTCTTTCCGAAGGAAGTCGGTCATTAGCTGACATAGAATCACGAATCTTCAGCTCCAAAGTATCAACCATTTTGAGATACAATGGTTTTGTTTCTGTCATTACAATTACCTCCTTTCTTAACTTGTTATAACCACTTAAAGTATATAATATAATATAGAGCATTGTCAAGCTAAAATAGCATATCCACTTAAGAAAAAATAAACAGCTACCTTTCCTGTTTTTGATGGCCACTAAAAAGATCCGAAGAACTTTCGGGCATCTTTCTTATCTATCATCTTATCTTCAAAATCCCTTATAGCCTCATACAACATCACAATGCTAAATCATTATCACAACCACCTGTTAGGCAGGTGGTATATTTGTTCTTGCACCTTTCGGAGAAGAGCAGACTAAAATTACATTAATAAAAAACGACTCAAACCCTGCCTTGCAATGACATGAGTTTAAGTCGTTTATAAGCTTATCTGAGCTTGTCAGCACCGTGGCCAAATCCCACAAAAATCAGCACTCTTGAAAGCTATCAGCTCAAGGCTAGTAACACTTGGCTTGTCAGCATTCAAAACAAGCTATCTTAAGCTTAAATATTAGCCCACACGGACTCTAAGATGTTGGTTTGTTCACGTCCTGGTCCTACTGAGAAAGTAGAGATACGGACACCGACTAACTCGCCAATACGGCGAACATAGTTACGCGCATTTTCTGGCAATTCGTCCAAGCTACGCACGCCTGTAATATCTTCAGACCAGCCCGGCATTTCTTCGTAGATTGGTTTACAACGTTTGAGCTGTTCAAGACTTGCTGGATAATGGTCGATACGCTGACCATCAAGATTGTAAGCGACACAAATTTTAACAGTGTCAAGACCTGAGAGCACATCGATAGAGTTAAGCGAAAGGTTGGTAATGCCTGATACACGGCGGCTGTGGCGCATAACTACAGAGTCAAACCAGCCTACACGACGCGGACGACCAGTTGTTGTACCATATTCTTTACCAACTTCACGGATACGATCGCCAACTTCATCAAATAATTCTGTTGGGAATGGGCCATCACCAACACGACTGGTATAAGCTTTACATACACCGACTACTTTATTGATTTTAGATGGGCCGACACCTGAACCAATAGTCACACCACCTGCAACAGGGTTTGAAGACGTTACAAATGGGTAAGTTCCTTGGTCAATATCAAGCATAACCCCTTGTGCACCTTCGAAAAGAACACGTTTGCCAGCATCAAGGGCATCATTAAGGATAACTGAAGTATCCGTTACATACTGCTTAATTTCTTGTCCATATTGGTAGTATTCTTCAAAAATCTCATCGAAAGCGATAGGATCTGATTCATACATTTTTTCAAAGAGGCGGTTTTTCTCAGCCAAGTTAGTTTTGAGACGTTCCGCAAAAATATCCTTATCCAAAAGGTCAGCAATACGGATACCAACACGCGCAGCCTTATCCATGTAGGCAGGGCCAATACCTTTGATAGTTGTCCCGATTTTATTGTCTCCTTTAGCATCTTCTTGAAGTTGATCAAGCTTGATGTGGTAAGGCAAAATAACATGGGCACGGTCTGAGATGCGAAGATTGTCCGTCGTCACACCCTCTTCGTGAAGATAATTCAACTCTTTCACTAAAGACTTTGGATTAACAACAACACCATTACCAATAACAGAAATCTTTTCTTTGAAGAAAATCCCCGACGGAATCAAGTGAAGTTTGAACTTCTTCCCATCGATTACAATCGTGTGGCCAGCATTGTCACCACCTTGATAACGTGCGATGACTTCTGCATCTGCTGATAAGAAATCTGTGATCTTACCTTTACCTTCGTCACCCCATTGGGTACCAACAACTACAACTGATGTCATATATCTGATTCGGGCATTGCTCAATCCCTGAGCTAAACCCTGCTCCTTTTCTGAAAAACTATTGGCAGGAATCTCACCTGCAAGTTTATCTTACACTCCATTATAGCAAAAACCGAAATCTTTTACTACCATCCATATCGTTTTTAACCATTTCAACAAGTTTATCCTAAAATCACGATCAAAATCCATCAAATTCCGAATATTGCTTGGTCTTTGGCCATCTTTGGAGTACAATTAATGAAATAGCTCATTTAGAAAAGGAAGTCATATGTCATTTCTTAAACGTAAGGGAGTCACCCTGTCTGCAAAATCCTATCTCATTGACGCCATGTCTGCTATGGCGCAAGGCCTCTTTGCGTCCTTACTTGTGGGAACGATCCTAAGTACCATCGGACAACTAGCAGGTTTAACGCTCTTAGCTGATATTGGGCAATTCGCCTCAAGTATCAAAGGGGCTGCCATGGCTATGGCTGTCGGTTATGCTCTCCAAGCACCTCCACTGGTACTCTATTCCCTACTAGCCGTAGGACAGGCTAGCGATCAGTTAGGAGGAGCCGGAGGGCCTCTAGCGGTTTACGTGATTAGCCTGATCGCTTGTGAAATAGGTAAATTAATCAGTAAAGAAACCAAATTAGATATTTTAATAACACCTTTGGTGACAATCATTTCAGGCAGTCTGCTGGCTCTTTGGATAGCTCCAACAATCGGACAAGTGGCTAGTTCATCCGGAAATCTGATCATGTGGGCTACCGAGCTGCAACCTTTCCTGATGGGAGCACTGATAGCCATTTTTATGGGAATGATTTTAACACTCCCCATTAGCTCTGCTGCCATTTGTGCTGCTCTTGGCTTAACTGGTCTAGCTGGAGGGGCTGCTCTTGCTGGTTGTTGTGCTCAGATGATCGGCTTTGCAACTATGTCTTATCGCGCAAATGGCATGGCTGGTTTTGTCGCCCAAGGATTGGGAACATCCATGTTGCAAGTTCCTAACATCTTGAAAAAACCGATCATCTGGCTGCCGACGATCCTCACTTCAGCTGTTACCGGTCCCTTAGCGACAATGTTCTTTAAGCTAGAAATGAATGGTCCTGCTATTTCATCTGGTATGGGAACGAGCGGCTTGGTAGGGCAAATCGGGGTTTACACCGGTTGGATATCAGACATCGCAGCAGGCCACAAAACAGCCATAACAAGTCTGGATTGGATCGGTTTAGTGACCATTTCTTTCCTATTACCCGCTGTTTTAACTGGAATTCTATCACATATCTGCCAAAAATGGCATTTATATTCTGACAAAGATTTGCGACTGGATTTGTAGGCAGTGATTGCTTAATTTGAAACATTCGCCTCTTTGTCACTCGTTTCTCGCTAATAATTACGCAACGCATTTTTTCTGCTGTTTCACTGTTTAAAATTGTGTTCACTCTGCCTTTAGAGTACAATATGAGTAACATGTATATATTAGAAAGCGACTGATTCTCTATGGAATTTCTCTTCATTGTTATCGTCTTAGTTGCTATTTCAGGCTTAGGCACCTATTATGCGACAACACGGCCAACAGCCCTTGCAAGACGGAACACCGCTCTTAGACTACAGGATCTCAAAGACACGATCCAACAAGCCGATCACCAGGTCAAACTTTTGGATAATTACCTAGCTGACCAAAATTATACCCAATACAGCATCGTTGCCCGTCAATTATTACCTAAGCTAGAACACATCAAAGCGGAATCAAATGACCTCAAAGACGACATGGATCTCAAAATCTACCGTCGTGTCACCAAAAAAGCAAACGATGTCCAAGCAGATGTCACCTTACAATTAGAGAGGCTTCACATCGCAACTGATTTAGAACCTGCCAGCGAGGAGGAAACCAAACTCCTCAAACGGGCGCCAGAATTGACAACTATCTACCACAATATCCAACGTGATCACCGGACTATTATGGAAAAAATCAAGAAAGCTGACAACAAGGAAGAACTGACTGCTCTTCACGAGACTAACATGCAGCGCTTCGACGATATTCTGACGGGTTATCTCAAAATCAAGGAATCTCCAAAGGACTATTATAATGCAGAAGAACGCTTAGCTGAAGCCAAGGCAGCCCTTGAGCAGTTTGACTTGGAATTAGATGAAACCCTCCGTCAGCTCAACGAATCTGGTCTCAAAGATTTTGATGTTAGCCTACGCATGATGCGTGACAAGGTATAAAGTAAAAAGAAAAGGACTCTCATATGGCTGAATTTAATTTTGATATTGATAAAATTGCTGATAGCGCTGTTTCAAAAACAGATAAGACCACTGAAATCATCGCCTCTGAACCCGAAACCTCGACGGGTCAAATCGCCTTCTTAGAAAAATTATCACCAGAACAAAAATCAGCTATTGAAGCCAAGGCTCCTGCTCTGGTCGATGCTTTTGTCGATGACCAAAACTATCTCTTGGACTTTGGAACATCTGCTGTGGAGGAAGTTAACAAAACAGTTAACCATATCCTCTCCGAACAGAAAAAACTGGAAATTCCACAAGTTGACGATCTCCTTGCTGAGACGAATCGTGAACTCAATGGTTTTATCGCTAAATACAAAGATGTCAAACCAGCTGAGTTAGAAAAGAAACCTAACTTTATTGAAAAATGGTTCAACAAAGGAAAATCTAACCTCCAAGAATTCTACTTCGACTCTAAGACCATTGAACAAAAGATGGATACCATGGCTGCAAGTGTCGTTAAGCAGGAAGAGACGTTAGCACGAAATATCGTTTCTGCCGAGATGCTGATCGAAGATAACACCAAATCTATTGAAAATTTAGTCGGTGTCACCGCCTTCCTGGAAGCAACGCAGAATGAAGGAGCGCGCCGTGCAGAGGCATTGCAAAAGCAGGTTGCCCAACTCGATAATGCCGACCCAGAATTTCACGCCAAATCAGAGGAATTAGCGCGTATGACCGAAGTCATCAACACTTTGGAGCAACAACATACCGAATACATGAGCCGTCTCTATGTCGCTTGGACGACGACACCACAAATGCGTAATCTAGTCAAAGTCTCATCAGACATGCGCCAAAAACTCGGTATGCTCCGTCGCAATACCATCCCGACCATGAAGCTTTCTATCGCTCAACTGGGCATGCTACAACAATCTGTCAAATCTGGCGCAACAGCAGATGCTATTGTCAATGCTAATAATGCCGCTCTGGAGATGTTGGCGCAAACTAGCAAAGAAGCTATCCCTGCCCTCGAACGTTCAGCTCAAAGCCCAACACTATCTATAGAGTCTGTCACAACATTAGCTGAAAGCCTCGTTGAACAAAACAATGGTATTATCGCTGCTATCGATAACGGACGTAAACAACGGGCGCAGCTGGAAACAGCCATCGTCAAATCAGCGGATACTATCAATGATTCGGTGAAACTTCGCGATCAAAAGATCGTCCAAGCCCTCCTCAATGAAGGTAAAGAAGTCCAAAAAAATGTCGAAGCTGAAAATAATAGCCAAAATAATGACTAAAAAATCCTCGCTTTTGAGAACAAGACTCCTTACTTGAGGAGTTTTCTCTTGCCCAAAAATCAGATCAAATATGATAAAATAAGTCTTATGGATAAATTAATCAAATCAATCTCCGAATCAGGTGCTTTCAGAGCTTATGTCCTTGACAGCACTGAGACTGTTAAACAAGCACAGGTCAATCATAATACCCTATCATCATCAACGGTCGCACTTGGCCGTACCCTCATTGCCAATCAAATCCTAGCTGCCAATCAAAAAGGCGACAGCAAAGTGACCGTCAAGGTTATCGGCAATAGTTCCTTTGGTCACATTATCTCCGTTTCAGATACAAAAGGAAATGTCAAAGGCTACATCCAAAATACGGGTGTGGATATCAAGAAAACAGCAACTGGTGAAGTTCTCGTAGGACCTTTCATGGGATCTGGTCAATTCATCGTTATCGTAGACTATGGCACTGGCAATCCTTACACCTCAGCTACACCACTCATTTCTGGCGAAATCGGCGAAGACCTTGCCTACTATCTGACAGAAAGTGAGCAAACACCTTCTGCTGTTGGTCTCAATGTCCTCTTAGATGAGAATGACCAAGTCAAAGTGGCTGGTGGTTTCATGCTCCAAGTTCTTCCAGGGGCAACTGAGGAAGAAATCCGCCGCTACGAGAAACGGATTCAAGAAATGCCAGCTATCTCAACGCTCCTTGAGTCCGATGATCATGTCGATGCTCTTTTATCAGCCATCTATGGCGACGAGCCCTATAAACGCTTGTCAGAAGAAAGGATTGGGTTCAACTGTGATTGTTCACGTCATCGCTTTGAATCCGCTCTAGCAACACTACCAGTAGCTGATTTAGAAGATATGCGTGATCACGATCACGGTGCCGAAATTGTTTGTCAATTCTGTGGCACTAAATACTACTTTAACCAGAACGATTTGGAGGCTATTATCCGTGACAAAGCTTAATTCATCATTCATGATTGGAAATGTCGAAATCCCACACCGTACTGTTCTAGCGCCTATGGCAGGGGTGACTAACTCTGCCTTTCGTACCATCGCTAAAGAGTTTGGTGCAGGACTCGTTGTCATGGAGATGATTTCTGAGAAAGGATTGCTCTACAACAACGAAAAAACCCTTCACATGCTCCATATCGATGAAAATGAGCACCCTATGTCTATCCAGCTCTTTGGTGGTGATGCTGAAGGTCTCAAACGTGCTGCTGACTTTATCCAATCCAATACCAAAGCTGATATTGTTGATATTAATATGGGTTGTCCAGTGAACAAGGTTGTTAAAAATGAAGCTGGTGCCAAGTGGCTCAAAGACCCTGACAAGATTTATCATATCGTTAGCGAAGTGACCTCCGTTTTGGATATCCCTCTGACCGTAAAAATGCGTACCGGTTGGGCTGACAGCTCACTAGCTGTTGAAAATGCTCTCGCTGCAGAGTCTGCTGGTGTTTCTGCTCTTGCCATGCACGGTCGTACTCGGGAGCAGATGTACCGTGGTCACTGTGACCATGAAACACTGGCACGTGTTTCAAAAGCCATCACTAAAATCCCATTCATTGGAAATGGAGATGTTAAAACCGTTCATGATGCTAAATTCATGATTGAAGAAATCGGTGTTGATGCTGTTATGGTTGGTCGTGCTGCTATGAATAACCCGCACATCTTTACCCAAATTAACCATTTCTTTGAAACTGGAGAAGAATTACCAGATTTACCATTCGCTAAGAAATTAGATATTGCCGAAGAGCATCTGAAACGACTTGTAGCGCTTAAAGGTGAAATGATCGCTGTCCGTGAATTCCGTGGGCTTGCTCCTCACTATCTCCGTGGGACAGCAGGGGCTGCAAAAGTGCGTGGTGCTGTTTCACGTGCAGAAAGTTTCAACGAAGTCCAAAACTTATTTAACACCATTCGTTAAAAGACTTTTCCAACCTATCTGACTATGATGGCCTTAAAAGCCAGTAGATAGTCATTTATGAACACGAAATCAGCTTGTCTTGCGACAAGCTGATTTTTGATGATTAAGTTTCTCCCATTTGATAAAACAAATAGGCCAAGCACCCTGTCATCAGGGCGGTAATAAGCGTTACGAAAAGGTGGTTGGCTGCAAATACCATAGACAGGGCAAAGGCGATGCCATAAGCTGTTAAAACACGCAACAAAAACCGATCAGACAAATGACGCGTCGCCTTATTATAAGTATTATGCAAGACAATGCTAAAATAATATAAGCCCAAAGCGATGAACAAGAAGAGAACCATAAAGAGACTATTAACACCTTCTTCGGTTAGAAAGCTCAGAGCAGCGGTTATCATGGTCAAACTCAGAAAGATGACATAGTGTAAGTAGATCAAGCGCATTCCTGTGGTATGGGGATTGTCATGGTCAATATCGACATAAAATTCTTCATAATAAAACCAAAACAAAGAAAGAACAATAAGAAAGAAGAGAATGGACTGAAAGGAAAAACGAGACATAGTAAAGTATTTGGCGATACCACCCATAATCATTTCACCAAAGGTAATAATCACCAAAAGTGTCATCCTCTCCACCAAATGGGCGAAGCTAATCGGGACACGACTGGTATCTTTTCGAAAGAAAATCGGAAGAATCAGGCCTGCCAGAAATCCTGCCAAATAAAAATAAAGGCCAAAAGTCAGGGAAATGAAAAGACTGACAGCGACCAAACCAAATCGTATCCCTAAAATAAGCAAGTAATTTTGAATCACTTCCCGATGCTCTGGACCAGGATAATGCCTTAACTCCAAAAAGTACTGGGTAAATAAACTCGCTGTCAATAAGAGAACCAAAACCACAAAAGGGGTAAACTGTCCTCGCCACTCTAGCGTAAAACTATTAGACAAGAGCAACAAGAGTCCCATATCTAAAAAAAGAAAAGCATTATTTTTAGGACTTTCTTGACCATAACGATTCAGAAAGACTGTTTGATAAACCCAAATATTAATCAAAAACAGAAATGATAAGGTGAATATCACAAAATCCTCCCAAGGAATGATGCCATCATGAAGATGATGAATCAAGGTCATAGAACGCCCAATGGCATAGACATAGACCAAGTCAAAGAACAACTCTGGTATGGATACTTTTTTATGCATAGTAACTTTCTCTTACAATTGTGATATCCCTATTATAACGCAAAAAATCTCCTGATTCATCAGGAGATTTGAGATTGTAGACAAAGTCTCTTTCGGACTTTCCTTGGGGTTCTTGCTTTCCCATTTCAAGGCTCGAATTTAAAACTGTCCAGTGGACAGTTTTAACAGGCGACTCCTGAAGTCAGGGAAGTGACTTTAGGAAGGTTGGAAATAGGGAACGGCGGAGCACTTCTCAAAGCCTCCGAGTTGTGGAGAAAGTGTCACTTTCTTGATTTCCCACCTTAGACAGTCTGGGAGACTGTCTAAATACAGCGGGAAGTCTCGATTCAGGTTCACTTGGCTCGCAAAAACAACTATTTTTTAGCAGAGCTGCTCAGTTTATTTATTCAGATATAGTTTGTCTTCAGTTTCAAGTCTCCAAAACAGGAAAGAACCCGTTTGTTTAGAGGATTGTCTGAACATAGATACCAATCATCCCGATAGCAATGGCTTGTTGCTATTATTTTCCGAGGAGAAACTTATCAGACGACTTTTTTAAGCAAGATGGACTTAAGTCACCTCAAACTTCAATTTGCCTTGTTTCATACCAATTTTAAGGGTGTGTCCAGCAGAGAGCTGTCCCGAGAGGACTAATTCTGCCAGGTGGTCTTCGACTTGTGTCTGCAAGGTACGACGAAGTGGGCGTGCTCCCATTTCAACATCATAACCTTCTTCAGACAGGTGTTTCAAGGCTGATGGTTGAATCTTCAAGACAATGTCTTTCTCAGCCAATTGCTTGATTAAAGGTTGTACCATGATCTTAACTACTTGGCGCATATCCTCTTGGCTAAGGCTATGGAAGACGACTTTTTCATCAATACGGTTGATAAATTCTGGTCGGTAAGCCTTTTTCAATTCTTCAAAAATCCGTTTTTCCATAGCATCATGATTATGTGATAGATCTTGAGCCCCGAAACCAACGGTTTTGTCATCTCGAAGCGCTGTCGCCCCTAGATTGGAGGTCATGATGATAAGGGTATTCGAAAAATCCACTTTACGGCCACGACTATCCGTCAAAACACCGTCATCCAGAACTTGAAGCAAAACATTGAAAATGTCTGGATGCGCTTTTTCCACTTCATCAAAAAGAAGAACGGAGTAAGGTCTTTGACGCACTTTCTCCGTCAATTCCCCGCCTTCTTCATAACCGACATAACCTGGAGGAGCCCCATTTAGACGGGATGCCGCAAATTTTTCCATGTATTCTGACATATCAAAACGGATTAAGGCTGACTCATCATCAAATAGGACTTCTGCTAAGGCTTTTGCCAGCTCTGTCTTACCAACACCAGTAGGTCCTAGAAACATAAAGGAACCGATTGGACGTTTTCCTGTTCGGATACCGGATTGATTGCGTCGTATGGCACGACTAATGGCTGAAATAGCCGCCTCTTGACCAATGACACGCTTGTGTAACTCTTTTTCAAGATTGAGGTATTTTTGATTTTCTGTCTGGGTCATTTTTTCAACAGGAATTCCTGTCAGACGACTAAGCGTTGCTAAAATGTGCTCCTCAGTCACCTTAACCACTTTTGGCAGAGCTAGCGTTTCCTCTTTCTTAAGCAAACGCGTCACTGTCTTCATATCCTGGTCCAAAAGCGCTTCATCTATTGAAGACAATTCTGCTTGCGCTTCTTTTTTAACCATGGTTTGCACAGTGGCACTGGATTCATCGATCAAATCAATCGCAGAGTCTGGTAGATGCTTACTAGTCATGTAGCGGTGAGCCGCTTTAACAGCTGACATCAAGGCTTCATCAGAAAGACTAACATGATGATAAGCTTCATAACTCGGACGAAGACCTTTCAAAATCTCAAAGGCATCCGCCACACTTGGCTCTTCAATCAGAATTTTTGCAAATCGGCGTGACAATGCCGCATCCTTTTCGATATGTTTTTGGTATTCTTCCTGAGTCGTTGCTCCTACCATGTGAAGGGTGCCACGAGAGAGGGCTGGTTTTAAAATGTTAGCCGCATCTAAGGTGCTATCAATCCCACTACCAGAACCCATGATGGTATGCATTTCATCCACAAACAGGATAATATGACCATCAACTTCGATATCATCAATGATTTGGTTCATACGTTCTTCAAAATCACCGCGAAAACGGGTTCCTGCTACCACACTCATCATGTCTAGCTCCAAGACACGCATATCTCTTAATTCATAAGGAATCTCTCCACTGACAATGCGTTGAGCCAATCCATAAGCTAAGGCTGTCTTACCGACACCAGCCTCACCAACCAAGACAGGATTATTTTTTGTCTTACGGCTGAGCACTTGGACCATGCGCGAAATTTCCTTGTCACGCCCCACAACAGTCTCTAACTCACCTGCCTGCGCCATAGCCGTCAAATCACGTGTAAAGTCGGCTAGCTCACCAACTGTTGATGGTGGCTTCATCATATCTGTAAAATTACCACCCTTAGGACGTTTTGGTTTTTTCAACTCATGAATGGCTTTGACTTGGTCCTTCGTAAAACCAGCATGTTTTTCCAGACTTTGTCGGAGATTAAAGAGCGAAATGCCTTCGCCATCATTTTTAGCTTTAAATCCCGCCAATTCTAAGATACGAACTGGCATCAAGCGAGGGCTTAGCAAAATTGCCATTAAAACGTGTTCTGTGCCAACCTCTTCGTCATTAGTGATTTGACTGATCTGCTCTGCAAACTGAAGCACTTCCATGGTAGCAGCAGATTGCTCATATAGGTCAAAACGCTGAACGGAATCATCATACGTTTTTTCTGTCGCTAAAATAGTCGCTGCAAAGTAGTCTTGTTCATTAGCCTCTTGATCAAACTCACGGAAAGTTAAGCCTGCTATGGTTTCATCACTAACAATTAACCCCAACAAAAGATGCCAACTTTCAAGGAGTTGACATGAAAACTGTGTCGCAATCATTTGGGACAACCCAAAAACATCTTGCATTTTTTGTGAATACTTAACCATTATGAATCCTTTTTTCTATCTAACCGATGCAGTATTTTCCGCAACATCCTCGTCCTGATCTGGGGAGCTTCATCACCCAAAACTTCGTCTGAGCTCATGGCTAAGAGCATATTGCCCTCACGTTGCGTAATAACCTTTTCTTCAAACAAAAGCTGAATCAGATCATCAAAAACATGCTGACTAATTCTGTCTCCAAGGGTAGCCATCAAACTGCCTAATAATTGATGGTTGTCTGAAAATTTGACCTTAGCAATGCGAATATAGCCACCACCGCCACGCTTGCTTTCAACCAAGTAACCTCTACTTTCTGTAAAGCGTGTCTTAATGACGTAGTTGATCTGACTCGGAACAACCTGAAAAGACTCCGCTAAGTGAGACCGTTTGATTTCCGTCATTCCTGACTGAGCCAATAAATGCTTGATATATTCTTCAATCTGATCAGAAGTATTTTTGGACGGCATCGCTCTTCCCTTTCGTTCTTTGACTATAACTGACTATTATTATATCAGATTTTGACTATAAGGGAAACCAAAAGTATTGAAGTGAAACATCCTCTAGAGACACGTCAATTATGGTTGCCAAAACCAAACTTTACCTTAATGAGTCCTTGCAGATGACCTTGTTTGGGTAGCATGGGTAGTAAGTAACACCAATAGCTTTGACATACCCTCTAATAAGTCTAGAGAATGACCCAGAATAGACAACACTAAGCCAGGGTATTGCTTTCAATTAAGGAGAAAACTGACATGTGACGGGCAGAAACCTACCTTATTAAACCTTTTGGCAACCTTTCTCAGCTTCTTATCCTGCAACCCTATCTAGTCTATCCACCTCGTGACTAAGAGCAAAAGATTTCTTAAGCCATTTAAACCATTGTAGCTTTTTCCTAAAATGCTTAACAAAGCAAAAAGAGACTGGCTTCAAATCCAGTCTCTTAATGATTTATCTTAACGATAAATGATCTTATTTACCAAGAGCTGCTGCCATTGTAGCTGCAACTTCATTTTCAAAGTCGTTTGAAGCTTTTTCGATACCTTCACCAACTTCGAAACGAGCAAATGCAACAACTTTAGCATTTACTGACTCCAAGTATTGTTCAACAGTCTTGCTGTCATCCATGATGTAAACTTGTGCAAGAAGTGTGTACTGTTGGTCAACTTTAGTGTTGTCAAGCATGAAACGGTCCATTTTACCTGGGATGATTTTGTCCCAGATTTTTTCTGGTTTACCTTCAGCAGCAAGTTCTGCCTTGATGTCTTCTTCAGCTTTTGCAATTACTTCGTCGGTCAATTGAGCTTTTGATCCATACTCAAGGTGTGGAAGAGCTGGTTTGTTAACCATAGCACGTGATTCGTTATCTTGATCGATAACGTGGTTCATTTGTGCCAACTCATCTTTAACAAATTGCTCATCAAGCTCTGTGTATGAAAGAACAGTTGGGTTCATTGCAGCGATGTGCATTGAAACTTGTTTCGCAAGCGCTTCGTCGCCACCTTCGATAACAGAGATAACACCGATACGGCCACCGTTATGTTGGTAAGCACCGAAAGCTTGGTCGTCTGTCTTTTCGATAACTGCGAAACGACGGAATGAGATTTTTTCACCGATTGTAGCTGTTGCGTTAACGTATGCTTCTTCAAGTGTTTCACCTGAAGCCAATTTCACTTTAACAGCTTCTTCGTTGTTAGCTGGTTTAGCTGCAGCAAGTGCTTTTGCAGTTTCATTAACCAACTCAACGAATTGAGCGTTTTTCGCAACGAAGTCAGTCTCAGCGTTAACTTCAACGACAGCAGCAACGTTACCGTCAACATAAACACCGGTCAAACCTTCTGCAGCGACACGGTCAGCTTTTTTAGCTGCTTTAGCCATACCTTTTTCGCGAAGCAATTCAATAGCTTTATCGATATCGCCATCAGTTTCCACAAGTGCTTTTTTAGCGTCCATAACACCAGCACCTGATTTTTCGCGCAATTCTTTAACGAGTTTTGCAGTAATTTCTGCCATGAGTAGATCTCCTTAGTTATTAGATGCGAGAGATGTTTAAAACATCCCTAAGTCAATTAATCACAACCATCATAAATGAAAGGGACAAGGGCTTAGCCCTGCCCCTTTCGCAAGTAATAGCCACAATTCCTCCTATCGGAATCAGTGACGAAAATGGACAAATGTCCTTTGTAACCTAATATTAGTTGTTGTCGCCTTCTACAACTTCAACAATTTCTTCAATAGAATCTGCTTTAGCTTCTTCTTGGAAGTCAACATCAGCATCTTCACCTTGGCGACCTTCGATAACAGCGTCAGCCAATTTAGAAGTAATCAATTTAACGGCACGAATAGCGTCGTCATTCGCTGGGATGATAACATCGATCTCATCTGGATCAGCGTTTGTATCAACCATCGCTACAACTGGAATACCAAGTTTTTTAGCTTCTTTAACAGCGATTTGTTCTTTATGTGGGTCAACGATGTAGATCACATCTGGAATGCGAGGCATGTCTTCGATACCACCCAAGAATTTTTCAAGACGTGCACGTTGTTTGTTCAACAATGCCACTTCTTTCTTAGGAAGTACTTCGAAAGTTCCTTCTTCTTCCATACGTTTGATTTCTTTCAAACGAGCGATACGTTTTTGAATAGTATCCCAGTTTGTAAGTGTCCCCCCCAACCAACGGTGGTTGATGTAGTATTGACCAGCGCGAGTTGCTTCTTCAGCTACTGCTTCAGCGGCTTGCTTTTTAGTACCAACAAACAAGATAACCGCATCGTTTGCTGCTGCATCACGAACGAAGTCATAAGCTTGATCAGCCAATTTTACAGTTTGTTGAAGGTCGATAACGTGGATACCGTTACGCTCAGTAAAGATATACTTAGCCATTTTTGGGTTCCAGCGACGAGTTTGGTGACCAAAGTGAACACCAGCCTCAAGAAGTTGTTTCATTGAAATTACTGCCATGAGTAGTTTCTCCTTTATGTTTTTTTCCTCTCCCAGACGTCAGCTCGCAGGCCAACCCGTAGGCAACAGGACCACGATTGATCTAGGATGAGTATTTGTTGCTTATGCAACTAGTATATCGTATCAAAAATAGGTAAAAAATGCAAGTCATAATAAGCAATCTTTCAGAGACACTATCCGCTCTGTTTCACATCTTTAGCTTATCATAATCTCATAGAAATCCCATTTAGACTTGCTAAATTAGCACATTTAGGTTATAGTCAAAGTGAATCTATATGGAGGCGCTTACACTATCGTTAAAATGACGTTCCAATTGCTTGGTCAGCCAAAAATTTTCCTAGATAATGAAGAACAATTTTTTACTTTCGCTAAAGTAAACGCCCTTCTTTATTATTTGGTTCTAAGCGATACTGTTCAGCGAGAAATGGCTGCCAGTTTACTGTGGGGAAATAAGAGCACTCAGACTGCAAAAAAAATCTGAGAAACACCATTTACCAGGCCAATAAGGCTATGAAAAATGATGTCATCATCTGCCCAAACCGAAATCTTTTAACCCTTAATCCGGAAATCTCCGTCGAAAGCGATGTGGCATCTTTTTTAGAAGACCCCGTCAAACACCTTGATCTTTATCAAGGGGACTTTCTCCAAGGTTTTTATCTTAAAAACTGTGACGAATTTGATCTTTGGTTATCTAGTCTACGTGTCAAATATGAGCAATACTATTTAGAAGCTGCTTATCAAAAGATTGAAGCCGGTCTGTCACTAGCAACTGTTCACGACGCTGAGAAACATTTGAAACAGCTCATTGAGCGAGATGAATTTGAAGAAAAAAATTACCAGCCCCTCATGCAACTCTATCAAAAAGAGGGGCGCTCTAGCAAAGTCATCGAAACTTACTACTAACTTATCAATCTCCTTGATAAAGAACTAGGCATTCAACCAAACCCTCAAAGCCAACAAATTTACCAAGAGGTCCTTGCCAAGGATCGAAATGATCGTAAAGTTAGCTATTTTTTACGGACAGAGCACCTTTTTTTAGGACGCATTGATGAGATCAAACAGTTAGAGGCCTTTTTTGCGACCTGCCTCATCACTCAAGATGTGAGAGCTATGTTACTAGTGGGAGATACCGGGATAGGCAAACGCACCTTAGCTAGACAGGTCCTCACCAACCAAATGCAACACTTCCAAATCGTTACCTTAAATTGTTTTCGCGAAGAAGCTGGAGATGCGCTACTGCCCTGGAAAAATTTTTTGAACCGATTAGAAGATCTGGTCATTCAGTACCGGTTATGGACAACATCAGACTGGAAGCAAGAATTAAAACGACTCCTGCCTTCTGATTACCATGAGAAAGGGGTTCCTGGATATTCCGATCACATCCGTTTAATCATAGGGTTTATTGTGACCGTTTTGCAGCAACTTGCCGAAATGAAACCCCTAATCATCTTGATTGAAGACATTCACTGGATGGATACTGAAAGTTTAGGTATTCTCCAACGCGTCTTGCATCGCCTAGCGCAATATCCTGTCGCTTTTGTGCTCACAAAACACTTGGGAACACCTCCACATCTAGATGAGTGCCTTAATGCCTTAACCCGTCAGGGAAAATTGGACCGGGTACAACTCCAACCGTTTTCGCGAGAAGAGAGTTTTGATTTTATCCGTAGCCAACTGACTGATCGCCGCTTGAGCGATGACGAACTGGAACAACTCTACCAGTCCAGCCAAGGAATCCCCTTCTTTTTATCGGAATACACGCAACTGTTACGACGTAATGAAAAATTCACACCGTTAACTCCCGCCATCAAAGCTAAGCTAGGGTTAAAATTAGCGAATTTAGATAGCTTAGATAATGAATTGTTAAATTACCTCTCCTGTTGTCCTAAGCCTGTGCCATTAAACACGCTGGCGCAATTAATGACCTTGTCTTTAGAAGAGGTAATTGCCATCGTTGATAATCTTGGGTATTTTTACATTCTTAAAGAGTCTAGCGAAGATGATGATATTTTGGTGTCATTTCGACAACACATCATCCATCTTTACTGCTACGACAGGCTATCGTTATCTAAAAAACGGTTGTTGCACGGTCAAATCGCCAGCCGTTTGGAAGCCTTGCTGCCTATCCTATCGCAGAATCCCCAAATCATGGAAGAGATTGCCTATCACTACACGCAATCTCATCAAGTCCTCAAGGCTTTAGAATATCAACTCCATTATTTAGAAGCGATCTTGGAAGCGCAACATGAAGTTTTTCCCATTTATAATCGCTATTTGTCTTCAAATGATCTGATTCTTCAACATAATCAAACCGTGATTGAAGAACGGTTTGAAACGATTCGAAAGCACATTAGGGATCTGGAAAGCCATTACAGTAATCATCCCGATTTTCAAGAATTGCTGATTCGCTTTTCTTATTTAGAAGGTCGCTATCAGATTCGTATTGGTTACTATCAGGAGGGGATCAAACATATTCAAACCGTGATTGCGCTGGCTAATGACCTCAATCAGACCTCCTTCTTGTTAGAAGGTTACCGCCAACTGATCCATTACTGTATCCAGGTCGAAAACAAAACAGAGATGAAATACTATACTGAACTCTCTCTAGCTGCTGCTGTTTCGGCTAATCATTTCGAAGCTATTGCGATCAGTCTCAGATTCATGGGACTTTATCACCTCATTGTAGGACAATTAGACGATGCGCAAAGGCTGCTTTTACAATCGATTGACTTCTTTAGAATAACACCTGCTGTAGAGTCTCAATACGCCATCCAAATCGCAGCGGCCTTAGATTATCTAGCAGAAATTGCACAGATCAATCAGGACTTCGATAAGGCGATTCAATACCAAAACGAAGCCATCAGACTCACCGAGCAAAAATCTGCTGAGCTACCTGCCAGTGTTTTCTATATTGGCTTGGGTATCACCTATTTTTCCTTAAATCATTTTAACCAAGCAGAGAGTTGCTTCATTCAGGCTAAAAAACATTTAAAAAAACACCTCAATCCTTGGAGAGAGACTCAACTCCAGGTTTACTGGGCCATGACCCAATGGTACAAAGGCAATTCCCAACCTACCATACAACTCCTTCATCAAAGCGAGCAGTTAATGACCAAGTATGGAAATCCTCGAGATCGAGGGACTGTTTTCTATCTAATGGCGATCATCAAGTATCACCTGCTAAAATCTACTCACCAACTAAAAGCAGCTGACGCATCTTTCTTAAGCAACTTATTGAGAGAACCTTTTGAGCACTATTATGAAGTGGCCATCGCTCATCTCAATCCCTATCGTGATGCCCATTTGGTAAAAGAGTTAGAAAGCTTGCATCACCAACTGAATACTCCAAAAAACCAACAGCATTGATTAGGATAAAAAGGCCCTAGTGGTTGAATACTTAGAAGCATTCAACCACTAGGACCTTTTGTCTGTTTTCAAGGTTTCCCATAGCTATGCTGAGCCATGATTTGAACCAAGTAGAAGATAAAAGTGGCAGCGAGATTGGCGGTGTGTTTATCAATATCATGTGGCGGAGATACTTCCACAATGTCAAATCCGACTAATTTGCCGCTGGCTGCAATATGTTGTAAGAGTAAGATAGCTAGATTGGGATCCACACCTAGAGATTGAATGGCGCTCACTCCTGGTGCTGATCCCACTGAAAAGCAGTCCATATCAATGGTGAGATAAACGCGAGATTGATTTTCTAAAAAGGCATCTATTTTTTGACAAACGCGTTGATAACCCATCTGATAAATATCTTGGCCAGTCAGAAATTGAATGCCTTTTGAGCGTGCAACAAAATCAAATAAAAAGAGATTATTGTTATGTTCTTGAATGCCTAAAACAAGGTAGTTAAACACTCTGTTTTCTAACAAGTCATCATCAAACATTTGACGAAAGCCTGTACCTGAATTGGGACCTGTCTTATCGTATGGTCTCAAATCGAAATGTGCGTCCATATTGATGACAGCTAGCTCCTCATCGACACTTAACTCTTGGCGTAAGCCAAGATAATGCCCATATGCCGTTTCGTGACCACCACCTAGTACAATAGGAACTATATTGAGTTCACACATCCGTTTGATAGCTTCAGATAGACTCGTTTGTAGTTGTTCCAAAGAACGATTAGGCCCGTCAATATTGCCAACATCATAAACCATGACTTGATTACCCAAATGCCAAGGTAGTTTAGCTAATTGACTACGAATCTCCCTGGGACCTTCTACGGCACCAACACGTCCATTGTTAATATAAACCCCCTTGTCACTTTTAAATCCTATTAGACCAAAATGGATTCCTTCAAACGGCACTAAGTTGTCATCATTAAGGTCTAAAAAAGTTATAACCATTCCCCATTTGGCTGTGTAAAGATCGTCTTCGATTGCTCCGTGATAATAAGGTGTACTACTTGGGTAATAGTCTGCTAGCATGTCATCCTCCTTAGGTTTTATCATACCAAAACTTCTCTTAAATTCAAGTCATATCAAATAGGAAAAGGCCATGACAGGCGCCATAGCTCTTTTCACTCTCCTGAACTCTAAAATTGAATATCTAATGCCACAGCTTGTTCAATGGCTTCAAGGAAGGTCGGATCCTCAATGACAGCTGAAGCCTTGTTCAACTCGTCATAAATCTCGATATCCTTGTCATGGGCAATCATCTTAACCTCTTTCCGGAAAAGATCATAGGCCACCTTAGTACCAGCTCCTAATTCATGCTTCTCGGGTTTTAAATCAAGCGCTTGGCAAGCTGCCATAATTTCTGTGGCTACTATGCGGCGAGAATTTTTCAAAATCTCACCAGCTTTTCGAGCGGCTGTTGTCCCCATGCTGACAAAGTCTTCTTGATTTTCACAAGATGGGATAGAATCAACGCTGGCTGGATGTGACAAGACTTTATTTTCAGATGCTAAAGAAGCACAAGCATATTGTGTAATCATAAAACCTGAATTTAAGCCAGGATGTTTAACCAGGAATGACGGTAATTTACTCAGTTGGCTATTAACCAAACGCTCAACGCGGCGTTCAGAGACATTACCAATTTCTGAAATGGCGATACCCAAGAAGTCAAACGGCTGTGCCATTGGCTCTCCATGGAAGTTTCCTCCAGAAATGACATGGCCGTCTTTACAGATAATTGGGTTATCCGTGACAGAATTAATCTCAATGTCAACTTTCGATTTCACATAGGCAATACTGTCTTTACTTGCGCCGTGAATCTGAGGAATACAGCGCAGTGTATAAGGATCTTGCACTCTATACTGGGTCGCAACTGTTGTATTCTGACTACCCTTTAGGAGATTTCGGATATTTCGGGCAGTTGCTAACTGACCACTTTGAGGACGAATAGTATGAAGATTTTCCTCAAAAGGACTGGTAATGCCATTGTGAACTTCTAATGAGAGGGCTCCTGCTACATCAGATAGTTTGAGAAGTTGAATAGCATCATAAGTTGCTAGAGCTCCTATTCCTGTCAAAACTGTTGTCCCATTAATCAATGCCAAACCTTCTTTAGCAGCTAAGGCTATTTTGGTGATACCTGCTCTATCAAGCGCTTCTTGACCAGAAAGGAGTTGGCCCTTATAGTAGGCTTTTCCTAAACCTAGCATCGGTAATACCATGTGAGCAAGTGGTGCTAGATCCCCTGAAGCACCTAGCGAACCTTTTTCTGGGATATAAGGATGAACCCCTTTATTTAACAGTTCTAACAGTTTTTCAATGGTGGATAACCGAATGCCCGAGTAGCCTTTCACCAAGGAGTTGATCCTAATAAGCATGATAGCTCTAACGACATCCTCTGCTAAAGGATTTCCGTAACCACTGGCATGAGTTCGAATTAGGTTTTCTTGAAGTTGTACAGTATCTTCTGTTGAAATGCTGACGTTGCAAAGTGATCCAAATCCAGTCGTAATTCCATAAACAACACGTTTTTCTTGAACAATGTCATCAACAATTTTCCGCGAGGCATTCACTGCCTTCACAGCTCTATCATCAATCTCGCAGATTACTCCTTGACGCGCAACTGCGATGACATCTTCAAGGGTAAGACCGTCACCGTCTAATTTTATTACTCTTGTCATATCTTTTCTCCTCACTCTACTCCTCATACTGCGTGATCTGCGTGATGTTTAGTTTTCTTCTTGTGTCCATGCATCATATAATAAACACTGCTTGCAATCACAATCCCGATAGCACCGCGAACAAAGTGCATCGGATCATCTCCCCAGATCATAAGCAAGCTAACCCCAACGGCTAGCCATGGAATAACTGGACCAAATGGCACACGGAAAACCACGTTAGCATTTGGCTCGTCTTTCCGTAACTTCATTACCGCCAAAGCTGTTGGAATGTATTGGAAGAAGCGGAAAACAACACTGAGCGTTGCTAAACTTTCAAAAGATCCAGATAGTAATAAGATAACTGCAATGGCACCTGAAATCACGATAGCCACAACTGGTGCCCCATTTTTATTTTGTTTGGCGAAGTTAGCAGGTAGGAGTCCCTCTTCTGCTATAGCAGCACCGTAACGAGGAACCATGATAGATTCACCCATGTTAAGACCTGTAATAGAGATCAAGGCTCCAATAGATACCATCCAAGCCCCTGCAGGGCCGATCATTTTCATAAAGGCATCCTGTACTGGTGCATCAGTATTCATGATACCACTACCTAACATAGCAATAGTACCGCCAATAATTAACATATACAGGATAGAAACGATACTAATAGAACCAAGAATAGCTCTAGGAACATTCTTTTCAGGATTTCGCATTTCCCCGGCTACGATAGACAAGGTTTCAAAACCGATAAAACCATAGAAAATGTAGACTGCCGTGTTAGAAACTGCACCTAAAAGATTGGTTCCAGGTTCTAACTGAACAAATGGTGTAAAGTTAGGAAGCCCATTTTTGATAAAGAAAATCGTACATGCTGAAAAGGCAACAATAGGAATTAACTTCGCGATAGTCGCTGTAATCGTGAAGATTTTTGAGGTTCTTAGACCCGCAATGTTCATTAGTGACAATAAGATAATCAGGGTAATACTTAGTGGGATATTCCAGCCTGTAAAAGCTGGGAAGGTAATGATAAACATTTTAGCAAATCCCGCTGCCATGGCTGCCCAGGCAAAGATGGTAACTGCCCAGCCTAGAAAACCGACATTGAAACCAACAAAATCCCCAAAAGCACGTTTGGAATATTGAAAGGCACCGCCATTTTTTCCAAAATAACCTGCCACTTCTGCAAAACAGACCGCTAACATAATCGTTAGAAGGGCTGTACCAAACATGACGGCTATCGATGCTGGGCCAAGTCCTTTGTAAATGGCCTGCGGCAAGAGAAATATACCAGAACCGATAACGGCATTTATGCCATAGAGGGTTGCACCACTCAAGCTAAACTTAGCCTGCTCTCTTTCTTGTTCGTTGATATGATTTGACGCCATAATAATGCTCTCCTTTTTATCAAAATGACGTTTACAAATAGTTACTGAAATGTTCGATGAATGATAAAGTTGCTAACAAACGCTGAACACCTTGTCAAAACGTGTCAACCAACCTTTAGGACTTATGGTTGATCTGAGACAAGCGCTTGGCTCCCGCTAATATCCCCCAATCATACAATACAGGAGCGTTTCACGAGGTTCTATTGACTACCAGTAACTATCGAGACATTGATGAGCGATGAGAAAATGAGTAGCTTAGTAAAAGAACGTTATATCGAACAGGTCTTGACAAGATTATTCTTTCTTTACCTGTCTCCAATCACTTTTTTGCCATAATCCTGCCCAAACTGCTACCGGCGTTTGAACCGGACTATCTCGCCTAGGAATAACACGTAACTTTAATCGACAATCGGCATTTTCGATAATTAATAAATGCTTGGCCTTTAGCGCTGTAACAGCTCCACCATCACAGGTATAGAAGATATCAACCAAAGCATAAAGCAAGTGGTAATAAGCCCTAGGTGCTTCAAAAGGTGACACTGCCCCTATAGGCAACAACTGTCCATGATAACGATCATTATAGATCAAGTTCATATCTTGGCAGGTGCCACGACTGACAATCCTTGTATCACCTTCAAACTGATAAGGCTCAAAAGGGGCTAAATCCATTTCTGTAGAGCGGCTTAAATCACACAAGGTGATGGGATTGTCTAAACTCATGATCCAGCGATGGTACCCCTCTAACAAGGTAAAAGTCGTTTGCCTTAAAGCTACCGTAGCCGTTGATAGGCGAAAAGAGAATCGTCTTTCTCCATAATTTCCATTTTCAGGATAGAGATACAATTGCTTGGTTTTACCACCAGACCAGTCTGTTAAAACATAGTCTGAGGGTGTCTTTATAGTTACGATTGTCATCAGCTATCTCCTAATAAGTCTTATTTAAAATAATCCTGTAATCGTGCCCTCCTTATCAATATCAATTTTTTCACTAGCGGGCACTTTAGGTAGCCCTGGCATGGTCATAATGTCCCCAGTGAGAGCTACGATAAAGCCAGCGCCTGCTGATACCTTGAGATGCCTGATTGTGACCGTAAAATCTTTTGGAGCTCCAAGTTTTTTAGCATCATCAGAGAAAGAATACTGCGTTTTGGCCATACAAATCGGATAGTTTCCAAATCCCAAGCGTTCCAACTCAGCCATTTCTCGCTTAGCTGCAGGTGTTAAACTAATGTCCTCTCCACCGTAGACTTTAGTAACAATTTTCCTTAATTTGGTCTCGATACTATCTTCGTCGTCATAAACAAAGCTAAAATGATTATCTTGCTCAGCTAGTGCAACAACTTTTTCAGCTAACTCATGGCCACCTTCGCCGCCTCTTGCCCAGACATCTGAAATCACCACATCGACACCACGTTTGGCACAGGCATCGTAAACAGCCTGAAGTTCAGCATCCGTATCCAGAGGGAACTTATTAATCGCGACAACTGCTGGAAGACCATAAACTTCCTGAATGTTCTCTAAGTGTTTATCGAGATTTGGCAAACCATCAATAACCGCTTGAACATTTTCAGTACCCAAATCTGCCTTAGCAACACCACCATGCATTTTTAGGGCTCTGATAGTCGCTACTAAAACGACGACGGAAGGCCGTAAACCTGACATCCGGCACTTGATGTCGATAAATTTTTCCGCACCTAAATCTGCCCCAAAACCAGCTTCTGTCACGGCATAGTCACCGTATTTTAAAGCGAGTTTTGTCGCTAGTACGCTGTTACAGCCGTGTGCGATATTGGCAAAAGGTCCACCATGGATAAAGGCAGGTGTATGCTCCAAGGTTTGAACTAAATTGGGATGAACCGCATCTTTTAACAGAGCTGCCATAGCACCCCCAGCTTTCAGATCCTTGGCTGTTACCGGTTCTCCTTGATAATTATAACCGATAATGATTTTTTCTAAGCGGGCTTTCAAATCAGTGATATTTTCTGACAAGCAAAGGATAGCCATAATCTCAGAAGCTACAGTAATGTCATAGCCATCTTCTCTAGGAACACCATTGACCTTCCCTTGCAAGCCATTAACGATATGGCGTAGTTGACGGTCATTCATGTCTACCACGCGCTTCCAGGTGATGCGTCTCGAATCAATGCCTAAAGCATTTCCTTGGTGGATATGGTTATCGATCAAGGCTGCCAAGAGATTATTCGCAACACCTATAGCATGAAAGTCCCCTGTAAAATGCAGGTTAATATCTTCCATTGGAACCACTTGGGCATAGCCTCCCCCAGCAGCCCCACCTTTTATTCCGAAAACAGGTCCTAAAGAAGGTTCACGAAGGGCAATGACTGCCTTCTTGCCGATAGCTGTGAGGGCATCCACTAAACCAACAGAGGTCGTTGTTTTGCCTTCTCCCGCAGGCGTAGGGGAAATGGCAGTCACTAGTATCAACTTGCCATCTGGTTTATCTTTGAGCGAAACCAGTTGTCGGGCGTCAATTTTAGCCTTGTATTTCCCATAATGACAAAGAACGTCATCATCAATACCTAAGCGACTAGCGACTGTACTAATGGGTTCCATAGTAACTGAATTTGCAATGTCAATATCTGATAAAACCATGTCTTCTCCTTCATTTTTCAAACAATGTCGACGATAGACTCGTAAATCGTATCTGCCAGAGAACACCCTCTCTCAAGCAACTCTTCCCCTTTTTGACGGTAAGTTGTCACAAATGAGTCGTCCTTGATGCCAGAGAGGTTTATGAGGACATTCAACCATGCGCCCTGCAAACCTGCTTTGAGGCTTAAGGCTGCCACACCTAGGTCACTAGCCGCATTGGTATTGGATTTACCGACAGCTTTTCGAGTGACTTCTAAGGCTTCCACCATCACAAGCATCATGTCATAAGGGGATTGCGCGGCTTCTTTTAAGGCACTTTGCATGGCTGCTCGTCTAGCCGCCTTTTCTTCGTCAGTTTCTTTTGGCATCTCAAAGACCGCTGATACTAAATTAAATGCCTCGGTGTCCTTGTCTATGGCTGCTAGCAGTTGTTCTTGCAAGATGCCGCTTTTGTGATGAATATCTGCAATCACATCTTGAACGTCAGCGTATTTTTTCTTTCCCAAGGTTAGTTCACAGACCATCTTGGTTAAAGAAATACCATTAGCACCTGACAAAGCCGCGGCTGAGCCACCTCCAGGGGCAGGAGCATCTGATCCCAACACACTGGCAAAATCTCTCAAACTTAAATCAACTAATCCCATAGATGCCTCCTATCCTAATAGATGGTTTTCTAGAACCTGCTTACCATAATCGAAATCTTCGATCTGTAAGTAGTACTCTGCAACATCAATCAAGGCCTTAGCTGGCGTAAGCCCAATCACTTCAGAACCAATAATCCTTACACCGTAACGTTTAGCTTCGAAGCGAATGGTTTCAAATGTGCGATAAAGAGAACATTTCTCAAAATTAACCATATTCATGGAAACTTGGGCAATATGACGGTCATCAAGCATAACACCAATGGCTTTACAATATTTAAAGCCACCACCTGAGCCGCGAATAATTTTGGCAATCTTATTAGCAATCTCAATATTATCAGTATCCAAGTTAACATTAAAAGCTACAAGTGGCATACGAGCCCCAACTGCAGTAACGCCTGCTGTTGGATGGATCTTCCGATCACCGTAATCCGGAGCCCAATCGTCTTCCAGTAACTTTTCAGGCATGCCTTCAAATTGCCCTTTACGCACCTTAGCGAGGTTTTGACGCTCTGGACGTGTCGCCGAATCTTCGTAAAGAAATATCGGAATACCGAGTTCACGATTTATCCGTTCGGCGACTTTTTTAGAGATATCCACGCATTCAGCCGTGGTAATATCCTTGATTGGCACAAATGGACAGACATCTGTCGCTCCCATACGAGGATGCTCTCCTTCATGTTTGGTCATATCAATATGTTCCGAAGCATATTTGACTAATTGAAAAGCCACTTCCTGAATAGCTTCATCATCACCAACAAGGGTAAACACACTACGATTATGGCTAGCATCAGAAGAATAATCTAACAAGGTTACTCTTGAAATACTTTTAGCAGTTGCAACCAAGCCATCAATGACCTCTTGGTTACGTCCTTCAGAAAAATTTGGAATACATTCAACAATTTTCGCCATGCTAATCTCCTTTGACATGAATAGAGTAATTAAAACGTTTAAATGGTAGCGATTACATTTTTACTTAAATAACTGAGCAACGGCTGAGGTAACGAGGTCGTCAGCTAGGTATGGAATCGTGATATGATCGGTACCTTCACGTAATTTATTGTATTCAATAGCTGTTTCAATAGCATGATCATTACGCGCCCAGTTGCGTCTAGCGACACCACCCATGGTATCCCAAGCAATGGCTGATTTGATAATCTCATCAACGCGTTCACTACCGTCTAATACCAAGCCAAAACCGCCATTGATAGCCTTACCAATACCGGTACCACCACCATTATGAAGCGCAACTAAACTCATACCACGCGCAGCATTGCCGGCGTAGCACTGCACTGCCATATCACACGTCACATTGGAACCATCTTTGATATTTGACGTTTCTCGGAAAGGCGCATCCGTACCGGATACATCATGGTGGTCTCGACCTATCATAACTGGACCAATCTTGCCTTCACGAATCAATGCATTAAACTTAAGCGCAATATTGACACGTCCCAGACAGTCCTGGTATAAAATGCGGGCCTGCGTACCAACTACCATTTGATTTTTCTCAGCATCACGAATCCAATTGTAATTATCACGGTCTTGATAGCGACGGTTTGGATCGATCACTTCCATAGCAGCATGGTCTGTCGCAACCAAATCCTCATGTTTGCCACTCAAGCAAACCCACCGGAATGGCCCATAACCATAATCAAATAACATTGGTCCCATGATATCTTCAACGTAAGATGGCCAAATGAAACCGTCCTTATCATCCATACCATTTTTCGAAATCTCTTTAACACCAGAGTCGTAGACGGATTTCATAAAGGCATTACCATAATCAAAGAAATAAGTACCATTTGAGGTTAGCGTCTTGATGGCCTCAAAATGACGGTGTAGGGTCTCATCAACCATGCGACGGAAAGTCTCTTTGTCTTCTGCCAACAAACGTGTTCTTTCATCAAAACTAATGCCCGCCGGGCAGTAACCCCCATCATACACGTTGTGACATGAGGTTTGGTCTGACAAAAGGTCAACGGGGATATGATGTTCGTTAACATACTCTAGTAAATCAACAATATTCCCATGATAGGCAATAGATGTGGACTCTTTGGCATCAAGAGCTTTTTGAGCCAATTTCAGAGCATCTTCTGGACTTTCAGCGATTTGACTAATCCAACCTTGCGAATGGCGTGTTTCGATACGAGATTGGTCGACTTCCGCCACGATGGCTACCGCTTTTGCGATCTCAGCTGCCTTTCCTTGTGCACCACTCATGCCACCGAGACCAGATGAAATAAAGAGTTTACCCGTCAAATCCCCATCATCTGCGACACCAAGTTTTAAGCGGCCGGCATTCAAAAGCGTATTAAAGGTACCATGAACAATCCCCTGAGGACCGATATACATCCAGCCCCCGGCTGTCATCTGACCATAGTTGGTAACCCCCATCTCTTCAGCAATTTCCCAATCGGCCATGTTATCATATTCGCCAACTAGCAGACCATTCGTGATAATGACGCGAGGCGCTTCTGGTTTTGAATAGAATAAACCGACAGGGTGACCAGATTCAACAACCAAGGTTTGATTTTCTGTCATTACCTCTAAGTATTTTTTAATTAGGCAATACTGCATCCAGTTCGCACAAACAGAGCCAGTTTCGCCATAAGTCACTAATTCATAAGGATAGAGGGCGATTTCAAAACTCAAGTTATTGTCAATCATGACCTGCATGGCTTTAGCAGCCGTACAATTTCCCTTGTACTCATCGATTGGTTTGCCATAAATACGGTCTTTAGGTCTCCAACGATAACCGTAAATCCGTCCTCGTGTTTTGAGTTCTTCTAGAAACTCTGGAATGACCTCTTTATGAAATTTTTTGGGAACATAGCGTAAGGCATTCTTCAGAGCAATCTCTGTCTGTGCCTGTGTTAAGCGAAAACCTCTATCAGGTGCTCGCCGGATTCCTTCTTGAAACACTGTTTTTTCAGGTAATACATCGTCTAATTTCACTGTCATTGCAGCTGCAATGTCTGCTTCACTAAAATATGACATAAAAGTGCCTCCTGTAAGATATTATTCTCGGTCTAAGTATACCCTAGAACAGTCTATAAAAAGTCAACTGGGCGACAAAGTACAAAAAAATACGAAAAATATTTCTGAACCGTATTTTTTGACCAAAATTTGACGCTTTAGGCGTAAACTAACACTATTAATAAGCAATCTTAGAGGAGACAAAACGATTTTTTGACGCTAACACACAAGGAGGTTCTTATGATTGCTGATATGATACTCACCCACTTTAATCAAATCTTTTGCTCAAATGACCCCGGTCATCCCCTACGGGGACCTGAGATGAAAACGGCAGAAATCATCTCTGATGGTTATATCGCTATAAAAGATAGTTTAGTTTTGGCAGTTGGATCTGGAGAACCTGATGCGTCCTTGATTGGTCCACATACTGTGATGCATTCTTATGAAGGTAAAATAGCAACTCCAGGACTTATTGATTGCCACACTCACCTGGTTTATGGAGGCAGTCGAGAACACGAATTTGCAAAAAAATTAGCTGGCGTTTCCTATCTAGACATTCTGGCACAGGGCGGAGGCATTTTAAGCACTGTGAAGGCAACTAGAGAAGCCACTTTTGATACTCTTTACCAAAAGTCCAAGAAACTTTTGGATTATATGCTCTTACATGGTGCGACAACTGTCGAAGCTAAGAGTGGTTATGGCTTAAACTGGGAAACCGAAAAAAGACAACTCGATGTTGTTGCAGCTCTTGATAAAGATCATCCCATCGACCTCGTTTCAACTTTCATGGCAGCACATGCCATTCCAGAAGAATACAAAGGTAACAGCCAAGACTATCTCGATCACATTGTTGAAGAGATGCTACCTGCTGTCAAAGAGAGAAATCTAGCGGAATTCTGTGATATTTTTTGCGAAAAAAATGTCTTTACGGCTGAAGAAGCTCACTATTTGTTAAGCAAGGCCAAGGCCATGGGCTTCAAGCTTCGCATTCACGCTGAGGAGATTGCTTCCATTGGAGGCGTAGATGTCGCAGCAGAATTAGGGGCAACCAGTGCTGAACATCTGATGATGGCCACTGACGAAGGCATTGCTAAAATGAGTGAGGCAAAAGTTATTGGCAATTTGCTTCCAGCGACCACCTTTAGCCTTATGGAAGACACCTACGCCCCTGCTCGTAAAATGATTGAAAAGGGCATGGCTATCACCCTATCAACCGACAGTAATCCCGGCAGTTGCCCAACAGCCAATATGCAATTTGCCATGCAGCTGGGTTGCTTCATGATGGGATTAACCCCGATAGAAGTCTTAAATGCTGTCACTATCAATGCGGCATACTCTGTCAATCGCCAAGAAAGGGTCGGAAGCCTAACCATTGGAAAAGAGGCTGATATCGCTATTTTTGATGCTCCCAACATTGACTACCCTCTCTATTTCTTTGCAACCAATCTGATCCATCAAGTTTATAAGAAAGGTAAATTAATCGTCGATCAAGGACGAATTCTTTAAGTCATCTGTTCTTCCAAAAAGAAGTTTAAGTGCTACTTAAACTTCTTTTTTATGCATGGATTTCAAACATCACGTCAATCTGATACCTACTATGCAAACTAAAATTTCAACTTGACGCAAAAAGCATTTTAAGGTAGAATATAGTTTGTTGTGGCGGTATAGCCAAGTGGTAAGGCACGGCTCTGCAAAAGCTTGATCGTCGGTTCAAATCCGTCTACCGCCTTTCAGTACCTAAGTTAACAGAATTTAACTACACGAAAAGCCCGATTTTTTGGGCTTTTTTGATTTTCCATCGGATTCATTCAGGCTAATTTTGTGGATAATTTGGGGTGAGTGGTTATTCGCGAATCACTTTCTTATCAAAGTCCATTACAACAGACTCATTACAAAAATAGTTACTATAGCGGCAACAAAAAAGACCAAAGGTAAACTTGCGCCAATAATAGCCATAACAACCATCTTCCTGACAAAACATCTCATTTCTGAGATGTTTCTCGATTGTTTTTATTAATTTTAGACTTCAAACTAAATTGACTGAAAGCCCTTTCTGTTTTATAATTGAGATGGATTTTCAATAGATAAGAGGGTAACACTTATGAATCGAGTAGCTAAGTTTATTGCCATCGTTTTAGTAATTGGTTTTATCATAAAACTCCTGCCCATACTGGCATTTATTGCCCTCATCCTTGCGATTTTCTACGCCGTTTTTAGAAAAAATCTTAAAATCGCTCTTCTTACCTGCCTAGCATCCTTTCTTTTCTTTACAGTTTCCAATACATTATCGAACCACAAGCAAGCAACTTCTTCTAGCAGTCAAGAAATGCTACTAGAATCCAGTCAAACAAGCTCAGATAAAGAGGCTAAATCCTCTTCTTCAAAAACCAACTACAAACGAGAAGGAACTGGAAAAGAAAACGAAGCTAAACCTCAACTCACGAACGTTTCCTCTAATCCATCACAAGGGAATTCAAGCTCCAAAACTGACAGTAAACCTACCATATCGGAAGAAACGGCTCAAACCCAGGAAAATGGCACTCTAGCTTTCACAAAGCAAAAACAGCTCTTGCTAAAACCCTTGGATGATCTGGGGAGAGCTAGTTTAGCTCACATTCAGTTGCAAAATAGCCATGAACCTGAAATTAAACGAGACCAACGTATCGACTACAATCCTGTCGGATGGAAAAACTTCAATTTTTACTATTTGGATGGCAGCAAAAAAGCCTGGTTAATGAATCGCGGACATCTAGTCGGTTACCAGTTTAGTGGCTTGGACGAAATACCAGAAAATCTTGTTCCTATGACTGCTTGGTTAAATACGGGCAACTACTCCGGTATGGACAGCAGTAATACTGACAGCATGCTTTTCTACGAAAATCAATTGGACAATTGGTTAGCCAACCATCCCAACTATTGGCTCGATTATCAAGTTAGAGCCATATATGAAGGAGATGATTTATGGCCAAAACAGATTGAATTACAATACGTCGGACTTGATGAATCTGGTAAACTCCAACCTATCCAATTAAGCACTCCTAAAGAAACAACCGATGCCTACGGTGTCACACGGGTGATCCTAGATAACATTTCTCCCAATGCCACTATTGATTACACCAAAGGTATAGCCACAGGAACTGTTGAGAGTGCCGAAGTTCAAGAACGCGCCCGACAAGCTCAGGCAAAACAAGCAGCTAGTCAACAAGTGCCAAGTGACAGTTCTACTCAAACTGCCACTGATACTGGTGTACCCGCAAATCCTGAAACCGATGATCCCATCGTCTATGTCACCGGTGGCGGAAAGTCTGAAGTTTACTGGTATTCTACTGCTAATATGCCTCACAATACTAACCCCAATAATATAATACAAATGCCCAGAAGCCAAGCAGAAGCTTTAGGGAAACGGCACTCACTTTCAGAATAAGCCAAAGAGCACCATTCAGGTGCTTTTTGCATGGCTATCATGCCTTTTCTGCTATAATAGAAGCATGACTAATGCGAAACAAAAACTCTTATTGATCGACGGTTCATCCGTTGCTTTTCGGGCCTTCTTCGCCCTCTATCATCAGATTGACCGCTTCCGTAACCCTAGTGGTCTTCATACCAACGCCATTTACGGCTTCCACCTCATGTTGGATCATCTCATGGATCGGGTGCAGCCAACCCATATTTTAGTGGCTTTTGATGCCGGCAAAACAACCTTCCGGACAGAGATGTACGCTGACTACAAAGCTGGTCGTGCCAAAACGCCTAATGAATTCCGCGAACAGTTCCCTTATATCCGAGAAATGCTAACTGCTCGTGGCATTACATACTATGAGTTAGATAACTACGAAGCTGATGACATCATTGGAACATTGGATAAGATGGCAGAGCTGGAAGACTTTGATGTGACCATCGTTTCTGGCGACAAAGACTTGATTCAACTAACTGATCAAAATACGGTAGTCGAAATCTCCAAAAAAGGCGTCGCTGAGTTCGAAAAATTTACCCCAGCCTACCTCATGGAAAAGATGGGAATTACACCTGAACAGTTTATTGACCTCAAAGCACTCATGGGTGATAAATCTGATAATATCCCTGGTGTCACTAAAATCGGTGAAAAGACTGGTCTCAAACTGCTTTTAGAGCATGGGAGCCTAGAAGGTATCTATGACAACGTTGATAGCATGAAGCCGTCTAAGATGAAAGAAAACCTCATCAATGACAAAGAACAAGCTTTTCTATCAAAAACACTAGCCACCATCAATACCAAAGCACCTATCACTATCGATTTATCTGACACGGTCTATATGGGACCAAAAGTCGAGGAATTAGCTAACTTCTATGACGAAATGGCCTTCACTCAGTTCAAAAATGCCTTGGTAGGAGAAGCAGAAACACCAACCTTTGACAGTCCCTTTGAAGAAGTCAATGCGGTATCTGCTAAGCATTTCAGCGACCAAGACTTTTTCTACTTTGAAATGCTCAATGACAATTATCATGTCGAAGAAATCATCGGATTTGCTTGGGGAACAAAAGAAGCCATCTATGCTTCTACAAACCTGGATCTACTAAAAGAAGCAGCCTTCCAAGAAGTGCTGGCCAAACCTATGCAAACCTATGACTTTAAACGGGTTAAAGTATTGCTGTCTCATCACGGCATTGACATTTCTGCGCCTAGCTTTGATAGTCGCTTAGCCAAGTACCTCCTCTCAACGGTTGAAGATAACCAACTGTCAACCATCGCCCGTCTTTATACCGCTCTACCTCTAGAAAGCGACGACGTCGTTTATGGCAAAGGTGCTAAGCGTGCGGTTCCTGAAAAAGAAGTGCTGCTGGGCCATTTAGCTAAAAAAGTCCAAGTGCTTATCGAGAGCAAGGAACCTATGCTTGCTAAGCTTGAGGAAAACGACCAAATCAACCTCCTCTTTGATATGGAACAACCATTGGCAAATGTCTTGGCAAAAATGGAAATCGCTGGTATCAAGGTCAATGGTGGCACCTTAGCAGAGATGGCTCTTGAAAACCAAGCCATTATTGATAAACTCACTCAAGAAATCTATGAAATGGCAGGGCAAGAGTTCAACATTAACTCACCTAAACAATTAGGGATTCTCCTCTTTGAAACCATGGGCTTACCGATCTCATATACTAAGAAAACCAAAACTGGCTACTCCACTGCTGTTGATGTTTTAGAGCGACTAGCGCCTATTTCCCCAATCGTCTCTAAGATTTTGGAATATCGCCAAATCGCCAAACTTCAATCCACTTACTTGATCGGTCTACAAGAATATATCCGCGATGATGGTAAAATCCACACGCGCTATGTCCAAGACTTGACGCAAACTGGGCGTCTGTCATCAACTGACCCTAACTTACAAAATATCCCCATCCGCCTAGAACAAGGGCGTCTTATCCGTAAAGCCTTTACCGCCTCAAGTGACAATGCGGTTCTCCTCAGTTCCGACTACTCCCAAATCGAGCTCCGTGTACTGGCTCATATCTCGGGCGATGAGCACTTGATTAATGCCTTTAAACATGGGGCAGATATCCATACGTCAACAGCCATGCGTGTCTTTGGCATCGAAAAACCAGAAGATGTCACTAGCAATGATCGCCGTAATGCCAAGGCTGTTAACTTTGGTATCGTCTATGGCATTTCTGACTTTGGTCTTTCGAACAACTTGGGCATTCCAAGAAAACTAGCTAAAGAGTATATTGAAACTTACTTTGAGCGCTATCCTGGTATCAAAAACTACATGGAAACGGTTGTTCGTGAAGCCAAAGACAAGGGGTATGTCGAGACTCTCTTCAAACGCCGCCGTGAGTTACCAGATATCAACTCTCGTAATTTCAATGTACGTAACTTCGCTGAGCGTACGGCTATCAACTCTCCTATACAAGGAAGTGCTGCGGATATTCTCAAAATTGCTATGATTAACCTTGATAAAGCTCTTACCGAGAGCGATTTCAAGACAAAAATGTTACTCCAAGTCCATGACGAAATTGTGCTTGAAGTCCCAGAAAACGAAATCGAAAACATTCAAACATTGGTCAAAGAGGTTATGGAAACAGCGATCGAGATGACGGTGCCACTTCTGGCAGAAGAATCCTATGGAAAAACCTGGTATGATGCCAAATAGATGGCTACTATCATCTCGCTACTTTTTGCAGGACTCAACCTGATCAATGGCATTTTAGCTATCATGCTGATTATTGCCTTAAAAGCAAGATTTTGGGCAATTGCGCTAGCCTTTGGAAGCTATCTCATTATCCGAGAGTGCCTCTACAAATTTATTCATCTTATGAGATATCACCCCAAACCAAATAAAATCATACTTGGCAGCTTTGGTCGTGCCATCACGCTACCAACCTTTATCAAAAACAACCCTGACTACCTTAGCCTATATCAGCAACGTTCTAAAAAATTACAAAGACACTACTTTTTCTGCCAACTGCTTTTTCACCTGACGGTCATGCCTGTTGTGGCCCGCCTTGGCTTTTCACTAATTCGTCATCTAGATGATCGTCAGTCCTCCACTCCTGCTATAATCGTGGGGATTATCCTCATTTTCGGGCTGGGACTTGGAACTCACTATTTAGCTGATAGTTTGACAAAATGGTTTCTTAAATATCGCGAGGCCAAGGTTTTGCTCGTCGAAAGAGAACAGACCATACTGACAGGCACAACGCCAAACCAGCCAACGTTATCCAATTCGAAAAAAAGTTAAGCTTTCTTTTAGCTTAGGATACTATACTTTATTTATCCTAAAACTTTTTCATAATCTCCGAAAACAAGTCCATAAAGAGTGGGCTTGTTTTTTTGTATTTTTTTCACTATTTTTAACAGTAATAAGGATGATTTTGGGACGAAAAAATCACCCTTTCAGATGAAAAGGTGATTTCTAATATAATCATGATACTTAAACGTATTAACTGTTCTTGGTCACTATTTCTTGGTCAAAGCCAGATACACAAAAATTGTTCACATTAGCGTACCAAAGAAGTTAGGATTATATCTCCGCTATTTACCAGCTGCTTTTAGACTTCTTTTATTACTCTTTCAACTTTCTAACACGTAAGCATCTTTCATAGTTCACTTCATATCATCAAAAAGCTATACTAAATCAGACGCCAAATAATTTTTTGCAAGTAAAAAGGCTAGAAAAATTAAGGTTAAACATTATTCTTGAATGTGGATAGAAAGCTTATTCGTATCCACCGTCACCTGTGCTCCTATCGTGATCGTAAACAAGGGTTGCGTATGCGCAAAGTCCGTATCGTAAATGACAGGAATCTCTTTTAAAACAGGATGTTTAGCCAGAATATAAAGCAAGAGTTCTTGAGTCATGCCACATTCTTTAGGAAAACGTCCTAAAACAAGGGCTTGCGGACTAGGATAGGCTTGTAGAATAGCGGCTAAATGGCGGTCAAAGTCCAAATAATCATCTTCTTCGGCTTCCTCTAGGAAAAGAACATACTGCTCTGGCTTAGGAGCATAAGGAGTGCCTCTCAAGAGACCAAAAGTTGATAAATTCCCTCCAATCAAGGTGCCACTTGCTGAACCTTCTGTATAAACCTTCCACTCTGTCGGCATAAAATGACGGGACTGACTAGGGTCATACCAAGGATCACTAGACCATTCTTGGCTAGGTTCTAGATCATATGACGTTTGACTTAGGGCTTTTAACCAACTCTCCGACTGGTAATTTTGGCCACCCTCCATCTTAAAACTCGAGTAAGAGGGCCCCATATAAGTCTGCATGCCCGTTTTAGCATAAATAGCATTTAAGACAGCTGTCGTATCCGAGTAACCACAGATCACCTTAGGATGCCTAGCGATTAACGCATAATCCAAATAGGGCAAGAGTTCATTAGAGTTAAAACCACCGATAGTGGCTAGGATGCCATCAACTGTCTGGTCTTTGAAAGCAGCATGCAAATCGGCTACACGGCTCTCAATCGATGCAGAACCTAGCATATCATGCTCCATATAATGCTCTGAAAATGACAAGGAAAAACCGAGTTTTTCCAAAGTCTCCTTAGCCTCAAGATTAGCGTCGAAACCACCAATTCTTTCGATAGATGACGACGGGCTAAGGATACGTAAATGACTTCCTGGTTTTAAAACTGACATGAGAATACCTCCTAAAGCTTTTCACGACTATAGCACAAAACTAGAAAAGAAAAAAGTGGTTTTATCATTTACGAGAACGGTAAAGAAGAATAGCTAAAAGAAAGAGACCGCCTGTTAAAAAACTAGCCGTAAACATTAAAAACGAGGGGACTGAGATGCCTTGGTTGGCTAGTAGACGTAACATGGGTAAGCCTATTTCTCTGCGCAAAGGTTTTAAGCAGATAAAGGCAATGATAAGACATGTGATGATAAGGTATGTCCAGCGTAAGATACGATAAATACCTTGATCTGTTTTTGCTAAAAGATGCAGAATAGTCATCACTAAAACAAGAGGGAAACCGATCACATAAGAAACAGCAGCTGGAACAAAGGCATAGATTTGACCTAAACTTGCAGCTCCTTCTAGCTCAGACAGCGGTGGTAAATATAAGGAAAACATCAGCAAACTTGCTAAAAACAAACAAGCTGAAACAATAGGGGGATAATTAGGGAGATGTTTCATATAGACTCCTGAATACCTGTTTTTCCCATTATAACACAGTAAAATGCTACTAGTTTGTTCTGACTGGTAAATAAGGCAGCATCAAGCATGCTATAAACAGAGAGATTACGAGGATATACTAGCTCGTCACTAAAAAAACCAACCTTTGAATAGCTTTGTTCAAAGGTTGGTTTTTCTATTTCATTACATCATACCACCCATTGGGTCCATGCCTGCTGGCATAGTTGGGCTTTCTGGTTCTGGCTTGTTAGCCACGACAGCTTCTGTGGTCAAGATAAGACTTGCAACAGAGGCAGCATTTTGAAGGGCAGAACGCGTCACCTTAACAGGGTCAATAATACCTGTTTCGATCATATCAACCCATTCACCATTGGCCGCATTGAAGCCTGTACCAAGCGTTGATTGTTTCAATTTGTCGATGACAACTGAACCCTCATAGCCAGCATTGTAAGCGATTTGGCGAACTGGCTCTTCAAGAGCACGAAGGACAATATTACGGCCTGTAGCATCGTCACCCTCAAGGTCAAGAGCAGCTACCTTATCAATCACATTGACAAGAGCCGTTCCACCGCCGGCAACAATACCTTCTTCCACAGCGGCACGTGTAGCATTAAGAGCATCTTCAATACGAAGTTTCATTTCTTTAAGCTCAGTCTCAGTAGCTGCTCCTACTTTGATGACAGCCACACCACCAGCTAATTTAGCCAAGCGTTCTTGTAGTTTCTCACGATCGAAGTCTGAAGTCGTTGTTTCCAATTGAGACTTAATCAAGTTTACACGATTGGCAATAGCAGATGCCTCACCAGCACCTTCAACAATGACCGTGTTGTCTTTATCGACAGTAATACGAGCAGCTTGACCAAGCGCAGCCATTGTCGCATCTTTGAGTTCAAGTCCAAGGTCTTCTGTGATAACCGTACCACCAGTAAGCACAGCAATATCTTCAAGCATGGCTTTACGACGGTCACCAAATCCAGGAGCTTTAACAGCAACGACATTGAAAGTACCACGAATCTTGTTGAGGACAAGTGTTGGAAGAGCCTCTCCATCCACATCATCTGCAATGATCAAAAGCGGACGACTGGTTTTTAAAACTTCTTCAAGAAGTGGCAAGATGTCTTGAATGTTTGAGATCTTCTTGTCTGTGATTAAAATAAATGGATTTTCAAGATCTGCAATCATTTTTTCATTGTCAGTTACCATGTATTGAGACAAGTAACCACGGTCAAACTGCATTCCTTCAACCACTTCAAGCTCTGTTTCCATACCACGAGACTCTTCAATAGTGATCACACCGTCATTACCCACGCGCTCCATAGCTTCAGAGATATACTCACCAACTTTTTCAGAGCGTGATGATACCGCTGCTACTTGGGCAATGGCTTCTTTTCCAGAAACAGGTTGTGAAATAGCTTTTAGCTCTTCAACAGCAGTCGCCGTTGCTGCTTCAATGCCACGACGGATACCAATTGGGTTAGCACCTGCAGTCACGTTTTTAAGCCCTTCACGGACAATAGCTTGTGTTAAAACAGTTGCTGTTGTCGTCCCATCACCTGCAATGTCATTCGTTTTTGAAGCCACCTCTGAAACCAGTTTAGCTCCCATGTTTTCAAAATGATTTTCAAGCTCAATTTCTTTAGCAATGGTCACGCCATCATTTGTGATCAGTGGTGAGCCAAAACTTTTCTCAAGAACCACATTACGTCCTTTAGGACCAAGCGTCACCTTAACTGTATCTGCTAAAACATCAACACCGCGAACCATACTTTCGCGCGCATCAGCTGAAAATTTAATATCTTTTGCCATAATTATGATACCAAGACCGCCCGTAATTGGACAGAAAATTAGGAGTCTGACGCTGGAGACTGCTCCAAGGAAGACTATCTATTTTCCGACAATTACAGGTCGGGTCAAATCCTTTCTATGTCTTTACTCTACAATCGCTACAATATCAGACTCGCGGATGATGGAAACTTTCTCATTGCCGTTTTTGACTTCAATGCCGGCACCGCTTTCCACCAAAACTTTATCACCGACAGCAACGCTCGGTGCAACTAAGTCACCATTAAGGGTACGCACACCTTGCCCAACAGCGACAACTTGTGCTGCTTTTGTCGCTTCATGAGAAGCACCAGCCAAAACGAATCCACCAACGGATTTTTCTTCAACGTCATCAAATGTGACAACAACACGATCACCTAAAGGTTTTAACATCAATATATGCCTCCGTACTCATAATATAAAGAGAATAGTTCTCATTTTAGCACTCTTCATATCTAAGTGCTAATTCCAAAATCTATTATAGCACTTGGTCAAAAATAGTCAAAAGAAAAAACACCAAAAACGGTATGTTTTTAAGAACAAAAATAATGAAACACTATTTATCTGCCGAGATACTCAAGCATACCTAAAATGAAATCACTTGTGATAAGCGTAAAAGCCATACGCTCCTTGAAAAAGAAAGAGAAGCTAGCCAGACTAACTTCTCTTTTTATTGATACTGTATGAGCTACAAAGTACTGTAATTGGCATGAATCATTACGAAAATACTATTCCTGTCAATAGATTGGGGGAAATCCATTTTGCCAGCATTGATAATCTAGAGGCTCACTCACTGACACTTTCTGTATCAAGGATACAGCACCATTTCACTATAACTGTCATTAAGATATTTGTATTTAACAAATCAATCATTTACAGATTTCAATGTTTGTTCAAGGTCATCAATCACCTTACTGACATTTTGTTTACCTTTATAGATGCCATAGCCAAACAGTAGCATACCTAAACTCCCAATCAGCACTAAGAGCAAACCAAGGATTTTTAAAAGAATGTGGCCATTAAAGAAGATAAATATCACCACACCTATGCTAGCTATGATAAAAAGTAGCGAAAACCAGCGCCCCAGATTTTCAATCATGTGTTTCTGGTAAGCAATCTCCGTTTCATACCCTTCGATAATCCCTTGTTTTGTCATAAGATCTCCATTTTTATCTCTAATAAGATAGGCCTGGATCAAAGAATCCGACAAGTACCCCAACTAAAGCAATAACAACCAACAAGAGCATTACTTTAATCGGTGACATGTTTTTCTTAGCCATCAACCACCAACAGAAAACGATAAAGATCGCTGTCAATAAACCTGGGTAAACCGCATCCAACTGATCTTGCAAAACCAAATAAGGATTTTTAGCACTCCCTAAACTAAAGGACGTTTTCACAGATACCCAAGTTGCAGCAACTGCACCGATAACCATACCACCGACAATGCCGATAGCTTTCCGAATAGCGATTCCTTGAGGTCCTACAAGAAATTCTACCGCTTTATCTCCAAGTTCATAACCTTTAAAGTAGGCAAATCGCATACCAAAGTAGGCTAGCAAGTTCCAAACGATAATATAGAAAATTGCACCTGCTGGAGAGCCACCTGTTGAAAGGCCAAGCGCAATCCCTAAAAGCACAGGAATCAAGGTCCCAACAATCAATGAGTCACCAATACCTGCGACCGGTCCCATAAGTCCTGCACGCATCCCATTGATCGCTTCGTCGTCGACAGGTTCGCCATTGGCACGCGCTTCTTCCAAACCAGCCGTCACACCGACGACTACTGTTCCCAGCTGAGGTTCAGTATTGAAGAAAGCGGTATAGGTTTGCATGGCATTCTTTTGAGATTCTTTGTCATCATAAAGCTCCTCAACAATAGGAAGCATGGATGTCAAATAACCAAAGGTCTGCATGTGCTCTTGAGAGAAACAGGTTAGGTGTCCATAATACCAGTGATGTAAGGACTTGGTTAAGGTTTTTTTAGAAATTTTCTTTACATCAGCCATCTTAAATATCCTCCTCTTCTTCCTCATCCTCTAAATCAGCGACTGCCGCTACCAGTCGAGAATTTGCCTTTAATTTTGCCATATCAATTTCATAGAACAAAAGGGCAAAGATCAAAGAGATAACTGCACTGGCTACCAAGTTTAAGCCAAGTGATGCCGCCAAAGTAAAACCAACAAAGAATGGGATAAAGTCCGTCACTTTTTCAACCAATTGTTTCAAGAGGATAGCGATCCCCACACATGGTAGGAGGGCACCGACTGTAAAAAGGGTTTTCATTGCAATACCGTCCATAGGGAGTGCTGCTTGGAGAGCTGTTACAGCTGAAGGCCCTAATTTACACATGATAAGTGTTGGTAAGAATGAGAAGAGGAAGTGTGAAATCCAAGGAAGACCCCAGTCAACCATATAAAGTTTTTTGAAGTTTCCTTCTTCAACAGCCTTCCAGCCAATGTGCTGCCAAGCCAAGTTCATCGTTGCTGTACCGTAGAAAAGAACCGTACCAATAGTCCCTACCAAAGTTCCCATTGATTTGGCAAGGTCAGCCGCTTCACCAGAATTAGCGGAAATGCCTTGTGCCGTAATAGCAACCATAGCAAGTGGAATACCGATATAAGACACTGCACGCACATCAGCAGATACCGTACCACCTGGCGTTACCAGAGCGATATAAACCAACTGCATAGCTACCCCACAGACAATCCCTAATTTGATATCTCCTAAAATGAGACCACAGACAAGTCCTCCAACCAAAGGACGACCAAGCGTATAGTTACCAATACTTGAACCACCCATACCTGGCATAGATGCTAAACTTGCAAACAGACCAAGCAAGGCAGCTTGAAACCATGATATTGCCATCTTTTATCTCCTTTTTTAAAATGATTAATAACCGAATTTACTTCTGAAATCTGACCAGTAGCCAATAGACACATCTGGCAAGAGCTGGAATTTGACACGATAGCCTGCTTTTTCAATCTCTTCAATAGCAGCTGCTTCTTCTGGCGTAATCGATTGGTTGTTGCCAAGCTTGATGGCACCCGGACGATCGTTAGCTGGTCCAACGATAATTTCTTTAACGTCTCCTGGTACAAAACCTTGATCTACCAAGATTTTTTTCATGTCTATAGGATTTTTAGTAATGACAAAATAGCGCGTATCGGAATCCAAAACCTTTTGTGATTTTTGCCCAAAAGCATCGACTGTCCACACAAATGTTTTTTTATCAGAAGCACCTTTATAAGCCTGCGTCAAGACCTTATTAGCCGCTGCGGCATCATTAACCGCAATCAAGCCATCACAAGGGTATTCTTTTGCCCAACGGGTTACGGTTTGACCATGAATCATACGATCATCAATACGTACAAAAGTCACTGACATAATAATTACCTCTTTTCTTTTTACTTAATCATTAGATATCGTCGTCTTCGACATCATCTTCATCTTCTGTGCCCACTTTAAATTCTTGTAAGGCTGCGGATGCTTCCGGCAGTACAGCCGCTACAAAATCATCTCCTTCAAGAGCATCTTTCATAACAACCGATGTCACCGCCATAGGAAGGTTCATCCCTCCCAAAACAGTCGCTGTTAGTAACAAACCTTTTTCATCTAAGACACCCAAAACCGTTGTTAATGGGCTACCACCTACGATGTCTGCTAAGACTACTACACTATCTTCGAGGGTAAGAGACCCAAGAGCCGATCGTACCTCGAGGGCAAACTCATCAACTGAAGAACCATTTCTGAGCCCTACTGCAATGACCTGATCCATCTTATCTTCAGCAAACATGGCTAAGGAACTTTTTAACCCTTCTGCAAAGCCACCATGACTGACAAGAACTAAATACTTCATATCTTTTCTCCTTTTGTTACCTTTATTCTAGTTGTTTTGGAAGCGTTTTTTAATTGCTAGATGTCATATTTATATATGGAAAGATGTCATCAGAAAAAATGACATTTGTCATATCCGCCATTGAAACATTAAAAAGAGGTTAGGCACATAGCCCAACCTCAAACTCTTTGTTAAGTAAAATTTCATCGCCTATTAGAAAAGACTACTAGGTACTTATGTTCTACTACTTGGTAGCAGAACACGAGCTAACAATACTCAGCGCAGACTCTGTGCTAGTTTCTTTTCAATCATTGCAAGATCTGTTTCAATCGTGCCATTTTTAAGAGATTGGTTAATTAAGTAGTCTGTCTCCTCATAAACCGCATTAAACTGTTTAAATTTCGGCAAATTAAAGCCATCTCGTAAGGTGTGATCCAGCATCGGAGCCGTTAAAGAATCACTTCCAAAAGTATCTTCCTGTAGTAATTGTTGCGTTTCTTGTGAAGTCATAACTGTTTTTAAAACAGAAGCTCCTTGAGACTGTTTGACCAATGCTTGCTGAGAGTCATTATCATAAGTCAATAATCGCAACAATTCCCAGGCCAATGCCGCTTTTTTCGTACGATCTGATATAGCAAAGAGCGATGTCTCAACTTGCGTCGCCTGTGATTCTGCTCTTGCACTTGGCATTGGGACACAAGTCCACTCGAAAGTTGTGTATTTGGCGATATGGTAAGGATAAGGCTTATAGGTCCGGTATTCCGCTAAGGTCATGGGTCTAAAGACAACCTTTCCTTGGTCAAAATCCTGAGCTGATACCTCATAATTGCCAGATAAGGAAGTCAAATTCATCATCAGAATCATGGCGTTCTTAGTAGCAGTGGTATTGAGATGTACCTGATCTCCATTAGCATTAAAAATCGGATTCCCATAGGCAGCCATAGCATTTTGCCACTCATAGTCGACAAGGCCAAACTGATCTAATTGCCCATCGCCATCAACATCTTTGGTAACTGCCTTAGCCATCTTGTAAAAATCTGTAACACTCCAATCGGACTCTGGAATACTAAACCCCGACTTTTCTAACAGATCCTTATTAATACACATCATGATCGGATTGCTCTCAAAAGGCAGAGCATACTGGTCACCATGATAATTACCCGCTTGATAGGACACCTTATAAAAACGATCATCGTCAAAGTTCTTGCTAACAAATGGTTTTAGGTTTTTTAAGGAGCCAAGAGAAGCCAGTAAGTTAAAATCCTTATCTGGAACCATAAAAAGATCTGGCTCCTCTCCTTTGGCCATCTTTTCAGCTAACCAATCCGAACAATCAGACTGACGAATGCCACTCTCATAGACAACATCAACGCCAGGATGGTCTTTCTCAAAACGGTCAATAATGTCATCCAAGACACGATTGTCTTGTCCCTGTGGGACATCCCAACTAGACCCCTCGTGAATACCTAAATAAAGTTTGACCTCTTTGGGACGACTAAACCAATAAAGAATAGCAGAAAGAAAGCTGATCAAAACGACAAGCAAAGCAATCTTAAAAGATTTTTTCTTAACCATCATCTCTCCCAAAGTCTTTCGTCGTCACACCCGTCTGAACTGACCAAATCGCCAGCTGTGTACGATCTCTTAAATTTAATTTTGACAAGACGTTAGACAGGTAATTTCTCACCGTGCCTTCAGATAAAAATAACTTTTGGGAAATTTCCTTATTAGACAAACCAAAACCCACCTGTTGGATGATTCACCACTCTGCTTTGGACAAATGAGAAATCTCTGTCTCGTCAACTGTAATGGTGGTTTCTTGTTGAGGAATTTGCGAGAAAGCTTTAAAGACTTTAGTAGCAATATCCGGATTAATCATAGCACCGCCATTATAAACTGTCTGAATGGCATGGTAGAGTTCGTCCATCGAAACACCTTTCAAAAGATAGCCCGAGGCGCCATATTTCAATGCCGAAAAAATAAACTCATCATCATCAAATGTTGTTAATATGATGATCTTGACCTTAGGGTAACGTTGCTTAACCTCTTTGGTACAGACCACACCATCCATTCTAGGCATCCGAATATCCATCAAGATCACGTCCGGAACAGCCTTTTCCAGAGCCGATAAAACTGAAAAACCATCTTCGACAGAGGCTAAAACATTAATATCATCATGTGCTGACAAAACGATGGACAGGGACTCTCGAATCAATTCTTGATCATCTGCTATCATTACATTTATCATCTAACTGCTCCTTGTTTTATCCTTTGGGGAGATGAATTTGGGTAGTAAATCCATGTTCGCCATTAAAGTTTGCTGAACCACCAATAATGGCTAGACGTTCTCGCATTTGCATAAGGCCATAACCAAAAGTGATCTCTTCTGCACCGACACCGTTATCTTGTATGGTCATCATGTAGTCATCTGCTTCATACAAGTGAATATCTACCTGACTAGCATGACCATGACGGACCGAATTCGTTATGGACTCTTGTACGATCCGGAAAATCACATCCTCAGCTGCAACACTGAGGTCAATGGTCTCCCATTCATAGGAAAAATGAATCGTAATCTGCGAAATCTCTTGGTATTCCTTGATAATTTTGCAAAGAGCATCTTTCAAGGTTCTGCCTTCTAGAGCATCCGGTCGGAGCTTGTTCAAGGACCGCCTAACATCAACAATGCCTGCTCGCACAACTTCAGAAACACTCCCTAGTTGCTCCTTAGCCTTTTGAGGATTAATATCAACTAAGACACGAACAGCATCTATTCCAGCAGAAATACCCGTTAAAGCATGGCCTAAAGTATCATGGATTTCCCTCGAGATACGCTTTCGTTCTCTATCTTCTGTAATTTTCTCCGTCAAAGCAATATAGCTATTTAATTCTGCATTGACTTGAGACACCATGCGTACCTCTTCTTCGAGATGGTGTTTTTCCGTGATGGCATACATGATATAAGAAATCAATGACACAATAAAAACAATCAAATTCAGAGAATTCAGTAAGTTTTTGATAACAATCAGCGAAATACGCCAGTAAAAAGGCAAAAAACTAAGGTAAGTATCAACCGCTGGCAAAGGCATAATTGATGAAATAACATTGACATCCGTCAGCAAAAGCAGACCAAAACTAAGAAAAAGAAAGACCAGCCAATAGCGTTTATCCAGCAAGGTATAGAGGTCCTTGGAATGATAGAAGACATCCGCAAAAACCAACAGGAGAAAACCATTATAAGAAAAGTGTAAACTGATTAATAATCCAATGGTAGTCAGTAACTCAAAAACAACCCACTTGTCCCAAAATTCACTCAATTTTTGAGATTTCAAATAATCACGATAGCAAATCACTCCCATTAAGGTAAAAAAGAAGGTCACAGAGCTGATAAAAATGAAACTCGGCTTGTAGGGAACCGCCGTCAACTTCTCGAGAAGCGCATGACTATCACCGCTGTTGCTGATTAACTGTGTCGAAAAAAGATAAACAGAGGCATAGAAAATAACAGCTAAAAAATTAATTCCCATAAGCAGATATTTGCTAAACTGTACTAATTTCAATCGTTTCACTATTGCCACCCCTTGAGATCATAACGGTCTATGTTTTTTTGGGTAATCAACTCCACCGGTACCACCACCTTAGAAGGGACAGCTTTCCCTTTAGCAGCTCTAAGAGATAGGCGAGCTGCTTGGTGCCCCATAGTGATCGGAGACTGAGCCACCGTTGCTGCCACCGAATCAGTGGTATCTAACAGACTTTTCATATCAGGAGACCCATCAATACCGTAGACTAAAACCGACTCTTTAACATCATGTTTATCCAAAGCCGCTACAGCTCCAATCGCTGCCAGATCATTGAGAGCCATGACCACGTCAAAGGGCTGAGAGTCATTCAAAAAACTCTCCACAGCTGGCATAGCTACCTCTGTTTGACCAAGACTCTCTTCTCGTCCAACAATATGGTAATGAGCATACTTAGAAATCCTATCAACAAAACCTTGAATGCGCTGATTCCCTGAAACGGCATCACGATGCTCCAATAAAAGGATATTAGCATTGTCACGCTTGGACAGAAGATTCTCTGCAAGGAGCACACCAGCTTGGTAATTATCCGAAACAATGGTTGACGTTGTCTTAACACTACTAGAAAGTTGACTGTCTACGACAATGACCTTTATCCCAGATTTCTCTGCCTTTTTCACCATCCGATGTGTCGCTGGATCATCGCTTTTGACCGGATTTAAGATGATCACATCCATACTATGATCGATGAAGTATTGGATTTGTTCTACTTGCTTTTGACTATTCAAAGCAGGATCTCGCGTATAAACGGTTCCCCCTTTTTCAGTAATCACTTTTTCAATTTCAGCATTGATAATCTGGTAAAAGGGATTATTCATGGTCATATAAGTTGTCCCCACTTTCAAACGACTATCCATGACCTTATCTATCTTTTGATTCACATAAACAACCGTGGTTAAAACCAGAACCATCAAGGTTAACAAAAACCCTAAAATCGTTTTAATTGAGCGCATACTTCTCCGATCATTGTCCTACGATAGCATTTGTGACGATTATATCATTTTTATCACTCCGTCAAAAGCCTATTTTTGTGAAAACAGTAACCCCTCTAGGACCTCTGCAATCCCATCGCTATTATTATCCAAGGTTACCTTGCCTATTTTTTGGCGAACTGCTTCAGGGCCATTAGCCATCACATAGCCTTGGCCAACAGTTTCTAACATGTCCAGATCATTGTAGTTATCCCCAAAAGCAAGGGTCTCTGTCACATCGATTCCATAATAATCAAGCAACCGCAGAATCGCACTCCCCTTTTGGATTCCTGAAGCCATGATTTCTAAATAATAGGAGTAAGACTTGGCAATAGATAGTTCTGGATAAGCTTCTTTTAAAATTGCCTCCACAGTTAAAATCTCCTCAGGATCACCCATCAATAATAACTTATGAATCTCAGACAGTTCTGAGATCTTTGTGATATCAGCCTCTTGTGAAGCGATAGCTACAACTTCTTCCTCACGTTTGATCCATTTGTTTTCCCGATTTTGAGATAGCCACTCTTCACCACTGTATACATTCCATGCAACCTTTGGATGCTTGTTTTCTAAATAACGGCAAATCGCTACTCCAACTGCCACAGGCATGGGCGAGGAGTTGATTTTATGACCATTTTCATCTTGAATAAAGGCTCCATTGTAAGAAATAATTGGTGTTTTGGGCAAAAAATCCGCAATAATAGGTTTAATCGCCTCAGGCATTCTAGCCGAAACAGGCACAAACAGAATTCCCTCATCTACCGCTACCGACAAAACCTTTCGCGTCCGAGGCGTCACCTCTAACTCATCGTTAATTAAGGTGCCATCAACATCACTAAAAATAACACTAACCATGCAGAACCTCCTTTAGAGGAGGATACCATTTTTTTGTAAGGGCTTACTAGTGATATTTGTCATAAAAAAAGACCGCACGAACATGCGATCATTGCTTCCGAGTTAAGAAATGAGGTTGTGGAAGCCACTAGGATATTAGAAAGGCAGATCTTCTTCCAAAACAAGATCAGCCAAATCAGCTGCCACATTGTTTTCGCGCATGGCACGCTGAGCACGACTTTCTAAGAGTTGGAAAGAATGCCCAATAACTTCCGTCACATAGTGCTTTTGCCCATCTTTTTCATAAGAGCGTGTCCGTAGCTCACCATCCAATGAGATCAAACTTCCCTTGGTGCCATAAGAGGCTAACGTTTCTGCCAAACGGCCCCAGAAGACCACATTGATAAAATCTGCTTCACGTTCACCATCTTTAGACTTAAAACGACGATTAACAGCCAGAGTCACACGCGCCACAGACTTATCATTAGAGGTCTTCACCATTTCAGGCGTAGCCACCAAGCGACCAATCAAAATAGTTTTATTATACATAAGATTTCCTCCTAACTATCTATTCGAAAAACATTTGAAAGAATGGAGGAGAAATAAAAAAATACTGTCGGAAATGATCCAACAGTATTCTACTTTATACACTATATCCTCTATCTCCCCCAATGCTTGGCAACATCAAGCGCTTCGCCGACCACGGCGCTATCATCTAGTTCAATGATGCCACGGACTTGCGGTGCATTTGGTAGCGACAACTCACGTGGACTACACATCATTCCGAAGCTATCTTCCCCTCGTAATTTACCTGGAAAAATAAGACTACCACTCGGCATCATAGCACCAGGAAGAGCGACAATCGTTTTGAGACCAACAGCTGCATTGGGCGCACCAGCCACAATTTGAACCGTCTTATCGTCAGCCACTTGAACCTGGCAAATATTGAGGTGATCACTGTCTGGATGAGCAACCATTTCAAGGATTTGCCCGACAACAAACTTAGGCGCGTTGTCTACGATAAGTTCCTCTGAAAATCCTTCCTTAGCTAACTCAGAGTTCAAAACAGCTACCTGCTCCTCAGTCAAAAAGACCTGACCATTTCCATCAAGGTTAACCAGGCTAGAGACTTCAAAAACATTCCAAGCAACAGTCTCACCAGAGGCTTCAAGGAAAACACGCGCAATCTTCCCGCGACGCTCAACAGCAACCTTTTGCCCCTTATCTTCCTTAACAATAACCATGAGCACATCACCGACGTATTCCTTGTTATAGGTATAAATCATTTTTATTATAATCCTTTCAAAAATGTAGTGATTTCTTCTTTAGTCTTACGATTTTTATCCACAAAACGACCAATTTCCTGACCATTTTCTATCACAATCAGACTGGGAATCCCAAAAATATCCCATTTTTGCGCTAAATCCATAAAGTCATCACGATCTATTTGTAAGAAATGAAACTCTGAATTTTCAGCCTCAATTGCTTCTAGGAGTGGATAGAGGTATTGACAATCTCCACACCAATCGGCGGTAAACAGTAAAACCGTTTTTTGACCTAAAGAAATCGCCTCATGAATATCTTCGTAATCTCTCGCCTTCCTCATACCACAACCTCCTGCGCAATAATGTCGCCTTGATCATAAACAAAATCAAATTGACGTCCATCCGTTAGAGCTACCCCACCAGAAAATTCGTGGTCACCTTCAAATTCATTGATATAAACCACTTGAATATCGCCAAATTGGCTAAAATAAGCCCTAATATCTGCCATGCGACGAGCTTTCTTTACTTCACCAATCTGATAAGCGGCCTGAGCAGCTAGGGCTGTGAGTCCCAGACCAAGTAAGGCTCCAGCCAAAATGCTTAATTTTTTCTTATTCATACGCACTATTTTACCATAAGAAAACGGCACCAAGGCAGTTTTTATCATTATTTTTAGAATAGTGATGTTTACCATTGACTTTTCTACTTATAAAGGTTATGATGGATAAGTAATTAAATGTCAGAGTTATCATGTTTCACATTGTCATCTCCTTTTATTTACGCATCATAAGAGGAAGGAAGTAACTCATTATGGCACAAGGTACTGTAAAATGGTTTAATGCTGAAAAAGGTTTTGGTTTCATCTCAACTGAAGAAGGTCAAGACGTTTTCGCACACTTTTCACAAATCCAATCTGATGGTTTTAAATCACTTGAAGATGGACAAAAAGTTTCATTTGATGTTGAAGAAGGTCAACGTGGCCCTCAAGCAGCAAACATCGTTAAACTTTAATAAAAGATAAATGGTCTGAGATAAATTATCTCAGGCTTTTTTCGTCTTAAAAAGAAGCAAGATCTAATAGCTCGCGACTTCCTTTTTCATTTCTGACCAAAAGTGGTAAAATGCTAATATTAAGATTCATCATAGGAGGCGTAAATGACTGATCTATTTAAGAAAATCAAAGAAGTAACCGAACTAAAGGGGACATCTGGTTTTGAACAACCTGTCCGCGACTACCTTCGCGAGAAAATCACTCCCTTGGTTGATGAAGTTGAGACTGACGGACTTGGCGGTATCTTTGGTATCCGCCATCATGAGGATAGCAAGGCTCCACGCATTATGGTGGCAGGTCACATGGACGAAGTTGGCTTCATGATTAAAGAGATCAAAGAAGATGGTACTTTCCGAGTGGTGGAACTAGGTGGCTGGAATCCCTTAGTGGTCAGCTCACAACGCTTCACATTACACACACCAAACGGCCACGTTTATCCTGTTATTTCGGGATCTGTGCCACCACATTTTCTACGCGGAAGCAATGGTAATAACCTGCCCCAAATCAGTGATATCGTCTTTGATGCAGGCTTTACAAGTAAGACAGAAGCGGAAAATTTTGGTGTCTTCCCCGGTTCAGTCATCATTCCTGAATCTGAAGCTGTCCTAACAGCTAACCAAAAGCACGTTATCAGCAAGGCCTGGGATAATCGCTACAGCATTCTCATGATTCCTGAAATGCTTGAAGCTGTAAAAGACGAAACGCTTGGACATACCCTAATCGCTGGCGCTAACGTTCAAGAAGAAGTTGGACTACGCGGTGCTCATGTATCCACAACCAAGTTCGACCCAGAACTCTTCTTTGCTGTTGACTGCTCACCTGCTGGCGACATTTATGGTAGTCCTGGAAAACTTGGCGATGGTACTTTGATTCGTTTCTATGACCCAGGCCATATCATGCTTCCAAACATGAGAGACTTCCTCTTAACAACTGCCGAAGAAGCAGGCATTAAATACCAATACTACCCATCCGCAGGTGGTACTGACGCTGGTGCTGCTCACCTTAAAAATGAAGGTATTCCTTCAACAACTATCGGTGTTTGTGCCCGTTACATCCACTCACACCAAACCCTATACGCTATGGATGACTTTATCGAAGCGCAAAACTTCCTCCAAGCTATTGTGAAGCGTCTTGACCGTTCCACAGTTGATTTGATCAAAAAATATTAGAAAGGGCTGCATGAGCTAAATAGCCATTCAGTAAAACTTACTATGAACATTGGATTTATCGGTGTCGGAAAAATGGCTTCTGCCATCATCACAGGACTGAAACAAACAGAGCACCAAATCATCATTTCAGGTTCTTCTCCTGCACGCTCACAAGAAATTGCTAGGCAGCTTGGTCTCAAAGCTGCGCAATCGCATCAAGACCTCATTAACCAAGCTGACTTGATTATTTTAGGCATTAAGCCTCAAATGTTTAATCTTGTACTGTCGCCATTAACATTCAAACAGCCCATTATCTCCATGGCTGCAGGGGTCACACTCGATACCTTAGGAGAACTCACTGACGACTCCCTTCCTCTCATCCGCATCATGCCCAATATGAATGCCCAGATCCTCCAAAGCAGCACTGGAATCTGTTACAATTCACAAGTCAATGACGAATTAAAAACCTTGGCACGAGAAATCACTGATAGTTTTGGGACGACTTTTGAATTGGATGAAAAAGATTTTGATACTTTCACAGCCCTTGCTGGATCAAGTCCTGCTTATATCTACCTCTTTATCGAAGCCATGGCCAAGGCCGGCGTCAAAAATGGACTGACCAAGGCACAATCTCTAGAGATTGTGACACAGACCCTTATGGCTAGTACTCAAAATCTCCTGGCATCTGAAGACAGTCCTCATGACCTGATTGACAAGATTTGTAGTCCAGGAGGAACAACTATCGCAGGACTTTTAGACTTGGAAAAAACAGGCTTAACAGCTAGTGTCGTCTCAGCCATTGACACGACCATTACCAAAGCCAAACAAATGGCAACTCAAAAGAAATAAAATAGAATCCTAATATGGGAACGGGATCTACTCGACTAATGAAAGAAAGAGTTCGTCAACAAGTCTTTACTTCTTGTTGTTGAGCTAAAACTGTCTGAGAGACAGTTTTATATTGGAAATACAGAGAACGCAGTTCTCATCAAAACAGGCTCTTCCCAAACCGTTTTAGTCCACCCCACATAGTTCCCACAGTCTGAGAAGAGACTGTGGAAAGTGGGAGATAAGGCGAACTTTGTTCGTGTCATTCGTTAAGCCTGGTCTGGAGCGTAAAATGCGAATTGCTGAGGCTTGCTAGGCAGCCTTTATTTCCAACTTAAAAAAGTTCACTGAACCTTTTTAACCAATCAACCACTGCGTTAATGTGTTTTGCTAATCAAAAAGCGAGAGGTTAGACTCTATACCCAACTTCCTCTCAAAAAGCTCGTTCTTGAACAAAATAAAAAAGACATAAAAGCAAAGAAGCTGAAGGCATATATCTCCAGCTTCTTTTCTTATGTCAACAAAATCATACTGATGAAGGCGATCAAATTATTAAAAGCATGAAAGCCGATGGCATATTTAATGTCCTTAGTAGACCAGTACACATATGCCAAGGCAATCGACATGAGCCCATAAGCAATGGCACTTCCAAAATTTGTTGGTGTATGAACTAAAGCAAAAATCACAGATCCTGCAATCAAGCCAAGCCATTCTTTTTGTGGAAAGAGATGTTTGGCCGCAAATCCTCTAAAGATAATTTCCTCAGTAACGGGGGCCACAAGTACCACCATAACAAAGAAGAGTGGGAGAGGGACCATTTGCATCAAATCGTTCAAACTCGCCTGATTCACCGTATCGGTCTGTCCTTCAAGTTCAAGAACCCAGGTCGATAAAAGATTCCCCAGGACAATGATCAGGTAGGCAAGGATAACGGTTAGCCAAGTAGACTGTCTTCTCCGACCAAAAAGCGGTGTGAAAATATCTCGTTTTTGGGCAATTTCAACCACTAAAGCTCCAATAGCTAAAAAGATAAAGGTAAGACCTGCAGTCTGAACCAGTCCGAACTGACTTTTTTCCAAGACCTGATTATAGCCCAGAACGCCTCCCATAAATAAGCTTGGTATCTGGGTCAAGAAGAATAGCCCCACCATCAAAAGCAAGGTCTTAAAAAATTGTTTCATGAAAACTCCTCAAATTAAACTAGAACTATTTTATCATAAAAAACGGTTCAGTAGAGCCTTCATCCCTATCAAACAGATTAAACAAAAATAGATGAGACCTACTAACAATAACCGGTAAGGAATTATCAGTCCAAAGAAACCATCTAAAAGAACAAGAAGACACATAACCATAAGCAAAAAGACTAAGGTCCAAGTCGTTGTCAGCTTGTTAATAAGTTGATTGCGCTCATCATAGGCACTGATATAAGCTTGGTGTAGCTTCTTAGGATCTTTTTGAGTAGCGTAGCTTGCCCCAGCAAAAATAAACAGACCAAAAGCCAGTCCTACCATCATTCCCAGCTGATAATCTGACATCTCAAGGATAGGTAAAAGAGCCAATAAGCAAAGACCACCGATAAAACCGAACCCTGTCTGCTTCCTTAGCAGCTTAGCATAAGCCTCTTCCGTTTTCTTTTTCCCCATAAATTTTAAAGCTTTTTCTAACATAAACTTCTCCTCCTACTTCTCATCAAAAATAAAAACTTCTTCAATACTTAATCCAAAATACTTGGCTAATTTATAAGCCAGTTCTAGCGAAGCATTATAACGTCCTTTTTCTAAGGAAATAATGGTCTGCCGCGTGACATCCATGGCTTCAGCCAAGTCTGCCTGACTCAGCCGTCGTTCCTTTCGCAATTCCTGAATCCGTGTTTTCATCTTAATCCTTTCTAAAAATAGCAACCACTATTGTTCACGCTTCAATCGATAAAACAGATAACAAGCTTTGACAAAACAAGCAAAACTAACCGCTAGAAACATCGTGAATACAAGTTTACTAGTTCTGACAGATTCACTTGATAAAGCAATTAACAAAGACTATAGACCTAATAATAGATTCCTAAAAACGACTCTCTTCAACACCTGGTCTTTGGCTTCTTTTTGTAATCTCATATACACACCCACCTATAGCCATTTAAATATTCATTTTGTATAGTATGCTTTACATTTATAGTATAGTAAACTTTACTTTTTATGTCAAGCAAACTTTACAAAAATAGCACAAAAAACACAGCGACCGCAATCGCTGTGTTCTATCTTTATTATGATTTATTTTTTCAAACGCTCTACATCGCGCGCAATCATCAACTCTTCGTCCGTTGGGATGACCAAGACTTTGACTTTAGATTCTGGAGTAGTGATGTCACCAAAGTAGCCAAAGACATTTTTCTCTGAATCAACGTCAATACCAAACCATGTCAATCCTGCAAGAACATCTTGACGCATGAGGTAGGCATTTTCACCCATACCAGCTGTAAAGATAATAGCATCAACACCATTCAAGACAGCCATATATTGACCGATGAATTTTTTAATACGGTCGATAAACATGTTGTAAGCTAGAACAGCACCGGGATTTTTATCTTGTAAACCAGCTTCAATATCACGCATATCACTGGATATTTCAGAAACCCCTGCAAGACCTGATTGCTTGTTAAGCATATTGACAACTGCTGCAGCATCCTTTAAATCATCTGCATGTTCAACCAAATAAGGGATAATAGCTGGGTCAATGTCCCCAGAACGCGTTCCCATCATTGGACCTGCAAGTGGTGTGAATCCCATAGAGGTATCAACAGATTGGCCATGGTAGTTAGCCGTGATAGAAACCCCATTACCAATGTGAGCTGTAATCAATTTCAACTCATTAAGCGGACGGTCAAGCGCTTTAGCCGCTTCTTGAGCGACATATTGGTGGCTAGTACCATGCGCACCGTATTTACGAACTTGCAAATCAGTGTAATATTTACGTGGAATTGGATATAAATACGTTGGCTCTGACATGGTTGAATGGAAAGCTGTATCAAAGACAGCTACAGATGTAATATCCGGCAAAATTTCTTTAAAGGCACGGATACCAGCAGCATTAGCTGGATTGTGAAGGGGAGCCAAAGCTGATAATTCTTCAATTTGTGCCAGAACCTTATCATCGATAAGGGTTGATTCTTTGAAAATTTCGCCACCAGCTACAACACGGTGACCAACACCTGTGATTTCGTCAAATGAAGCAATAATCCCAAAATCAATCAAATTGTTGAGGAGTATTTTAACCGCTTCAACGTGGTCTGTAATATCACGAACATCGACTTCTTTTTTACCATCAAATTTAACGGTAGAAACAGAATCTTTCAAACCAATTCGTTCGATAATACCAGCTGCAAGTACTTCTTCCTCTGGCATTTTGTAAAGTTGCCATTTTAGACTTGAACTACCAGCGTTAATTGCAATTGTTTTAGACATAAGTCGCTCCTTTTGAAATCGTTTACTGTAATACTTTATTATTATAGCAAAATTTTTTCTTAAATGGCATTATCATCCTTCCAGTTTTGTAATTTTTCCATAAAATCTTGCAAAACATCAGGATTCTGAATATCAGCTAAATGATAGGCAAAAATCTCCACTTTCTCAACCATCTGTTTCTTTAGAACAAAGACTGATTTGGCATTTTGGGGATTGCCAAATAAATGATCTGGCAAGGTAATGACCGCCAAGATACTAGCATAGCTAGATAACCACGTTTTCAAAAGATCGCTTTGGGCGCTGGTTAACAGATCCGTAGGTGCTAATAAAATAGCTAAACCATCTTGCTTTAGGTACTTGAGCGATTGCTCCATCAAGAGATGATGGGCGTAAGTATGGCCGTTTGAAGCAGCCACTTGGTAGCGCTTAGCGATGTCATCATTAGGATAGTAACCAACCGGTAAATCTCCCAGGATCACATCACTCTCTTTCAGTATTTGCGGACGTACCGCATCTTCTTGTAAAAAATGAACAGATGAGCCGACAATCTCCGCGATGGAAGCCGATAGATCAATTAAGAGATCATCTAGCTCCAAGCCCATATAATCTATGTTACGATCGGTATTATTGAGTATGGTTTGCGCTAGATTTCCTGTTCCACTACCGATCTCAATAAGATCCAAATGTTCCTTACTAGTCAAAGTCTCCACTAAATACAGTAGCAAAAAGCCGATCGTATCCGGTGTGAACTGGTGATTAGCTTGCAAGGGCTCTGTTTGGGCAACTTTAATAAAAAGAAACTGATAAGCTCTGCGCCATTCTTCAGCAGTCAAATGCAAATCTGCTAATGTCTGATTGTTTTTAGCAACTTTTTCAGGAGCATTTTCAGCACCTAAATAATAGGCATTCTGCTCAATCATAGCATCGTAAATGGTCGTTTTTATCTCATTTTCAATCAACTGACAATTTTCTAAAAGTAACTGATAAGCCGATTCTATTTTTTCAAAGTTCATAGATCCTCCAATACCTGACTATAATACCAAATTTTGCCAGCATAATAAAGAAAGACCTAGCCAATGATTATCTAGTTGGTATCAGAATCACCTACTTTTTCTACGATTGTTTCTTCTTTATGAGGAGTCTTTGAAGATTCCTTTTCTGGTTTTTGCCACTCTTTTAAATAAGTATAGAGATAACTCTTGTCACGGTGCTTAACGGTTAGATACAGTTTGCCATCTTTATGAGTATAAGTCACTACTCCCTTATCAAAGATGAGCTCACCTGCCTCTTTAGCGGCTAAAGGCTTAGCTAATTCTGCCAATAGATACGCCTGACTCGTCTGCTGCTCTTGCTGTCTCAGTTGATAGGCCGCCTGAACACGATAATGATAAAACTGTAGAAGTAAAGCCATAATAGCTGACATGAGAAGAGCATAAAGTAATATACCTGCTCTAACGGTCCTTTTCAAAGACATAAAGAAATTCTCGCACCTTTCCATCTTTAAATTCAAAACGAGCGCTGACAGTATGGTCAAACTGCGTGAACGTCACTGAAGCTAAATCATAAAGCATCGGCTGATAACCACGCCCTCCTGCACTTGTCTTACGAAAATCATCTGCTTTAGATTTCCCAAAGGCTAGAGGCTTAGTATCTTTGACAACATACAATTTATCCTTAGTCACCTTGCTTAAACGGGATTCAGATAACTCATAACGTAATTGCTGACAAAAGAGTAACCAATCGCTCTCACGATCCTTTTGTAAATGATGAACTTGCTGTGAAATCACCTTAGTCATGGCTTGATAAACTTGAACAGATCCTGTTAAGACGAACAAAGCAATCAAACATTCCATTAATGTAAAAGCTCTAAGGCGATAAGACTTTAACACGAAACAACTCCTTCCCATGGTTAAAAATAATGGTGTTATGCGAGATCTGAGAAATCCTGATAGACTGACCATTGATCGCTAAGGTCTGACGGTGACTTTGTATCGCCATCGTTGCAACAGACAGGGCCTGCAATTCTTGATTCAAGACCTGTAGTTGACGATGGTTTTGCCTTAATTGTCCTAAAAACAAGGTCACCAAGCCTGCTAAAACCACTGTAGCCAAAAGGCTTTCCCACAATATATAAGCTTTAACGTCTTTTCTTTTGATATTGACCACTCCCTAAATGTAATTGATACGTCACCGTCTCTGTCGGCGTTTGAAAAGAGAGACTTTCCAGCGAAGAATTGCCCCCAGCTTCATTGAAGGTAATCGTCAGCTCCTTACTAGGTTTGATGCTTTCTGGTATGGCGTAGCATCCCAAACTATTACTGATCTTATCGTGTTTAATCTGTACCACCTGAGGAATTTGTTGACTAGCACTTAGCCGCTGTGTTTCCCGGTAAACCTGTTCAAAGGTCATCAAAAAGAGTTTACTTTCCATGTCTTTGAAAATGTGCGTCACCGATCCATTAATCATCAAGGTGATAAAGGTAATGACAGATAGGGTAAGTAGGCTCTCTAAAAGGGTAAAAGCATCCAGCCTTTGCTTACTTAGCTTTGCCATAAGTGTCTGCTTGTTTTTGCGTGATGTACCCTTCTGAAACCAACTGATTGAGGTTTGGCTTAGTGTCGTGATTCATTTCGTAGAGTTCCATCTGACTTTCTACCACTTTAACCACTGCTGCCTTTCCTTTTTCATCTACAGCAGCTTTTTGCTTGCTCAAATTAGGCACAAACAAGAGCATCAAAACACTGATGATAAGTAAAACTATAAGCATCTCCACAAGAGTGAAAGCTTTCACAGTTTTCTTCTTCATTTTTCTATAATTTTCTTTCATTTACATAACCTCCATAGATTGATACATCGGTAGTAGCATGGCTGCATAAATCATGACAATCATGAGAGCAACCAATATAAAGACAAGGGGTTGCACAAACTGAGTGGCTCTATTGAGACGCTTAAAGAATCGCTCCCACAACTCCTCAGAAAAGATATCTAACTCCTGACCCAGATGTCCCTTGGCGTGACCATACTCAATAATCAAGCTCAACTCCTTTAAAAAGAAAGGGTAAGCCATAACCTTCTCATGGAAAGATTGCCCCGCGATAAACGCTTCTTCCATATCGTGACCAAGCTCTCTAAAGAGGCGTGATTCTTGCTTTTGCATGAGTTGTACAAGATTTGTCATTTCCACGCCTTGCCCAAGAAGGTTTCCCCACTCACGCGCATAAAAAGCGGTCAGATAGAGCTGAACCAAGCCACCAACAAATGGCAATCTAGACAGTAATGCCGCTAAGCCTAGCGAAGACATCTTGGATGCTAGACCGTAAGCTATGCCTACCATGATAAGACCAGCAAAGATCCCTCCTAAGAAGATTTGAGGAAAATGCTCTAACAAACGCGTTGCCATATTTTGCTCTTCAAGCTGGGGAAGCAAGTAATTTTTCAAGCCCATGACAATAAGCACAAGAAAGCTCAATAAGACGATGGGATATGTCATTACCTCAGCCAGTTTTCGCTTGACCTGCCTGACTTGTTTTAAGTAGGACATAATCTTTTGCAAACTGCGCAATTGATTGCCATGGACCTCAGCCAAAGCCAACTGGGTCACCACGGTATCCGAAAAACCAAGTTGTTTCATTAAGATCGGCAAGCCAAAACCCTCTAAGAGGGTCTCTTTCATGATAGATACCTGCTGCTTGGGTACCAAGCGACTTCTCTCCAAAAAGTCTACGGTCTCTGGCAAGTTAAAACCTGAACCAAGTAAGGTCGAAAAAAGCTGAATCAACTTAACCTGCTTGTGAATAGACAATCCTCTCGGTCTGGACCTGCTCCCTGCTAAGATGTCCCGCTTTAAAAAGGTCTTCCAAGGCTTGATTCCATTTTCCGGGCTTGTGGTCTTGGAAATCTTTGGTTGCCACATCGATCAATCCACCTCCTCCGATTAAACGCTGGTAACAAATTCCCGATAAGCTATGCGCTAACTCATCTTGGGATACTCCTAGTTCTAAAAGACGGCTATAAACACCTGATATGCTTTTGGCATGAATAGTCGAGAAAACAGTAGCGCCTGTCAGACTGGCACGAATGGCCGCCCTAGCAGTTTCGCGATCCCGAATTTCCCCAATAACCAAAACATCCGGACGATGTCTCAATGAAAGCTTGATTAAGCTGTCATAAGTCATGTCAATGCTTTCATTTAACTGCAGCTGTAAAATCGCTTCATCCTTAATCTCAACAGGATCTTCAATGGAAATGATCTGCTGGCCAGAAAACTTTTCTTTTAACAATTGGTACATGAGAGTCGTTTTACCACTCCCAGTTGGCCCCGAAAAAAGATATAGCCCCCTTGAACGGACCGCATCCATAATGTCTCGCATGCCATCAAACCAATAATGGAGATCTTGGCGCCCATCATGCAAGAGACGGATAACAAGACTTTCGCGCCCACGATAATCACCAACCGTTGATAAGCGTAAAGAGACAATCTGACCATCATCTAGTTCATAATCACAGGATCCTAACTGACTACGCCGTTTCTCACCAACTGTCATTCCTGCCACAAATTTAAAGTGACTAATAAGATTAACCATCCGATCAAAGCCATATGTCTCAATAAATCTCCTATCATCGCCGATACGCATAAAAACATCATAATCCTCCTTACGAGGAATGATATAAATATCCTGAGCATTTTCCTTTTTTGCTTCATGTATTAATAAGCGTGCTAAATCTTGTACCATAAGACCTCCTTATCTATCTATTCGAAAAAGGAAACATCATTAGCCCTAAAATCAGTCATAAACTAAAAAAACACCCCAAACGTTAGCTTTTGTGACTAACATTTGAGGTGCCCTTTATTTTAGGACAAGCTATTGTGTTTATTTATAGAGCATGCCGGATGAATGCCTTGAGCATTGGTTTGATTATAATCTAGGCTATTTAGAGTTTCTGGTAATTCCTGCCAATTACTTAGCATCATTAAAGAGTGGTATTGTTGCAAGTCTTCGTCACACTCTTCGCACCAGCGCATATCGTCCGTCCGCCAAAAGGCTGACATCAAATTGGGTTTACTATTAATCTTTGGAAACTGCTCTCGGAGATCTTGCCACTCTTCTTGATAATAGAGCAGCGCATCATCATAGTTCTGAAATTCTCTAACAGCGACAATGTCATCTTTCCAGTTTTCTAAAAACCACCATGGCTCAAAATCACCATACATCTTTATTACTTGATAAGCCATATAATTACTTGGGGCACAGCTTTAATTGTGAAAAACCATTCTTATCCTTCGCTTGAATAAAAATTAAGAATATCTTAAATCATAAGCACATCATTCTTATTTCTTTTTCAAACGATTATAAGCAAGGAATCCGAAAACCTATGGATCACCCTTTTCCTTTCTAAATATCGTCTTATTAGTAGATAAGCAAACGACTTGCCTTTCTCTAGTGACGTCTATTATATAAGATTACATCTAAATTAGATAATAATTTGCTTGTACAAAGATACACAAGTAAACACAAAAAAATCGAAAGCCGAAACTTTCGATTTTGTATTATTCTGTAACAGTTGCTTCTTCTGAAACAGGAACTTCTTCAATGATTTCCACCTCATTAACAGACTGTGGTTCAATGTTACGGTAGCGAGCCATACCAGTACCAGCTGGAATGATCTTACCGATGATAACATTTTCCTTAAGTCCAAGAAGATGATCTTTCTTACCACGGATAGCAGCATCTGTAAGGACACGCGTTGTTTCCTGGAAGGAAGCCGCAGATAGGAATGAGTTGGTTTCAAGGGAAGCTTTTGTGATCCCCATAAGCACTGGACGAGATGTCGCAGGAATACCACCAGAGATAACAATTTCTTTATTAGCATCTGTGAAATCAGCAATATCCATTAATGTTCCTGGAAGAAGATCTGTATCACCTGGATCCATAACACGAACCTTACGAAGCATTTGACGAACCATAACTTCGATGTGTTTGTCACCAATTTCTACCCCTTGGCTACGATAAACTTTTTGCACTTCAGCAAGCAGGTAAGTTTCCACAGAAAGGGTGTCACGGACCTCAAGGAGACGCTTGGGTTGGATTGACCCTTCGGTAAGAGCTGCACCACGAGCGATTTCATCACCCACTTCGACCTTCATACGGGCTGTAAATGGAACCACATATTCACCCATACCAGTCTTACCTTGAACAAAGACTTTCTTAGTACGCGTTGATGCGTCTTCTTCGATGCTAATAACCGTACCTTTAACCTCTGTAATCACGGCTTCCCCTTTAGGGTTACGTGCTTCAAAGATCTCTTGGATACGAGGAAGACCCTGAGTGATATCGGTATTTGAGGCTACGCCACCGGTGTGGAAGGTACGCATAGTAAGCTGAGTACCAGGCTCCCCGATAGATTGGGCAGCAATGGTACCGACTGCTTCACCAACTTCAACCGCATCACCAGTCGCCAAGTTGATACCATAACAATGGCGGCAGACACCATGGCGAGTGTTACATGTAAAGACAGAGCGAATCGTTACTTCTTCAACACCAGCGTTAACAATTTCAGTAGCCTTATCTTCTGTAATCAATTTATTAGGACCGACGATAGTTTCGCCAGTGATTGGATTCTTGACAGATTTCTTAGTGTAACGGCCTTGAAGTCGCTCTTCAAGTGTTTCCGTCACTTCTTTACCGTCTGTGATAGCTGTAATTGTCAAGCCACGGTCTGTGCCACAGTCATCCTCACGGATGATAACATCTTGGGCAACGTCAACCAAACGACGAGTAAGGTATCCTGAGTCGGCCGTTTTAAGAGCTGTATCGGTCATACCTTTACGCGCACCGTGAGTTGAGAAGAACATTTCCAAAACGGTCAAACCTTCACGGAAGTTAGACAAGATCGGAAGTTCCATGATGCGTCCATTAGGAGCAGCCATCAAACCACGCATACCGGCAAGTTGAGAGAAGTTAGAGATGTTACCACGAGCTCCTGAGTCCATCATCATAACGATCGGGTTCTTAGGATCTTGTGTTTCAATCAAGCGTTTTTCAAGCGCTTCTTTAGCTTCACGCCATGTCGTTGTAACAGCTACATAACGGTCATCTTCAGTCATAAGACCACGGCGGAAGGCTTTGTTAATGTCTTCAACACGGTGGTGAGCCGCATCAATAATCTCAGCCTTGTTATCAATAACAGGGATATCAGCAATACCCACTGTCAAACCAGCAAGTGTTGAATGATAGTAACCGAGGTCTTTCAAACGATCAAGAAAGGCTGATGTTTCAGTTGTACGAAGACGTTTGAAAGTTTCCGCGATGATGTTACCAAGATTTTTCTTCTTGAATGGTGCATTCAATTCAAGAGAGTCAATAACAGGTTGAATATCTTGACCTGGCTCCAAGAAGTATTTATCTGGGGTACCATCTGTCAAGTTAGCGTTGTTCGGCTCTTGAAGATATGGGATCTCAGTTGGAATCACATCATTAAAGAGGATTTTACCAACAGTTGTCACCATGATTTTGTGAAGTTGGTTTTCTTTCCAAGGTTTATTTGGCATGCTGTCAACAGCGATACCGACACGTGAATGCAAATGAACATAGCCATTTTGATAAGCCATAACAGCTTCATCACGGTCCTTAAAGACCATACCTTCACCCTCACGACCAGCATCTTCCATGGTTAGGTAGTAGTTACCCAAAACCATATCCTGTGATGGTGTAACAACAGGTTTACCATCTTTAGGATTAAGGATGTGTTCAGCCGCAAGCATCAAAAGACGAGCTTCTGCTTGTGCTTCCTCAGAAAGGGGCACGTGGATGGCCATTTGGTCACCGTCAAAGTCGGCATTGTAGGCTTCACACACAAGTGGGTGAAGACGAAGAGCTTTACCATCAATAAGAACTGGTTCAAAGGCTTGGATACCCAAACGGTGAAGGGTAGGTGCGCGGTTAAGAAGAACTGGGTGTTCTTTGATGACTTCTTCAAGAATATCCCAAATACGTTCGTCACCACGTTCAACCATACGTTTAGCAGCTTTAACGTTACCAGCGTATTCGCGAGCAACAATTTCACGCATAACGAATGGTTTGAAGAGCTCAATAGCCATTTCACGTGGTACACCACATTGGTACATTTTTAGAGTAGGACCGACAGCGATAACGGAACGACCAGAGAAATCTACACGTTTACCAAGCAAGTTTTGACGGAAACGACCTTGTTTACCTTTAAGCATATGACTCAAAGATTTCAATGGACGACCACCAGGACCTGTGATTGGACGGCCACGACGACCGTTGTCAATCAAAGCATCAACGGCTTCTTGGAGCATACGTTTTTCATTTTGAACGATGATACCAGGAGCGTTAAGTTCTAAAAGACGTGCTAAACGGTTATTACGGTTGATAACACGACGGTAGAGATCATTAAGATCAGATGCCGCAAAACGACCACCATCCAATTGAACCATCGGACGAAGATCTGGTGGAATAACTGGAAGGATGTTAAGAACCATCCACTCTGGTTTATTACCAGACTTGTAGAAAGCATCAAGAACGTCCAAGCGACGCACAGCTTTGACACGTTTTTGTCCAGAAGCCGTTTTTAACTCTTCCTTAAGTTCAGCAATTTCAGCTTCCAAGTCCACACGTTTAAGAAGGTCTTGAATAGCTTCAGCACCCATTTTGGCCACAAATGAACCATAACCATACTCTTGGAGTTTTTCACGATATTCACGTTCTGTCAAAAGTGATTTTGCTTCAAGCGGTGTATCCATAGGATCAATAACCACGTAAGCAGCGAAGTAGATAACTTCTTCAAGAGCTCGAGGACTCATATCAAGAGCAAGACCCATACGAGATGGAATCCCTTTGAAATACCAGATATGTGATACAGGAGCTTTCAATTCGATGTGACCCATACGTTCACGACGAACTTTGGCACGCGTTACTTCGACCCCACAACGGTCACAGACAATACCTTTATAACGGATACGTTTGTATTTACCACACGCACATTCCCAGTCTTTTGTTGGACCAAAGATGACTTCATCGAAAAGTCCTTCACGTTCTGGTTTTAATGTACGATAGTTGATTGTTTCAGGCTTTTTAACTTCACCGTAAGACCATGAACGGACCTTACTAGGTGAGGCTAATGTGATTTGCATACTTTTAAAACGATTTACGTCAACCACTAATAGTACCTTTCTTCATTATCAATATTACGCAGTCAAAGGTAATGGAAACCCACTACCTGACCTTGTAACAGCCTGTTAGTTTTATCTATTAAAAAACTAACCTTTTGTTTCAACTTTTACTATTTATCTTCAGCTGCAGCTTGTGCTAGTTCTGCTGATTCCTTAGCTTGTTTTTCACGTGCTTTTTCAAGATCATCGACGTGCATCACATCATCATCTTCACCTTCATCAAGATCACGAAGTTCAACTTCTGTATCTTCATCATCAAGGACACGCATGTCGAGACCAAGAGATTGCAATTCTTTGACAAGAACGCGGAATGATTCTGGCACACCCGGTTTTGGAATTGGTTTACCCTTTGTGATAGCTTCATAAGCTTTGAGACGACCAGTCACATCATCTGACTTGTAAGTCAAGATTTCTTGAAGGACATTTGACGCACCATAAGCTTCAAGAGCCCAAACCTCCATCTCACCGAAACGTTGTCCACCGAATTGTGCTTTACCACCAAGCGGTTGTTGGGTAACAAGTGAGTAAGGTCCAACTGAACGTGCATGAAGTTTATCATCAACCATGTGGTGAAGTTTGATCATGTACATGACACCAACTGACACACGGTTATCAAATGGTTCACCAGTACGGCCATCATAAAGGACAGTCTTAGCATCGCTATCCATACCGGCTTCTTCAACAGTAGCCCAGAGATCTTCTGAAGTTGCTCCATCAAAGACTGGCGTTGCGATGTGGATACCCAAGTTACGAGCAGCCATACCCAAGTGAAGTTCCATAACCTGACCGATATTCATACGAGATGGCACCCCAAGAGGATTAAGCATGATATCAACAGGTGTTCCGTCTGGAAGATACGGCATGTCTTCTACTGGTACAATCCGTGAAACGACACCCTTGTTACCGTGACGACCGGCCATTTTATCTCCGACTTTAATCTTACGTTTTTGTGCGATGTAAACACGAACAAGCATGTTTACACCTGATTGCAATTCATCACCGTTAGCACGGGTAAAGATTTTCACATCACGAACGATACCGTCACCACCGTGAGGAACACGAAGTGATGTATCACGTACTTCACGTGATTTATCTCCAAAGATAGCGTGCAAGAGACGTTCTTCAGCAGACAGGTCTTTTTCACCCTTAGGTGTGACTTTACCAACAAGAATGTCGCCTTCTTTAACCTCAGCACCGATACGGATGATACCCATTTCGTCGAGGTCTTTAAGTGCTTCTTCACCGACGTTTGGAATCTCACGAGTAATTTCTTCAGGTCCTAACTTGGTGTCACGCGTTTCTGATTCGAATTCTTCCAAGTGAACAGATGTGTAGACATCCTCTTTCACCAGACGTTCAGACATGATAACAGCATCCTCAAAGTTATAACCTTCCCATGTCATGTAAGCAACAACCGGGTTTTGACCAAGGGCCATTTCACCGTTCTCCATAGAAGGACCGTCAGCGATGAAATCACCTTTTTCAACCATATCGCCAACTTTAACAAGCGTGCGTTGGTTGTAGGCAGTACCAGAGTTTGAACGACGGAATTTGGTCACGTGGTAAACGTCAAGTGAGCCATCTTCGCGGCGAACTTCTACTTTTTCAGCATCGGAATAGACAACTTTACCATCATGTTGGGCAATAATCGCTGCTCCTGAGTCATGAGCCGCTTGATATTCCATACCAGTACCAACATAAGGGGCTTTTGGATCGATCAATGGCACAGCCTGACGTTGCATGTTGGCACCCATGAGGGCACGGTTAGAGTCGTCGTTTTCCAAGAAAGGAATACATGCTGTCGCAACGGCAACTACTTGCTTAGGTGAAACATCCATGAAATCAGCTAAATGCGCTGGGTATTCTTGGTTAACACCTTGGTGACGACCCATAACAATTTCTTCAGCAAAAGTACCGTCTTCATTCAGTTTTGAATTAGCCTGAGCCACTGTGTACTCATCTTCTTCATCAGCCGTCAACCAAACGATTTCGTTGGTTACCTTTCCAGTAGCACGGTCTACTTTACGGTAAGGCGTTTGGATGAAGCCGTACTTGTTCAAGTGACCATATGAAGACAAGTTGTTGATCAAACCGATATTTGGTCCCTCAGGCGTCTCGATCGGACACATACGGCCATAGTGTGTGTAATGCACGTCGCGCACTTCATATCCAGCGCGGTCACGAGTCAAGCCACCAGGTCCAAGGGCTGATAAACGACGTTTGTGAGACAACTCAGAAAGCGGATTGTGTTGATCCATGAACTGTGATAATTGTGATGAACCAAAGAACTCTTTGATTGCAGCCGTAACCGGACGAATGTTGATGATCTGTTGTGGTGTTAAAACATCGTTGTCTTGAACAGACATGCGTTCGCGGACATTACGTTCCATACGAGCGAGACCAATACGGAATTGGTTAGCAAGAAGCTCACCAACCGCACGGATACGACGGTTCCCCAAGTGGTCGATATCGTCTACTTTACCAATACCTTCTGCAAGGTTTAGGAAGTAAGACATTTCCGCTAAGATGTCTGCTGGTGTAAGCGCACGAATCTTCTCATCTGGATTAGCATTACCAACAATGGTGACCGTACGGTCTGAATCATTTGGTGCCACAACCTTGAATTTTTGAAGCAAAACTGGCTCTGTCACAACAGCATAATCATTTGGTGTGTAAACAAATTTGTTCAAATCACCATCCAAATGCTCTGCGATAGAATCAATCACATCGCGTGTCATAACTGTTCCAGCTTCAACAAGAATCTCACCTGTTTCACTATCAATCAAGTTCTCAGCAATGGTCTGTCCAAGAAGACGTGTTTTCACATTAAGTTTCTTATTGATCTTATAGCGACCAACAGCAGCTAAATCATAACGACGTGGATCAAAGAAACGCGCTGTCAATAAACTACGTGATGAATCAGCTGTTTTTGGCTCACCCGGACGAAGGCGCTCATAAATTTCTTTAAGCGCTTCATCTGTACGTGAATCATTTGGATTTTTATGAATGTCTTTTTCAATAGTATTGCGAACAAGGTCACCATCACCAAAGATATCAATGATTTCATCATCACCAGAGAAACCTAGCGCACGAACAAGCGTCGTAAATGGAATCTTACGTGTACGGTCGATACGTGTATGGGCAATGTCTTTAGCATCTGTTTCAAGTTCAAGCCAAGCACCACGGTTAGGGATCACTGTCGAGCCATAACCCACTTTACCGTTTTTATCAACCTTGTCATTGAAGTAAACACCAGGTGAACGAACGAGCTGAGAAACGATGATACGCTCTGCACCATTGATGATGAACGTTCCCATTTCAGTCATGTAAGGAAGATCTCCAAAGAAGACCTCTTGTGTTTTGATTTCACCAGTCTCTTTGTTAATCAAACGGAAAGTCACAAAGAGAGGCACTGAATAATGAGCATCATGCGCACGCGCTTCCTCAAGCGTGTATTTAGGTTCTTTCAATTCATAACCAACAAATTCCAACTCCATGGTATCTGCAAAATTTGAAATCGGAAGAACGTCTTCAAATACTTCACGGAGACTGTTATCCAAAAAATCTTGAAATGAATCGGTTTGAATTTCAATTAAATTAGGTAAATCAAGAACTTCTTTGATTCTTGAAAAACTACGACGGGTACGATGTTTCCCGTATTGAACGTCATGTCCTGCCAAGTCTTACTCCTTTATTAAATGAGATATGAGCCACTAAGAAGCTCTGCAATCACTTTAAGTTTGAAAGGGTCAACCATCAAACTCATTAACTTTTTTGACTGTCAATCAATTTTCAGAACCTTTAAGTTTTTGTTACAAACTGTAAAATTAACCAAAAATCGGCACAAAAAGAGCAGCTAAATCGGACTCCTTAAAGTATGATTTAACTGCTTTATGCCACAGTTGGACAAGATTTCAACTGTGATTAAACGTCAAATAGATAGTTGTATTATAACATAGAACCTATCTAAATTCAATCGTTTACCGTCTATTTCGTGACTGGTTTTGTAGCGTTACAATAGATGTGAGACTTCTAGAAGTCAAAAAGAAGATTCCCTGATATGATAAGAGTACCACGACTCATCAAAAAGGAATCTTCTCATGACTAGTATATCACAAAATCTTCGCTATTTACCACATACTCTAGAAACACGTTACCACGCGGTTAAAACCTACCAAAATGGTGCCTCTGTCGCCTTCATCTGTCGACGCTACAAGGTCTCAAAAGCCTCTCTCATGCGCTGGAACAAGCGATTCGACGGAACTAAAGAATCGCTGAAAGACCATTCCCATCGCCCTCTAACACCACATCCAAAGGCTCATACCCTGCAAGAGCT
>NZ_ATVP01000010.1 GCF_000420785.1 Streptococcus hyovaginalis DSM 12219 | reverse complement strand
TGGAACACGGACACTAGTCATAACTGCCGGCACATTGGTGATGGTCACATCAAAACCTGTAGAACCCTTAGCAACTACCGTTGTTTTTACCGGAGTTGCTGGTGCTGGTTTTGTTACAATACTTGTGGCAGGTAGCGAGGCGTGTTTTTTATAATAATCAGCAATCCCTTGCACAATACCTGTAGCTAGTTTTTCCTGATAGGCAGCACTGGAAATCTGCGCAAACTCTGCGCTGTTAGACATGTAGCCTAGTTCCAGTAAAACGGCTGGAGCTGTTGTTTCACGTAAGACAGCGAAAGTTTGTCGCTTAACACCAGCATTTCTAGCACCAGTATTTGCGATAAGTTTCGATTGAATACTAGATGCCAGACTGGCGCTCAAATTCAAACGCTGGGCATTATTATGATACTGTGCATTTACTCTAGCCGGATATTCTGCGTAAGATTGGTAATAATAGGTTTCGATACCATTGACAGATGGTGTCGAAGCTGCATTAAAATGGATGCTGACAAAAATATCTGAGGAAGTTTTATTTGCTTTTTCAGATCGCGGAAGCAAATCAAGACCTGTATCTGAAGATCTGGTCAACTCCACACGAAAACCTTGCGCCTCCAGTTTTGATTTGACGCGTTTTTGTATTTCTAAGTTTAAAGCCTTCTCATGTGTTCCAAAATAAACCGCACCAGGATCAGTTCCACCATGACCTGCGTCTAAGTAAACGATTCGATTGAAAACATCGTAATTCCCTTGTGAAGCAGATTTGGCTGTTGACGCTGAGCGACTAGTCGTTGATGCCACCGGTACCGGAGTTGGAGTTGGTGCAATAGATCCGATAGAAACATAACGGCGAGCACCTCCATAAGAAACATAGCTCAGCCATTTATGTTGGTCAGCGTTCACAACACTATCATAATTTACCGTTTGACCTTTTTGATATTGTGCCAAATCCTGACTGGATAGCTTTGGCTCACTTTTAACCCCTGTTGGCTCTGTAAAGACATAGCTACCTGATGGAGCGACATTTGGGGCTGGGTTAGAAACGGGACCAGCTGCCGCTGCTGCACGCGTTTCACCGAGAGATTGAGTAGAGCTAGTCCGAACCGTCTCTGATGTCACTGGCGAACCAGTACTAGTTGTTGCTGACGGTTGATTTGTACTTGCTTGAGCTTGAACTAGGGTAGCTTTAGCTTGGGATGTTTCCCCTGCTACTGTAGCTTGAGAGCTCAGAGCTACGGCTACAGTTGGAGCAGAGCTTACTTGGTTTGTCTTAGTTACTGCTGGCGCCTCTGGGCTTACGGCCTCTGCTGGAACCGATTGGGCAACAGTCGTTTGAGCTGGACTTGCTGGGGTCCCTGTTGATACAACTTGACTAGTTGGCTCAGCTGAGTTGTTTGCCGTAAGCGTCGATAAACTATCTACTGGTGTCGTCTCATCGGCTGATGCCGTTTGCCCCGTCATAAAGGATACAGTCGCTAGTAATACTGAGGCTGCGCCAAATGAATACTTTCTAATCGAAAAACGCTGAGTCTGATGCCACTTCATATATATCTCTCTCCTAAAAATTCCTAAATATTCTCATTTAATAAACAATAATTAAGTATTAGTCTAGCATTTTGGATGCTAATTGTCCATAGCTTATCGCTTCTCTTGTTTATAAAACTCTTGCAGTGCATCTTTCCAGCTCGGGATTACAAAACCAGTGGCTTTGGCTTTTTCAAGGCTCATCGTCGAGTTAAATGGTCGTTTTGCTTTGGCAGGAAAGGCTGAGGAGTCTACTGGTGCGACTTCCACATCTGTATCTTTCAAAATCTCTACAGCAAAATCATACCATGTCGTATCTTCTGATGCATCATTTGAAAGATGGTAATAGCCATATTCCTTACGGTTCTCAGCTAAGTAAGTCATAAATTCTGCTAAAGTACGTGTCCAAGTAGGCCGTCCATGTTGATCATTGACCACTGTCAAACGAGGATGTTTTTTAGCGAGCTCTTGCATGGTAAAAACAAAGTTTTTACCGTAATTACCAAATACCCACGCTGTACGAATGATGTAAAAGTTTTTCGCAAATCGCTCAACAGCTTTTTCACCTAAGCGTTTTGTTCGACCATATTCTGTTTGTGGGTCTGGCTTATCAGTCTCAAGCCACTCTTCCCCTACCGGTTTATTCCCATCAAAGACATAATCCGTTGAAATATAAACCAAAGTCGCTTGATGAGCAGCAGCAGCTTTAGCGATATTTTCTGTTCCAGTGACATTAATCGCATAGTCCAACTCTTTTCCTTCATCTTCCGCAGCATCAACAGCTGTATATGCCGCGCAATGGTAAACCAAGGTCGGTTTAACCTGATTAAATACCTCAGTTACTTTAGCTTCGTCCGTAATATCCATTTCAGCAACATCAACTGCAATGTATTCTTCATTGCGTTCATCAAGTAAATAGCGCAATTCTGTACCCAACTGCCCATTAGCACCTGTAATTAAAATCATATCAATACTCCTTTACCATAATCAGTAGTTGTCACCCAAAAGTATATCAAAAAAAAGAGCTTGTTTCACCCTTTTTCTTTGACAATATAAATAGGTCTTTTCTTAGTTTCCAAGAAAATCTTAGCGATATATTTACCAATAATACCAAGACATAGCAATTGAATACCACCGATAAAGAGCATGATAGTAACCATACTGGCCCAACCAGCGACAGGGTCATCAACCAATAATTTCCGAATAACCACAAACAAAATACCAAAAATCGAAGCAATAAATGAACCACTTCCCGCCCACAATGCGAGATTAAGCGGTGCTTCTGAAAAGTTGATGAAGCCATCCATAGAGTATTTTAACAAACTCCAGAAAGACCAGGAGGTTTCACCGGCAACACGCTCGCGATTTTCAAAAGAAATATAAGTCACATCATAACCAACCCATGAAAACAAACCTTTAGAAAAGCGATTAACCTCACCTAATTCCAATATGCTATCCACAACTTGTCGAGTCATTAAGCGAAAATCACGAGCACCGTCAACCATTTCTGTACTGGAAATACGATTGATTAACCAATAAAAGGTACGCGCAAAAAAGGAACGAATGAGAGGTTCACCCTGGCGGTCTGCCCTTCTTGTCCCAACAACATCATAACCCTCACGAATCTTAGTAAACATATCAATTAAGAGCTCTGGGGGATCTTGTAAATCTGCATCCATGACCGTGACATAATCACCAGTTGCCGTCTCTAAGCCAGCTAAAAGCGCTGCTTCTTTCCCAAAATTCCGAGACAAAGAAAGGTAGTGCACATTAATATAGCGCTTCGAAACGTCTCGAAGAATAGATAGGGTATTATCCTTAGAACCATCATTGACAAAAATGTAGTCAAAAAGAACTTCTGATGCTAAGGCTTTCTCAATTTTTTGGGTTTCTTCTAAAAATGGCAAGATTGTCTCTTCTTCGCCATAACAAGGAATAACTAAAGTTAATGTTTCCATAAGAGTCTCTCTTCTAACGAATACCTAAAGCGATGCGTGCATAGCGACTAAGCCGATCAACAGACCAGGCTGGTGTCCAAACCAAACGTACCTTAGCCTCTGTCACCTCTGGAACATCTTTCAAAACATCGTAAATTTGATCTGTAATCAAATCTGCTAATGGACATCCCATCGTTGTCAATGTCATATCGATCTGTGTCTGACCATCTTGTTCAAAGTGAATTTCATAAATCAACCCGAGGTTAATGATATCAATACCAAGCTCAGGGTCAATAACCTCTTCTAGAGCTTCAAAGATACGTTCTTTGATATTAGCAATTTCTTCTTCAGTATAATTGATAACTTCTGACATGATTTTCCTTTCACTTCCATTCATTTGAACAACTGACTATCTTTCAACGTTCCAATACTATCTACACAAGAAATTGACCATTCAACTTTTGTTTCGACTAGAAGCCAATTAGATTAACACTAGTATTTGTTGCTGTTCATCTATGATAGATCAATTCTGAATTTGCCTACTTCTATCTATTGCAGCAATGCCTGATTTGAACAGAATAATTCAACACTCTCTAAACGTAAACAATCCCGAGCTCTGCGGTTATCAGAGCACCCAAAACAGTCTATTCCTAAAAAACAATCACGACGCTCGTTTCTCATTTTTAGCGAGCGGTTAAAAAGGGCTACTAGACATATGCTCTGGTCAGCATTTTTAGCGGAACACCTAAAACAGTCTATCATCAAAAAACAGTCACGACACTCGTTTCTCATTTTTAGTGAGCGGTTAAAAAGGTCTAGGAGACATATGCTTCGGTCATCATTTTTAGCGGATCACCTAAAACAGTCTATCCCTAGAAAACAATCACGACGCTCGTATCTCATTTTTAGCGAGCGGTTAAAAAGGGCTACTAGACCTTTTTAATCCTCCATAAAGTCTTTGAGCTGTTTGCTGCGGCTTGGGTGGCGGAGTTTACGTAGGGCTTTTGCTTCGATTTGACGGATACGCTCACGCGTAACATTAAAGACCTTACCCACATCCTCAAGTGTGCGCATTTTGCCATCATCAAGTCCAAAGCGGAGGCGAAGGACATTTTCCTCGCGATCTGTAAGCGTATCAAGCACGTCATCCAATTGCTCACGAAGAACCACGCGCGTAGTGTAATCAACTGGATTCTCAATAACTTCATCCTCAATGAAGTCCCCAAGATGACTATCATCTTCCTCACCAATTGGCGTCTCAAGAGATACTGGCTCTTGAGCAATCTTCAAAATTTCACGCACCTTATCAGGTGTCATGTCCATACGCTCTGCAATCTGTTCAGGTGTCGGATCTTGTCCTAACTCTTGTAAAAGATTACGTTGCTCACGAACCAGTTTATTGATAGTTTCGACCATGTGTACAGGAATACGAATAGTACGTGCCTGGTCTGCAATAGCACGAGTGATAGCTTGACGAATCCACCAAGTCGCATAAGTTGAAAACTTGAACCCTTTCGAATAGTCAAACTTATCAACAGCTTTCATGAGACCCATATTACCTTCTTGGATCAGATCAAGGAACTGCATACCACGCCCAACATATCGCTTAGCAATCGAAACGACCAAACGTAAGTTAGCTTCTGCTAATCGTTGTTTAGCCTGTAAATCACCATTTTCAACCGCTATTGCCAAAGCCTTTTCCTCTTCATTTGTCAACAACGGCACAACACCAATTTCTTTCAAATACATACGAACAGGATCATTAACCTTAGCAGAATTACTTCCCAATAATTCTTCGTCGGTTAACTCCTCAGGCTTAGGTGCCTCAACAACATATTTTGTTGAAGGATTACCATCCTTATCCGTAATGGAAATACCACCATCCGTCAAACGCTCCAACAAATCATCAATTTGTTCCGCATCCAAACTAAAGGGAATAACAAGCTTCTCTGTAACTTCATTGTCAATCGCTGTTCCGGCCTGCTTATGATTACGGATAAAATCAGCAACTTGAACATTAAAAGTGGTTATTTCTTTTGTTTTCTCTGCCATAATTCCCTCTATTCTATACTTCTTTTTTGTGCAATAAGAGCTTCCAAGGCGGCAAGTGCACTATCTTGATCACCTTGGTTACTGGTATCTTTAATCAACTGACTTTGTCTTCTTATATCTTTTTGGGTCAGTAAACGCTCTCGGTGTCGCTCTAAATCCCTAATTTCATTATCACCGATATCTTCAGGTAATTGCTCCTCTAAAACACTATAATAAGCTTGCTGCACTGCCTCGGACTGATTTGATAATTCATAAGCAGAAATCTCACCATGTTGTACCAACAATTGAAACAAGATATCAAGTTCCTTGGTTACAAAATGAAAATCATCTCGCAAGCGAAAATCGTTCAAAATAACGGGATGAAAAAGCATGCGATGGAAAAGATGATTCTCTGTTTTTGTCAGAGCACTAATCTGTTTTGCAACAGGAATGTCAAGATAAATTGGTTCAGCTACTTGTTTTGAGGTAGCCTGGCGACTACTCAAACGCGCAGCATTGACAGATTGTTCAACCTGTCGGTAATCAAAATCAGGTAACAAATCAGCAACCTTATTGATATAGGTATTTTGAGCCGTAATTGACGGTTCCTTGGCAATAATATCAGCGATATGCTCCACATAGGCTATCTGATTCTGCAAGTTGTCACTATTGTCAGGCAAAAGGTAGTTAATCCAAAACTCGACTTGACTTATTCGTGATTTTTCAAGTAAATGTTCCAACTCCTCTGCCGAAGTAGCCGTCAAATAATCGCCAGGATCCATATCCTGAGGCAGTTTGACAACGTCTACCGAAAATGCAGACAGTAGTTCCAACGACTTAGCAATAGCTTGTTGTCCAGCAGAATCACCATCATACGTTAAAATAACCTTTTTAGTGTATCGACTTAGATGCTTGACATGCTCTGGCGTTAAGGCAGTGCCCATGGAAGCAACAGCATTGACAACGCCAGCCTGATAAGCCGCAATAACATCCATGAAACCTTCCATAAGGTAGACTTCACGCTTTTTCGCAATCACAGCTTTAGCCTTATCTAAGTGATAAAGCTCCTGGGATTTGTTAAAAATAACTGTTGCCCTGGTGTTCTTATACTTGGCCTGATGACTTTTCTGGTCTTTATCAGTCCAGATACGCCCGGAAAAACCTATGACTTTTCCTTGGTCATTCGTTAGGGCAAACATGATACGATTTTGAAAAGCATCATAGACACGATTTGTTTCTTCAGAAAGGTTAAATAATCCCGACTGTAAAATCGTATCTTCATCGTATTTTTTTGCCAAGGCACGATAGAGATAATCCGGTTCATCGGGAGCTAAACCAATTTGAAAATGGCGAATTAGGTCATCTGTCAATCCACGACTATATAAATAGCCACGTGCTGCTTCCCCAAGCTTTGTTGTCATTAGAACGGCTTGAAAAAATTTCGTCGCATCGGCATTAATCTGAAACAATTTGTCATTTGGATGGTGAGATGGTGCCGAATGATCTGTCCGCACTTCAATCACCATTCCCAAACGCTGAGCTAAGATCGTCGCAGACTCTTTGAAGGAAATGTGCCGATAATCCTCTAAAAATTTAAAAACGTCACCTGATTTTCCACAACCGAAACAATGGTAAAATTGCTTATCTTCGATAACGTTAAAGGATGGCGTTTTTTCTTTATGAAAAGGACATAACCCTATATAATGGTGACCTGTTTTTGAGAGAGCAACAACCTCTCCAATAATGTCTACAATATTGGTTTCTTGTTTGATCTGAGCAATGCTTTGTTTATCTAAAATCACACCATCACCTCCACAAAAATCCAAATTTGCCTTACGTTACATTATATCACTTCACTTTTCATCTGTAAATTAAAAATATGATTCATATTCCTTGCTCCTCCTTTGGCTTTTCTGTATAATACAGTTAAATATGGAAAGGAATCGATTATGATTAAAGAATTAAAAGCTTTTTTGTTTAAAGGAAATGTCCTTGATTTAGCTGTAGCCGTGATCTTTGGTGCAGCGTTTGGTGCGATCATCACGTCATTAGTTGAAGATATCATCACACCACTTTTGTTAAACCCTGTATTGGAGGCAGTTGGTGCTGAACGTATTGCTGAACTCACTTGGAACGGTGTTGCCTATGGTAGCTTCTTGAGCGCTGTACTCAACTTCCTTATCGTTGGTACGGTTCTCTTCTTCATCGTTAAAGCTGCTACCAAGATCATGCCAAAACAAGAAGAAGTTGTTGAAGAAGTTCTTCCAACAAACGAAGAAATCCTTCTTACAGAAATCCGGGACCTTTTGGCTCGTAAGTAATTCTTACCATTAACTAGTAAAACGAGATCCGATCATATGATCGGATCATTTTTTGATTTGAACATTTCAGCTTTTAACAATTCATTCTCAAAAATCTGAGGTTAGCGCAGACATTATGCTTCTTCAAAGCATGAAACATACTCAGAATAACATAATCTTACTACAATATAAGATCGCTAAGTACCACTACAAAACTGTCTTACCAGCTCCAAACTGCTTATCGCATTGGTGCATAAAAATAAGACAGCAATCTGAAATCGACTACTGCCTTAACAATATTTTGTCACTTAATCATTGAGAAGCTTAGGAAAGCGTGAGAAAGGAGTTGAAAGTCCCCAACGATCAGAAAGAGAGGTCATCAACAGATCCTCATCACTTGTTCTGAACTCAAATGACAAACTTCTTCTCATTCCGCCATCTAAGTCAGGGTTGAGGCCCTCCATTAGACGTTCAAGTACCAACTCTCATATTCTCTCTACAGTCTCTCCCGAGAGTATTGGAAATTAACACTAAAGCAAACTTTGTTCGTGTCAAGCTACCTCAATGATCATTCCAGATGGAGCAACCAAATGCCACACCGTCTGTTTAGAACTCGTTCAAAGGGTAAAATGTTCACTGATCTTACTAGACAATCCATCAACTCTAACCTTCCACAGTTTTCCAAATTGTAACACTCATTCCACTGCTATATTAAACTACTTTGGCTGATCGAATAATATGATATTGAACCTTATAATCAACCCCATCACCTATCGCTGACCATAATATTAGCGATATTCTTATTTTTTCTCGTCATCATCCATTGAAAGAACACTCAAGAAGGCTTCTTGGGGGACTTCAACCGATCCGATAGATTTCATTCTTTTCTTACCTGCTTTTTGTTTTTCAAGTAACTTGCGTTTACGAGAGACGTCACCACCATAACATTTGGCCAAAACATTTTTTCGGAGAGCTTTGATATCCGTACGCGCCACGATTTTTTGACCAATAGCTGCTTGAATAGGCACTTCAAATTGCTGACGAGGAATAATCTTCTTCAACTTATCCACAATCAATTTCCCACGTTCATAGGCAAATTCTTTGTGGACAATAAAGCTGAGAGCATCGACCTTATCCCCATTAAGCAAAATATCCATTTTGACCAATTGTGAACGACGATACTCTGAAATTTCATAATCAAAGCTGGCATAACCACGTGTTGATGACTTTAATTTATCAAAGAAATCAAAAACAATCTCGGCCAGTGGAATTTGATAAATCACATTGACACGATTATCATCAATATATTCCATGGTCTCAAAATCACCACGCTTACGCTGAGCTAACTCCATAACAGCACCAACGTACTCTTGAGGGACCATAATTTGCGCTTTGACATAAGGCTCCTCAATCGTATCAATACGTGTCGGGTCTGGAAACTCAGATGGATTTGAAACCTCCAAAATCTCTCCATCAGTTGTATTAACATGATAGACCACCGATGGCGCTGTCATGATCAAATCAATGTTAAATTCACGTTCTAAACGCTCTTGAATAACATCCATGTGAAGCAAACCTAAGAAACCACAACGAAAACCAAAACCTAAAGCCTGTGACGTTTCAGGTTCAAATTGCAGACTAGCATCATTCAGTTGGAGTTTCTCCAAAGCTTCACGCAGATCGTTATATTTATTAGATTCAATTGGATAGAGACCAGCAAATACCATCGGATTCATTTGCTTATAACCTGATAAAGGCTCATTTGCAGGTTTTTCAGCCAAAGTAATAGTATCACCAACGCGAGTATCTGCTACAGTTTTGATAGAAGCCGCGATATAACCTACATCACCCGTCGCCAAGTAATCGCGACCTACGGCTTTAGGGGTGAAGATACCAACTTCAGTAACATCAAATGTTTTACCATTTGACATCAGTTGAATCTTGTCACCCGGTTTAACAATACCATTCTTGACACGAACCTGAAGGATAACCCCTCGATAAGCATCATAAACAGAGTCAAAAATCAAGGCTTGAAGAGGCGCTTCTACATTTCCTGATGGAGCAGGAACTTTTTCCACTATCTGCTCTAAGATCTCTTCAATACCAATACCAGCCTTAGCAGAAGCTAAAACAGCATCTGAGGCATCAAGGCCAATAACATCCTCTACTTCAGTACGCACACGCTCAGGATCAGCAGCTGGCAAGTCGATTTTATTGATGACCGGCATGATTTCCAAGTCATTATCCAAAGCTAAATAGACATTGGCTAGTGTTTGAGCCTCGATACCTTGAGCCGCATCAACCACCAAGATAGCCCCTTCACAAGCTGCTAAAGAACGAGATACCTCATAAGTAAAGTCAACATGTCCCGGTGTGTCAATCAAGTGAAAAATATAAGTCTCACCATCTTTTGCCATATAATTAAGTTCAATAGCATTAAGCTTGATAGTAATCCCACGCTCACGCTCCAAGTCCATACTATCCAACAACTGCGCTTGCATCTCACGACTAGAAACAGTCTCTGTTTTTTCTAAAATTCGGTCAGCCAAGGTTGATTTCCCATGGTCAATATGAGCAATGATAGAGAAATTCCGAATCTTCTCCTGACGTCTTTTCAAATCTTCGATATTCATTTGATCTTCCTATACTTTTAATCGTTACTCTATATTATACCAAAAAAAGCCCTGGCTGTGCGGGTGCTTTCCTTGAATTACAGTTAGAAAATTGTGAATCAACTTGCTGATCTTGCATTAACTCTTTGACGATAATAAATTAATAATTTCCGCGAGACTGGTCCTGCCACTAAAAAACTAGCTGTAAGAGACATCGACAAGCTTCTCACCCATAACAAACAATAAACAGAAAAAGCAAAAGGTAAATGACTCACTACTAAACCAAAAACAGTCATAAGACTCACCATAAAGAAAATCATAAAAAGCATCATATCATTTATACGCTGCCAATTAAGATTCAATTTCGGCCCCACAAAAGCCATCCATTTAATTGATAAGGGCGTTACAATGATAAACAAAACAATCAAGGGAACTGCAAGACGAAGCTAATAACTTGGTAGAAATATTGAAAGACGTAACATATCATCCCACCAAAGATTCCAAGCAGTCATTATAGCACCCATTATCAAAGCCATAGATATTGAGAAAACATATCGCTCTTTTGCATTTTGTGGCATATAATCATCTTATTTCAATTGATACGCTAATTATAGCATTTTATTACTACGTATTAATAATGTGTTGCTCATTCACAATATCAGGGCTTCCCTATTTTGGCATATATAACAAAAAAGCCCCGGAATAATTTCCAAGACTTTTCACTCCTACATCTATCGATAATAGATTAGGGACAATATACTAACCTAGTAAGCTTATTTACCAAGTTTATCTTTAGCTGCATCTGCAAGAGCTGTGAAAGCTGCTGCATCATTAACTGCTAAATCAGCAAGCATTTTACGGTTAACTTCGATTTCAGCCAATTTCAAACCATGCATCAATTGTGAGTATGACAAACCATTCATGCGAGCAGCCGCATTGATACGTGTGATCCAAAGTTTACGGAAATCACGTTTTTTCTGACGACGGTCACGGTATGCATAGTAATAAGAGTTCATTACTTGCTCTTTTGCAGTACGGAACAAGATGTGTTTCGCTCCATAATAACCTTTAGCTAATTTTAAAACACGTTTACGACGTTTGCGTGAAACAACGCCACCTTTAACACGAGCCATTTATATTTTCCTCCGAATAATTCTGAATAATACTGTGAATATTTACTGAAACCTATTATTTAAGGCGAGTAAGCATTGCTTTAATACGTTTGAAATCTCCAGCACTTACCATTGATGCTTTGCGAAGATGACGACGTTGTTTCTTAGTTTTTCCGTGGAAACGGTGAGACGTGAAAGCACGGAAGCGTTTCAATCCGCCTGAACCTGTACGTTTAAAACGTTTAGCTGATGCACGGTGTGTTTTTTGTTTTGGCATTTTTCTTCTCCTATTGATAAATGTAATCTGACAAGTTATTTCTTGTCTGGAATCGGTGCAAGTTGCATGAACATTTGGCGTCCATCCATCTTAGCTCTTTGCTCAATAATGGCAATATCTTGAGTCGCTTCAGCAAAATCTGCCAAGACTTTTGCCCCAATTTCCTTATGAGTAATCATACGCCCTTTAAAGCGAATGGAAACTTTAACTTTATTCCCTTTCTCAAGGAATTTACGCCCGTTACGAAGTTTTGTTTCAAAGTCCCCTTTATCAATAACAGGACTAAGACGAACTTCCTTAACAGTAACAACGCTTTGTTTTTTACGTTGCTCTTTTTGTTTCTTTTGATACTCAAACTTGAACTTTCCATAGTCCATAATTTTAGCAACTGGTGGCGTGGCTTGCGGTTGGATAAGCACTAAATCAACATTAGCTTTATCAGCAATAGCTTGAGCTTCTGATAGTGGTTTGATACCTAATTGTTCACCTTCAAGACCAACTAAACGAACTTCGCGAACACGAATTTCGTCGTTGATGAATAGATCTTTTTTAGCTATGATCTTCACCTCTTTATTTTTTTAGAGAAAAACAAAGCGGACTTGACAAATCAAGCCCGCACACATTATGTTTCTATAAAGAAACTTGACATGTAGGGCCAGACAACGTTAGTCGCAAGGCGAGAAGTTCTCACTTCTGCTTTTCTCATTGTTATTATCATAACAGTTTGATTACCCTTTGTCAATAATTTTTTTTGCTTTTTCTTGAATAAACTCAACAACTCCATCAATGGATACCCCAGTTGTATCAAAAACAATGGCGTCTTCCGCAGCTTTTAGAGGTGATACCGCTCGATGACTATCTTTGTAATCTCTCGCTGCAATCTCTTCTTTTAGCGTTTCAAAATCTGTCAGAATGCCTTTTTTCTGATTCTCTTTGAAGCGACGTTCCGCACGTTCTTCTACCGATGCAATCAAAAAGATTTTTAATTCAGCATCGGGGAGAACAACCGTTCCAATATCACGACCATCCATAATGATGCCTCCCTGGGAAGCGATCCGCTGTTGTTGAGCCACCAACTCTTCACGGACTTCAGGTAAGGCAGACACCCAAGAAACATTGTTGGTAACATCAGGTTGGCGAATTGCATCTGTCACATCGACGCCTCCTACCAAAACCGTTTGTTGTCCCTCAGTTCCTTTATTAAAAGTGATAGGGTGGGTAGCTAGCAAGTCAAGAATATCGTTAACCCTAGAACCGTCAAGCTGATGCTTCAAAGCCAGATAGGTAGCTGAACGGTACATGGCACCTGTATCAAGATAAGTATAGCCAAGATTATGTGCAATAATCTTGGCTACTGTACTTTTGCCACTTGAAGCAGGACCATCGATTGCAATTTGAATAGCTTTCATGATCTCCTCAATTCCTCAGATTAGTTAACAAAAACTTGATCACCAGGATTAGCATACCAGTAACCCAATGTCATATGTTGTGGGTTCAAAGCTTGCAACTGCTCAACAGAAATACCTGCTCGAGCTGCGATAGATGCTGCTCCTTCTCCTGCTTGCACAACAATTGTTTCGCCATTTCCAGCCGTCTGCGACGAAGCAGAGCTGTCAGAAGAACTTTCTGTTGCTGCTGAGTCACTTGTTTTGGACTGATCTGTTTCATCAGCAACCGTCGTCTCTGTAGTTTCAGAAACTTGATTTGATGCCTCATCTTTTGCAGCTGATTCAGACGACTTAGATGTCTTCGCTTTAGAAGTAGAAGATTGATAAAATCCAGAAGTAGCTTGTGTTTCGTCGCTACCACCGTTAGAAGTGTAAAATACAAAAATTAATATCCCAACAACGATAAGAAAAAACACACTAAGTAAGCCTGTCAATAAAGGAGTACTTAAAAAACCACCATTCTTATCTGCTCTAGAGGTTTTATCCCCCTTTGTTTTATTACTATCAAAAATTTTTGATTCCCATGGTTTCTTAGCCATGCTTTCCCCCTTGTTAAATCTATAAAATCATATTACAATGATACTATGAAAGTATCACTAATTCCAGAAAAATGTATTGCCTGCGGACTCTGTCAGACCTATTCTAACGTTTTTGATTATCATGACAACGGTATTGTCAAATTTACAGAATCTGATAATCTTATTGCCGAATTTAGAGATGATGATTTGGCTACGCTTGAAGCTGTCAAAAACTGTCCTACAAAAGCATTAATGCTCTAATAGCTTTGAGGCTTTATCTTGCTTATAAGCTTCAAAATAGTCTAGCTCCACAAAATTATCCACTAGCTCAACCTCACCACGAAAACTTGGGTGTACTGCCAATGCATCCAAAAAATACTTTTTTGGCCATTTACGCATATAAAATATGCGTCTTTTTTTATTGTCGTCGAATATCAAGGCTATACTTAACTTTGTTACTTCAACCTTTTTAATACTCGAAATTTTGACGTTATTGGGTTTGAAAATATCCATTGATACAATCGTTAATTGATCACCTTCTTCAATGACAAAAAAACGATGCAAACCTAATCCCAATAGTATTAAGAAAAGTAAAAATAGTAAAAAGAATGACAATGGTATTTTCGTTCGCTCAAAAAGCAAAGATAATCCAATAAATATAGGTGTAATTGTGATTGACCAGTAAATCAAAAGCCACGATAATTCAGGTTGCCAATGATATCTTATTTTACCAAAAATTTTAATCATAGTCGGTAACCCTCCAAAGTCATTTTATCATAAACTTGATAATCTTTCAAAGCACTATTGACGATAGCTCGAGATGCCAACAATCACATCAACTGCTTTTTCCATCGTCTCAAGACTGACATATTCAAAACGACCGTGCATGTTTTCACCACCGGCAAAAATATTTGGTGTAGGAATGCCCATGAATGAGATTTTTGAACCATCTGTTCCACCTCGAACAGGTTCGATAATAGGTCTAATATTCAAACCTTCCATAACTTCTTTGGCAATAGTAATCGGAGTCATATCCTTTTCAATCACCTGGCGCATATTATAGTACTGATCTTTTAACGAAACAATAACGCGCTCCTCTCCTAATTCCTGGTTCATCTTGTCCGCAATCGTCAGCAAGTTTGTTTTACGTTTTTCAAATGAATCTTTGTCAAAATCTCTAATAATATAGGCTATTTTCGCTTCTTCAACTGCACCTTCAAATCCATGCAAATGATAAAAACCTTCATAACCTTCTGTCAACTCTGGTCGATCCGAATCTGGAAGTGCATTATGAAAATCAATAGCCATTTGAAAAGCATTAATCATTTGATTCTTAGCAGTTGCTGGGTGAACATTACGACCCTTGAAGGAAATTTCGGCTGCCGCTGCATTAAATGTTTCAAACTGCAATTCTCCCAGAGCACCACCATCAATCGTGTAAGCAAAGTCAACATCGAAATCCTCGACATCAAATTTATCAGCCCCTACACCAATTTCTTCATCAGGTCCGAAACCAACTCTTATTTCCCCATGTTCAATCTCTGGATGGTTGACGAGATATTCCATAGCTGTCATAATCTCAGCAATACCCGCCTTATCATCTGCCCCTAACAAAGTTGTTCCATCCGTTGTAATTAATGTTTGGCCATAATAATTTGCTAAATTAGGGAAATCTTTTGGAGACAACTCATACCCTGATTGACCAAGTTTTATCGACGATCCATCATAATTTTCAATAATTTGTGGATTGACCCCTTCGGCATTAAAATCAGCTGTATCAATATGGGAAATGTAACCAATTTTAGAGGTAAATTTCTCAGAATTTGCCGGCAACGTTCCAACGATATAGCCATTTGACTCTAAATAATGCACATCTTGCAAACCCATTTTTTCCATTTCTGGTTTAAGAACAGTCAAAGCAAAGTCAACCTGACTTTGTGTACTTGGTGTTGTCCGACTGGAGTCATCGCTTCGCGTGTTAATCTTTACATATGTTAAAAAGCGTTCAAGTAAGTTTTGATAAGACATTTGCAACTCCTTTTTCTGTTGTTATCGTTCTAAATTATAACATAAAAAACCACTCCTCAGAGTAGTTTTTCATTTATTTATGATCAGAAAATTGTATCTTTATAAGATTAGTGGGTAAACTCACTAATCTTATAAAGCTCAGAAAAAAGAGAGACTGCATCAGCCTCTCTTCAATAGTTTTACTGACTATTATTTTTTCAAGTTGTAGAAAGATTTAAGACCTTTGTACTCTGCAACTTCACCTAATTGATCTTCGATGCGAAGCAATTGGTTATATTTAGCGATACGATCTGTACGTGACAATGAACCCGTTTTGATTTGACCAGCGTTAGTTGCAACTGCGATATCAGCGATTGTTGAATCTTCAGTTTCACCTGAACGGTGTGATACAACTGCAGTGTAACCAGCTTCTTTAGCCATTTCAATAGCTTCAAAAGTTTCTGTCAAAGTACCGATTTGGTTAACTTTGATAAGGATTGAGTTAGCAGCTTCTTCTTTGATACCGCGTGCAAGATAATCAGTGTTTGTAACGAAGAAGTCGTCACCAACAAGTTGTACACGTCCACCAAGGCGTTGAGTAAGTGCTTTCCAACCGTCCCAGTCATTTTCATCCATACCATCTTCGATAGTGATGATTGGGTATTTGTTTACCAATTCTTCAAGGTAATCAATTTGTTCTGCTGAAGTACGTTTAGCAGCACCTTCACCTTCGAATTTAGTATAGTCGTAGATGCCGTTTTCGTAGAATTCAGATGACGCACAGTCGAAACCAATCATGATTCCGTTCTCGCCAGCTTCATAACCAGCAGCTTCGATAGCTTTAAGGATAGTTTCTACACCATCTTCAGTACCTTCGAACTTAGGAGCAAATCCACCTTCGTCACCAACAGCAGTAACAAGACCACGTTCTTTAAGGATTTTCTTAAGGGCGTGGAATACTTCAGCACCCCAACGAAGAGCTTCTTTAAATGTAGGAGCTCCAACAGGTACGATCATAAACTCTTGGAATGCGATAGGAGCATCAGAGTGAGATCCACCATTGATGATATTCATCATTGGTGTTGGGAGAACTTTAGTGTTGAAACCACCAAGGTAGCTGTAAAGTGGGATTTCAAGGTAGTCTGCAGCTGCACGTGCAACAGCGATAGAAACACCAAGAATTGCGTTAGCACCAAGCTTACCTTTATTTGGAGTACCGTCAAGAGCAATCATCGCACGGTCAATAGCTTGTTGATCACGAACATCATAACCAATAAGCGCTTCTGCGATAACATTGTTTACGTTGTCAACAGCTTTTTGAGTACCTAAACCAAGGTAACGAGATTTGTCACCATCACGGAGTTCTACTGCTTCGTGCTCACCAGTAGATGCTCCTGAAGGAACCATACCGCGTCCGAATGCACCTGATTCAGTGTAAACTTCTACCTCAAGTGTTGGGTTACCGCGTGAGTCAAGGACTTCGCGAGCGTAAACATCAGTAATAATTGACATTATAATACTCTCCTTATGAGTTTTAAATATTTTACATGTTAATAATACCACAATAAGCTAGTTTCATCAATTCAAAAGGCAAACTTTTCAGAAAAATTGAAAATTATAGTACAATATTTCTCATAGTATAGTATTGGAGGAGATTATGACTGATATTAATCAAACCATTTTAGAACGTTCATCAGGAAATAAAGTGTTAAATCCCGGTGAACAGCGCTATTATTTAGGAACATTTAAAGAGCGTGTCTTAGTCACTGTACAAACGAAAGACCTAAACAACGAAAATACTCTAACCTTATTGGATCAGGCTATTCAAAGCGAACTCAAGCAAAATGACAGTCTCAAAATGACGATTGCTTCTGAGATACCTCTCGAAAAACAGATGGCATATATGAAAAATGCTAAAGAAAATCATATCCCTTCGTCCATTATCCAAAATAAAATCACAACCTCTCCTTTTGCAATTGTCCTTGCCACAGATCATGCTGTGAATAGAGAGGAAACCGATCTTTTTAAAGTTTTCCATTTAGAAAATCAGCAAACCGAAAACGCTCCTAAGAAGAATTTTTTAAAGCGTTTATTTGGTAAATAGATATACTCTAATAGCAATTGCTTGTTATAGCAATAACTGACCTATTGCCGCTCCTGTGCGCTCAAGGTTAACTGATGTTTTATTAAATAAAGCCGCGTTACTATAAGGTATATTTGGAATGATTGGAAATGCCGCATGAATACCATTTATCGGAAATCCACTAATATCATCCGATACACTGCCACAGATTGCAATAACTTTTTTCCCGCTCGGGACACGTTTAGCAACTCCTATCGGAGCCTTACCTGATAAACTCTGGCGATCTAAGCGTCCTTCCCCTACAATGACGAGGTCAGCAACGGAAGCTCTCCAATCAAAATCAATAGTATCTAGCAAATAGGAAATGCCACTTGTGACTGTAGCTCCCGCAAAAGCTCTTAAACCTGCAGCCATCCCTCCTCCTGCTCCTAAGGAGATTTGACCTAGTAAATCAGGAAAATGAGCCTCATAGAATTGCTCAAGATCCCTGTCAACTTGCTCAATTTCGAAGGTAGTCAATCCTTTTTGTGGCCCATAGGTATATGCTGCTCCATCAGGTCCACATAATGGATTCGTGACATCTGCTAGAACCACGATGGTTATACCTGATAAGTCCAATCGATTGTCACTCTGGATAGTTTTAATCACCGAAATATTCTTAGCCAATGCTTCTACAGAACGTGATGACTCATCTTTGAAATCATATCCTAGCGCTTTAGCCATTCCGATACCACCATCATTTGTCGCGGACCCTCCGACGCCTATCAAGATCTTTTTTACGCCTTCATTTACCAAAAATCGGATCATTTCACCGACACCTTCAGTGGATACCATTAAGGAATGACGCTCATTCTCTGGGATAAGTTCCAAGCCACAGATAGCGGCCATATCAAAAACGGCCATTTCATGGTCAAGAGCATAAGAAACTTCCTTAGATTGATTATAGGCGTGCTCTAGCTTCACCCTTTTTAAGGTCATTCTTTTATTCTGTGCTAGAGCGAGAGCAGTCCCCTCACCACCATCAGCGACAGGCATTAGATCAAACGTTGCTTTTGGCAGAGAGGCTTGAAGACCATTCCGAATCGCTTTAGCAACTTCTAATGCTGATAAACTTTCTTTAAATGAATCTGGCGCAATTAAAATATGCATGACACTCCTCCACATTGTTTTACTTACACTTATTATACTTGAAAGGAGCTAAAAAATGGAACTTTGGGATGCTTATACTGCTAAGGTTGAAAAAACAGGAGAAACTCTCATCAGAGGTCAACAAATCCCCAACGGTCTTTTCCACCTTGTCGCCGAGGCTATTATTCAGGCTCAAGATGGTAGCGTTTTATTTATGAAACGAGATAGCCATAAGCCAATTTACCCAAATTATTATGAAGCCAGTGCAGGTGGCTCTGTTCTAAAAGACGAGACATCACTTACAGCTATCAAGAGAGAAATACATGAGGAAACGGGTTTGTCGCCACAAAGTGTAACTTTTCTAATCGAAACAGTTGTACCCGAAGAATTTTCAATCTATCATAATTATTATGCCTTTTATGACGGTGATAAATCGATCGTCACACTTCAAGAAGGAGAGACAACTGAATGGAGATGGATTGCACCAGAAGAACTACCTGATTTTCTAGATATTGAACGCGTCATCCCAAAACAAAAGGAACTATTAACTCATTACCTCCATACAAAGCAATGGGAAATAAAAAAAGAGAAGTAAGCTGTTAGGCTTACTTCTCTTTTTGCTTAGAGTAGAATCTCTTCACGTGTTTTTTCGTAAGAGTTGACAAAGCGATCTGTTACTCCTGGTTCAACAGTCTCTAAGGCGTATGAAATTTCTTCAAATGATCCTTGGTAATCATAGTCTTGCTCAAACAACTTCAAAGAGTGTTCAAAGCTACTCTGAACTCCCGGTTCAAAACTACGATAACGATTTGAGTACTGTAAGAGTTGCTCAGTTAATGAGGCATTCTGGACGACACGGTAAGTTGTTTCTTCCAAATTTTCCAAAGAAGCTGTCGCAGCTTCCGTCATTCTCGCAACCGTTTCAACGTGAATCCGACCTCTGCTTAATTCATCCATCAAAGCTTCCAACTGTGCGCTAGCTGTGAAAAAGACGCTAAGGAATTCTTGCGGGATACCTGGTAAATGACGTTTCTCCATATAACGTTTGATCATATGAAGTTTGGTAATATAAGTATCTAATTTCTCACGTGCTGTATTTTCCGTTTGTTCTACTGCTTCTAACTCTTGTGCAACTTCAAGTTGTGAGTTTTCAATACGCGACAAGGTTTTTAAAGTCTCCTCTAATCGTCCCTCAAGAACAGAAAAAGGTTTTTCTTGTTCTTCTAGATGAAGGATATCAGGAAGCACTTTTTCTTCAATAGCTGTTAATTCTTGATCGAAATGGCGGATATTAACAGCTTCACTATCATTCAAAATGTATTTTTTAGATAGACGATTTAATTCATTTGATAACTGAAGATTATTAGCTTTGGCGTGAGCTAAGTAGTCAGGGATAATTTTACTATTTTTAACAACCTTACCATGTGCCTCAATCTCACGTTCGAAAACGTCATAAAGCTGATTGATCTTTTCCTGAATATCCTCGTTATCTTCATTTGCCTTATCAAGATCTAGACTGACTAAACTGTTAGAGGTTGACCGTATCGCATCACGAATCGTTTGGAAACGAATTTCGATATTTTTTTCCTTAAAATGATAATTCTCTTCTAGGAGACGAGCGTATCCTGTCTCGAGGTCATCTAATTGATCAGGGAAATCATCTTCTAATTTAGTCACAATAGCCGGAATTTTTTCAGAGATTTGTCCTAGAGCAATCGTATGTTCTTCAGCCTTATCCAAAAGCGCTGAGGCTTCCACAGGGTCACCTGAAGAATTCAAGGTCACAAATTGCGAAAATTCTTTTTCAATATTCTTGAGTTGCTTTTCAATTTCTGGCATCGTTGTACCATAATTGTCACTATTCTCATTAATGGCATGTTGCAATTCTTCATAAAGATCTAGAGCGTGTTTAACACGTGCACTATTTTTTTCTTCTTGAGCTTTTAAAATATCCAAAGCTTCACGAATAGCTTCAATATCTTCTCGAACCAACTTTAACTGACTATCAACATTGTCAATTTCAGCCTTTGCTTTGATGAAATGGAAGGTATCGTTGAGATTCTCAGCATCAAACAGTTGCTTTTCGATTTCCTTTAATGAATTATTGGCAATATCTTCCCATTTCTGTTGCCATTCTCTAAAATTAGCCTGACTCTGCCCAATAAGATGTAGGGATTTGACACCTTCAATCTCAGAAATCACAGGTAACTGTTCAATTTCTGTCTTTTCGTTTACTAAATTAGCTATCAGCGAATCATTTCGTTTTCGTATGATCGCGGCGATAAGATAAGCAACAATCACTAATAAAACAATTGCTACTATCACTAATACAATTCCGCTCGACATGTAAATCTCCTTAGTAATATTCCTTTTTTAAAGTCTTATAGCATAACGATTATACCATACTTGTCAGTGCCTCGCACCCCTTTTTGTCAAGTAAGATTAAATATCCAGTGTACTGTATACCGCATTTTCTTCGATAAATTCTCGACGAGGTTCAACCCGATCCCCCATAAGCATATCGAAAATGCGATCAGCCTCTGCAGCATCGTCTACCGTTACTTGTGCCATGAGTCTGTTCTCTGGATCCATGGTTGTCTCCCACAGTTGGTGATCATCCATTTCTCCCAAACCTTTGTACCGTTGAACACTTGGTTTCGACCGTCCTTGACTGTATTTTTCTAAGGCAACCTTCAATTCCATTTCTTGGTTGACACCTGGTTGAATATAAGCTTTAATGTCACTGCCAACTTTGACACCGTAAATAGGTGGTTGCGCTATGTAAACATAACCAGCTTCTAAAACCGGTCGCATAAAGCGATAAATCAGCGTTAATAACAAGGTACGAATATGGGCGCCATCGACATCGGCATCTGTCATGATAACTAATTTTTGGTAGCGCGCTTTAGAAACATCAAAATCTGCTCCAAACCCCGTTCCCATAGCCGTAAATAAACTTCGAATTTCTTCATTGGCTAATATTTTATCCATCGTTGCTTTTTCAACGTTCAAAATTTTGCCTCGAATCGGTAAGATCGCTTGAAATTCACGATTACGACCTGATTTAGCAGAACCGCCGGCAGAATCTCCCTCTACGATAAACAATTCATTTTGACTCGGGTCATTCGATGAACAATCAGCAAGTTTTCCTGGGAGGTTTGAAATCTCCAGACCAGACTTTTTGCGTGTCACTTCTCGAGCACGCTTAGCTGCAATACGTGCTTTAGAAGCTAAAATTCCTTTTTCAACAATACGACGTGCAATTTGAGGATTTTCAAGTAAAAAGCGACTGAAAGCTTCACTAAAGAGGCGATTGGTAATTTTAACAACTTCTGAATTACCAAGCTTGGTTTTTGTTTGACCTTCAAATTGAGGATTTGGGTGCTTAACAGAAATCACCGCTGTCAAGCCTTCTCGGACATCATCTCCAGTTAAGTTGTCATCTTTTTCTTTTAGGATATTATTTTGACGTGCATAATCATTAATGACACGGGTAAGGGCTGTCCTAAATCCTTGTTCGTGAGTCCCTCCTTCATGAGTATGGATGTTATTCGCAAAACTCATGATAGTCTCGTGATAACCCGTTGTATACTGCATAGCTACTTCGACAGTAATTCCCTCCATTTCACCATCAGTAAAAATAGGGGTCTCAAAGATGGTTTCTTTATTCTCATTGATGTAATCAACGTAACTGGCAATACCACCTTCATAATGAAACTCTTGACTTACTTCTTTCCCTTCGCGCTTATCTGTGATCGAAATCCGCAACCCTTTGTTTAGGAAGGCCAACTCCTGTACACGTTTAGCTAATTTCGCATAATCGTACTCTGTCGTTTCCGTAAAGATATCAGGATCGGGAGTAAAGTGGACTGTTGTCCCTTGCAAGTCTGTTTCACCAATAACTGTCAAATCATCAACGACTACACCTCTTTGGTACTCTTGATAATAGATTTGACCATTTTTATGCACTTTAACATCAAGTTGTGTCGATAAGGCATTAACAACAGATGAACCGACACCATGGAGACCTCCCGACACCTTATAGCCGCCTCCACCAAATTTTCCTCCGGCATGGAGAACAGTGAAGACAGTTTCAACAGCGGGACGGCCTGTTTTTTCTTGAATATCAACGGGAATCCCACGACCATCATCTACAACTGTAATAGAGTTATCCGGTTCAATAAAAACTTCGATATGACTAGCAAATCCTGCTAAAGCCTCATCAATAGAATTATCCACAATTTCCCAAACCAGGTGATGAAGTCCCTCTTTTGAGGTTGAACCAATATACATCCCTGGACGCATACGGACGGCTTCTAAACCTTCTAACACTTGAATTTGACTAGCATCATATTCATTTGCTCTATCTAGCAAATCTTTTAACTCTTCTGTCATTTGCAACTCTTTCTGTAATAACAACACAATTGTGTTGTCTATTCTAAGATTACTATGCCTGTCCTACAATAGCTTTTCCAAGGTTAAATAGACAAGCAACCATAAGGTATATTATATCATAATTTCTCTTATTTTACCTTATTTTATGTAAGAAAATAGGACTGTCCTTGATGGCCAATCCTATTGTATTGCGCGACCATAACGTTGCATTCTGGCCTCTTCTTGATGGATTCGATTTTGATACGATATCGATAAGACAAGACCTACCCCAATCAAGTTAGAAATTAAGGAGCTTCCTCCTTGTGAAATAAACGGTAACGGTATTCCTGTTAGTGGTAAAATACCGATTGCAGCACCAATGTTTTCAAAAATATGAAACAAAATCATCATGATAAAACCAGCAGATATGAAAGTATAGAATTGATTGTTAGACTCTAGAGTAATGAGAACCATCCGATAGATTAAAACTAAATAAAGGGCTAAAGTAATGGCTCCTCCGACAAACCCAAAATCTTCAGCAATCACTGTGAAAATCATATCACTTTCTCTAACAGGTACAGATAGTTCTAAGATAGAGAAGCCCTTCCCTAAAACACCGCCACTACCTATAGATAACATGCCTTGGGTTTGCTGATAAGCGATACTAGAGGCAAAATCAAAAGGGTTTAACCAAGCTGAAATACGATTAATTTGATAAGTGTCCATCCCCATATGATATAGAAATTCTCGCCCCGGTTCCCATAGAAAAACAAGCATAAAAACCGAAAAGAAGAGGATGAGCAAGGTCACAATTGTCACCACAATTTTCCAGTGAATCCCTGACATAAAACTGACACCACTTAAAATGGCAACAAAAACCAGGGCTGTACCTAAATCCTTCTGTAAGCCCAACAAAATAAGCACAGGTAGACTAACTAAACTATAAAAGCCCAGAAGCTTAATGTCATTTGCCAAACTCAGTTTTTCAAAACGTATGCGAAACCATATGGTTACCTCGGCCAGTGCTAAAATATAGGCAATCTTCATAAACTCAGAAGGTTGAAAAAGGGTCACATTACCGATTGTAATCCAATTTTTAGCACCAGTCGACTCTACCAAGGCTGGACTGTAGAAAAAAAGTGGCAGGGTCATTATCCCCAATCCTAATAGGTATAATATAGGGGTTGCCTTCCACAAAAATGCCGTATCAAAAAGCATAACGACAAAGGCTATAAAAAGTCCCAAAGTAACCCAAGCTCCCTGTTGCAACATCATCTGCATTACCCTGTCAGGATAATCATTTACCACCGCAATGTAGATTGCAACAAATCCGATGACTAAAAGAAAGAAGACCGGAATAATTAAAATAAAGTCAATCCGTCTATTAATAGCGTTTTTCAACTAACCTTTACTCCCTAAACTAAATTAATAATGATTATACCACGATTACAGTGATACTCACCTTGTTTTTAACCATCAAAAAAGCCAAATGTCATCACTTGGCTAATTGAACAATACTGTTTCGTTATTATTTTCGACTATTTTTCATTTGACGTAATAATTGAATCACTGGGATAAGCAATGCGATCAATTTGATCATATCTGTCAATTTGAAAGATTTTTGATTTGTTTTAGATTTTACACTTGATTGTTTGAACATAAAAATACTCCTTTTCTCTCCGTTAGATACTTATTAGGGACATGTCCCCTGCCGGAATCGAACCAGCAACGACTCCTTAGGAGGGAGTTGTTATATCCATTTAACTAAGAGGACTCAACACTATTCATTGTACATTAGTCTTCCTAGTCTTGCAAGTTTTGAGGTAATATTGCTTGACTTCTTTACGATATTTTCCCATTTTTTCTTAAATATTTCCCCATTTGTTGGTGGTGTATAAGTGATCGCATTAGCCCCAGCTTCAATCACATTCATGATACTCTCCTTCGTAAGACCGCCTGTCGCCATGATTGGAAAATCCGGAAATTCTCGACGAATCTTACGCACCATGTCAACTGTTTTTGCTCCCCCACTAACATTTAAAATGTCAACTCCAGCCGCTATTCTCGAAGCAATATCAGCTGTCTCAGTGACAACAGTATAGATGATTGGAACGTCAACAAGTCTGTTGATTTCCTCGATTGTTTGTGCCGATGTAGGTCCATTAACCACAACTGAAAAAGCCCCTATGATTCCGAAAACAAACTCATATTTGCAGCTCTTTGACCTGTCGTTAAGCCATCTCCAACACCTGCAAATACAGGAACCGAAGCGACTAACATAATACTTTTTAAAATTGCCGGTGTAGGGGTAAAGGGATAGACTGCAAGAACTGCATCGGCATTGTTATTAGCAATAATTGAGACATCTGTGGTAAAAATAATTGACTTAATTTTCCGTCCATAAATTTCAATACCAGAACATTACTTAATCACTCGTGGTCCAGCTAAAATTTCTTGTCTCAACTCTGATTTTACAGAAGGTACAACTTGATTCATAGGGACCCTTTCTAGCTACTCTACGAAAAAAACCCTTCCCAAAAGGAAGAGTTGAAATACGTCTCAAAAGAAAGCATCGAAAGACCTAGCAGCAGATCAAGTTAATTCAAGCATTAATGACTCAAATCAATACCGATATTTCTGTCACTAGTCTTTCCGATAAGTCTCCTAAATTAACGACGAATTTCTTTAATACGTGCAGCTTTACCTTGCAATGCGCGTAGGTAGTAAAGTTTCGCACGACGAACACGACCATGACGTGTTACTTCGATTTTTTCAACACGTGGTGTATGAATTGGGAATGTACGCTCAACTCCGATACCACCTGACATTTTACGTACAGTGTACATTTCTGAAATGCCTTGACCTTTACGTGAAATAACAACACCTTCAAAGATCTGAACACGTTCGCGGCTTCCTTCAACAACTTTCGCATGAACGCGAACAGTGTCACCAGCGCGGAACTCAGGGATATCAGTACGTAGTTGACTTTCAGTCAAACTTTGAATTAATGGATTCATTTTTTTCTCCTTCTCTTACTAATCTTAAGTACCTGTCTCAGCGGATTAGCGGTATTTCGTGCGTCCATCACACACAGAACCTATCTTAACATGCTACACGTATTTTGTAAAGAGATTTCTCTCATGAGAATCCCATTGTATCATCAGATTGTTGCAAACTATAAATCGATGGTGCCTTCTGCCACAAACTCACGACAACCAGCACAACAAAAGCATAGGGAATATTGGCAAAACCAAAAACTTCTCCCATGACCATCAATGGCCCTAAAATCGTGTTAGTAGCTGCCGCAAATACCGCCACATAACCTAGTCCAGCTACTAAATCAACTGGCAAGCCAAATAAAGGAGCTATTACAACACCAAAGCTGGCTCCGATAGCAAACAAAGGTGTTACTTCGCCACCTTGAAAGCCAATAGCTATTGTAAAAATTGTTATCATTAGTTTCAAAAGCCAGTCGTAAGGAGAGATCTCTCGGCCTAAAAAACTAGCTTCGATCAGGTTAGTTCCTAAACCAGAATAGCGACCTTGATCCAGGGTTAAAAGAACCACTGATAGCAGTATGCCACCCAGAAAAATCTTTAAGTAAGGATTGGCGATGATATAGGACAGACGTGACTTCAAATGCCCTAATCCTAATGCAAATAGTTTTCCCACCAAAGCAAATAAAACGCCTACTAGCAATAACTTGGTTATGTTTGTAATAGTAAAAGGGAGGTCACTCTTAATCAAGTAACCAAATTTTTCCAATCCTAAAAAATAACTGATACTGCTAGCAAGATAGGCTGCCGTAAAAGCTGGGAACAGAAGATGGAGGGACAACCTGCCAACAATAAGCAGTTCAATAGCAAATAACGTTGCAGCCATTGGAGTTTGAAAAAGACCTCCGAAACCTGCAGCTATTCCAATAATAAGGAGCTCTCTTGCATACAGCTTAAGAAACTTAAACCGACTTAGTGAACTTGCTAAGGTGGCACCAAGTTGCACAGCAACGCCTTCCCGACCAGCTGATCCACCAAAAAGATGAGTTAACCAAGTTGATACAATCACTAAAGGGATAAGCCGCATAGGAATACTTTTCCGCTGACCATGACCGACCTCAAATACCAGCCCCATACCTTTACGACTTTCCCCACCGAAGCGCTGATAGCCATAAGTAATGATAAGCCCTACTAATCCCAGAAAAGGGATCGTGAGATAGGGAAAGGATGCCCTCACTTCGGAAACATAGAGTAAACCTCTTCCAAAAACGACATCTAAAAGACCTGCACTCAAACCCACTAGAATAGAGCAGCCCTCAAGTTTCAAAAGATGCCCGATCTTACTATCTTGCTTCTGCATATTTTCCTTATCTAACTACACTACAATAACTAGCATCAATGGTACTAGTCTAAAATAGTCTCTCTAAGTTCAATTCCCTAGACCAACAACATGCCATTAGCTGACGTGCTCAGATAAGGCTTCACAAAACTGTTCCAAACGTTCAATATCTTCATCATCAGCAGCTAAATCAACTTTGACAGACTCTGCACCTTTAGTTGCTCCCGTAAGCGCAAACTGATTATCAAAATCATCAACACAGGTACAAAAATCATCGTAAAAAGTATCCCCTGATCCTGCACAGCCATAAATTTTCCCTGTCAAATCCAAATCAGCCAGATCCTCATAAAAATCGACAATTTCATCCGGCAACTCACCATCATCATAGGTATAGGTTACAACGATACAAATATCCGCAGCCTCAAAATCACTGGCTTCAACCATCGTACACTCGTCCATCTCTACAGTGTGTCCCAACTCAGTCAACTTGTTGGTAATAATGTCCGCAAGTTCCTCATTATTTCCAGTCATACTAGCATAAACAACTTTTGCTAAGGCCATAAATTCCTCCATTTTAAAAGGTTCTATATCACAGGATATTGTATCATAAATAATCCAAGGGTCGCAAATTAAGCTAATAAAATCATTTTCCCTTGAAATGCTGACCTATTTTTGCTAGTCTTAGGGCAATGAAATAACTAAAGGAGGAAACTTATTATGTCAGATTACCAACTCCCTCGTGTTTGGAAAACGCCAGAAACAATGATCGGTCTCAATCGTCCTACTGCCGGCAGCCGCTTCCAGCAAACTTTACCTCGTGGAGAAGCCATTTACCAACTCTACTCACTAGGAACACCGAATGGCATCAAAGTAACCATTATGTTTGAAGAGTTAAAAGAGCTTGGCATAGCTATCCACTATGACCTTTTCAAGATTGATATTAGCGAGGGCAATCAGTTTGGTTCTGACTTCGTTGCCATTAATCCAAACTCAAAAATCCCAGCCCTACTAGATCTTTCTGACGGTAAAGAAATAAGAGTTTTTGAATCTGCCAATATTCTGCTTTATTTAGCTGACAAATACCACGCATTTCTTCCAGAAACACTCAGCGAAAAAACTGAAGTGCTCAATTGGCTCTTCTGGCAAACAGGTGCCGCTCCCTTCCTAGGTGGTGGTTTTGGCCACTTCTTCCACTATGCCCCGGAAAAAATCCCATATGCTATTGACCGATATACTATGGAAGCTAAAAGACAATTGGATGTTTTGGATAAGGAGCTTGCTCATAAGACCTATATTTCTGGTGATCAGTATACTATCGCAGACATTGCAATTTGGTCTTGGTATGGACGCCTCGTAGAAGGTAAGCTATATGAAGGTTCCGATGTCTTTCTAGACGTCAATGCTTATACTCATTTAGGACGATGGGCAAGGACAGTTGCAGACCGTCCAGCGGTTAAACGTGCCCTAGACAAAACTTATCAACCTCTTTCGGATACTGCTGATAGGTAAGACGAAGCAATAGCCGCATTGTAGAAACACTATTTTTAAATTCTCACACCTCTTTTTTGAACACTTGTCCTCTAAAGATGACAATCAAGTCGCTGAGGTGGTATGACATCCTTAACTCATATCATCTCTCAAAAGGATATACGAGATAGCTCACCTTAGTCTATTACGAGGTCGTTCAAAATAAAACACTTTCAGAAAACCAAGTGACTATACTGACCCTATCTACCAAAATGACTATAACACCAAAGAAACCAACAAACGTCCACATACATCCAACAGGATAAGAGCAAGTCTCATCGGAAATAAAAAATAACAATAAGGAAATCGACAAACATGTTTAAGGATATTTTAGCTAAAATCCAAGATTATCAAACCATTATTATCCATCGCCATCAAAGGCCCGATCCCGATGCTTTGGGGTCACAATTAGGTCTGAGGGAGATTATTCGCCATAATTTTCCCGATAAAACGGTTTTAGCGACAGGATTCAGTGAACCTAGTCTTTCTTGGATGGCTGAGATGGATGCAGTCGAGGATATTCATTACGCAGGAGCTCTTGTCATCGTGACAGATACAGCTAATCAGGAAAGAATCGATGATTCACGCTATACAAAAGGGGCTTTTTTAATCAAAATTGACCACCATCCTAATAATGATGGTTACGGTGATATCACCTACGTTGACACTTCTGCTGCTAGCGCTAGTGAAATCATCTCAGAATTCGCCCTATCTACTAACCTGAAATTGACAGATGAAGCTGCTAGACTCTTGTACGCAGGCATTGTCGGCGATACTGGGCGCTTCCTCTACCCAGCAACAAGCGCTAAGACAATGCGTTTAGCTGCTGAGTTGCGAGAGTTTCCAGTAGATTTTGCCAAGTTAGCTCGCCAGATGGACTCATTTCCGCTTAAAATAGCTAAATTACAAGGATACATTTTCGATAACTTAGAGATTTCTGATGCCGGTGCGGCCCGTGTCACTTTGACGCAAGAAGCTTTAAAAGCATTTGATGTGACAGAAGCCGAGAGCTCAGCCATCGTCGGACTGCCAGGAAAAATCGACACCATTGAAGCTTGGGCTATCTTTGTAGAGCAAGCGGATAAAGAATCCTACCGAGTGAGACTGCGTAGCAAAAATACCGTCATCAACACCATTGCCCAAAATCATGAGGGAGGCGGTCATCCTTTTGCCAGTGGTGCAAATTCATACAGTGTTGAAGAAAACGACCAAATCTTTCAAGAAATCAATGCTGCTATAAAAGAAAATAGGAGAGACGTGTGACCCTCATTAAAAAACTCATTAATAACGAAGTGATTAGTTACCTTATTTTTGGTGTTTTAACGACAGTCGTTTATCTGATTGCGCGTATGCTAATCTTTGCAATCAGCCAAGAAGCCACGATTTCTGCCGTTATTGCTAGTATTATCGCCATTTTATTTGCTTTCTTTACCAATGATCGTTTCGTCTTTAAGCAAAGGCCTCAGGGCTGGCCCAAACGATTGGTTTCCTTTTTTGGTGCTAGGCTTCTAACACTTGTAATCGATCTAGCTCTCGCTTTCTTTCTTGTCGAGCAGTACCCACAAATCATCGGACAATTTGTCAACCAAGACCTTAACAAAGTTAATGTCATTGAGTCCCTAATTGCCCAAGTGCTTATCATTCTGCTGAACTATATTATTAGTAAATTCCTTGTTTTTAAAGACAGAAAAACCAGCTGAGAAATCAGCTGGTTTTTTCTTTATCTTCGTTTGTAAGTGTGCTTTTGATCAAATTTATCACATTTCCATCTCGGGTTTCAAATTCATCCATGTATTTTTTTTGATAAGAGGCGTTCAAGATGGCTCCAAAAATAATCACCTTAGCAAACACGGTAAACCAGAGCATTAAAGCCAATATTGCCAAAGAACCAAATATCCGTAAATTTTCCAAACGCGCCATTGTTCCTGTCACATAACGCCCAAATAAACTGGTCATCGTCATGAAAACAAAAGCTGTGAAAAAGGTACCTGGTAAAATGTACTTAATCTTTCGGATATGGACATTGGGTAAAATGTAGTAGAGAATGCCCAAGGCAACAACAAATACCAGAGCTGTAACCGGCTGAGCTAAATTAAGCAACAGATTATAGAGTTGACGGTCAAATGGAAAATTGTTATAGATCAACTGCAAAACTGCCTTACCAAACGTTGACAGCAATATGGCTACCGCCAGGAAAAATACGACAACAATGCTAGACAAAAAACCAAAAAGATAGCCTAGAACAATTCCCCGATGATCCTGAACACCATAAGCCTTGTTAATCGATTTTTGCAGAAAGGTCATACTTCGTGACATCGTCCATAGACTGGTCACGACCGAAATCCAGACCAAACCGGTATTGGGATTATTAAAAATACTAATCACAATGCCTGCCGTCGTGCTATACAATTCTTTGGGAAGATTATCCTGAAGAAAGCTTAAAATTTGATTTGTATTAATATTAATATAAGGAAAGAGGTTGGCGATCAAGACAAAAAATGGGAATATGGTAATCAAAAGGTAGTAAGCTACTGCAATACTTGATAAGTCCATTTCAGCTGATTTAAATAACTCCAGAAAAGAAGTTACAAATTCGCTGTTTTGTATTTTTGAAATGAGTTTTTTCACTTTGTCTCTCTCTAGTATGTTCTCTCTTCACCTTGACTGGTTAAAATCACAGGGCCATCTTTAGTAATGACAAATTGATGTTCATACTGACATGATAGACCACCATCCAAGGTTTTATGCGCCCATCCAGTTTTCATATCCGTGTCAATTTCCCAGGTTCCTGTATTAATCATTGGTTCGATGGTCAACACCATGCCTTCTTTGAGACGCAAACCTTTCCCAGCAGTTCCGTAATGTGGCACATTTGGCGCTTCGTGCATCGTTGGACCAACACCATGTCCTACCAAATCACGAACGACACCATAACCATGACTCTCAGCGTATTCTTGAATCGCCGCACCAATGTCTCCGATACGATTACCAATAACAGCCTTTTCAATCCCAATATACATAGCTTCCTTAGTGACAGCCATCAAATTGTGAACTTCTTCTGAAACATTTCCCACAGCATATGCCCAGCAAGAATCCGCTAAGCCACCTGAGTAAGGCTCTGTATATTTTTTCATTTCGACAACGTTGTCGAAATCCAATTTTGAAACATCTAAGACCGATTTATCCAGTGGCTCACTTAAGACCATATCAACCTTAAGCAAATCTCCTTCTTGCAAAAGGTAATGGCGTGGAAAGGCATGGGCCACTTCATCATTTAACCCACAACACGTCGCATAAGGATAGTCCATGAGATGGCCATCTACACCAATCTGTAAGGGAAGAACATTGGCTTCCTTGCAACGACGACGGACATACTCTTCAACTTCCCACATATCTACACCCGGCTTGATAATATCTCTTAGCCCAATGTGAATACTGGCTAAAAAGTCTCCAGCACGATCCATCGCTTCAATTTCACGCGCAGATTTCAAAGTAATCATGTTAATATTCTCCTATTATTTCATTTTCTAAAATTCAAACCTAACAACCTTTTTAGGCTTAATTCATCCTCGTTGTCACAATGCCTTTGACTACCAGCTCTTCACCAGAAAAAATGTTAATGTCCAGAGTCATGCTTCGGCGTCCTTCTGTAATAATTTGCGGCTGAATCATTAAAACATCATCAATTTGTACAGCTTGTAAAAAGTATACCACCATTTGCTCAATGATGACATTTTTCTGATAGTGTTTTCGCAAAGTCGCTAATGTTACTTCTTTTAGGCACTCCGTAAGGACACCGTAGGCTAGACTATCCGAATGATCAATCATATGGGGTTCTACAACAAATTGAAAGCGCCCATCTTTCAACGAAGTTAAGTGAGATATAAATTGTTCACTATAGCTATGCACATGCGTTTTCGAAATCTCTTTTAGAGTCTCCATGACATGCTTTCGCGTAATGCTGCCTAGTAAATAATTGCTTTTATCAACCACTGGTAACATATCAAAATCTTCAAAGATCATCTTTTGACTTACTGTCGCTAAACTGATATTCGGAAAGGTCGACACAGGCGCCTTTGACATGACCTTCTTAAGCAAGAGAGCATGATTTTTACCAATAACATCGCGCATGCTGACAATCCCCACAACCTTATTCTTGCCATTAACGACTGGGAATCGCACATGATTCGTTTCTGTTACCAAAGTATGATAGTTTTCAATAGTCTCTGACTCTTGCAAAAAACCATAGGATTCTTTAGCGATATAGATATGCTCAACAGTCTTAATATCGGTCTTTATTCGAATGTTGGCGATAGCTTTGTTGATCAATGTGGCAACAGTAAAGGTATCGTAATGCGTCACCATAACCGGAATATGCTGTTTATTAGCTTCCTTCTTAACTTTTTCAGAAACGTCAAAGCCACCAGTAACTAAGATCGCATTATGATTCTCTAAAGCTAACATTTGAATGTCATCACGATCCCCAACGATCAGTAGGCCACCAGTCACCAGATAGTCTAGAATATGCTCACGTGTCATGGCACCTATTGAAAACTTGCTAAACTCATGAGATAGGCCCTCAAATCCCGCGACCACTTCGGAATCACTGATACGAGCAATTTCAGCAAAGGTTAGTTTTTCTAAACTAATTTTTTTCTTATTTTCTACTCGAACTGTTCCACTTCTTGGTCGCGTTTCAACAATACCGCGATTTTCTGCTTCTTTAATCGCACGATAGGCTGTTCCATCACTAACATTTAAATGATTGGAAATGCTGCGCACACTAACACGTTTCCCAATCCTTAAGTTTTCTAAATAGTCCAGAATTTCTTGGTGCTTACTCATAATGATAATCCTCAATATTTAGTTCTAAGCGACAATAGCGTCTCATCTTATGGGAGTAGCGGTCACTTCCCTTGAATATCTCTTTCAGTTTAAAGTGACAAGACTCGGCCAGTTTACGGCTAGCGATATTCTCTTCGTGAACAAGGACCTTCAAGGTGCGTAAACCAAATTCTTGAAAAGCTAAGAAAGTTAACGTCTTGACGCATTCGGTCATAATACCTTGACGCCAGTAGTCTTTATGCAAAAAATATCCAATCTCAGCTTTGAGATGACGGTTTTCTGTATTTTCAAAACGAATAGCGCCTATAAGCTTTTCAGTCACCTTATCCACAATCGCCCACTTTCCCAGTGGGTTCATCATAAATTGCGAAACCAATAAGGTCTTAGCACCTTCTCTATCCTTAATACCAGGATGAATAAAAGCCATAACTTGCTGATCTAGAACAATTTCTGAAAATTGCTCTAAATCTTGAAATTGAAAAGGCCTTAGAAGAAGACGATCGGTCTCAAAAACTGAGAATTCTGCCAATTTTTCCCAAAATAACATACTAAAATTATAGCATAACAGTTAATCTGATGCTATATGCGATATCACCGAGGAAGATGAGAAGCCAATTCATACAACCTATAATAAAAAGGAGGAAAATAGTTGCTTAGATTAAAGAAGGTCACACAGTTTTTATACCCCAAAAACAACGAGTCTCCGTTTGTTTAGGAATCGCATTTCTCTACGGATGCAGCTATTACGGATTTATTAAGTCCAAACCAATGCAATACAATTATCAAAGCGATGTACCATCAGATCGAAGAAACCTTGTAAAAGAAAGAATATCAGGGGCTAGCTAACTAGTAGTAATGATGTCTCTTATTAACCACTTGTCTATATCTTCTGATTAGTCCAAAAGATCTCACATCTAAACGGCAATCTTTTCTTAAGAATGACTCATTGACACCTTCCTCACAAAAATGTACAAACTATCTCGTGCCAAATTACATTCCTATACTTAAAGAAAAAGGTTAAGCTACTAACTCACCCTTTATTCCCTTATTTGACAAAGGTGCGTCAATAACTCAGCCTCTTCTACGCCAATGACATTACCATGAGAGATGCCGTTCAGAGTCAGCAAGTAACTCCATAGACTTTCTCCTAAAAACCAACAGTCCTAAAGCTTCTAACTATATCATGCAAGTTCATACTGATGATTTCTAGACCATTTCTTAATTAAACCTTAGCCTACACGACTACTGCTCATGTTGCTATTTGTAACCGTCACAATCATCGAAACGAAGTAAAGAAAGTCAAAAGATAAGTAGGAGAAGTCTACCTGGACCACTTTTTCTCATCCACCAATCAATCATTTCTAATCTTCAACCAAGCTAATGTCTGCCCCTAGCGCCCTCAATTTGGTGATAATATTAGAATAACCCCGTAAAATAAACTCAATATTGGTAATTTCAGTCCGTCCTTCTGCCATTAACCCGGCTATCACCAGTGCTGCTCCAGCACGTAAATCTGTCGCCTTAACTTGAGCCCCCGTAAGCGATGTTGATCCCTGATAGATCACCCGCCCTCCGAGAACTGACATGTCAGCCCCCATACGCACAAGTTCTGGCACATGATTAACACGTTTCTCATAGATCGTATCGCTTATCGTACCGCGACCATTAGCAGTCAAGAGAAGAGGGGTTAATGGTTGCTGTAAATCCGTTGCAAAGCCCGGATAGGGCGCTGTTTTTATGGAAACAGCCTTCAAATTCTCCTGTTTTTCGACGAAAATAGCATCTTCTTCGATTGTCATCCGAACACCCATTTCTTCCAATTTTGCAATGAAAGACTCTAAGTGTTCATATAAAACATTTGTAATTTTGATACCTTCACCTGCTGCTGCAGCTAAAGCAATATACGTTCCTGCTTCAATACGATCTGGAATAACTTGGTGTCTGGTTCCTTTTAGTTGTTCAACACCTTCAATAGTGATAATATCCGTTCCTGCTCCTCGTATGTGAGCACCCATATTATTCAGCAAGGTAGCTACATCAATAATTTCAGGTTCACGTGCAGCATTTTCAATGACCGTTCGCCCTTTGGCTTTAACCGCTGCAAGCATCGTATTAATAGTAGCACCGACAGTTACAGTATCGAAATAAATATGCGTCCCATGCAGTTTCTCACCATCTGAAGTTGCGAGACGCATAGACTCACCCTCGTAAGAAACGGTTGCTCCCATAGCTTCAAAAGCTTTTAAATGCAGATCAATTGGTCTTGGTCCCAAATCACAACCACCAGGTAGCCCCACTGTTGCCTCACCAAATCTACCTAAAAGACTCCCATAAAAATAATATGAAGCCCGTAGACTGTTAATCTTACCGTAAGGCATAGGGATATTTTGAATCCCTCTTGGATCGATTTCTAACGTTTCATCCTGATAAGAAACTTTAGCTCCCATAATTTCCATAATGTCGATGAGACTATCAACATCTGAAATAGCTGGAACACCGTCTAAAATAACAATATCATCTGATAAAATGATTGCAGGAATCAGAGCGACGACACTATTCTTAGCACCCGATACCGCTACTTCGCCTCGAAGTGCCTTGCCACCATTTATTACAATTTTTCGCATATTCTAATACTTTCTTTACTAATACATGAATTCAACCCCATTATTCTAACACATATTAGCCCTTTTGCCAAATCAACAACATGTATTAGTATTTCAATACTTTTCAAACACTTTGCAAAATTTTTCCGTATTTTTCTAATAACAAGTTACCAAAAAGAGCTAGAGAGAGCTAGAGAAAGCTAAACTCATCCCCACATGATACTCTGACTCTCAAAATAGTTGCAGAATGACTTTGTTTCAATACAAGAGAACGAAAAAGACTGGAGAATAGGCTTGAATCCAACACCTTCTCCAGTCTTATAAAAATACCGTTTGTTAAAATGCTACTTATAGCGATAGAGCAGCTTTTAAAGCATCAACCTTGTCTGTTTTTTCCCAAGGCAAGTCGATATCTGTGCGTCCCATGTGACCATAAGCCGCCGTTTGTTTGTAAATCGGACGTTTGAGGTCAAGCATTTTGATGATACCAGCTGGTCGTAAGTCAAAAATCTGACGAACAGCTTTTTCTAAATTTGGCTCCGAAACGGTGGATGTGCCAAAAGTATCGACACGAACAGAGACAGGCTGAGCCACACCAATAGCATAAGCTAGCTGCACTTCTGCTTTTTTAGCCAAGCCTGCAGCCACGATGTTTTTGGCAATATAGCGGGCTGCGTAAGAGGCTGAGCGGTCTACCTTAGTAGCATCTTTTCCGGAGAATGCCCCACCGCCATGACGACTATAACCACCATAGGTATCAACAATAATCTTTCGTCCGGTCAAACCAGAGTCCCCTTGAGGACCACCAATGACAAATCGGCCTGTTGGATTGATAAAGAATTTGGTTTTATCATCCAAGTATTCTGTTGGAATAACAGCTTTAATGACCTGATTGATGACATCTTCTCGAATTTGCTCGTTGGTTACTTCTGGGTCATGTTGCGTGGAGATAACCACAGTATCTACACGAACTGGCTGATCATTCTCATCATACTCGACCGTCACTTGCGATTTAGCGTCGGGACGAAGATAAGAGATTGTCCCAGATTTACGCAATTCCGCTAATTTTCGGACTAATTGATGTGATAATGAAATAGGCAAGGGCATGAGTTCAGGTGTTTCATCAATAGCAAAACCAAACATCAACCCTTGGTCACCTGCTCCAATAAGACTCAAGTCGTCCTTATCTCCTTCGCGAACCTCAAGTGCCTCATTGACTCCCTGAGCAATATCAGCTGATTGTTCGACCAAGGATGGATGAACGCCAACTGATTCAGCTGCAAAGCCATATTCCGCGTTTGTATAGCCAATTTCAGCAATGGTATCACGTACCACACGATTAATATCTACATAAGCTGATGTTGAGATCTCCCCAAAAACATGAACAGATCCTGTATAAACAACCGTTTCTGCCGCTACATGAGCATCTGGATCTTGCTCTAATAGCGCGTCCAAAATAGCATCTGAGATCTGGTCTGCAATTTTATCCGGATGTCCCTCCGAAACCGATTCAGACGTGAAAAGTTTACGTTCTGACATTGTATGTCCCCCCAAAAATATAATCTTGTCGAACTAATCAAGATAATCAGTCGACAGCGCTAGTGAGTTACAAAGAATCCGACTTTCCCAGAGAAGAAAATCGTCTTATCGGGACTCAGTAACAGTTACTATTGTAACATGAATTGGACGGATTTTTTTCATTTTATCTAAAAAAGCTGAAAAATCACTGACAAGCTTTCTGAAGTGTACTATACTAAAACTATGAAAACTTACGAACACATCTACCAACACCTGTCTCGAGAGCACTTTACCACTGGAGAACAGCTCGCTCAAACGCTCAATGTCTCTCGCTCTGCCATCTGGAAAGGCATCAAAACCCTTGAAGAAAAGGGCGTTCACATTGAAGCTGTCAAAAAAAAGGGCTACCGAATCTTTTCAGGTGATTTGCTTTTGCCTGAAGTCATTGCTGATGCCTTAGAAATCCCCGTCACTTATCTCTCTTCTAGCCAGTCCACCCAGCAAGATGCAAAGACGGCTGCTTTAAATGGAGCAACTGGACCACACCTCTATCTTGCTTCTACACAGACAGCTGCTCGCGGTCGCCTAGGAAGGCATTTTTACGCTGACCCTTACGGAGGCATTTATATGACCCTCCACTTGCAGCCACAGTTAGCCTATCAAGAACTGCCCCCATACACCGTATTAGCTGCTTCAAGCATTGTAAAAGCCATTTCACGTTTAACAGGCATATTTCCCGATATTAAATGGGTCAACGACATCTTTATCAATGGTAAAAAAATGGCTGGTATTTTATCAGAGGCGATCACATCGGTAGAAACCGGCCAGGTGACGGATGTCTTTATTGGTATTGGACTCAATTTTCACGTTACCCATTTTCCCGATGACCTCAAAGACATTGCTAGCTCGTTATTTACGCAAGAACCGCCAATTACCCGAAATCAGTTGATTATCGAAATTTGGAAACTCTTCTTTGACATTCCAGAGCATGACCACATCAAAGTCTACAAAGAAAAATCACTTGTTCTTGACAAACAAGTGACTTATCATCAGGATAATAAACTCATTTCAGCTAAAGCCATTGATATTACGGATCAAGGACACTTACTACTACAAACCGATGACGGAGGTATTCTAACCTTAGCCAGCGGTGAAGTCAGTCTTTCTTCTTGGTAATTTGATCAATCAAACGTTTGGTAAAACGTGAGACTAACTGGACACGACGAAGATTCCTTAACAGCATCAATCCCCAGAAAAAGGCAAGCAAATAGTTTCCATTCATCATGGCTTGATTAAAAAAATAAGTTTCAAGAGCACAAATTAGTGCCACTATAACAAATTGTGAATAAGGCATAGAGATATTATACCAAAAAGAAGGAATGATGAACATTTTTATCATTCCTTCTTTTTTTCACCTTCTTTTTTGGTAATCAACGATTCACAATCAAATTACTTACTTAGCCTCAGTACCTTTTTTCGAAATTATAATTTAAAGCTCATTTTGAATGCTTGTTTTTTAGGTAGCCAGATAGGGGCCGAGTAGCCCTAATCTCTACTAGCAAAAACGATCCCTAATTTAAAACACGATTTCCTCTAGACATCTAATACAACAAAAAATCTCCTCGGAAATGTCCAAGGAGATTATTAAATTATCATCTGATTATCAATCTTCAACAGTTTGGATCTTTTCAGCTAGAAAAGCGAAATCCTCTGGGATAGCTTTTTCTTTATCCTCGACTGGCGCCGTTTCTTTAGAGCTTCTCATCCGCCTAGCAAATTCACTCCGAATGCTATTGAAATCGGATTTAGCGACTGCCATGATATTAGGTGAAAAGCCAGCTGCCTTACTCATGATATTCCCAAAGATATCATTCAGATCAGAACGTTTCATGACCTGTTCGGCATTAAAGGCCGCGTCAAACGCTAAGATAGCATTCTCACTGTTAGCTAAAACAGGTTCTGACCCTAATAATAGTGCACGGTTTTGTGGGGTAAGTGAGTCTAAAATTTCGTTCCAAGCAGCCTTTAAGTCCTCTAGATAACGACGTGATTTTTCGGAATCCTCTACTGTTTCTTGCATGATGGTCATTATTTTTTCACGATCAACCTTGAAGCGAGACGAACGTTTCGGCGCAGAAGGAGTCCGAGAAGCTGTGCCTAGATCTTTTTGTTGCACTAAGGCATCTTTTAACTGCTCCACTTCAGCTTTTAAATCAGAGAGTTCTTTCATAACAGTTTCTGGAATAACTGTTTCAGCAGGATTTCGTGTGACCTTTTCTGATAGACGAATAGTCAACATTTCGGCGTAAATTTTGGGATGAGAGCTACCTTTTATTTGCTGCAGTCCCTCTGATATCGCATCGATCATTTCAAAAATAACCGGACTGGATAAGGCTAGATTAGCTTCGAAAATGGGGCTCGTATGCGTATTCTCACCGCCTGACTGCACAATCAACAGATCTCTCAAATATTGAAGCAAATCAGTCACAAAACGACTCATGCTCTTTCCTTGATCAAAAATAACATCTAAATGCTGAAGAGCTGCCTTAGTATCACTTATCAACAGGCTTTCCACATAAGCATCTAGACTAGCCAAACTAATCGAACCTGTGATCTCTTCTGCAATCTCTCTTGAAATTCCATTACCAGTGGATAAGGAGAGGGCCTGATCTAAAATAGATAAAGCATCACGCATCCCACCTTCAGCTCGACGGGCAATTAGAGTTAAGGCATCCTCGTCATAGGTCACCTGCTCTTGCTCCAAAATTGTGATCAAATGGTCGCGAATCTGTCCTAACTTGATCGCTTTGAACTCGAAACGCTGCACACGTGATAAGATCGTTGCTGGAATTTTATGAAGTTCTGTTGTCGCTAAAATAAAGACCACATTAGCCGTCGGTTCTTCTAGAGTTTTCAACAAGGCATTGAAGGCTCCTGTAGATAACATATGCACTTCATCAATGATGTAAACTTTGTAAATCGCACGGCTGGGAGCATAGGTCGATTTATCACGAATGTCACGAATCTCATCAACTCCGTTATTAGAAGCGGCATCGATCTCGATCACATCTTCCAAGTTACCTTTGGTAATATCTTGGCAAATATCACATTGATTACAGGGTTCGCCATCTACTTGATTAGGACAGTTCATAGCCTTAGCAAAAATCTTAGCAGCACTTGTTTTACCAGTTCCACGTGGACCAGAAAACAAATAAGCATGGCTAATTTTTCCTGTGGCAACTGCTTTCTTTAAAGTAGTTGAAATGACAGATTGACCAACCATATCACCAAAGCGTTGACTCCGGTACTTTCGATAAAGGGCTTGATACATTACTCCTCAACTCCAAACATCTGGAAATCAAAACGGGTTTTTTCAAGAAGGATCGCTACAAATTTTTCCAAGTGTTCTTGGTCAATGGCATCATAATCGCCAACAACATGTGAATCCAAGTCCAAGACACCAATAAGCTTGCCATTTTTCACCATAGGAACAACGATTTCACTCATAGCTGCTGAATCACAGGAAATATAATTGGCATGATTGGTCACATCTTCGACGATCAACGTCTCGTTTCTTTCTGCAGACTCACCACAAACACCCTTACCTAGAGCAATGTGAACACAGGAGACTTTTCCTTGAAAAGGGCCTAAAATCAGTTCCTGACCATCAAAAAGATAGAAGCCAGAAAAAACAGTATTCGGCAGCGTTGTATTAAGCATTGCCGAAGCATTTGAAAGATTGGCCAAAGCATTCGTTTCGTTAGCAAAAAGCGCCTGTGCTTGCGCTAAGAGAATATCATAATTATCTTTTTTTGTACTTTTATTCATAGTCATTATTATATCACAAATCCCATCCAGCTTAATAGTTTCTGATAAGGGCATTACAACTCTTTTAGAATACAGTTTTATCTCAAATCATCATGTAATCGAAACCAGAAAAAGATAAATACTGACCATGCTAGCTAGTATCATCATGCCTAGCCACCACGACCATCTAAAATACCATTTTTGTGTCTTATGGTGAAATAACTGCCCTCCCAAAAAAGCGCCAATTCCACCACACAAAAGAGTAATGGTTAATAAAAAACGTTCTGATACGCGCCAGTTGCCCCTGATTGCTTGCCATTTATCATAACCATAACAAAGAAATACAAAACCATTCCAAAAAATAAGACCGATGCCAACGAATAGAATTACCAATTTGTCTCCTTATTAAAAAATCAGTGGATCATCTTCAAGATCAATCACTGATGGCATGTTTACTATAAAAACAAAAGGCTAGGAATGACTATCACCAAGAATGCTAGCAACCTTAGTATTAATCAAATCAATCGCTACGGTATTGGAAACCCCTTCAGGAATCACAATATCGGCATAACGTTTTGTCGGTTCAATGAATTGATGATACATGGGCTTAACCACACTAGTATACTGGTCAATAATACTGTCCAAACTTCTACCGCGTTCTTCCATATCCCGCTTAATCCGGCGAATAATGCGAATATCGTCATCAGTATCTACAAATAGCTTAATATCCATCAAATCTCTGAGACGCTTGTCCTCAAGAACTAAGATCCCCTCAACAATAAAAACATCTTGAGGTTCCTGACGGTAAGTCTTATGGCTTCGTGTATGCTGGGTGTAGTCGTATACTGGAATATCCACAGGACGGCCCTCGATGAGTTCATTGAGTTGTTCTATCATCAGATCCGTATCAAAAGCAAGCGGGTGATCGTAATTGGTCTTAACACGCTCCTCAAAGGTCAAATGTGCCTGATCTTTATAGTAAGAATCATGCTCAATCATGGCAATTTTTTCATCTGTAAAATTAGCTAAAATAGCACGAGAAACACTGGTTTTGCCACCACCAGATCCACCAGTTACACCAATAATAATAGGTTTTTTACGCATTAGTTGCTCCATCTTTTACAATATCGCCCACTATTATAACACAAATCATGCTATAATATAATTCAAATGGAGAAAAATAAAGGAACCCATATGATCTCACAATTTCCAGAACAATGGCAAACAAAATGCCAAGAACGCCACTTTTCAACAACAACGCCAATCCAAGAAGCTCTATTTAAGCCCATTTCTGATGGCGATAATATTCTTGGAATCAGTCCTACTGGGACTGGTAAAACCCTGGCTTATATGTGGCCAATTTTATTACAATTAACACCAAAAAAAGGGCAACAATTACTCATTTTAGCACCTAATAGCGAACTAGCTGGACAACTGTTTGAAGTCGCTAAAGACTGGGGAGAGCCTCTGGGATTAAGTGCGCAACTTCTTTTATCAGGATCTAGCCAGAAGCGACAAATTGAGCGTTTAAAAAAAGCTCCCGAAATCATTATTGGCACCCCCGGGCGTGTGTTTGAGTTAGTTAAGCTCAAAAAAATTAAAATGATGGCCATCAATACAATCGTTTTAGACGAATACGACGAGCTTCTCAGCGATTCACAACTTCCGTTCGTTTCTAAAATTACCAATCACGTCGCGCGAGATCATCAGATGATCTACCTATCAGCAACGCAAAAAAAAAGCAATGATTTCCTTGCGGAAAATACCAAAATGATTACTGTCTCTAAACAGACACCTGAGACCATTCATCATTATTATATTACTGTTGAAAAACGTGACCGTTTAGAGCTGCTTCGTAAACTCAGCAATATCCCTGACTTTCGAGCATTGACTTTCTTTAATAACCTCTCAGATTTAGGAGCTACTGAAGAAAGGCTACAGTTCAAAGGGTGTCTAGCTGTTTCCTTGGCTAGTGATATTAACATCAAGATGCGTAAGGTTATCTTAGAAAAATTTAAAAACCATGAACTCACCTTACTATTAGCTACGGATTTAGTGGCACGAGGAATTGATATTGAAAACCTCGATACCGTTATCAATGTTGATATTCCCCACAATCAAGAGTCTTATACCCACAGAGCTGGTAGGACAGGTCGCATGGGTAAACAAGGACAGGTTATTACCTTTGTCAGTCATAAGGAAGAGCTTAAAAAGTTGAAAAAAATGGCTGATGTCCAAGAACTGAGACTCAAAAATCAACAACTCCATCTTAAATAAATGACAGCACAAGTCAAACCATAAGTATTGTATTAGTGATGTCGCTTTATAGGATCTTCCCTAGCTTTCCAGTCACAAAAGATGGACACTTCAACTCCTAATCTACACCTTTACTTCTTGCAAGATAATCGAAAATCGTCTCAGAAAAGAATTATATATTGTAATATCATCATTAAAAAGGACTAAATCGCGCTTAGCACTACGATTTAGTCCTTTCATTTTTCGTACATGTTTCTAGTATCCGTCGGAAGAGACTTGTCTCTCCCGGAATACGCCCTTAAAACCAACCCATGAGCTTCTGATTTATTGCTCGAGTTTTTTTCACTACTCTTTTATACTCCTGAGTAGCCATTGAGTTCGCTAACGGTAACCACTTCGTAACCTTGTGATTGTAAATAGTCCAAAACGGCTGGTAAAGCATCAACTGAACTTTGGTGAATATCATGCATGAGAATAATACCACCCGGTTTCAATTGCGCTTTAACATGATCTAAAATCGCTGTAGATGAACGACTTTGCCAATCCAATGTATCAACGGTCCAAAGGACTTCTGTCATTTCTGAGACTGCTTTTACCGTGGCATTGGTAGAGCCAAAAGGTGGACGCATGAGGTGAGGTAGGCTTCCAGTGACTTTTTTGATGGCTTCATTAGTCAACGTCAATTCTTGCCTCACCGCTGCTTCTGATAAGTGTGTTAAATTAGGATGACTCCAGGTATGATTGCCAATTTCATGACCATCAGCAACCATTCTCTTAACAAGCTCCGCCTGATCCTCAACTTTTGAGCCAATACTAAAGAATGTTGCTTTCGCATGGTACTTTGCCAAAATATCTAAAACTTTAGGAGTCGTCACTGGACTGGGACCATCATCAAAAGTCAAAGCTACCCGTTTAAGATTTTCCTTGTTCTGATTCAGGTAATTTTGATAAACCTTCAAATCATTTTCTTTTAAGTAACGGCCTTGAACAGCACCAACAAATGCCTTAAGAGGCAGTTTCACATGACTACTCAGATGTAAGGTGCTCTTTTCGTAATAAAAAGGGATATCAGACCAGTCATTTGCTTCAAAACGTTTTAAAAAAGCAGTTTGTTCAGCTTGATCTGTTGATTCTACCGTCTTTTTCAGAGTGTCTCTAAAGGTAGACTTATCGCGGATCAGATCATTAAGTGTAAAAGGCTCTTTATAGGCATCATCCTTAAAATACAGATGATCATGATAGATAACCTTCGGATCACCAATACGCATCCAACTAACAGAATAAGCATCTTCCTGCAATCGAACAGCTTTTACGGCATTCAAATCACAATGCACCTTTTGGGGATAAATTAAATGAAGACTCTCAATATTTTGCAAGTTCGTGGTTTGTTTTTTTTCAGGAGCAGGCATTAATGCTTCCAAGGCTTGATGAATCTTACTCCCCTCACCGTCTTTATTAAAGTAAATCCACGAACCTTTACGCTGCCAAACCTCTCGTCCATTAGTTATAGCTTCATCACCAGCAATTTTTTTCTGCGCCTGGCTAACAAAGGTTACTAGCTTGTCCTGGCGGCTTTGTAAGTAAAGTGGTTTTCCAAAAAGCCATAGTATCGATAATAGCAAACCCAAAAGACTAATACTAAAAAGAACTTTCCTCATGTCACATCTCCTCTAACTCTACTATCATTTATCATTATACGGAAAGTCCTTGAAAATACAAGAGTCATTTAACATAAAAAAGCCGTCTCTTTAATGAGAACGACTTTTACAGCCTATTATTTAATATCAAAAACTACAGATTTAACAGTGGTCATGGCTTCAATAGAGTATTTAACGCCTTGTGTACCAGCACCAGATTTCTTAGCTCCCAAGAATGGGAAATTATCTGTACCACGTTGTGTTTTATTGTTGATGTGAACAGTACCAACTTCCAGTTTTTCCGCAATGGAGAAAGCAAGTGGGAAATCATTTGTGAATACAGAAGCTTGAAGGCCATATTCCGATTTGTTAGAAATCTCAATCGCTTCTTCTACTGAAGACACACGGATGATTGGAAGTACGGGGCCAAATGGCTCTTCCCAGGCAAGACGCATATCAGTTGTCACCTTATCAAAGAGAGTTGGCGTAAGCAACTTACCATCACGTTTGAAAGGTGTTACTTCAGTCGCACCTTTTTCTTGGGCATCCTTAACAAGTCCTTCAATATAGTCTGCTGAGTTATCATCAATAACAGGAGTAATATCAGCATCCTCTTCTGGCATACCAACAGTCAATGCTTCGATATTTTTCTTAACAAGACCAACTAACTCGTCTGCAACTGAATCGACAACAAGAACGCGTTTAACAGCTGTACAACGTTGACCTGAGTAGCTCAAACCACCAGCAACGATATCTTTGGCAGCTTTCTCAAGATCAGCATCTTCAAGAACGATTGCCGAATCCTTACCACCAAGTTCAAGCATGATTGGACGCATACCTGCCATTTTACCAATACGCTCACCAACAGGTGTTGATCCTGTGAAGTTGATGAAATTAACAGCCTCATGCTCAACGATGTAATCGCCAATAACAGATCCTCGACCAGTAATCGTATTGAAGACACCAGCAGGTAAACCAGCTTCAACAAAGACTTCAGCCAAGAGTAAGCCTGAAATTGATCCTTGCGTTGGTGGTTTAAAGGCAACAACGTTACCTGCAATCAAAGCTGGGGCAATTTTAGATGCCGCTAAATTGACAGGGTAGTTAAATGGTGAAATCGCTAAGACCAAACCAACTGGCTCACGACGAACAACCGCAATCTTTTTCTTGCTAGCCGCTTCAAAACTACCACCCTCAAGAACTTCACCTTGCATGCGAACACCTTCTTCGGCTGCAAAACGAACGATGTCTGCTGTACGTACAACTTCAGAAACAGCTGCTTTATAGCCTTTTGCTACCTCTTTAGAGAGTATCGCACCGATCTTCTCAGCATCACGTACTAAAATATCAGCTACCTTATGAAGGTAGGAAGCACGTTCCACATAAGATAAGGCACGCCATGCTGGAAGTGCTGCTTTAGATGAAGCATAAACAGCGTCAACCTCCTCTTGACTCATAGCGGGTACAGATCCTAATTCCTCGCCATCTGCTGGAGCATAAATAGTAATCTCATTATCAGAGAGTTTCCATTCTCCATTCACATAATTTTTATATTGTTTAGGCAAATTCTTGCCTCCTTTTCATTAGTATAATCTCTATTCTAGCACTTTATTTTGGGAATTCAATTATTTGGTACGTAAAATGTCAGAAAATTCGTATTTTATTTCATCATTCACATAAACTAAAAAGAGGTCGCCCTCTTCTTAGTTACTTATCTTATAAGTACTCTTTTTGAAGTTCAAGAACTTCTTCAGCTGTAGAACATTCTGTCAATGCACGATTAGCATATTCTGCCATTTTAGCTGTGTCAAGTGTTTTCATAAGGCTACGTGTACGAAGAACAGATGTTGCACTCATTGAGAACTCATCCAGACCCATACCAACTAGAAGTGGTACAGCTTGTTGGTCACCAGCCATTTCACCACACATACCAGCCCACTTGCCTTCTGCGTGTGCAGCCTTAATAACGTTGTTAATCAAGCGAAGGATAGATGGGTTGTAAGGTTGGTAAAGGTACGACACTTGTTCGTTCATACGATCTGCTGCCATTGTGTATTGGATAAGATCGTTTGTTCCAATTGAGAAGAAATCAACTTCTTTCGCGAACTGATCAGCAAGCATAGCCGCTGCTGGAATCTCAATCATGATACCAACTTGGATATCATCAGCTACCGCTACACCTTCAGAGAGCAAATTAGCTTTTTCTTCATCAAAGACTGCTTTCGCTGCACGGAACTCTTTAAGAAGAGCAACCATAGGGAACATGATACGCAATTGTCCATGTACAGATGCACGAAGAAGGGCACGAATCTGTGTACGGAACATTTGGTCACCAGTCTCAGAAATAGAGATACGAAGCGCACGGAAACCAAGGAATGGGTTCATTTCATGTGGAAGATCGAAGTAAGGAAGTTCCTTATCACCACCGATATCCATCGTACGAACCACAACTGGCTTACCATTCATACCTTCAAGTACTGCTTTATAAGCTTCATACTGCTCATCCTCAGTAGGGAAATCTTGAGAATCCATATAGAGGAATTCTGTACGGTAGAGACCAACAGCCTCAGCACCATTATCGTTAACACCTTCAACGTCTTTTGGTGTACCGATGTTAGCAGCTAACTCAAAGTGTTTACCATCAGCAGTTACTGTTTGCGCATCTTTGAGAAGTACCCATTCAGCTTTTTGCTTAGCGTAAGCTTCACCAGCTTCTTTGAAGGCAGCAATTTCTTCTTGACTTGGGTTAATGATCACTTCACCAGTGATACCGTTAACGGCCAAGACATCACCATCTTTGACAAGCTCAGTAATATTATTTGTACCAAGAACCGCTGCAATTTCAAGCGTACGTGCCATAATGGCTGAGTGACTTGTACGACCACCAATGTTTGTAACAAAAGCTTTTACAAACTGTTTGTTCAATTGAGCTGTATCTGATGGTGTCAAGTCATGCGCAATAACGATTGACTCTTCATTGATGGTTGCTGGGTTTGGCAACTTAACACCAAGAAGGTGAGCCAAAACACGTTTTGCAACGTCACGAATATCTGCCGCACGTTCTTGCATGTATGGGTTGTCTTCCATACCTTCAAAGAGGGTTACAAACATATCTGTAACTTCTTTTAATCCTGCCTCAGCATTGAACTGTTTTGCACGAATGGTTTCTTTGATTTGACCAATCATTTCTGGGTCAGCAAGAACCATCAAGTGAGCATCAAATACGGCTGCGGCTTCTTCGCCAAGCGTATCTACGGCTTTTTCGCGGATAACAGAAAGCTCGTCTTGTGACGCCGCTAGAGCTGCATCCAGACGAGCTTCTTCTGCATCTGTATCTGAAACTGAAACCGTTTCAAATGACAAATCCGGTTGAACCAATAGATATGCTTTTGCAACGGCAACACCGTCAGATGCTGCAATTCCTTTAAGCATTTCTGTCATTTTTATGCCAATCCTTCTTTTGTCATTGTTTCTTCGATTGCTGCAAGAGCGTCGTCAGCATCTGCACCTTCAGCAGAAATAGTAACGTCAGCACCTTGACCTACACCAAGACTCATAACACCCATGATTGATTTAAGGTTAACAGCTTTTCCTTTGTAATCAAGAGTGATATCTGAAGCAAATTTGCTAGCTGTTTGTACAAGCAAAGTTGCTGGACGAGCATGAATACCTGTTTCTGCTACAATGTGAAAATCTTTAGAAGCCATGATGGTTCTCCTTTTTTCTCTATATTAATTTTTTGAGTCACCTATGATAACCCTTACAATTTTTGATTATAACACAAGCCTATTTATTTTTCAATATTTTATAGTCTCCTATAAGAAAATTTCCAAGATTTTTTCTATGGGTTTTGCATTCTATCTATGAAGGAACCTCTGATTAAAGTATTTTATAAAATCTAAAATAATCTTACTCATGCCTATTCTAAAATTGGGCATTTCTCCAATTAAAAGTCACTCAAACTGAGTCTCTCTGCGGTTTATCACCTAGCAATAGTAACACAATATATTGGGGTATCGTAAAATCTTATAACTATATTTTGTGTTTTTTGGTCAAAATTTATTGCTTTTTAGATCAATTTTGGGTATGCTATGTAGGTATTAAAAAAGGAGAGACAACAATGAGTAACATCACTATTTTTTCAAAAAACAATTGTATGCAATGCAAAATGACTAAAAAATTCCTTGAAAAAGAAGGGGTTGAATTTGTGGAGATCAATATTGACGAGCAACCAGAACAAGTGGAATACGTCAAAAGTTTAGGTTTCGCAGCAGCACCTGTTATCCAAGCTGGAGATATGGTTTTTTCTGGTTTTCAACCTGCAAAACTAAAAGAAATCGTCTAACCTTATTCTACTTATGAAAGTTGCTTTTCATACTCTGACTGGTCAAACCAAACGGTTTATTCAAAAACTTGATCTACCATCAGAGGTTATCGTAGAGTTATCCCCAGTTGGGCAAAGTCCTCTGTTATCAGAGCCGTTTATTTTAATTCTGCCTACTTACAACGACAACTTTGATTTTGTCGAAGATTTTTTAGTAGAAAACCAAACATTCTGTCGAGGCATTATTGGTATCGGCAATCGTAATTTTGGTACCGACTTTTGTCGTGAAGCCCGAGAGCTATCGCAAGAATATCACTTGCCGCTATTATATGAGCTAGAATTTAACGGAACTGAGGCAGATATTAATACAGTAAAAGGAATACTAAGAAATGAGTCTTAAAGATTTAGGAAATGTCACCTACTTTCGTTTAAATAACGAAATTAATCGTCCTGTTAATGGTCAAATTCCTTTACACAAGGATAAGGAAGCTCTTGCTGCCTTCTTTGAAGAAAATGTCAAACCTAATATGATGCCTTTTTCTTCTATCACTGAGAAAATTAATTTCTTAATTGAAAATGACTATATCGAGACTGGTTTTATCCAAAAATATAGCCAAGCATTTATCGAGTCATTAGCTCAGGAGTTAAAAAACGAAAACTTCCAATTCAAGTCATTTATGGCTGCTTATAAATTCCATCAACAATACGCCCTTAAAACAAATGATGGCGAGTTTTATTTGGAAAGCATGGAAGACCGCGTCCTTTTCAATGCTCTCTATTTTGCCGATGGAAATGAAGAACTAGCTCGTGATTTGGCCAAGGAAATGATCAATCAACGTTACCAACCAGCAACACCTTCGTTCTTAAATGCTGGTCGTAGCCGTCGTGGAGAATTGGTATCGTGTTTCTTGATCCAAGTGACTGATGATATGAACTCGATTGGTCGTTCTATCAATTCCGCTCTTCAACTTTCTCGTATCGGTGGTGGTGTCGGGATTTCCCTTTCAAACCTTCGTGAAGCAGGCGCTCCAATCAAAGGATTTGCTGGTGCAGCTTCTGGTGTGGTTCCTGTCATGAAACTCTTCGAAGACAGTTTTTCTTACTCTAACCAGTTAGGACAACGTCAGGGAGCTGGTGTCGTTTACCTAAACGTCTTTCATCCAGATATCATCGCCTTTCTATCCACTAAAAAAGAAAATGCCGATGAAAAAGTTCGTGTCAAAACCCTCTCACTGGGTGTGACCGTTCCGGATAAATTCTACGAATTAGCACGCAAAAATGAAGACATGTACCTCTTCAGCCCGTATAGTGTTGAAAAAGAGTACGGCATTCCGTTTAACTATATTGACATTACAGAAAAATACGATGAGTTAGTTGCTAATCCTAAGATTGATAAAACCAAAATCAAAGCTCGCGATTTGGAGACAGAAATTTCTAAATTACAGCAAGAATCAGGCTACCCTTATATCGTCAATGTCGACACAGCCAATCGCTCAAATCCAATTGATGGTAAAATCATCATGTCCAACTTGTGTTCAGAAATTCTTCAAGTTCAAAAACCAAGTCTGATTGACGACGGGCAAAACTATCTTTCTATGGGAACAGATATCTCATGTAACCTTGGATCAACCAATGTTGTTAATATGATGACCTCACCTGACTTCGGTCGTTCTATTAAAGCCATGACACGTGCGCTTACCTTTGTCACTGATTCATCAAGTATTGAGGCTGTTCCATCGATCAAAAACGGTAACGATCAAGCACATACCTTTGGTCTTGGTGCTATGGGACTCCACTCTTTCCTTGCACAACAACACATTGAATACGGTAGCCCAGAATCAATCGAGTTTACGGATATTTACTTCATGTTGCTTAACTACTGGACTCTTGTAGCCTCCAATGAGATCGCTCGTGAGCGCCAGACAACTTTTGTTGGTTTTGAAAAATCAAAATATGCTGATGGTACCTATTTTGATAAATATGTGACTGGTAACTTTGTGCCAAAATCAGATCTTGTCAAAGACCTCTTTAAAGACCATTTCATTCCTCAAGCTGAAGATTGGGAAGCGTTACGTCAAGCTGTTATGGCTGATGGCCTTTACCACCAAAACCGCTTAGCTGTTGCACCTAATGGCTCTATCTCTTACATTAACGATGTTTCTGCTTCTATCCATCCGATTACACAACGTATCGAAGAGCGTCAAGAGAAAAAAATTGGTAAAATCTATTACCCAGCGGCTGGATTGTCAACAGACACTATCCCCTACTACAAGTCTGCCTATGATATGGATATGCGTAAAGTCATCGATGTCTACGCTGCTGCGACCGAGCACGTTGACCAAGGCTTGTCATTAACGCTATTCATGCGTAGTGAAATACCAACTGGGCTCTACGAATGGAAAGGTACTGACACCAAACAAACAACTCGTGACCTTTCTATCCTACGTAACTATGCTTTCAACAAAGGCGTAAAATCAATCTACTATGTCCGTACTTACACAGACGACGGTGATGAAGTTGGAGCCAACCAATGTGAATCTTGTGTCATCTAGTAAAATGATCACATGTTACGATTAGTTACCATTCATTAATACCATTACCGCATTAATAAATGATTTTTAAATCTTACTCACTTTCAGCCAACTTATTTTGAAGTTGGCTGCTTGTTTATGTTAAACTATAAGGGTAATGTTTTATTATCTGTTTTAAGGAGTCTCCATGTCTAACAACACTTATTACGCAGCCATTAACTGGAATGAAATTGAAGATATTATTGACAAATCCACTTGGGAAAAGTTGACCGAACAGTTTTGGCTAGATACCCGCATCCCACTATCAAACGACCTCGATGACTGGCGCAAATTATCTGCACAAGAAAAAGACTTGGTTGGTAAAGTTTTCGGAGGTCTTACCTTACTTGATACCCTTCAATCTGAATCTGGCGTTGAGGCCATTCGTGCTGATGTTCGTACACCTCACGAAGAAGCTGTCCTCAATAACATTCAGTTTATGGAATCAGTCCATGCTAAATCTTACTCTTCCATTTTCTCAACATTGAATACCAAAAAAGAGATTGAAGATATCTTTGAATGGACCAATACCAACCAATACCTCCAGAAAAAAGCTGAAATCATTAATGAAATCTACAAAAATGGTGATGCTCTCCAAAAGAAAGTCGCTTCTACCTTCCTTGAAACCTTCCTCTTTTATTCTGGTTTCTTCACGCCTCTTTATTATTTAGGGAATAATAAACTACCTAATGTAGCTGAGATTATCAAATTAATTATTCGCGACGAGTCTGTTCACGGTACTTATATTGGTTACAAATTTCAATTAGGCTTTAACGAATTGTCTGAAGACAAGCAAGAGGAATTCCGTGAGTGGATGTATGATCTTCTCTACACCCTTTACGAGAATGAAGAAAAGTATACCGAGACGCTTTATGATAGTGTCGGATGGACCGAGGAAGTCATGACTTTCCTACGTTACAATGCCAACAAGGCCCTCATGAACTTGGGACAAGACCCTCTTTTCCCAGATACTGCTAACGATGTCAACCCAATTGTCATGAATGGTATCTCAACAGGAACATCTAACCATGACTTCTTTAGTCAGGTTGGTAATGGCTACCTCCTTGGAACTGTTGAAGCCATGCAGGATGATGATTATAATATGGGATGTTAACTTCCCCAAAACCAAGTCTAATCGCTTGGTTTTTTTGATGTCTTAGTAAGGTATCGCCATAAAATACAGGAAACTCCCACTTTGACTATAAGGAGTCAGATATAACTGTAGACACTATTCATCACACACTAGCCAAATGATAAGGACGAAGTTCCAACATAATCTTTATCATCAAAACTAACCAAATTTAGCTGTAAGTCTCTTGTAGTGCCTTTACCATGACTAGCTAGATTGGTATTGAAATCACTTTCCTCTGTTGTTATAATAAGTGTGATACTATTTTCGAGGAGGGCTTATGAATCAAAAACGTGTTGAACGGCAATCATTAATTGTATCAACCATTGGTAATTTTATTATTGGGCTTGCTGGTCTAATTGTTTATATCATCACCGATTTGAATGCCTTGTTGCTTGATGGTGTTTTTTCACTAATCGCCTTTATTTCAACACTTTCTGCGGTTTTTATTTCTAAAAATAGTCACCGAAAAACAGAAACCTTTCCAAATGGCATGTACTTTTTAGAACCCCTCTATGGTATTTTAAAGTCTATTGCAACACTCATGCTACTTATCATCACCCTTTTGGAGACAAGTGCTTCTGCTTACGCTTATTTTGCTGAGGGAAAGGGAGATGTCGCTGAAACTGGGCTAATTTTACCCTATACTATCACCATGGTGGTGCTTTGTTTTGGATTGGGTTTTTATAACCTTCAAAAAAATCGTCAAATTAATGACCTCTCGACAATCATCGCTGCAGAAAGTAAAGGGAATTTTATAGATGGCTTTATCTCGGCTGGTGTTGGTATCGCTATTTTATTCTTAAAATTAATCCCTATCCACAGCTCTCTTGGATTCTTGCATTATACTGCTGACTTTTTTATCACACTGGTCTTGGTGTTATTTTCTTACAAGGAGCCACTGAAAGTGCTAACAGATTCCTTCAAGGAGTTTACCCAGTCACCGATCCAGCATAAGCAGATCGTCCCTGCAACTCACGATATTTTCCAATCTCATTTTAATAAGCAGTATCACGAGTTAGATATCTTCATTTATAAACAGGGGACACATATTACGATTCGGGTTCATATTCTTGATCCATCTGATTCAGACTTAATAGCCCAAGCTGTGACGCTTAAGCCTGTTTTGATGGCAGATTTACAAGATACTTTCGAGCACGTTACGATTGAATTTGCCTTTTAAGCATGAGTAATGAATTGATAATATAACAGCCCTGTCCTTTAAAAAAGGTACAGGGCTGTTCGTTTATAGTTTTGAATAGATGACATTTCAAAACTCTCTTACACGCTATTCTAAATGATATAAGATCAATTCACTATGTTTTTCACCGCTTTAGTTAGGCTAGACTAACTCATTTTTAAGCTACGATAGATAGCATTATGTTGTACTGCTAGGGTTATTTTTATCACCTTTATGGAGCGTTGAATGACGATAACCATAAACAAAGTAAATCAGAATGCCTACCAACAGGGCTATCAGAAAAGCTATCCAGGTTTGCCATTGGTATTGAATCATAAAAATAAAACAAACTACTATTGCCACAATAGGAAGTATTGGCACCAGTGGCATTCTGAATTCCCCTTCCTTAGGTAAGCCTTTTTGATGACGGAGAACGATTATGGCGACAGCCAACAACATTAAATAAGAAAGAGTGGTGATATTAACAAATTCTGCCAGACTTGCTAAAGGAACCATACCAGCAAAAATCATCGCTCCAAATCCAGATAAGAGCGTGGCATTTCGAGGAACACGTGATTTTGGTGTGACTTGGCTAAACATTTGAGGAAGAAGGCCATCTCTACTGATACTGTATATCATGCGCGATAAGCCGTATGTCATTGAAATACAAACTGTAATAAGCGTTAAAATCGCAACAATTGAGACATAATCTCCTGCCCATCCCAGACCGACCGAACGTAGGGCAAAAGCCACCGCATCAGAGACATTAAGTTTTGAATATTGCACCATGCCAGTCAAGACAAGCGTCACCAACATATAGATAGCAGTAACGATCATCAATGATAGAGTAATACCTCTAGGAACGGTCTTTTGAGGCTCTCTCACCTCATCTACAGCAGTTGAAATAGATTCAAATCCTAAGAAAGCAAAAAACATAATCGATGCTCCTGCTAAAATCCCTGATTGTCCTCCAATCGGACTTCCCCAGCCAAAAGGGGAAAAAGGAGTCCAATTGCTAGGCTTTAAAAAGAAAACTCCCAGGATGATAAATAGTGCTAAGGCTGAAAATTTAAGTATTACCAGTACACTATTGAATCGCATGGCTTTTTTCGAATCCATTAAAACAATCGCTGTCACCAAGACCATCACTAACACAGGTAGTAAATCAATATAGTGTCCTTTTTCAGGGTTAAAGGTCCCATTAATAGCTCCAGGGAGAGTGATACCGTATGTTAATAACAGTCCTTTCAGGTAGGCGCCCCATCCGGAAGCCACACTGGAAACTGCAAATAAAAATTCTAAAATAATCATCCAACCAGCAAGCCAGGCAGGAAATTCACCAAGCGTTGCATAAATGTAGGAATAAGCACCACCGTTAGCAGGAATGCGAGACGCAAACTCAGCATAAAAGAGCGCAAAAATACCGATAGCAATGGCAGAAAAGATAATGGATAGTGTTAGTGCAGGTCCAGCATATTGTGCTGCACCAATTCCAGTAATGGTAAAAATGCCTGTTCCTACCATTGAGCCTAGCCCTAGAAAGATCAGATCAACTAGTTTTAAATGGCGCTTCATTTCAGTTTTGTCTAAACTGGTATTTTTTTGACGAAAAATTGACACAGGTTCTCCTTCTTAATCATAAGTATTTATCTATTAGAAATCCAACCTATCTATTCTATCATAAAAATGACCATCCTAGCATCAAACATACAAAAACTCCCCTATCCAGAGATAAGAGAGTTTGAGAATGTTACAAATTTTTAGCGACAGTCTTCAACAAGTCTGCAATCTTAGACGCATCTGAACCTCCTGCCATTGCCATGTCGGGCTTACCACCACCACGACCAGCTACGATTGGCGCCAGCACCTTGATGAGGTTGCCAGCATGAACGTCCGCTGACTTGCTTGCCACAAGGACATTGACCTTGTCACCGATAGCCGCCACAAGTACTAGCACATCAGAATAGTCTTTCTGCTTCCAGTTGTCCGCAAAGGTCCGAAGGGCACCCGCATCAGAGACTTGCACTTGGCTAGCGATGTAGCGCACGCCATTTGCCTCCTTCACGTCCTTAAAGACATCGCCCGCCGCTGCAGCGGCAGCTTTTTCTTTAAGGGTGGCATTTTCTTTTTGCAAATCGCGGAGCTCCGCAGCCAGTGCCTCTACTTTCGTCGGCACTTGGTCGATTTGTGGCACCTTAAGGGTCTGCGCCACAGTCTTGAGAGCATCCTCACGGTCACGAAGAGCTAGGAAGGCTTCCTTACCTGTCACCGCTAAAATACGACGGGTACCAGAACCGATACCTTCTTCTTTAACAATCTTGAAGAGACCGATCTCAGCTGTGTTTGATACGTGTGTACCACCACAAAGCTCAATAGAATAATCACTGATGGTCACGACACGAACAACCTTACCGTATTTCTCACCGAAAAGAGCCATAGCTCCCATTTCCTTAGCCGTGTCTACATCTGTTTCAACAGTCACGACGTCGATAGCCTCCCAGATTTTCTCATTGACTTCATTTTCAATGCGACGGAGTTCTTCAGCTGTCACTGCCTCGAAGTGGGTAAAGTCAAAGCGGAGGAAACCTTCTTCATTGAGGGAGCCAGCCTGAGTAGCGTGTTCACCGATGACATTGTGAAGGGCTGCGTGGAGCAAGTGAGTTGCCGTGTGGTTTTTCTCAATTTTATAACGACGGGTGCTGTCGATTTCAAGAGTGTAGCTTGTACCAGCAGATAGACTTGCCAATACTTCAACTGTGTGAAGTGGTTGACCATTTGGCGCTTTCTGAACGTCAACGACCTTGGCAACCACATCACCATTGACATTTTTGATAACACCATGGTCTGCAACCTGACCACCCATTTCTGCATAGAATGGTGTTTGGTCAAATACTAGGAGAGCTTGACCTTCTGACACCGTCTCGGTCCGTTCATTATCAGCTACGATAACAGACAGATTGGCATCCAGAGCTGTCACATCATAGACAAAGCTAGAAGCTTCTGTGATGCCAGCAAGGGTTTCATTTTGCATACCCATTGAACCACCTTTGACAACGGAAGCACGCGCACGGTCTTGTTGCTCTTTCATAGCGGCTTCAAAGCCGGCAATGTCAAGAGTCATGCCACGGTGCTCGGCCAATTCCTCAGTCAGTTCCACTTGGAAACCGTAGGTATCATAGAGTTTGAAAATGTCACGACCATCAATTTCAGACTTGCCTTCTGTTGCCAATTTGTCCATCAACTGCTCCGCAAATTGTGAGCCTGTGTGGATGGTACGAGCAAATGACTCTTCTTCACTCTTAACAATCTTCTCAATGAAAGCACGTTTTTCCAGTACTTCTGGATAGTAGCTTTCCATGATATCGCCAACTGTCTCCACCAATTTGTACAAAAATGGCTCTGTAATGCCCAAACGTTGGCCATGCATAGAAGCACGACGAAGCAAGCGACGAAGGACATAACCACGACCCTCATTACCTGGAAGAGCCCCATCACCAATCGCAAATGACAAAGCACGGATGTGGTCTGCGATGACCTTGAAGCTCATGTTGTCGCCATCTTGGTCGTAGGTCTTACCAGACAATTTCTCCACTTCACGGATGATTGGTAAGAAAAGGTCGGTTTCAAAATTGGTTTTAGCCCCTTGGAAAATAGCTGCCAAACGCTCCAAACCTGCGCCCGTATCAATGTTTTTGTTTGGCAATTCCTTGTACTCAGAACGTGGCACTTCTGGATCAGCGTTAAACTGAGAAAGAACGATGTTCCAAATCTCGATGTAACGGTCATTTTCAAGATCTTCTTCAAGCAAACGAATACCGATATTTTCGGGGTCAAAGGATTCCCCACGGTCAAAGAAAATTTCCGTGTCTGGACCAGAAGGACCCGCACCGATTTCCCAGAAGTTTTCTTCTAGTGGAATCAAATGATCAGCGTCAACACCCAAGGCAAGCCAACGGTTGTAGGAATCCTTGTCTTCTGGATAATAAGTGATATACAATTTGTCCTTAGGAAAAGCAAACCATTCTGGGCTGGTTAAAAGCTCGTATCCCCACTCAATAGCCTCATCACGGAAGTAATCACCGATAGAGAAGTTTCCTAACATCTCAAACATGGTATGGTGGCGGGCTGTCTTGCCAACATTTTCAATGTCGTTGGTACGGATTGATTTTTGTGCATTGGTAATCCGTGGATTTTCAGGAATAACAGATCCGTCGAAATATTTTTTCAAAGTCGCCACTCCAGAGTTAATCCAAAGAAGCGTTGGATCGTTGACTGGGACAAGATTAGCAGAAGGCTCAACAGAGTGGCCTTTTGATTTCCAAAAATCCAGCCACATTTGACGAATTTGTGCAGAAGTAAGATTTTTCATAATCAAGATACCAAGGGACCTTTCGGCTTTCCGAAAATTTCTGTAGAAAAATAGGAAATCTGACATAGGCGACAGACGCCTAGGACAGTTATCTTTTTCTAAGAGATTAGTCCCGGGTTCAGTTAAACTAACTAACCGAACCGTTCCTTTCGTTTGTTTAGTTTAGAGTTAATTAGACACAGATTCCAACATCTCCATATAGTCAATGGCGACGACCTGGAAAATCACCAAATCATCATTTTCGTGGTTATCAGGCTAATTTTCTGGCCCTAGTAGCTTATGATGGTAATCGCTAGAGGAGCACACCACAGGAGACCTACACTTGATAAGTAAGATTGCCTTGATTGTGACCATAGTTAACTTTTCTCCACCAAACATAAAGCGCTGTTTGACACAATATTCTTTCATACCAAATTAAAAAATGACAAGAAACCAAACGAAGGGCGAAAAACCGCGGTACCACCTTCATTCAATGAACTTGTCATTCTCTTTATATTTCATTTGGTAACAGCAAGTAGCAAACTTTTCAAGTTTCACTGATTCGCAACGACCATCAGCTTTCTGAAGAAGACTTCTGAAAAGTTATTCTCACTGGTTTTATTATACTTATTTTTAAAGATGGAGTCAAGGATCTAGCTAGTTAGAACTCGATTCTGAAGTTGATGAACTTGAGTCGGTTGTATTATAGTTGGACAAAATATTGCTAAAACTTTGATCTTTGATTTTGACATTGGCTTTTTCAAGGGCTTTGGCAATAACTTGATTTTGGAAGTTGGTATCCGATTTCTTCTCGTTTAAAATCGTTTCTTTCAAACGTTTTTGATACGTCTTCCAATCAGCATCTTTTTCAGATTTTTTTGTTGTTTTAACAATATAATAACTTGGTTGATAAGTTGTAGTGTCAACAACATTAATAACATCTGAAACATCACCTTCATTAAGTTTAAAGGCTGCATCTTGTACTTCTGTCGGAAGCGTCGTATCAGAAGAATCAAACGTGTATTCTACCTTATCTTCTGTAGAATTATCTTTGGCTATTTTTGCAAAATCAGCGCCATCTGCTTTAGCTTTTTCAAGCGTTGATTTGGCCTTTTCTTCGTCATCAAGCTTGATCACTTCAACTGTCGTATCCGGTGTATAGCTATCGTAAGCTTTTTTGTAATTGGCATCTGTTAATTCTTTTTTAGCCTCTTGTTCAACAGCATACTCAATTAATTTTTCGACGCGAATTTGTTGCTTATACGTTTCTTCGGTCATCCCGGCTGATGTCAAAGCTGCTGAGAAATTAGACCCGTAAGCATCCACCTGATCATTATAGGCTTTTGTCACTTCTTTATCGCTTACTTTATCGCCGAATTGATCTTCAAAGACCCGATCTAACACTAAGGTTAACATGGCTTGTTGGCCAGCTGTTGTATCTTTGGCTTGGGTATAAAAGTCAGAAACCGTAATGGTGTCACCTTTCATAGTAACAAGCTTGTCATCAGTACTTGTCTGTGATGAGCAGGCTGCTAGTGTAACGGCTGATACCAAGGTCAGCATACCAAGCAATCGTTTACGTTGTTTTGTCATGTTTAGGAACTCCTTAAATCTGATGAATTAGCGAGGCACCGCTATTTGCGACGGCCACTCTCACGTTCATTAACTTTACCATTATATCATAAATGGCTTAAACTTGGCTTAATCCTCTAAAATCACCTGATCTGCATCCTTTCGCAAGAGTAAAAGACCATCACTCATGGGAATTAAGCTAGCTGTTAAATCAGGATGCTTTAAAGTCGCATCAAATAGGCGATGCAAGCCACGATAAATGGTGCGTTGGCCTCTTCGAACCTCTTCAATCGGCTTAGCAATATCGCCTCCTTGGAAGACATCATCAAAAACAATGATGCCTCCTTTTTTTACATGCTTAATAATATCCGGTAAGAAAACAATGTATTTTGATTTAGCAGAATCCACAAAAACAAAATCATATTCTTGATCCAATTGATTTAGTTGATCCGCCGCCTCTCCTTCCAAGAGCGTGATTTGGTGACGGCTATCATACTTCGCAAAATTGTCTTTTGCCAATGCGATCATCTCTGGATTGCGATCAATTGTCGTGATTTGTGCCTCAGGGGCGTACTCTGCCATAAGCAAAGCAGAAAAGCCAATAGCGGTTCCAATCTCCAAAATAGACTTTGGCGCTAATGATGCCATCAAAAAACGAAAATAAGCCACTACCTCATGCTGGATAATGGGAATATTTTCGTGATGAGCAAAGTTGGCTATTTCTGCTAGATGTCCTTGATTTTCCAATAGATGCGTTCGCATGTAAGAAACGACGTCTTCCTTAACAACAGGGCGACGCATGTTGTGATTTGCATTTTTCGAGTAACTTTCAACCATGGCTTTAGTATATTTTAAGCCTCTGAAAATGTCAAGAATACCGGCAGATTGGTCAACTACGGCCTATCAAATAAGGTTAAGAAAATAAAGAGATAATCTCCTCTAAATGCTCAATCTTGCGATTGAAGGAATCTGACGGCTGATTGAGATTAAGTGACTGAATACCCGCTTTTTTGGCTAAAGCCATATCCAAATAACGATCGCCGATGTAAACCGTCGATTGAGGGGCTAAACCATAGGTTGATATCAGAAAATCTATGGCTTCTGGATGAGGTTTTCGTTTAAACCCATCGGCAGAAGTGATGACTTCCGTGAAGTAGTCAGAGATTCCTAACCGTTGTAGAACAGACTCAGTTGTTGCTCCCTTGTGGGTATAAATAAAGTTTTGCACCCCTTCTTGCTTTGTCCATTCCAACACCTCTTTGGCCCTTGGCATGAGGACAATACTATCATCACGAGCCGCCTTCTCCACGGATTGTTTTTTCTTTAATTCCTCAAAAGAAACACCGTAACTTTTCTCCAAGTCCAATAATAAATCGCCTGTTGATTTTTCCAAAATATAGTTTTCCACAGCAACTCTATCAAATGGTATTTGAAAGTGTTGATAAGTTGCTTCAAGCGATTCTAAAATAGCTGGATAGGAATCAACAAGGGTGCCGTCAAAATCCCAGATAAAAGTCGGTTTTGTCATAAAATACCTCCAAAACGATCTCAGACGTTTGTGTCTTTCCAGACACCTCTTTTTGACCTTAACAAGTCAAATACGATGCCTATTTAGATGCTGCCATCATTTTATTTAATCCTTTGTTTCTGCTAACGACATCACTCTTTAAAAAATCGAGCCATTTTGATAGCGGCATCTTGGGTAACCTTCATCTCGATACTTTCTCTACAGCCACTTTTGGTTTCCAGAACTAAGGACATCTGATGAACCTCTGAGCTAGAGGCACCCCCTTTTCTTTGCTTCTCTAGCCAATCCCCAATGATAGCTCCTTTTTAGCAGTCTCTCCCTATTTTAAACTATTGAAAAGTCTTAGTGATAATAAACTAGTTAAGAAATATCCCCGTCCCAAAACAACGACTGATATCACAATAGATTAAACAAGGACCATTCGTTAGATTTGTAAAAAACAGGTCAGAATATGTATCATACTAACATAATATTCCCTCTTAAACCATATCAAGAGAACCGTCCAAAATCTGCTCTGGTATTTTGACAGAGCAATATTTAAAACAAATACCGTATCAAAGAAAACAGCACTGCCAATGTTACTAATGTCACGATGATTTTGTAAAATAAGGATACCGAGCGGTCTTCGTTATCTGGTTCTTCATAACGCACTTGATCAATACGTTTGTTAATATCCTCTTCCAGCAAAGGATTTTTTTTAGCCATTTAGAACTCCTTTTAGCAGTTTATGATAGTGCTCTGAGCTATCTTGAGACGTCTGAGCACGCTGATTAACAATAGCCCTTGGAAAATCCTTTTCCACTTCCCTTATGGTCTCAATTAATTTATCAGGATCTGATGAGAGAAAAAGATGTGATTTAGGAATAAAATACCGATCATGCACCGTTTCCTCGAAAGCAAACAGGAGCAAATTCTGCTCAAAAGCTCGTCTAACTATCTGATCCACTTGATTACCGCCATTAATATCAAAGTAAAAACCACAAGTTGAGATAAGTTCCTCTAACTGTTTGGCGCTAATGTTAGGGTATAGAAAAACATTATCCAACTCAGCTTTGGCCATTAAATGTTGAGACATCTCCGTGTAGGCACCAATATGAAATTGATAATCAGGTAATTTTCGACTTAAGAAATCGAGCTGGTTAATCTGATCTGAGTTGGTCATTATCAATATAGTTTTTTGAGTGACCTTGTCAGATTTTTCAGGGTAAAGATAGCCTAGATAAGACATTTTCTTCAACTGATCAGCTGCAACCAAGCTTTGAGCAGTTTGATAAGCCTGCAAATCTTGAAAAACAATGTGCTGAGTTCGAGTATGATTATTGGCTAACAAGGCCTTCATATTACCTGGCAGATCATCACTGATACTTTCTTGCCAAAAGAGAATGTCTTGCCCTGGCTGATTCATATAATAAGATAAAAAGAAGGGTTGCGAAAGGGAGTTGTAGCATATGTTGGATAAATCAAATTGTCGCTCATCTAGATAAAAGCGATAAAAATCTAAACGATTTGTAAAAACATGGATCTGACCTTTCCATTCTAATAGCAAATCACCCGTCTGAAGGTTCTCTGTCATCACTTCTAAGCCCGACTTATTTTGGTAAGTTCGTATGGTGGGGTGGCCTTCATCATCATAAAATGTCCGTGAATAGAGCCAACCATATTGATTGTAATGCTCCGTTAACAGAGGTTTCTCTTGCTTATCCAACCAATCAACCGACTGGATTCTTCTAGCTGGTCCTGACTGACTATAATGTATAGTAGCCTTCTTATCCTGGTATTCCCAAACCTCTCCTTGACTATTAGTTCCCGTGATTTCCCAAAAATCAGGAACCTCCAGTTGATTGAAGTAAAGAGAATGGCCTTCGTCAGAAATCATCTGACAGAAATAACCATAAGGTGATTCCACACCTTTGGGTAGAAAGCCATTTTCAGAAAGACTTACACATTCACCTTGAAATCCAACCTGTTTCAAAGAATAGTGGAGATCCTGACTTTTTTGATGGTAGTAATCAACTAATAAAATCATTGGTATCCTCCTTTAGCAATAAGGCCCAAGCTTCTTGCAAGTGATGACTCAAAAATGCATTGGCTTTTCGATAAGAGTTTTCATGCATTTGTGAAATATCATCCTGACTAAATAACTTTACTATTTTTTCTGCAAAAAGCTCTGCGTAGTGAGTCGCATCATCTCGTTTAGCACGAGGGATGAGGTAGCCATTCTTACCGTCTTCAACAAAGGTTTGGTTGCCATAAGGAACATCGAGCCCAATAATGGGAAGACCTGAGCTGATTGCCTCTAGAAGCGTTAGACCAAAACCTTCACTGGTAGAAGCTGTCAAGTAGACCTGATACTTTTGATAGACACTTGTTAGATCCTGATGCCCACAAAGGCGAATATGATTTTGCAAGTTATACCTCTCTATAAGATCTCGTAACTTACCACTTTGTCCGCCTTCACCGTAGATATCAAAAGATAAATCCGGCAGCACTTGACAAGCTATTGCCACCCCTTCTATTAACCAGTCAATATGTTTCTCTGCAGCAAGTCGCGAACAGGTCAACAGTGATAGAGGTTTTCTAGGACTATTTGGATAATGCAAATGATCAATACTTCCTACAGGTATCGTCACAATTTTAGGAGAGAAAGAGGTATACTGCTCAAATTGTCTTGCTAAAGTTAGGCTTTGTTGGTCTGTGGAAGTGATAAAAGCATCTATCTTATCAGCATTGGTAAACTGATATTCATAATAGTTATTCCATAAAATGGTCTCCTCCGTTTCTGATGAGGGGCTGTAGTGCTCTGCATGGACAACAACTCCCACTTTTGCAAGACCTTTTTGGCGTAAAATAGCTTGACCAGTTCCTGTCGCACGGTCCACTAATAGCCAGTCATTGTCTCGTAAGTGAAGCTCCTCAAGCAAGCGCTCCAGTAGCTGCTCTTTCGATGGGATGATGGCGTCTGGAAACCGAAAATAACTCTTGTCGCCTTGTACCTGCTCGGTATAGGCGATGCTTCCATCTTGATTATAAAAGTGACGAAGATAGAGTTGGGGCTTGCCATCTTTTGGCGTGTAGAATTCTGAAAACACTTTACAGAAACTATAGTAATCCTTACGAATTAAGATTCCTCTTGAGAGATACTCCACGCGTTGTATAATCTGAGTATGCCCCTTTCGCTTAAATGCTGCGATAGTGACATCTTGTGTTTTAGATTTATAGCTTAGAGCTGTTTCTGTATCGTTTTCTTTTTCAAATTCAGAACCCAAGATATCCTCCAGCTGACTCTGCTTAAAAGTGGTTGGTGCTACTGGGATATCTGTAAAAAAGCCATACAGCCACATAATTTCGTGGTCCAAAAAACCAATATTTTGCGTATAATGTGCTAAGTTTTCCGCTTGAAACATATCAGTGAAAATAAACTGAGCAGAAATCCCCATTTCCCTAAAAATGCTTGCTCGGTAAGCTTGTGCATATTCAACACCACTGCTGGCCCAGCCAATCCCTTTATTGATACTGTATACTGTCATCTTCTCCCCTTTAAACAAAGTAAATTGATTGCTTGCCACTTGAATCACGCTCAATGGTACTCAGCATGAGATTCTGAAGCACCTGTTCCTGGATGACGGCTGTCATTTTTTGATAGGAAGTTAGAGCTTCTTTATAATATTCATACATTCCATCCCGTTGGGCAATGCCTCGCATAGAAACAACACCTTTTAATTGCTGCAAGCTATCTACTTCTTGTATCCAACACTGGTCAATCGCCTTTAAAACAGACAATCTATAAAATTCCTCAGTGGCTTCCTCCGTACTTAGAAGAGCTTGTTTTTGTTTCAATTCATCCTGCACTAAGGCCAAGAGAAAAGAGCGTAAAGCCTCATCCTTAGTAATGTCCAATTCCTCAGGAAAGGACTTAAATCGATAACTATAAGCATCTAAGATGTAGCGTTTGACAGCAGCTTCGTCTCTCCTAGGATTGTCCTCAAGGTAGCGATCAATCACAGCTTCAGCGATTTGATTGATTTTTTCAGATAGATTGGTACTGGCGCTTAACAAATCCTGCCTTAAACGGTAAATCTTGTTGCGTTGAATCCGCATAGGCTCATCATACTGAATGGTGGTTTGACGTGCTTTTTCACCCTGTTCCTCGCTCTTTTCTTGAGCATGCTCTATGGCACGGTAAAATCGGCGACCTTTTAACAGTCCACTAGACCCATCACCATATTTTTTAAAATATTTTTTGACCCAGTCAGGTCCATAACTGGTAAGCAAATCATCTTCTAATGATACGAAAAATTGGCTCATTCCTACTTGCCCCTGACGCCCGGATCTACCACGCAGTTGCCAGTCCATTCGTCGATTGGCCATCCGCTCTGTACCAATGACCGCAAGGCCTCCCAACTCAGAAACACCTTCTCCTAACTTTATATCTGTTCCTCGCCCCGCTAAAATAGTGGCACAAGTTACTGCTCCCTTTTGTCCTGCTTCTTGAATGATGAGGGCTTCTTTTGCTACATTGTAAGCCGTTAGGGTATTGTGAGCAATGCCTTCTTGTAGCAATAATTTAGAATAAATTTCCGTTATTTCTACGGTTCCTGAAATCAAGAGTATAGGCTGCCCGGTCGCATGTAATGTCTTAATGAGATCAAGGGTCGCATAGAGTTTCTCCGGTAAACTAGCATAGATTTTATCTGGGTAGTCCTTGCGTCGAATGGGTTGATTCGTCGGAATAGTAACGACAGGTAAGTGATAAGTTCTCAGCAACTCATCTTCGGACATACTGGCTGTCCCGGTCATCCCTGATAGTTTTGGGAACTGATTAAATAAACTTTGGTAAGTGATAGAACCCATGGCTCTACTTTCTTTGGTCTTTTTTACCTTCTCCTTGGTTTCCAAAGCCTGGTGAATTCCCGACTGCATGCGCATGCCCTCTAGGGTACGTCCTGTTTGTTGGTCTAGCAAGATGACTTCATCTTCTTGCACCAGATAATCAATGTTTTTTCGATAAAGCGTATGGGCACGCAGAGCCAAATTAATATGTCGATTAATCTCCCAATAAGCATTATCATACAAATCTGAAATAGCAAAGAAGCGCTCCGCTTCATCGATACCTGAGGTTTTTAAGTAGACTTCTTTTTTTTCTTTATTTAAATAGAAATCTTGCCCTTCTTCCAGAGTCAGGACAAATTGATTACAAATATCAAAAAGGTTAGACTGTACACGAGGCGCTCCGGAAATAACCAAGGGGGTTTGGGCATTGTCTAACAAAATAGCGTCTGCTTCATCTATAATGGCGTAATGAAAAGATCGCATAAATTGATCAGATAAAGAAGAAGCTAAATGGTGGGTTAAATAATCAAACCCCAAAATAGAAGAAGTTGTGTAAACAACATCTGAGGCATAGACATCCCGCTTTGTCTCAACAGAAACATCTTCATCCTCATCATAGACTCCTAGACCCGTTGATAAGCCTAAAAAGTGGTAGAGAGGCGCCATCTCTTCCATATCTCGCTTAGCTAAGTAGCCATTTGGCGTCACAAGAATGGTTCCCTTGCCCGATAAAGCATTGAGGTAAAGGGCCAAAGTAGCTGTCAATGTCTTACCCTCACCTGTTCGCATCTCAGCAACTGCTCCTTGATGAAGGGCAATAGCCCCCATGAGTTGTACAGGATAGGGGAATTTCCCTAAAATACGGTAACAAGTCTCACGTACAAGGGCAAAAGCTTCAACCAAAAGATCATCTAAACTCTCTCCTGCCTGATGCCGATTTCTCAATTTCAAAGACTTGGCTTGTAAAGTTTCATCAGAGTAATGGCGATAGGTCTTTTCTAAAGCAAGTATTTTTTGCGTTTGTTTTTTGATCTCTCGAAGGCGCCAACGATTAGCTATCGAGGGACGAATCTGTTCTTTCATTTAAATTCCTAATATATCTTGGTAAAAGTGGACTAATCAGTTCTAGCTCCTTAGGCAATACTACTGTTCTCACCGATTCCTTCTGATTAACAAGGTTAGTGGCTGGTGCACTTCCAGACAAAGTTAATTTTGAAAAATGCAAGCGATCACAGCCAGCGTTCATCATTTTAATGGTGTAGGCGAATGCCTCCTCAGGGTAACAAAAGCTTTCTTGGCCATTCTTCAAGACGATCCAAGCAATTTCGTCATCTTGACGATTAAAAAACTGAATCAGAAAGTAAACAGTAGCGGCCGGCTCTGCTATCACATCTTGTTTCAGATGATAGGTGGCACCAGGTAGTAGGAGAGGCAATTCAGGCACTCTACGCTCTGATTGGTAGTTGGTTCGCGAACTCCAAGATTTTATAATGACACCCGACGGATAGCGTAAGTTCTCAAAGAAAATATCCTGTCCCTGACGCCTTATCAAGGAACCATAATAATACGTCTGATTATTTTCAAAGTTTCCCCAGTAGATATCTCTCTCAAAATGCATGGTCAACACCTAAAACTTCCTTTCAAACCCAATTTCCAGTAATTTATGATACTGGGTCATAAACCATTTATTAATTGATCGGCTATTATCATTATGACGACCTTCATAGCCTTTTGCATAGAGAGTCGCCTGCGTATTGGCTAAGTGAGGAATCAAGCGCTGAATGGCTAAACCATCATAATCATCCTGCTCCATATAAGCTATGGCAAAGTCAGTTTTAGCAAACTCTTTTTTCCCAAACTTATCCCAAAAACGGGCATTCCACCGGTCGATCGCCTCTTGGTCAGAGCCACCTCCCACATTTCGGAGCATATCAGCGCTAGTTTCAAACTCCCCAGGCCGTTTTAGTTTTAAAGCGGCTGTTGTATCACCAAGGTTGGTAAAAGGCTTACCGACAATAACCGCGTAAGGCTCCAAATCTGCAGCATAATATAGGCTACCAAATGCTCCCATAGAAAGGCCAGATAATATCAGTTCTTGATGGCTAAATCCAAGATAATCCAATGCTTCTTGAATTGCCCCTACTACTTGATTTTCCAATTCTTGGCTTCCAGAATAAAAGCAACCACCTTCCAGTCGAGGATCCGCCACCAACAAAAAAGGTGTTCCTAGTGATTTCATCATATAAAATCCTTCAAATCCCTCTGCATCCCTAAAGCCAGAGAAATAAACTGTCAAAGGTGGCTTTAAATCTCCTGGATTAAAGTAGGTAAAGAGCTCTTGCCTTTTATAATCCTGATGTCGCCTACCACCCAGGACAAACTGTCCTAAACCTTGACGAGAATAGCGCCAATGAAGTGAGCCAACACTGATCCGTCCCCGACCTTTAGCCAGTACGGAAATAGCGTAAAACCCAACGCTATCATCTTGTGCCAAAACATAGGGAGTCTGAAGTTGCTCTTCTGTCAGATAAACGGACTCTTTTATGTTTCCCAAGGAGCCTCTTTCCATGCTAACTATCTCCACAAGAAGTTGGCAATCCCCCTCTTTTTGGTATTCTAACCAAATCTCTAAGGCCATAGGAAAGCTAGGGAGATTATAACGATAGGTGTATAGAGGCTCAAATGTTTCCCCAAAGATACCTTCAAAGTGCGTCGCAAGATTCCCTTCATTTGTCACTGTCCCTGTAAATTGTGGCGAAACTACTAGGTCAGGCAACTTTAGCTTATCACCATACTGTCCAGAAAAAAGAGTCAAGCCTAAAAAATCTGCTATTTTCTGTGGCTCACCACCAACAGGTAGTGATCTCAACACTTTTTGACGGCTCCAACTTGTCTCTTGGGACAACTGGGATGATAGTTCAGGGATATAAAAAGCTGCATGAGCCTCTATGCGATTAGATAAGGTATCTAAATGCATCAAATCAAAAACAGAGGTGATTAGTAATGCGGTAAAGGATACTTGCTGACGCTCCACATCCTGGCCAGCTGGCGTGACTAAAGCTAACTTAGCATTGTGCTCTTCCTCATGTTGATAGATCCAGGATGCTAGTTGATCTGGGGCGGCATAATACCATTGCATGTCTTCCGAAAGAGATATTTGCCCACTCCAATCATCATCTCCTACCTGTAAGATTTTTATCTTTGCCATCTTCTATTTCTCTTAGTGTATCCTTCCATTGTGTCATCAAACGACCACTCGTATAGTCTGCCATTTTTTGGACCGTTCTAACCAAAGCTTTATTCCAATTAGCAAGACCATCTGTGTAGTAAACGATAGCCTTAGCTAAGTCTTCCCAATCCGTGATAATCCAACCATTTTCTTTGTTTTCAACAAATGGCGTGACTACCTTATTAATTTGTGGCAAGCCAGCGCTTAAGCTGGCAATTTGAGTGTAGTGATGGGGTTTTTTAGCCAAATCTATAACCACTCTAGCAGTGTCTAAAGCAGCAATAATTTGGTTTTCATCGGTAACTGTCACAAAATAAACTGACCGCCAAGTCCGTTTTTCCTCGCTGACAAGTTGGTTTTCACCCTCTTCCACTGGAATGGTAAGGTCCATAGCCCACCGACTGGCTAATATATGGTCCAATAAATCCTCCTCAAGTAAGGTCATATTTCTGGTCGACTCATAGGTCACAAGTTCCAGTCCCAGCAGATGATTTTCGGCTAAGAGAGGCCATACCTTTTCGAGAACAGCTTCTAACTCCTGATGGCTTAGCCCATCAATTACAAAATAAAGACGCATCTCTGCTACCGTCTGGCTTCTGCCTAGGCGTAGACGTGTGTCAAACAAGGGTATTTTACTAACCTTTGGTAAGGTCAGCTGATTAGCTTTGGAAAAATTATTTAAGTGATCTATCTGGTCGTCACCTTGAACCAAGAGAAGCTGTGCGTACTGGCAGAGTGCCTTTAAATCATCATCTGTTAAAGTCCGATCATCATAAAACGAATAGGCTTTTGTGTTTTCAGAGAATAGTCTGCCTAAAAAAACATTGTGTTGCTTATGAGCTGCGATGATTACTACATCACCACTTGTTACAGAAGCCCTTTTAAAACGGTGCAATCTCTCGCTCATCAAGTCTTCCCAGCTCGAGTAACTTATCTTCGAAAAATAGGTATCTGCTGCGGGATTAATCTCTAATTTAACTGTATCAGGGCTGAAGTGTTCCCTGACCTGCCAAATCCCCTGAGCGTTTAAAAAATCTTGATACAGAGGCTTATCATCCTTAAATACCAGATAGCTAGATAAAAAGCCACGATCATCAAAAATATAGCAATAGTTTCTTAAGCCAGCTTGATACCAATCAATGCTGTGGATATTTCCATTTTCAGCAAACTGAACGGTCGCAATCACCTCATCTTTGACTCGGACATGCACATAGAAAGGACTATAAATAAATGAGGCACCCTTTGGCCATTTTAATTCCTTAAAATCAATGGAACGGCTGGATTCGTCCGCTATGTTTTGAATATCATCAAAGAATGACCAGTAAGAGATGCCTAAAATCCCATGTTTATGCAAAAAGTAGCGAAGTTGCGGTTGATAAGCTAAAAATAGGGGACGACTGTCCTCACCTGCGTCATGGAAAAGTTTCATTTGACTGATGGTATCATCAAAAACGAGTCGATTCATCACTCGGTACCAATGAGGTCTATCCATTTGCCAAGGGTTCTCTTGTGAGTACCAAGCAGGTATAAAATAAAACATATCTCTCCTTTATAACAGGTTTCCATAGCGCTTCCAAGACCTAATGATGTCGACCTGCTCAACCAGACCTAACAAAAGCGTTGTCACGATGTAGATATTGTTGACTATCAGTGCTAGCCCGACTTCTCCAGATTGCTTCCAAACCAACAAGATAGGCAAACCTCCAACTAGCGCTGTATAAAGGGCCCCAATAAGAGCTAAGTATTTCAGATAACGTGCAATGTAGACTCTTGTTGCTTCCCCTGGTCGCACATGCTCGATATAATCTCCTGATTTCTGTAACTGTTTGGCCACTTCGGTAGGATCTAAATTAAAGTAAGCAAATCCAATAGCTAGGAAGAACAATACGGCAATATAGATAAGAATACCTGATAATTCTGTCAAATTGCTATTATCTGCCAAAAATCGTAAGGGACCGTTCTCTGGAAAAATTTGTAATAGCCCTCTAAATACTATGGGAGGTAAAGACATAAGTGTCATGGCATACATAAAGGGCAAGCCTCCAGCTGGAGTTAAGCGGATTGGAATATAAGATTCTTCGGAATAGGTATGAGTTAGCATAATTCGCTTCAAAGGAATGCGATACTCAGCTCGATAGACAATAACAGTCACTAAGACCAGGAAACTCGACGCTACCATCATCAACAATATACTTATCCACCACATACCACTAAATAATGTCACATCTTGGAAATAACTGCCTGTATTTAATAAAAAACTAATAATAATATTGGTGATAATAATAACTGTGGAACTCCCCAGTCCTTTTTGGGCATTCAGTTGACCAATCCACATCAAGACATAAGCTCCAGCAACTAAGATAACCATACTTGCTAGCCGTAGCAAGCCTTGACTATTAGGTCCTAAGTCTGGTAGATAATAGTAATTTCCCAAAGCGCTAATCCCAAAAGCCTGAATAAGGGCCACCGCCAACATTAACCACATCTGATAAAAGTGCTCCTGTCGCTTTGTCCTTACTTTAACCCACTTAAAAAGCGTCAAAAAGCGCCAGATAATCATACTTGTCATCCAAGGGCTTAGTCCTAGAGAAAATAGGGTGAGGTTGGAAAATTGTCCTCCAGTAACCAGGGCCAGGTTATTTATCAAATCAGACATTGCTGATTGGGAGGTGAGGGATTGGTTTAGGGGGATGGTCGCAATAGGTAGGTATCGCCCTATCATGTAGAGAAATATTGTCCCAAGTGTCCACATGATTTTTCGCCCTAGTAGACTCCTACCCACATAAGAATTGTATTTGTTTAACATGTTTTTCCTCATTTATTATCACGTCTAGCGGTAGATGCACTACCGCCACACATGATAAACCGAGATTAGATAAACTCTAATCTCGATATTATCATCTTCATTTCAAACTAGCTATTGAAAACCTATTCGTCATTCTTCTTTTTCTTCTTGCGGGCGAATGCTGCAAATAAGAAGCCGGAACCAAGAAGGCTTGCTAAGCCAGAGAGACCGTTAGTTTCCCCAGTATTCGGCAAGGTTGCCTGACCAGACTCGCTCGCCAATTCAGAAGTAGGCTCACTTACCGATTCAGAAATTGATTCTGACACGGACTCACTAACCGATTCTAAGACGAATTCGCTAACTGATTCAGAAATTGATTCAGAGACAGACTCGCTTACCGACTCTGAGATGGATTCGCTAACTGACTCAGATACAGATACTGACTCTGATGCAGATACTGA
>NZ_ATVP01000009.1 GCF_000420785.1 Streptococcus hyovaginalis DSM 12219 | reverse complement strand
CAATCGACGTTTCTACCAGCACTTGACCTTCTATTCCTATGACGATCTAATCAAGCAGATGAAAATCTATCTGTACCGTTCCAATCGACTCCCTATGCAGACTTTAGGCTGGAAATCTCCTATCGATATCAGAAAAGCTTTACTAGGAGCTAGCTCCTAGTAAAGCTTAACAAATGGAAGACTTCAAAATAACATTTTAGGTCTCACATCATTGACAAAGGTACACTAACAAAAAATGAAAACCTTTTCTTTTTTAAAAAAGAAACTCAAAGAACCTAACTGACCGTCTAAACTGGTTTTAAAACACCATCCTGCATTTCATAAACCTTATCGCAGTGAGTGATCATACGTTTATCATGAGTTACCATAATAATAGCCTTATTCTTCTCTTTGCTTTCTTTAGCCAGAAGCTCAACAACATCATAAGCCCGTTGTGTATCAAGGCTGGCAGTGGGCTCATCAGCCAAGATTAAGGCAGGATCATTGTAAAGCGCTCGTGCAATGGCCACCCGCTGACGTTCTCCACCAGATAATTCCTCAGGAAGTTTGTCTGCCAAATGAGCTATGCTCAACTCTTCTAAGAGCTTCATTGCGACTTCTTCTCGACTTGATTTATTGATTTTATCAACCAATTGAAGATGCTGTTTGACGGTTAAAAAGGGAACGAGATTTGAAGCTTGTAGGATAAAGCCAATATCTTGATAACGTCTCTTAGAACGTTTTTTCTCCGATAAATTAGAGTAGGAATGATTGTTTATCAGTACTTCTCCTTGACTAGGTGCTTGTAAGCCTCCTGATATGGTTAAAAAGGTCGATTTTCCTGATCCAGAGGGCCCAATAATAGCGACAAATTCTCCAGCTTCGACAGAAAAATTGGTTTCTTTCAGTGCTTCAATGGTTTTAGATCCGTCTTTAAACGATTTTTTGACTTGTTTTAATGTTAATACTGACATCCCGAGTCCTTTCTAACTAATAGCAGTAAGTGGATCGATTTTGGCTACAGATCGAACAGAGAACAGAGTGCCCAAAAGCGCAAAAATGATGAGAGCTAGCCCAATACCACCGTAAAGTAACCAGTTACTCTGAAAAGGAACTGCTGCTGGCAATGCCAAGGAGCTAAGCCAAGTGCCTAGTAACCCCAATACCGTTCCTAAAAGGCTAAGTAAGAAGGTTTGTGACATGACAGCACTTCCGATATAGGCATTTGAAATTCCCTGTACCTTCATAACGCCAAAAATAGGTGCTTTTTGAATGGTCAAGACATACATGAATATACCAATAACAACAGAAGCAATGATGATTAAGAAGCCAATCATAAAACCAAAGGTCAGATTTTGGGCATTGTAACCTGGTAATTTCTTGATAAAATCAGCGATAGGAAGCTTTTTCAACTCGTCTGGATAATCAGTAACTTCTCCTCGGACAACCACTGCATTTATAGGATTTTGATCACTGTCATTGCCAAACTTGACGGTATTGAATGCTTTCTGACTCATGTAAGCTACTGGTGCCACACTGAACATAGCTCCATCTGTGTACCCTACAATTTTAAACGTTTTATCCGTTCCAGCTAGGTGTAGATCATCCCCAATTTTAAAACGATTGTCTTGGGCAATTGATTGCGCAAGAACCACTTCATTGTCATTTTCAAACAAGCGTCCTTCAACAATATTAGGGGCTAGAAAACTAGCGCGATCAATACCAAATAAAGATACTTTTTCTTTATCATCATCAGTTGGGTTCTTGATCGACCAAGCCGAACTAGCCATTTGACTCAGTTCTGCTTTTTTATCGGCTTTTACCTCATTAGCCGTTTCTAAGCTAAAGTTTGAAGCGGACAAAAGATCGTTGGACTCTTTATTTAAGATAATGGTATCTGCTTCCCATTTATCAATCGCTGCACGGTTATCTTGCATTAGGCCAAAAGCCAGACCAGTGAGGAAAAACATCAGATAGGCAATTAAGAAAAGCAATCCTAAAATCAAGCCGTATCTCAGTTTAGCGTGTTTCATTTCATTTAAAGCTAAAAACATGATAACATCCTTCTATTTTTGTGATAAGTCTATTATAGTTCTCATGGGAACTAAAGTCAATTCATGTGTTTGATGAACGTAAAAAAGAGCCCATTTGAGCTCTTGAGTGATGCTGATTCAGTTTGTTAGCTTGGTACTTGTCATATTAATCCACAGTTAATTCTAAAGACCCTACACCACTACCATAGTCCACACGATAAACGCCTTTTTCTAAAGCTGGTGGTAAGATAAATGTACCGCTGGAAACCTGCTGGCCTTTTTTCAATGTTTTTCCATGACTTGCTAATTTTTTAACCAACCATGCGACAGAATTTAAAGGATTTCCTAAAACTTCTGAAGATACTCCTTCTTTAAGAACTTCACCATCCTTTGACAAGACACCAGAAATGTTTGCCAAATCGTCAACGGTAAAGTTTCCTTTGACATCTTGCTCCTGACCAAAGATAACTCGCCCACCAACAGCACAGTCTGAGACTACTAGGTATTTGTTCAAGGTTGGGAACCATTCTTTAAAGCGGGAATCGGGCACTTCGATACCAGGTGCGATTGTTAATTTCTCAAGAAGATCCTCGAGCGTATCATCAACGGATAAATCTTCTTTGGCACGAAAAACTAATTCGATTTCGATTAAAGGATCAAGTAATTCAGACAATGACAAAGTAAGCGGACCTTGCAGAAATTGCGTAGTTGTTTCTTGCCCATAAAATGGCTCAGTAGAGTCAAACATACGTTGTGTTTCTTCACTTGTTAAACTGACTTTATAACCTTGGACAGTCTCTTCTCTAAGAGCAATAAAGGCATCTTGTACAGCATAAGCTGTTTCATAATCTTCTACCTTGCCATCAAAATCTGCCATTTGTAAAGGTTGTTTTTGTTGTAGTGCTTGGTGTAGTTGACTTGCGAGCTCAGTGACGAGTGATGTTTTTTTTTCCATTGTAAAGATCCTTTCATAAGTCTGTTAAAAAGTACGAGTCTTGGTGTGTTGCATTAGCCGATGAATCCAAGGGTATTGGCTAAGAAGAATAGGGCAAAGCCAGTAAGGTAGGAAAGACTAACAATTGAGAGTGCATTGAGACGATGGGAGAGACGATTTTCCTTGTTGTGAACTAATTTATAATTCAGATAACCAAAGATTGGTGTGGTTAAGAAGGAAGCAATCATTGCAAATCGCATCAGTGTAGCGACATCACCTGCAAAGAAGAAAACGATAACAATCCCTGCTACTGCTGTACCAACCGTCCAAATGTTAAGAGCTTTGGAGCTAGCTTCAGGTTTATTAAGCAAGAGACGAAGCGTTTCGTTATTAGCGCGAGAATACCCGTCAATGACAGTAATGGTCGTTCCAAAAATACAAAGGAAGGCAATCAAGGCAATCAAGAGACGTGACCAATTGCCGAATGCTCTAGCATACATGTTTACAAATTGCGCGATATAAGCGGCACTAGCTGCTTCAACCGGCTGTCCAGAACCATACTGGATGAGTGCGCCTAAGGCGAGGAAAACGAAAGCTAAAATGGCGGTTCCGATATAGCCTGCATTGAAATCAAAAAGGCCATCTTCATAAGAAACTTTCTGAGCCTTGCGCTTTTCAACGATCCACATAGAGTTAATGGCAGAGATTTCAATCGGTGCTGGCATCCATCCCATTAAAGAAACGATAAATGGAAGAGCAGATATCTGCCATGGTGATGGTGCAACAAAATCAGGAGCCAACTCACGATTTTTAAAAACTGCAATAATAACAGCTAGAACTGTAGCAAGCGTGAGAGCAGTCATCATCCATTTTGAGAACGTATCGAGAAAGCGATAACCACCAATTAGCAGCATGCCTACAGTAAAGACGATTAAAGCTGTAGTTAATTGGGAAATAGAGAGATCAAAACCGTTTGGAAAAATATTATACAAGATAGCTGCAGCTAGGATACTCACGGCAGCTGTATTCACAACTGCAGAAAAAACATTCATAACAAAGAAAGCCAGCAAATAGCCTTTCCCTTTTTCAGAATACCCCTCAATCAAACTTTTTTGGTTTTGCAGAGTATATTGCGAACCAAATCTGAAGAATGGGTACTTAAAGAGGTTTACCAGCAAGACCACAATAGCAAGCTGCCAGCCGTAAATAGCACCAGCTTGTGTTGAGGATACAATATGCGATCCTCCTACTGCTGCCGCAGCCATAAGAATACCTGGTCCCATGGCTTTAACGCGTTTTTTCCAATCAACGTTTTCCGTCATAGACAATCTCCTTTTTTGAATTATCAGACAATTCTGATAAGTGGTAATTGCTATTATATGACATTAAAAGAGAGAAATCAAGACAATTTTCAGAAAAAATAGAAAAATCAGGAAATTCTATTTCAATTTCCTGATTGCCATGATTTAACCGATTAAATTTTTAAAGAAATCAACGATTTGTTGCCAAATACCTTTACCTTGTTCCATTACTTTATTAGCATCAAAGTTGACATCGATACCTTTGAAGGTCCCGTCTGCTTTTGACACGATACTATCTTTTAAGTCACCAAGTGTATTGACAAAGTCACTATTACTGATGACACCACTATTGGATAAATTAACGGCAAAATTAACAATGAGTGTCACTTGATTTTCAGACATGCTTGATCTCAAGTTATAATGGTCCAAGGTATCCTCGACAATTTTTTGAATGTCTTCCTTGGAGAGATCCTTATTAGCTTCTGCTATAGCAGACTTGATATCTGTTAAAGCGACATTTAATTTATCAGCATCATAACCTTCCTTGCCTTGATTTTCTGCATTGATGTCAGATAAAGCATTGAGTTCTTCCTGGGCAAGGGCTTTGCTCTCGTCAGAAACATTAGCGCCATTTTCCTCTAGAGAATAATAGATGCCGGCTAGGGCAGATTCTCCTGTTACAGGAATAGGTGATGCCACTTCAATAGTCGCATGTTGGATCCCAAGAGTAACAGCAGCATTGCGATACATATCTTCGGTCACTTTTGTGATATTTTCAGGTGTTAAGATGGAAACGGTGAGCGTCTTAGAAGCACCTAATTTTTCAATTTTGACAGAAGAGTAAAGCCTGAGACTACTATCATCAGCGACATTCATGATTTTAGCATAGTGACTTGTATCTAGAGTCTTAAGATTGGTGTCTTTGCCTTCTTGATAGTTCAAGAGATTTAGTGTCTCTTGCTTCTGGCTATCGGATAAAGAATAACCTAGGACATAATCTGGTTGAACGTAGCTTTCATCAATGACGGACTGCACTTGGCTCTCAGCAAAAGCATGACCAGGCAGTGATAGACTAGCTAGTACCAGTCCAGACATGAGTATTTTTTTCTTAAATGACATATACGGCCTCCTTCTCGCCTAACTCTTTCTTATTAGTTTGATTATAGCATGTCAAACTTAAAATAAACTGTTCCGACTGTAAAACATTGTATGAAAAAAAGAACCTCATTTTCACAAGGTTCCTCTTCACCTTCTTAAATAATTAAAGAACAATTTGATTGTAGGATGTATTAAAGGCTTTGTGGATTTCTTCAGAAGCATCATTGTAGCTAGTTTCTTCTTCAAGAACAGCATTAACAATGGTACGTTCTGTTGCCTCAGCATCTGTACAAGTGACAAGGGTTAGCTCACTTTGACCAGCATGATCATCAATGACTGCTACTTCTGTAGGTGCGACGACATGGACATTCGTAATCTTGTAAGTATATACCTTATCCTTATCTGTCAAATAGATTTTCATACCATTTTTTGCACGATCAAGTGGGGAAAAGAGCATGTCAGATGAACCAGTCATGCCAAAGACATGGTGGCTGGCTAGAGCATAGTTGTTTTCGCCCCCCATCACTTGATTTTCTTTCATGGTACCAGCACCGTAGGTTAATTCGGTATTACCAAGTCCTTTAAAGATAGGTAAATTAATTCCAACATCTGGTATTGCAATACCACCTATAACAGGTAGTTCTTGTGCGTTCATCTGAGCCGCAAGGACAGACTCTGTGCTGATAGATTCTACAGCTTGAAAGTCATAGGATGTCTCGGATGTCTGGTTTTTCTTAATAGTTTCCTTGCTAACATGCTCGACCTGATACTTATTTGTATTCCAAGCAATTAAGGTATTGCGGATAGACTTATTAAAAATAAGTCCAATTCCAACAATCACTAAAAGAACAATTAGGAGATTGCGGAGAATACCGCTTAGTCTTGTTTTCTTTTTCACAGGTAGTTACTCCTCTTTATTATCTAATAGGTCAAGATCCTCGTGAGACTCTGCTTCGACTAGTGCAAAAGTCACGAGCTTAGACGTTTCCTCAAGTCGCATGAGACGAACCCCCATGGTTGAACGCCCTGTTTGAGAAATATTTGAAACATTGGTTCTGATGACCACACCTTTATTGGTAATCAGCATGACGTCTTCGTCGCCCGATACTGTAACGAGTCCTGCCAAGGCGCCGTTTTTATCGGTAATATTGGCTGTTTTAATCCCTTTACCACCACGGCCTTTTGTTGGATATTCTTCAGAAGGCGTCCGTTTCCCATAACCTTTTTCTGTAACAACAAGAACTTCTTGGTCATCAGTAATGGTTGAAGCTCCAACAACATAGTCTTCATCACGAAGCTTCACTCCACGAACACCAGCTGCGGTACGGCCCATAGTACGCACAACAGACTCGTTGAAACGTACGGAATAACCAGCACTTGTCCCGATAATAATATCATCTTTACCAGTTGTTACCAAAACATTAATCAATTGGTCCTTATCTTTGAGAGTCAAAGCTTTGAGGCCATTTTGGCGAATGTTATCAAATTCAGAGGTTGGCACACGTTTTACAACCCCAGCATAGGTTGTAAAGAAGAAATAATGGTCTTTAATATCTTCCTTACGTGCATTAATCATGGTTTGAATAAACTCACCATCATCTAATTTGAGAAGATTGACAACGGGCAATCCCTTAGCTGTGCGGCCATATTCTGGAATTTCGTATCCCTTAAGTTTATAGACACGACCTAGATTGGTAAAGAACAGAAGGGTATCATGGGTGCTGGTTGATACCAACTGACTCACGAAATCATCATCATTGACACCAGTACCTTGCACACCACGTCCGCCACGTTTTTGAGCCCGGAATTCGTCTTGCGCAAGACGTTTGATGTAGCCCTTGTTTGAAAGTGTGATCAGCACATCTTCTTCTTCAATTAAGTCCTCATCTTCTAGAGATAAGACTTCACCGACCATTAATTCTGTGCGACGGTCATCGTTAAATTTACGTTTAACCTCATCCAACTCTTCCTTAATGATGGCAATGACACGTTCAGGTTTTGCTAAAATATCCGCCAAATCTGCGATGAGTTTCAAAAGGTCATCGTATTCGGATTGAATCTTATCACGTTCCAATCCTGTCAAACGACGAAGACGCATATCTAAGATAGCTTGACTTTGACGTTCGCTCAGCTCAAAACGAGCTATCAACTCAGCTTGTGCTTCACTATCAGTTTGACTATTACGGATAATAGCAATCACTTCATCCAGATGGTCAAGCGCAATCAACAAACCTTCTAAAATATGGGCGCGGCTCTCAGCTTTAGCTTTATCAAACTCAGTACGTCTAACAATAACCTCTTTTTGATGTGCAATGTAGTTATCCAAGATCTGGCGCAGGGTCAAAATCTTAGGTACCCCTTTTTCAATAGCTAGCATATTGAAACTAAAATTGGTTTGTAGGCTAGTCATTTTGAAGAGGTTATTTAGGATAACATTAGCTGAAGCATCACGTTTAACTTCAATAACGAAACGAACCCCTTCTCGGCTGGATTCATCACGAACAGCTGTGATACCTTCAATACGTTTCTCTTGAGCCAGTTTAACAATATGCTCATGAACTTTGGTTTTATTAACCATATAAGGAAATTCAGTGACAACAATGCGTTCACGGCCTGTTTTAGTCACTTCGATCTTCGTTTTAGAACGTAACACAATAGAACCTTTACCAGTATCGTAGGCACGATGAATACCAGAACGTCCCATAACTAGAGCACCTGTTGGAAAATCAGGTCCAGGTAGCACTTCCATAAGATCTCTTGTGGTTACCTCTGGATTATCCATAACCAACTTAACCGCATCAATCGTCTCACCGAGATTATGAGGTGGAATATTAGTAGCCATACCAACGGCGATACCCGTGGCACCATTTACCAAAAGGTTTGGGAAACGAGCTGGTAATACCAAAGGCTCACGTTCACTACCATCGTAGTTATCTTGAAAATCAACGGTATTTTTATTAATATCACGAAGCATTTCAAGAGCCATTTTGCTCATGCGTGCTTCTGTATAACGTTGGGCGGCGGCACCGTCACCATCCATCGAACCAAAGTTACCATGGCCATCAACAAGCATGTAACGATACGACCACCACTGAGCCATACGAACCATAGCATCATAAATGGAACTATCGCCATGTGGATGATATTTACCCATAACATCACCGGTAATACGTGCTGACTTTTTATGTGGCTTATCTGGTGTTACACCAAGCTCATTCATACCATAAAGAATACGACGATGTACCGGCTTTAATCCATCTCTAACATCTGGAAGCGCGCGAGCCACGATAACACTCATGGCATAGTCAATAAAGCTAGTTTTCATTTCACTAGTTAGATTGACATTAACAAGATTTTTATCTTCCATTTTTATCTCTTTCTTTTAAGACTTTATCCTATTGATTATACCATAAAATCACTCAAAAAAGAACTCTTTGACAATAGAAACAGGGAAGATAAACCGTGTAGCATGCTTTCTTTCAGAAAACGATGTTTTAAATTACTTTATATTTTCACTAATTTTCTTATATTTTTATAGAAACACGTGACATTAATAATTGAAAGTGATAGAATAGAGGCGAATGGGACTTCCCCAAAAAAATTAAGGAGATGTTTAGCTAATGACTGCAACTAAACAACACAAAAAAGTTATCCTTGTTGGTGACGGTGCCGTAGGATCATCTTACGCTTTCGCACTTGTTAATCAAGGAATCGCTCAAGAACTTGGTATTATCGAAATTCCACAATTATTCGACAAAGCTGTCGGTGACGCGGAAGACCTTAGCCACGCTCTTGCCTTCACATCACCTAAAAAAATCTACGCAGCTCAATATTCTGACTGTGCTGACGCTGACCTCGTCGTTATCACTGCAGGTGCACCACAAAAACCAGGTGAAACTCGCCTTGACCTTGTTGGTAAAAACCTTGCTATCAACAAATCAATCGTTACTCAAGTTGTTGAATCAGGTTTCAACGGAATTTTCCTTGTTGCTGCTAACCCAGTTGACGTTTTAACTTATTCAACTTGGAAATTCTCTGGTTTCCCTAAAGAGCGTGTTATCGGTTCAGGAACATCACTTGACTCAGCTCGTTTCCGTCAAGCACTTGCTGAAAAACTTGACCTTGACGCTCGTTCAGTTCACGCTTACATCATGGGTGAGCATGGTGATTCTGAATTTGCTGTTTGGTCACACGCTAACGTAGCCGGTGTTAACCTTGAAAACTTCCTTAAAGACGTTCGTAATGTCGACGAAGCTGAGCTTGTTGAACTCTTTGAAGGTGTTCGTGATGCTGCTTATTCAATCATCAATAAAAAAGGTGCTACATTCTACGGTATCGCGGTAGCTCTTGCACGTATTACTAAAGCTATTCTTGATGATGAAAATGCTGTACTTCCACTTTCAGTATACCAAGAAGGTCAATACCCAGGTGTTGAAGATGTCTTTATCGGTCAACCAGCGGTTATCGGTGCACACGGTATCGTTCGTCCAATCAACATTCCATTGAATGACGCTGAGCAACAAAAAATGAAAGCTTCTGCAGATGAGCTTAAAGCTATCATTGATGAAGCATGGAAAAACCCTGAATTCCAAGAAGCTTCAAAAAATTAATAGCCTTCGTTAAAGAGACTCTTCGGGGTCTCTTTTTAAGACGACATTTTATCTATAGCGCTATTTCCTTTGACAATAATCTTAAAATGATTATGGACTGAATGTGTCACAATCAAAAACGCTAAGAATTCTGACTTAACAGTAATTCTTAGCGTTTTTGATTTTTATAATGACCATTACTGTAACGACTTGACGTCAAAGAAAAGCTTAGGTGGCATTAACTTAGTAGTTAGTTGGTCGTAAAACACCTTGGACAGGTTGAGAGGGGCCTTCGCTAAGGACAACTCTGATAATTTCTTTAGCTTCTTCTTCTGAGCAAGCTACCAGAGGCAAGCGCAATGGCCCAACATCAAAACCTTTGTGGTTTAGGACAGCCTTGACTGGTGCTGGACTAGCCACTGAAAAGAGAGCATTTACTTTTGGAATAAAGCGTCGTTGAATTTGTGCTGCTTTTTTGATATCGTTCTGCTCAATAGCCTCTAGCATCTCATGCATTTCATCGCCATTAGTGTGAGAGGCTACCGAAATGACACCATCAGCTCCGAGTGTAAAAGCATGAAATGCCTCGCCATCCTCCCCAGTATAAACAAGGAAATCTTCTGGTGATTGCTCTACTAAGTAAGCAATATTTTCAAGACTTGTACACTCCTTAACACCGATGATATTAGGGTGTTTGGCAAGACGTAACATGGTTTCTGGCTCTAAGGTTACGACGACGCGACCAGGGATGTTGTAAATGATAATCGGTAACTCACTGGCATCAGCAATAGCTGTGAAGTGATGGTAAAGTCCCTCTTGAGTTGGTTTGTTGTAATAAGGGACAATAGCAAGACCAGCAGCAAATCCTCCAAATTCAGCAACTTCTTTGGCAAATTCGACGGAGTCACGTGTATCATTAGTCCCAATACCTGCAATCAAGGGAACACGACCATTGACAATTTTTTGGACAGCTGCAAATAACTCCAATTCTTCTTCGTGAGTCAGGGTTGGGCTTTCAGCTGTGGTTCCTGCCAGTAGGATACCATCTGTATGATGAGCTAATAGGTGCTCTACAAGTTTAGGAAGTGCCTCATAGTTGATTGAACCATCAGCTTTGAATGGGGTCACCATTGCTGTGATCATTTTGGCATTGCGTAATTGTTCAAGAGACATGGCACTACTCCTTTAGTTTAACTCAAATTTTAATGCAGTTGTTGGACGAACAAGTCCTTTTTCATGTAAGGTTTCGGCGATTTGTACAGAATTCCAAGCAGCTCCTTTAAGAAGATTATCAGAGACGACCCACATGTGGATACCATTTTCTTGATCGAGATCTTTACGAATACGACCGACAAAGGTGTCACGACTACCAACAGCGTTAACGGCTTGAGGGTAGATTTGCTGTGACGGATCATCTTCTAAAACAGCTCCCGGAAAGGCTGCTATTGCTTCTTTGACAGCTGCAATTGGTGCTACTTCTTTGGTCTCAATGTAGACAGATTCAGAATGCGCTGAAAGAACAGGAATACGAACACAGGTTGCTGAAACAGCAATGTTATCATCCTCCATAATTTTCTTGGTTTCTTTTGTCATCTTCATCTCTTCATAAGTATAATCATTATCAGTGAAAACATCGATCTGTGGAAGAGCATTGAAAGCGATTGGGTAGTGCTTTTTATCACCGCCTGATGGTAAGATATTGGCCGTTGCGTCTTTCGGATTGATACCTTCATTAAGCACTTGTTTTAATTGGTCTTGCGTTTCGTTTATCGCAGATTGTCCAGCACCAGACACCGCTTGATAAGTTGATACAATAATACGCGATAGACCCCACTTTTGACGAATAGGCTCAAGAGCGACCATCATTTGAATGGTTGAACAGTTAGGACATGACACAATACCGTTGTGGTTTTCTAGAGCGTGTGCATTGACTTCAGGAACGACTAAAGGCACATCTGGATGCTGTCTAAAATGTGACGTATTATCAACGACTACAGCTCCTGCTTTGACAGCATAAGGTGCAAATTTGGCAGATGTTGAACCACCCGCTGAAAATAGTGCAATATCTACACCTTCAAAAGAGTCTTCTGTTGTCAATTCTACGGTTACTTCTTGTCCCTTAAATGCTAGTACCTTTCCTGCTGAACGGCTAGATGATAAGTAGCGAACTTGATCGATAGGCAGTGTAGACTCTTCTAGCATTTTGATCATTTGTGTACCAACGGCACCAGTGGCACCAACGATTGCAACAGTGTATCCCATACAGAACTCCTTTGTAATACAAGTAAAAAAAGATTTTTTAAATTTTCTAACAATTTATCAGTACCCATTATACTATGTTTCTATCAAAAAGAAAAGTTGAAAAACAAAAAATCCCCCGCTAGAAAGCAAGGGATAGGGCACATCAGATGTGAGGTAAGCCGGTTCACACAACTTACCAAGGTCGGCTCCTGCCATAATGACCTCCCAGCGCAAAAGTGGTTAAACCACAATCGACTCATCGCATAAGAGTATTCTACTATAAACACAGATAAATTACAAGAGAGGTGCAATGGTTTTTAGGAGATAGCCGGCTAACTTTGTTAAAAATGGTCGCGATCTTAGCGATAGATAAGTTACTTGGCGTGATTGTGCTAAGGTTTTGTCAAAGTCTTTTTCAACTGCTGCGATCGTATCTGTCTGATACATGTAAACACCACATTCGAAATGATGATACAGACTGCGGTAGTCCAGATTAATTGTCCCGACAGTTGCTTTGATCCCGTCGCTAACAAAGACTTTAGCATGGATAAATCCAGGGGTATAGAGATAAATAGCTACTCCTGCATCCATCAGTTCTTTAAAATAGGTCTCAGCTAATATGAATGCATAAGGTTTATCTGGAATACCCGGCATAATGATTTTGACGTCTACTCCCCGTCGAGCAGCAAAGGTTAAGGCATGCATCATTTCGCTATCCAGTACTAGGTAGGGGGTCATAATGTGTACGTAATCTTTGGCATTATTTAAAATATCAATATAGACATTTTCAGCAATGTGGTGATAATTCATCGGGGAATTACCGTAAGGAGCGACATACCCATTTGAAGGTATGGACTGCGGGTATTCTTCGAGATAGTGTCCAAAATCATCTTCATCACTTGTGGTTGACCACATAGTCAAAAACAATGCTTTAAAGGTTTGAACAGCTTCTCCTTCTATTTTGATAGCATTATCCTTCCAATGTCCGAAACGGCGGACTTTATTGATGTATTCGTCTGCTAGATTAACCCCACCTGTGAAGGCGACTTGGCCATCAATTACCGTAATTTTACGATGATCACGGTAATTATAATAGGTTGATAAAAAAGGTCTGATTGGCGCAAAGGCACGCGCATCTATACCAAGTTCTTTCATACGATTGGTGTAATCATAACTCAAAGTACTCAGTTCGATCATGCCGTCAAAAAGCACCCGAATATCGAGGCCCTCTTTAGCTTTTTGCTCAAGGATGGTCAATATTTCACCCCACATCACCCCTTCGTCAATGATAAAGTATTCTAAAAAAATGGATGATTTCGCCTGCAACAAGGCTTCTTTAAAGGTTGGGAAAAAATCATCACCAAGCGGGTAATAAGTGACTTGGCTTCCCTCATAAGTCGGAAAGTGACCGGGGCTGTGATTGAGGTAAGTAACGAGTTGATAGGTGTGAGGGTGAGATTGTTTGATGGTTTCTAAGACCCGAGGATCTTGTTTTAAATGGAGGCTGGCTTCATCAGTATATTGTATTACTTTACGCTTGAGGTCTCTAACACCAATATCTGTTTTCATATATAGGAAAAACAGAGATCCAAAAATAGGGAATAGCATAATCAACATTAACCATGTATTTTTAGAGGTGGCATCCATGGAACTGTTAAAAAGATAAACAACAACAAATGCTCCTAGCATATGCTCAACATAGATCATGCGGATAGGAAGGTGATTAAACCAGACAAATCCTAAACTCAAAAAGAGAAGCTCAGTGATAATGGCTAATAAGATGATGATGCTACGACTGAAGATGAATTGTCTAGCATTGGAATGTCCTTTGGGGAGCAAGCGAGTTACGGGGATGCGTTTTGCCATTTTTCTTTCTCATTTCTAAGTGCTATTGCTCCATTATAACAAAAAATAAGCCGTTTTAGGCTTATTTTTTAAAGTAACGGTGCTACTGTTCTGGCTAATGTACCAAGGACTTTAGTAACCATTGGCCGTTGACGGACATCCTCTTCTGAAACGAGACGACATTGTTTCAATGTCGCTTGGAAGTCCTCCTCAATATCCGGAATACAAGATGTACGATACATGTAAGTAGCACATTCAAAGTGATGGTAGAGACTACGGTAATCTAAGTTAATAGTGCCTACGACTGCTTTTTGATTGTCACTCACAAACACCTTGGCATGTACAAAACCAGGGGTGTATTCGTAGATATTAACGCCAGCACGAATCAAAGAAGCGTAATAAGTCTGAGCAAGCGCAAATGGTAATTTTTTATCAGCTATGCTTGGCATAATGATGCTGACCTCAACCCCACGTTGTGCTGCGAATTTGAGCGCGTGGGCTAACTCTCCATCAAGAATGAGATAAGGGGTCATGATGTGCACGTAGTCTCGCGCTTGATTCAGAATATCGATATAGACATTTTCGCCGATTTTATCATCATCCAAAGGAGAATCGCCGTAAGGAACGATAAAGCCATTATTAGGACGATGCTGATGTAAGGCGAGATATGGCTCTACTTGAATTTCTTCCTGACTAGCACTCCATAACTGCAGAAACAAGATAGTAAAGGTATCGACTGCCCTTCCTTTTAGCATGATAGCTGTATCTTTCCAATGGCCAAAACGCTCAACATGATTGATGTATTCGTCAGCTAAATTAATGCCACCAGTAAAAGCTACTGTACCATCAATGACCAAAATTTTCCGATGATCTCGGTAATTGTAATAGGTTGAAATAAAAGGAGATAGTGGGGCGAAGGCTTTAGCTTTTATTCCAATGCTTTCCAAGCGCTTGGTGTAATCAAAGCTCAAGGTTGTAAATTCGATCATGCCATCATACATGACACGTACTTCGACACCTTCAGCTGCTTTTTCTTCCAAAATGGCTAAAATTTCTCCCCACATCAGCCCTTCATCTATAATGAAATATTCTAAAAAGATGAATTTTTTAGCTTTTCGAAGTTCCGCTTTTAGGGCTTCAAACTTTTCTTCCCCAGAGGTGAAATAACGGACATCTGTTTGGCGATAAACTGGGAAGTGTCCTTTACTATTTTCAAGATAAGAAATGAGATTGTAATTGCTCGAATGGTGACGTTTTAATTCAGCCACAGCTTCTGTATCCTGAATGAGGTAATCCTGTGTCGCATCAATGGCTCGCTGGATGTTTGATTTCATTGCTCTAAAACCAAAGTCCGTTTTGGTATAGAATAAAAAGAGGCTACCAATAATCGGAAAAGGGACCAAGATCAATAGCCAGGTAATGACCGCTGTGGAATCCATATCACTATTGATTAAATAGAGAACAGTGACAAGTGACAAAACTATTTCAAAAATTTCAAATTGGACTTTATAGGTTTGGAACCATTTGTAAGAGGCCAGTAAGAATAAAATCTGTAAGATCAAAAGAATGGCGATAACCGTGGTCCTACTAAATATTCCCCTTAGAATTCCCCGCTTTCCCCGTCCCAAAAGGGTCTTTATATTTTTAGTTTCGTAAATGCTTTTTTCCTCCTTTTCTTCAAAATCAATGGTAACTATTATAGCAAAAAATTAACGAAAAAAGTTGAAATAGTGTTGCATTTTTTCAAACTTTCATACAATTTATTTTAGGGAGATAGTCTGCATCACAAGGGAAGGATTAATCTCTTTCCGTTACCGTAATCGCAACGGAATCTCCGATCCCCTTTCTGATAGTTTCTTGAATAGCTTTACGAATGCCGATGATATAGATAACATTACCATCATGGTCTTTTAGCCCCATATTGACAATAGAGCCATCGTAAGGTATCCCATCAAAGGTAACGTGAACTTTCACTCGCCCTTTGCCAAATTCTTCGCGGATGTTGTAGGGGAAAATAGTGTAGGCGCCCCCTTTTTGTTGGGCTGCGTAGAGCTTAGATTGGTATTGATACGTTTTGGTCATTATGTTTTCCTCTTTACAAACGCTTTTGCATCCAAATGATGTCATGCCATTTGTCGCCTTTATACCCGATTTTTTTGAAATGTGCGACTTGTTGGTAGCCTCTTTGGCTATGAAACTGAACGCTTGGATCATTAGGATAGGTGATACAGGCTAAGAGATTACAAATCCCTTTGGCTTGTAAATGCGATTCTAAGGCATCATAAAGCTTCGTACCTATATGTCGCCCACGTGCCTCTTCAGCAACATAAATAGATACCTCACAAGACCAGTCATAAGCTGCGCGAGCTTTATAAGTGCTAGCATAGGCGTATCCTAAGATGTGGGCATCTTCTTCATAAACTAGATAGGGGTACTTTGTGAGTGTATGGCTAATGCGGTGCTCAAAATCACTGAGGCTTGGAACAGTATATTCAAAGGTAATAGCTGTTTTTTCAACGTAAGGTGCGTATATAGCAAGTAAGTCTTTAGCGTCACTGACTCGCGCACTTCTAATGGTCATCTTGTCTCCTTTTTAATAACATCTTATCTTATTATGGCTATTTTATGTGGCGTATCATATGAAGTGATCTAGGATCCTAAATAATCAGATTTTACAATAGCATAAAGGGCAACATCAACTAGACCACGATTGTTCCTATGTGACTGTCTTAAAGTGCCTTCGTATAACATCCCAGATTTTGCCATGACTCTACCTGATGCGATATTTTCAGTATCAAACTTAGCTTGAATGCGGTTAGTATCAGTTTTCTCAAATAAAAGTGCAATAATGGCTGTTAAGGCCTCAGTCATGATACCGCGTCCCCAAAAAACTTTTCCTAGAACATAACCAATTTCTGCGGTTAGTGTCTCCTTGTCATAGTCCACAATCGCAATCTCTCCCATGAGCACCTGATTCGTTTTATTAATGATAGCCCAGTGGTGGTGTAGGGGATCGCTATCACTCAGCCATTGTGAAAGGACTGTTTTTGTGGTTTCAGGATTATCATGAGCAGGCCAGGTTAAATAAGTCAGATTGTCGGGGTGACTAGCCCAATTCTCAAACATAGCTTGGGCATCATTATGCTCGAATCTCCTTAATAAGAGTTGTTCTGTTTCAGTTGTTAAAGATGGCATCAGCTACTCCTTGCCTATTATTTGATTCATGGTTGTCTGTTGTCTTACTTTAATTATATGCTCAAAACTCAAAAAAGCCAACCAAGAATGAGGGTTGGCTTGTGAATGGATTGGTGTTTAGAAGAGTCCTACAGCTACGCCATCTGAAGTGACGTCCATGTTGAGTGCAGCTGGTTGTTTTGGTAAACCAGGCATGGTCATGACATCACCAGTTAAGGCAACAATGAAGCCCGCCCCTGTTTTGGGAACGAATTCACGGATAGTGACATCAAATCCATCTGGAGCCCCCAGTAAAGCAGGATTATCTGAAAAAGAATACTGCGTCTTGGCCATACAGATAGGCAATTTATCCCAGCCAAATTCAGCAAATTGCTTGAGTTGAGTTTTGGCTTTTGGACCAAAATGGACTGATTTGCCACCATAAATCTTGGTTACAATCTTACGAGCTTTTTCTTCTAAACTATCCTCATCATTGTAGAGACGTCGGTAGTTGGCTTGACCTTTATCAATGGTTTCAACAAGTGTTTTAGCAAGGTCTACACCACCCTCAGCGCCATCGGCCCAAACACTAGCTAATTCAACTGGCACATCAAGTTGACTGCAAAGTTCCTTTAGAGCTTCAATTTCAGCTTCTGTATCTGAAATAAATTCATTAATAGCAACAACTGCTGGAATGCCATATTGTCGAATATTTTCCACGTGACGTTTGAGGTTTTCAAATCCTGAACGCACAGCGTCAACATTTTCTTCTGACAAGTCTGTTTTTGCCACACCACCATGCATTTTCAAGGCACGAAGAGTCGCTACGATAACAACAGCATCTGGTGACTTAGGAAGATTTGGGGTTTTGATATCAAGGAATTTTTCGGCACCCAAATCAGCTCCAAAACCAGCTTCTGTTACTGTATAATCAGCTAAACGTAGGGCTGTTGTAGTAGCCAAAACAGAATTACACCCATGAGCAATATTGGCAAAAGGGCCACCATGGACGAGAGCTGGTGTGCCATAAATCGTTTGGACTAAGTTAGGTTTAATGGCATCCTTCAAAATAAGGGTCAAGGCGCCCTCTACTTTGAGATCGCGGACGTAAATAGGCTTACGGTTAATGTCATAAGCAACAACAATATTGGCTAATCTCTGTTTTAGATCATCTAGATCAGTTGCCAAGCAAAGAATAGCCATAATTTCAGAAGCTACAGTGATGTCGAAGCCATCTTCGCGTGGGACGCCATTCAATGGGCTTCCCAAACCAACAATCACTTGACGAAGAGAACGATCGTTAAGGTCAACAACGCGTTTCCAAATAATGCGTCGTTGATCGATTTGCAAGTCATTTCCTTGTTGGAGGTGATTGTCCAAAAGTGCTGCTAAAGCATTATTAGCTGTTGTAATCGCATGCATATCACCTGTAAAGTGAAGATTGATGTCTTCCATTGGAAGCACTTGGGCATAACCGCCACCAGCTGCTCCGCCTTTAATTCCCATAACAGGACCCAGAGATGGCTCACGTAAAGCTATCATGGTTTGTTTACCAATTTTATTAAGAGCATCAGCAAGTCCGATAGACATAGTAGACTTTCCTTCCCCTGCTGGAGTTGGATTGATAGCTGTTACCAAGATTAATTTACCAAGTTTGTTTGACTGAACTTCTTTGATTTTATCAAAGGATAATTTTGCCTTGTATTTCCCATAAAGTTCTATATCATCAAAACCAATTCCCACTTTTTCTACAATATCAGTAATAGGTTTGAGTTCAACACTTTGAGCAATTTCAATATCAGATTTCATGAGACACCTCTTCTATGTTATAGATATATTTTATCATACAAAAAGAAAATAACGCATGTTTTTCGTAAATTTCACGATAACATTCGTTATTAACACGTATTTTAAGTGGATCTAAAGCAATTTCCCTGATTTTTAAGGCAAGATAGCAATAGCTCTCACTGGAGAACTTGCTGCTTGGCTAAAGTGTGGAAAGGCAATCGTAATTAAAGCACCACTAGCAGGGACTTGATCGAGATTGTTAAGCACTTCAATTTGATAGATATCCTTTAATAAGAGATAATATTCTTCAGGTAATTTGTCACCAGATTCAGCCACTGTTAACCCCGCATCGGTATTTAGTATTTCATGACCAATTGCTTTGGCCTGAACTTCTTCAATCAAATAAACTAAGGCATCATGACTCCATCCCGGTGTTCTTTGAATGCCTTGATCATCCAAATTGCGAATGGCATCTTGGTTGAGCCATCGCTTTGACCAGTCAGATTGCTGGGCAAAGAAACCGTCAACGTCAGCATGTGTAAAGAGTATCTTCTTTTCTAAGGCAGGAAAGGCTGGATAATGGGGGCTTTTTCATCAATTTGATGGCTAAGATCAACCCATGTTTTTTTCTTAAGACTTTGGTAAATGCTTAGTAAATCTGTCATAACATTAGCTCACTTTCTTTTTTCTTATTGTATCACGACAAGATCTCAAAAAGAGGAACGGGTCCTCTTTTTGCACTATACCATTTTTTAATACAGAGTTATAAGTAGAGACTGTAAGACTGACTTTTTAAGCATGCTGTTAGAAACAGGAGTTTTCATTTCTTTTGCTACCAACTTATGCACGCACAGTGACTGACCGCCCATCTTCCTTATAAAGATTGATAAGCCCTGATTGGCATGATCTAATCATATCTCCAGGATAGACTTCTTGGGGTACTGTAATGGTCAATAAATCCATTGGACGATTGGCACGATCAAGTGGAAGACCATCCCCGTCACGTAGATTCTGGATCGTTGTTTCAAAATGACGAAACCCTGGTCCATAAATTTCAACAACATCTCCATCGTTGATGACATTGCGTTGTCGAATAGTTGCGGTCATACTATCCTTGTCAAAACCAACCACTTCTGCAATAAATTTATATTTTGGAATCTTTCGTCTGGCACCAAAAAGTTGTTCATTTTCAGTCGGAGCTTGGTAATAGAAACCAGTTGCCAATTCTCGTTGGGCCACTTTCCATAGCTCATCAATCAGGTCTTGTTTGATGGCTTCAAATGTCTCAGGGCTTTTTAGATAAGCATCAACCGCAGTCTTATAGCAATTGGTGACAGTTGAGACATAGTGGACTGACTTCATGCGGCCTTCAATTTTTAAACTGTCAACACCATTTTCAATCATATCTGGAATGTGCTCAATCATACACATGTCAACTGCAGACATTGAAAAAGGCTCTGGTATCTGACCTTTGATGGAACGACGCTCTTCGCCAAACGGGAGGTCATAAAGATCATATTTCCAGCGACAAGATTGGGAACAGCCGCCACGATTCGCATCACGGTGGCTCATGTGGTTGGACAGGACGCAACGTCCGGAGTAAGAAATACACATAGCCCCATGAACGAAGGCTTCAATTTCAACGGATGTTCGTTTGCGAATTTCAGCTAACTCTGCCATGGTCACTTCTCGGGCCAAGACGATGCGGGTCAAACCAAGCTCTTTCCAAAATTCGAAGGTTTCGTAGTTGGTTGAGGATGCTTGAGTGGATAAATGGATTTCAAGACCTGGAGCTTCCGTCGCACAAATGACAATGAGTGCTGGATCCGATACAATGACCGCATCCAGACCCATGTCGCGAAGTTCTCGGAACCAAGCTCCTGCCCCTTCTTCATTTCCTTCGTGAGTCACCATGTTAGCCGCGACATAGACTTTTGCGCCACGAGCATGGGCATACCCGATCCCTTCGCGAATCTCCTCCATCGTGAAGTTGCCTGCCCTGCTTCGAAGACCATAGGCTTGACCACCAACAAAGACAGCATCGGCACCATAATCAATGGCAACCTTCAATTTCTCCAAAGTCCCCGCAGGCGACAAAACCTCAGGACGCTTTAATATTTTTGACATAATGTAAAATCTCCTCTATTTGCAATATAGATATGATTTGAGTTAAAGTGTGCGATGCTAGGTCAAAAAGTATCGTTTTGCCCTAGCTGTCTAGTGTAACTGACAAGGAAAGGTTCAATGGCACTTTCCGTTTGGTGACGAGTTCCTTTAGGAGCCGACACTAAGTCATTTATCAGGATAGAATTAAGATAACGTTTAATAATTGGCGACGGTTTTCAATTTAGGCTTAGGATTACTGATGAGGTATTCTCTTATTTAACAGTGTTACGATCAAATTCATAGAAACCGGTGTCCAATCCGCGCTCTGCAGGATGATATTGACGGATGCGTTCGTCTAAACGATTAGCCATTTCAAAACTTAGTTCATCCTTTTCAAGTAATTGTCTTGCTTCAACGAAGCAGCGGGCGATCTCAAGAAAACCGTCTCCTGGGCAGAAAATACCATCCAGTTTCCAATGATGGTAACCGAAGTCAACAAGCTCAGAGAGTTTTGTCATCATGTTGATATCATTATTGATGAAAATATGTGTTCCATGCTTATCTTCAAAAATCGAATAATGACTATCAGGATCACTTGGTTCAGCCAAAAAGAGGCCGCGTTCTTTGGACAAATCCGTCTCATCCGCTTTGATGAAGTTATAGTAATTTTGGAGCAAGGTCCGTTTGGAATGATGGATGACAGAGGCACCATAAACTAAAATTTCAGCCGGAATTTCCAGATTTTTGGCAATGTCAGCCAACTCTTCAGCCGGAATTTCTCGTGCTAAGACGGCTTCAACTGCTCCGTGATCCTTCCAGAAATTAATCTGACGGCTAGATGTCACAAAAACGGATGTGTCATAAATAAGCTTGAAGTTATAGCCATCGCGCTTATTGATGTAAAAGACTCCCGCATCTCCAACGACCAGATAATCGACCTTGATTTCTTTCATCAATGCCATAAAAGGCATGATATTGTCCATCATATCTTGGTGCATGAGAGCATTGGCTGCAACGGTGAGTTCTTTTCCCGCTTCGTGTACCAAGGCTGCAATTTCTCTAAGCTCATCATAGGTAAATGTTTTGGGAAGTCTCAACCCATAGTCGGCTTCACCAACATAGATGCGATCGACACCGATAGCTAGTAAATCCTTAACCTGTTCGATACTTTCAGCTGTAGCTGTGATTGTGATTTTCTTCATAAAGTTAATTATAACAAAAAATATAAAATAGGTTAAGAGGAAATTGTGGTTTAATGGCTGGATTTTTTGATTTTTTAGTTTACTTGTCCCCAAATTTTTTTATAGAAATTAGGCCTGAGACATGGAAAACACCTGAGCTACTTTTACCAGGTGTTTGCTGAATAAAGTGTTATAAGCCTGGCTAAAAAACAAGATGAACAAGTTTTTTAACTATCTTCTCTATTTTATCTAATCACGACAATTTTTTTAATAGTCACTAATTTTTCTGCGGTCGCTGGTTTTACTGACTTTTCCTTGGCGGTCCTGTAGAATATCTTCGATTTTTTCTAAGCTCACGCCTGTTTCTACCAAGAGAACAGCCAGATGATAGAGCAAATCAGCTGTTTCATTAGCAATTTCTTTCTTGTCGGCATTTTTGGCTGCAATCACGACTTCTGTTGCCTCTTCCCCAACTTTCTTGAGAATTTTATCCAAGCCTTTGCCATACAAGTAGTTAGTATAGGACCCTTCTTTTGGATTGCGCTTGCGGTCAAGGGCCTCATGATACAAGGTTTCTAGCATATCCTGTTCCTTTCTTAGAGTATGTTTTCAAAAAAGCAACTATAGGCGCCCGTATGACAGGCAGCCCCTACTTGCTCGACGGAAATGAGCAGGGTGTCGCGGTCACAATCTGTTTTGATAGATTTAACCGTCTGAAAATGCCCACTGGTTGCACCCTTGTGCCACAATTCCTGACGCGACCGGCTCCAGTAATGCATCTGCTTGGTTTCTAAGGTCTTTTGATAGGATTCTTCATTCATATAAGCCAGCATCAAGACCAGACCTGTCTCATGGTCAGTGACAATCACAGGCACTAATCCGTCTTGCTTGTCAAAATCAATACTAATCATTTAATCGCACCTCAATTCCATTCTGGCGCATAACTGATTTGGTTTCTGCAATGCTGACTTGACCATAATGAAAGATGGATGCTGCCAGGGCCCCCATTGCCGGTGTTTGTTCAAATACCTCAAGGATATGGTCCGTATTTCCAGCACCACCCGATGCAATAATCGGAACCGTCACCACACTCGCCACAGCATTGAGCATGTCCACATCAAAACCTGATTTAGTCCCGTCCTTGTCCATGCTGGTCAAAAGGATTTCGCCAGCACCGAGCTCGACGACCTTCTTAGCCCAATCCAGTAAATCCAGACCGGTATCCTTGCGACCGCCAGCCACGTAGACATGCCAAGTCCCATCTGACTCTTTGCGCGCATCAATAGCGACAACAACGCATTGACTGCCGAATTTTTCAGCACATTCTTTGATCAAGGATGGATTGGCCACAGCCGATGAATTGACTGACACCTTGTCAGCTCCTGCCTTGAGCATCTTGTTCATATCATCGACGGAACGAACGCCCCCACCAACGGTAAAAGGAATAAAAACTTGGTCTGCCACGCGCCGCACCATGTCCACAGTCGTTTCACGTTCTTCATGCGTCGCCGTAATATCAAGAAAAACCAATTCATCACAGCCTGCCTCGTAGTAGGCTGTGGCTGTGTCCACAGGGTCGCCCACATCCGTCAAGTTGACAAAATTAACTCCCTTGACCACCCGACCGTTCTTGACGTCCAGACAGGGAATAATGCGTTTTGCTAACATGTTCAACCTCCAAATTGCTGCAATTCGTCCAAGCTGACCTTGCCGCTGTAATAAGCCTTGCCGACAATGGTACCGGCCACCCCGATTTGCGCCAGCTCCACCAAGTCGCTCACGGTATGGATACCACCAGAGGCAATGACCTCTGCCTCTGTCAAGGTCGCCTTCAATTTTCTATAATGGTCAAAATTAGGACCTGTCAGGGTACCGTCGCGGTCCACATCAGTGTAAACAAAGAGACGCACACCAATTTTTTTCATCTCCTTGGCCAAGCTCAGATAGTCTACTTGACTGGTTTCTAGCCAGCCTTCTGTTGCGACAAAGCCATTTTTGGCATCGATGCCCACGACAATGGCCTGACTTCCAAAACGCTCCAAGGCTTCCTTGACAAAATCTGGATCTTTAACAGCCATAGACCCAATAATGACACGGTCAATGCCCGCATCCAGATAGTCCGCGATCTGGTCCAAGGTGCGAATGCCGCCCCCCACTTGAATACGGAGACCGGTCTTACTTTTCAAACTGGCAATCAAATCCCTATTGGTCGCACGTCCCTCTAAAGCACCGTCCAAATCCACCACGTGAATAAAATCAATTCCCGCAGCCGCAAATGTTTTGGCTTGGTCTAATACATCTGGGTTAACAACGGTCTCCTGATTAAAATCTCCCTTAAACAGGCGCACTGCCTTCCCATCTCGAATATCAATCGCTGGATAAATCTGCATATCTTCCCTCACTATTTCTGACATAATGCCGCAAACTTTGTCAAAATGCCTAGCCCAACTTGACCTGATTTTTCAGGGTGAAACTGTGCCCCAAGGATATTTCCTTTTGAAATCATGGCCGGAATTTCCCTGCTATAATCTGCTGTCGCGTCGATATATTCAGGCTCTACTTCGGTAAAATAACTGTGAACAAAGTAAACCGACTGATCATCAAGTCCATCTGTCAGTGAGTTTTTCTGCTTGACTTCCAACTGATTCCAGCCCATGTGGGGCACAGGATAGTCGTCTTTAGCTGGAATAGGACGGCAAACACCGGGAATGAGACCCAAACCCTTGGTCGGCTGGTGTTCCAAACCTTGGTCCAAGAGCAACTGCATACCTAAACAAATGCCCAAAAAAGGCTTGCCAGCGGCCACAACTGTCTGAATAGCTGGTAGCAGTTGGCGTTTCTCCAATTCAGCCATAGCCGACGGAAAGGCACCGACTCCTGGTAAAATCAAACCTGTAGCCGACAAAATTTTCTCAGGATCCGCCGTCAATTCCGCAGCTACACCGATTTTTTCCAAGGCCCGCAGAACATTAGCTGTATTTCCCGCATCGTAATCAATCACTCGTATCATACTACAAGAGTCCTTTTGTTGAATTGACACCCTTAATGTCAGGGTTGATGTTAATGGCTTCGCGAAGAGCTCGACCTGTTGCCTTGAAGAGACTTTCAGCCTTATGATGACTATTTTTCCCGTGTAAAATCTTCAAATGCAGGTTCATCTGCAGGTTGAAAGCCAAGGCTTGGAAGAATTCTTCAACCAATTCCGTATCAAAATCGCCTAATTTGGGATTGTCAAAGGTGGCATCAAAGACCAAATAAGAGCGTCCAGACAAGTCCAGACTGGACATGCCAAGCGTTTCATCCATAGGCACAAAAGAAGTCCCGTAACGATTGATACCGACCTTGTCGCCCAGAGCTTCCTTGATGGCTTGTCCAAGAACAATCCCGACATCCTCAACCGTATGATGGCTGTCCACCCAAGTATCACCGTCTACATGGACAACTAGAGACATGCGACTATGGCGGGCAAAAAGGGTCAACATGTGGTCAAAAAAGCCCACACCCGTCGCAATTTCAACCGGATCCTGCACATCCAAATTAACTGTCAGCTTGATTTTTGTTTCAGAGGTATTGCGTTCAATGCTTGCTGTTCTCATGATGTTCTTCTTTCTTTACTATATTAGAAGCTGTATTCGCAGATCGGTACCTGACGTGTGAATACCGTTGCTTAATTCTTCACTCTATCCAAAATCTCAATCACCTGATACAAATTTTTCTCATTGATTTGATAAGGGGTTTGTTCCTGCACAATAGGTTTGGCACAGAAGGCGATGCCGATACCCGCCGCCTGAATCATTGGCAAATCGTTGGCACCATCGCCCACTGCAATCGTATCTTGCATATCGAGACCATTTTCCGCCGCCCAAGTTCTGAGCATGGTTTCCTTGACATCCTTAGTCACAATGTCACCGGTCACGCGTCCTGTCAAAACTCCGTTGACAATTTCTAGAGTATTGGCCTTAACATAGTCCAAATTGAGCCGTTCCGCCAATACATTGACCGTCTGATGAAAACCACCCGACACAACGGCTACCTTATAGCCACGCTTGTGGAGCTCTGCTACCAGTTCTTCTGCTCCCGGTGTGAAATGAATGTGCCCTAAAATGCGATCCAAAACCGTTTCGGGCAAGCCCGCCAGCAAGCCAACGCGTTCACGCAAGGCTTCTTCAAAATCCAATTCCCCCCGCATGGCGCGCTCGGTAATGTCCGCAACTCGCTGACCGAGACCAGCTTCTTCGCCCAACAGGTCAATGCCTTCTTCCATGATCAAGGTGCTGTCCACATCCATGACCAATAATCCCTTAACTTCCTTCATTTCTCACCTCAATGGCCCGTGCATGAGCAGCCAATCCTTCTGAATAGGCCAAATTCGTAATGGCCTGACTAGCCTCTTGCACGGCTTTCTTACTATATTGTGTGTATTGTATTCGTTTGATAAAATCATGGACACCCAGTGCCGAATAAAAACGGCTGGTGCCTGAAGTTGGCAGAACATGATTGGTCCCTGCATAATAATCCCCAATCGGCTCACTGGTATAATGACCCAAGAAAATCGACCCCGCATGCTTGACCAAGGAAAGATAATCATAGGCATCTTCCATAGCAATTTCCAAATGTTCAGGCGCCACCAAATTCATCAAGTCAAACATGGCTTCTACCGTGTCTGTCACGATAATGCGTCCGTTCTGTTCAATGGATGCCCGCGCAATTTCCTCACGCGGCAAGGTCTGCAATTGCCGCTCGATTTCTAGCTCGACTTGCTCAGCCAAGACTTCCGAATTGGTTACCAAAATCGCACGCGCCAAGCGATCGTGTTCCGCCTGTGATAACAAATCCGCCGCTACAAAAACAGGATTTGCCGTCTCGTCTGCGATAACACCAATCTCAGATGGACCGGCAATCATATCAATTCCAACCAAGCCATAGACCAATTTCTTGGCCGTTGCGACATAAATATTGCCCGGCCCGGTAATTTTATCCACCTTGGGAATGGTCTGCGTTCCATAAGCTAGCGCCGCAATCCCGTGGGCTCCGCCAACCTGATAAATCTTATCCACTCCAGCCAATCTTGCCGCCACCAAAATCGCTGGATTGTAAGTCTCCTGTGGCGGGGTAATCATGATGATTTCCTCCACACCAGCAATTTTTGCAGGGATGACATTCATCAAGACAGAAGAAGGATAGGCGGCTGTTCCTCCCGGAACATAGACGCCCACTCGCTCTAGGGGACGAATGAGTTGCCCACGAAGGACGCCTTCAGACGGTTGGTCCTCAAAACCCTCTTCCACCTGTTGCTGGTGGTAGGAAGCGATATTGGCTTTGGCACCTTCTAAGGCTGAGAGAATGTCTGGTTCAATCTGCTCAAAAGCTGCATCTATTTGCGCTTGACTGACTTCTAAGTCATCGAGCTCGATCCCGTCAAACTGGAGATTGTAGGCTTTCAGAGCTGCATCTCCTTCACGAGCGACCCGTGCCATGATTTCCTTGACGGTCTCTTCTACGGAGACCGTTTCTGCATTCAGCGCTACTTGTTCTTGATAGAGCAAGGCCGCAATGTCTTGACTTGTTCCACTTAAGCGTTTCATCTAAAAGGTACCTCCTCATTTCCGACAATGTCTTCTAATTTCTTGATAAATGATAGCACTTGAGGCTTATTCTTGATGCTGGCTTTATTGACAATCAAACGCGAGGAAATCCGACAAATATCTTCAAAGACCACTAAACCATTGGCTACCAAGGTATTTCCTGTCTCCACAATATCGACAATGGCATCGGCCAGCCCCAGAACAGGAGCAATTTCCACACTACCTTGAATAGAAATAATCTCGACATCCTCGCCCTTTTGCTTAAAATGTTCCATAGCAACTGTTGGATACTTGGTTGCAATCCGTTTCCGCTTGTGGTCGCTAGGATTGTAAGTCGGAACAGAGGCAACTGAGAATTTACACAAGCCAAAGTTCAAATCCAGCATTTCTAAAAATCCAGCCGGATGCTCAATCAAGACATCCTTGCCGACAACGCCCACATCTGCCACCCCGTGGCGAACATAGGTTGTTACATCCGGTGCCTTGACCAGTAAAAAGCGAAACTGCCCATCAGGACTTTTAAAAATCAAATTCCGCCCCTTATCTGCCATGAAAGACATATCAAAGCCTGACTTTTCCAGAAGAGCCATGGTTTCCTTCTCAATCCGCCCCTTGGTCAAGGCAATGGTAATCTGATCACCCATTTACTTCCCTCCTTGATAGTCTAAATCTTGTCGAATGGCTTGATAAATGGCATCAATTTCCAAGGCCCAACCGATAGCCGTCAGCTCCTCGGCTCCAAACCGCTCAAAGAGCTTGTCATACCGTCCACCTGATAAAAAGGCGTCCGGCAATTGCTGGTCAAAAACCTTAAACATCATGCCTGTATAGTAAGGGACCGTCGGAAGTTGTGCCAAATCCACCGTGACAGGTCCCAACTCAGTTTCTGCCATTGCGATAAATGCTTCTAATTGATCAAAAACCTGCAATAATTGTGCGTTCTGTGATACCTGCCGGGCCTCTGCCAAAACGACTTCTGCCTCTCCAAACAAGTACGGTAGGCGACTGATGAAACCATCAAATTCACTCGGGTGTTGCTTGGTAAATTCCTGGAGCTTTGTAATATTTTTATCCCGAATATGGAGCGACAAATCATCCGCAACCTCCGATGTCAACTCCAATTGCTGAAAAATCGTCTTGAGGATGGCTGCGTGTGAAAACTCAAATGTGCAGTCTTTCAAACCCGAACGTTCCAAGGCTTTCTTGGCACTGGAAATAGCTTCAGCATAGGCCTCCTGCACAGGATAACCAATGATTTCAATCCCGGCTTGAGTGCGTTCATTTTCCAAGCCCCGCATGGCTTCTTGACTACGATAGACCTTGCCCGAATAAGAAAATTTAATAGGTGTTTGCACCCGAGTTGATGAAATGACACGTGCTACTTGGCTAGTAATATCCGGCCGCAAGCTCAGAAGATGGCCTCTCTTATCAAAGAGCTGGTAATTATTGGTATCAATCGTATCTGAAAAGACTTCAAAATGCTCCAAGGTCGGCGTTTCAATTCGGTGAAAACCGCACTCTATCAAGAGGTCGCTGACCGTCCGCTCAATTTCATAGGTGGCACGAGCGCGTTTGAAAAGCTTGTCGTACAATCCTTGTGGCAATGTTCGATTGTTCATAGGCACCCTTCCTTTATCCTTGCTAAGACCCGCTCCATCTCTTCTTGTGTACCGATAGAGATGCGCAGTCTATCCTTTATACGTTCTTGTTTTGAAAAATACCGGACATAAATCTGCTGCTCTTCCAATTGCCTGAACAGTTCTCCCGCACTGACATGAGCTGGTCGCACTAGGAGGAAATTGGTTGCTGACGGCAAAACGTCAAAGCCAAGTCTGGTTAATTCTTCCCCAAACCAATCGCGCGTTACCATAATCTTCCGGCAGGTTTCTTCGTAATAGGCCCAATCCTTGACTGCAGCCAATACCAAAGCTTCAGAGATGTCATCCACATTATAAGGATTGATAGCATTGCGCACCGCTTGAATGACACCAATCAGCTCCTTGGAACCTATACCGTATCCGACGCGCAAACCCGCTAGTGATGCATCCTTGGAGAAGGTCCGTGTAATGAAGAGATTGGGGTATTTATCCAAAAGCGGAACAGCTGTCTGCCCGCCGAAATTGACATATGCCTCATCAACGATGACAACGACCTGCGGATTAGCCTTCAGAACTTCCTCAATATCGTCCAGAGACTGGAAACGCCCCGTCGGAGCATTGGGATTGGTCAAAATCACACCGCCACATTCTCTCTGGTAATCCGCCACCCGCCAGCTAAAATCCTCCGCCAAAGCTATTTCTTCAAAAGGAAGCTGATACAAATCAGCCCAGACCTTGTAAAAGCCATAGGTCAAATCGGGGAATAAAATCGGTTGCTCCGTTTTAAAGAAGGACAGAAAAGCCATAGATAAGATGTCATCTGAACCATTGCCAATGACAAATTGGTCTGCCTCCAAACCGTGTTGCTCCGCCAAAGCCTGACGTAGTCCCACTTGGTCCAGACTTGAATAGCGACGTAGGTTTGTCGCATCAAAATCAGCCAAAGCCGCAATTACCGCTGGACTTGGTCCATAGGCATTCTCATTGGTATTGAGTTTAATCATATTGGCCACCTGTGGTTGCGCTCCAGCTACATAAGGCGTAATTTTTCTAAGCCCTTTTATTTCCATGTCATCACCTCTCAAACGATAAAAAAACCACGCACAAGGTCCTTGTTTCAGGACGCTTACACGTGGTTCCACCTTCATTTAGACATACGTCGCCATATATCCCTCAGGAAGTCAAAGACTTCAGTCCGTAACGTAGACAGACGTCAATCACTACTAGGTTCAAAACCGTTGGCAATTGCACTCAAGAATGTGTGCCCAAACCGATGTATCCTCTCAGCAACTAGATACTCTCTGAAAATAGTCTGGGATTGTTTCTCTCATCGCTTTATATTTTGTACTATTTTACCAAATTTTTGATAAATTACAAGAATTATCAGATTTTTTTAGTTTATTTCGCTTAATTTCCGAAACTTGTTCCTTCTGGCTTGCTTTTGTTACAATAGAAAGAAAGGAGATTTTCCATGAGAGACAACCACTTGCATACTCACTACTCCTACGATTCTAAAGCGCGATTTCAAGATTATCTTGAACATTACAGCGGCGAAATCGTGACCACGGAGCATTTTGATTTGTCCAATCCCTACAGCAAGCAGGATGACATTCCTGATTACGAGGCCTATTCCCAAGAAATTGCTGCGCTCAATGAAGGCTACGGTAACCGCGTCAAGAAAGGCATTGAAATTGGCTATTTCCAACCGCGGGAAAACGATATTCTAGCCTACTTAGAAGACAAAGATTTTGACCTCAAATTATTGTCCGTCCATCACAACGGAGTGAATGATTATCTGGACGAGGAAGTCGCGGATATGGACAAGATAGCGGTCATGACCGATTATTTGGATCGCTTGGAATATGCCATCGGACGCGTTCCAGCTGACGTCTTGGCGCATTTTGACTACGGTTTCCGTCTCTTTGATGTGACTGTTCCAGAACTACAAACATTTGAAGCCCAACTCATCCGCATTTTCAAGAAAATGATATCCCATGATTTAGCCTTTGAACTCAACGCCAAGAGCATCTACCTCTACCACCACGAGGAGCTTTACCGTTACGCCCTTCAATTGGTCAAAGAACTAGGTTGTCACCGCTATTCACTCGGCTCCGACGGTCATGTCTTAGAACATTTTCAACTGGGCTTCGAGAAGATGCTCCAACTCTTAGCAGAATACGGTATTCCCAAAACAGAAATCATCAACTTAAACTAAAAAACTAGCCTCGAAAGCTAGTTTTTTGACCTTATTACCGAGAGACCCAAAAGGGTTCTCATCAGAAATGTGTTCTTCAATACGTCTCAGCTGATAATCGAATAAGTGAAAGCATTGATGATTAGGCGTCAGCAAGTGACTGGTAAGCTTTCTCATCCACATTGGTCAATTTAATAATCCAGTTTTTATCGGCTCCCTTTTGGTTGAGCAGGCTTGGGTCAGAACTCGCTTCAAGATTGCGTTCGACCACTTTGCCAGCTAGTGGACTAGTTAACTCCATAACAGCCTTAGAACTTTCTAGATTAAGCAAGCTGTCATCTACAGCCACACCATCTTCTTCTGTAAAATCAATATAAGCAATATCACCGAGTAAATCCTGTAATTCAGGGGTCATGCTAAGGGTGTAGATCGTGTCATTTTTCGTAATTAACAGGGAATTAGCAACTTTTGCCATCATTTAACCTCCGTTTAAAATCTGATGATAATCCTTTAGGATGTCATACGCTACTATAGTATAGCAAGTTTATGAAAAATTTTCAGCTTAGAGTACTCACGTTACGATTCAAGTGTTGTTTTAAAAATTTGCGATAAGTGCTGATTAGATCATCATCCAAATGCAGCTGGCGTTTTTTCAAACCTTGTTTTTCCAGACTTTTTAAGACACGGTTTTGAATCTCTTCAATAGACAGTGAAACCCCCAGTAAATCTGACAGATTCGCCATGCAGGATGGATCAATATCGGGATAGTTAGCTTTGGTAGGCTGATCTTTTATTCCCACGTCATAGAAGTTTCTCACCAACTCTCCTCGGAAATTTTGGTCTCCGTAAACACTAAGGTAGGCAGAAATGACGACGCTGTTCTGGATCCGTCTCTGAGCTAAGCCCGCAAATTTCTTACCTGAGATACTCAAGTCAAAGTCACCTGGACAGTAAGAACGAGGAACTTCAAAATGGTCAATCGTTTGCTCAAAGTCTGAAAACATATCTCTAATGAGAGCTACCATAACTAAATAGGCATCATTAATTGATAATTGATTAGCATTCGGTAGAATCAAAGAAAAGTTCAGAACGCCATCGTCTGAAATAACACCTAAACCGCCAATATTCCGTATGATAGGCTGATAGCCAAAGGCCTTAATTCTCTTTAAACCTTCTTCAAAATAAGGCACTTGTCTATCCAGCATACCTAAAATGACAATATCTTCCATTGGCCAAAAATGGACAATCATTTGGTCCTCATGTTTTGTTACATAACGCAAAAAAGTGTCCGCCCAGGCGAAAGGCTGAACACGTTGTTCTTGACGATTCTCATAGAGCCCAAAAACATTCAGTTTCAAAGCACCTAACAGGGTCAATGCTTCAGACAAAGATACTCACCTCTTCAATTTGGTTTAATGCCTTATTTAGCATACCTTATTCTTCTTTATAACTCAACTTTTTTTGAAAATAGCAAGAAGTTCTCTATTTTATGATATCACTCAAAAGTTTACCGATTGTCGCTTTTTTAGTAAAATATGGATATGAAAATATTGATCACATCTGGTGGTACAACAGAGGCGATTGACTCTGTTCGGGGTATCACCAATCATTCTACAGGAAAACTAGGGAAACGCATTGCAGAAACGTTTGTGGCAAAAGGGCATCACGTTACTCTAGTGACAACCAAACAGGCTCTTAAACCCAAGGCTAGTAATCTATTGACTATTGAAGTCATTGATAACGTGGCCAGTTTAGAACAAATTTTGAAAATCTTAGTTCCTAAACACGATGTCATGATCCATGCTATGGCCGTTTCTGACTATACACCAGTCTACATGGCAGACTTAGAAGAGGTCAAACAGACTGATATTGATACCTTGTTACACACCAAAAATCAAGAGACCAAAATATCATCACGATCGGAGTATCAGGTCTTGTTCTTGAAAAAGACTCCAAAAATTATTTCCCTGGTAAAACAATGGTATCCTGGCATCAAGCTGATTGGCTTTAAATTACTAGTGGCTGTTTCTCAAGAGGAATTATTAGCTGTTGCGCGTGAGAGTCTGGTTAAAAATCAGGCTGATCTTATCGTAGCTAATGATTTATCTCAGATTTCTGGTGAGACTCACCCAGCTTTTTTTGTTAAAGCTAACAGTGTCACGGAAGCAGCGACTAAAGAGGATATCGCTCAATTACTTTATAATGAGGTAATCACAAATGACTAAGACTATTCTTTTGGCAGTTTCAGGATCTATTTCAGCTTACAAAGCGGCTGATCTCACAAGTCAACTCAGTAAATTTGGCTACCAAGTTCATGTCTTAATGACTGAAGCAGCTACACAGTTCATAACACCTTTAACCTTACAGGTATTGTCTAAACATCCCGTTCATCTTGATGTTATGGAAGAAAAGGTTGCTGATCGTATTAACCACATTGACCTCGGGAAAGCGGCTGATCTATTCATCTTAGCCCCTGCTTCTGCTAATACCATCGCCCATCTGGCTAATGGATTTGCAGACAACATGGTGACGGCGACCGCCCTTGCCCTTCCTAATCATGTTCCTAAACTCTTCGCTCCAGCTATGAATACAAAAATGTACGATCACCCTGCTACACAAGCTAATATCGAGCGTTTAAAGACATTTGGTTATCGTGAAATTGAGCCTAAATCAGCTGTCTTAGCTTGTGGTGATATTGGACGAGGAGCCTTAGCTGACGTTGATATTTTAGTAAAAATCATTGAGGAGACTCTTCGTGAAAGTAAATAAAGCTCGGCAAACAGCCATTGTTGCCATTTTCTTTGCCATTATGCTGATTATCCAATTATTAAGTAACATGGTATTCAGCGTTTGGCCCATTCCTATCAAGCCAACTTTGGTTCAGATTCCGGTCATTATCGCTGCTATTTTATACGGGCCTAAAATTGGGGCTAGTTTAGGTATCCTAATGGGGCTCATGAGTCTTGTGACCAATAGTATCATTATTTTGCCGACAAACTATCTATTCTCACCGTTTGTGGAGCAAGGTAATATTTTTTCTCTTGTCATTGCCTTAATACCTCGATTACTGATTGGTATTTTGCCTTACTATACAGCTAAGTGGTTTTCAGGAAAACTTGGTTTAGCCATTTCAGGTATCGTTGGCTCGTTAACCAATACCGTATTTGTCTTATTAGGAATCTTCATCTTCTTCTCAGACGTATATGGTGGCAGTATTCAAGCCTTGTTAGGCGCTGTTATGTCAACAAATGCTTTGGCAGAAATGGTTATTTCAGCGATTTTGGTGACAACGATGATTCCTCGCTTAAAGCGTTCAAAAAAATAATGGAAGCCATGAAAATACCATGGTTTTTTTTCTGTAAAAGTGGTATAATTGTAAGCGTTTAATATATTTCCATTCATTACGAATGTTTGTTTTAAAGGAGATTGCTATGACTTATCAAGAAACCTATCAAACCTGGCTAAATGTTGCTGACCTGCCTGACTACCTTCGTCAAGAGTTAGAAAGTATGGATGAAGCGACTAAGGAAGATGCCTTTTATACCAACCTTGAGTTTGGTACAGCGGGTATGCGTGGCTATATCGGCGCAGGTACCAATCGTATCAATATCTACGTGGTGCGTCAAGCAACCGAAGGCTTGGCAAAATTGGTCGAGTCTAAAGGTGAAGAAGCTAAAAAACGTGGGGTAGCAATTGCTTACGACACTCGCCACTTCTCTCCAGAGTTTGCCTTTGAATCCGCACAGGTCTTGGCAGCCCATGGCATCAAATCTTACGTCTTTGAAAGCCTACGTCCAACGCCTGAGTTATCCTTTGCAGTCCGCCACTACAATGCCGTTGCAGGTATCATGGTGACTGCCAGCCACAACCCTAAAGAATTCAATGGTTACAAGGTTTACGGCGAAGATGGAGGACAAATTCCACCAGCAGATGCGTCTGCTTTGACAGACTACATCCGTGCCATTGACAATCCTTTTGTAGTGGAATTGGCTGACTTGGAAGAAAGCAAGGCTAATGGTCTGATTACGGTTCTCGGTGAAGAGACAGACCGCCTCTACCTGGATGAGCTCAAGTCTATCAATATCAACAAAGACTTGATTGCTGAGCATGGTAAGGACATGAAGATTGTCTACACACCACTTCACGGTACTGGTGAGATGTTGGCACGTCGTGCCTTGGCTGAAGCTGGTTTTGAATCTGTAGCAGTTGTTGAAGCTCAAGCAACAGCTGATCCAGACTTCTCTACTGTTGCCTCGCCAAACCCAGAAAGTCAAGCTGCTTTTGCACTTGCCGAAGAACTTGGCCGCGAAGTTGGTGCAGATGTATTGCTGGCAACAGATCCAGATGCTGACCGCGTTGGTGTTGAAGTTCGTCAAGCAGACGGTTCATACTGGAACCTGTCTGGTAACCAAATCGGTGCTATCATTGCCAAATACATTCTCGAAGCCCACAAACAAGCTGGTACTCTACCAGAAAATGCTGCCCTCGCAAAATCTATTGTGTCAACTGAATTGGTAACCAAGATTGCCGAAAGCTACGGCGCAACCATGTTCAACGTCTTGACAGGTTTCAAATTCATCGCTGAAAAAATCCAAGAATTTGAAGAAAAACATAATCATACGTATATGTTTGGTTTTGAAGAAAGTTTTGGTTATTTGATTAAGCCTTTCGTGCGTGATAAGGATGCCATTCAAGCTGTTCTCATGGTCGCAGAAATTGCTGCCTACTACCGCTCTCGTGGCATGACCTTGGCAGATGGTATCGACGAAATCTTCAAGGAATACGGCTACTTCGCTGAGAAAACAATATCTGTTACTCTTTCTGGTAAAGACGGTGCTGAGCAAATCAAGGCTATCATGGCTAAGTTCCGTGACAATGCCCCTGAGCAGTTTAACAGCACAGACATTGCCCTCTTCGAAGACTTTGCTCTGCAAAAAGCTGTCGCTCTTGACGGAACGACAACTGAACTGACAACACCTCCGTCAGATGTGCTCAAGTACACCCTGACAGACGATAGCTGGTTTGCCGTTCGCCCATCAGGTACCGAGCCTAAAATCAAATTCTACATCGCAACGGTCGGTGAAACCCTGGCTGAATCTGAAGAAAAAATCGCCAATATTGAAAAAGAAATCAACGCATTTGTTGGATAAATGGTGCGAAAGAAAAGAGCCGCTTGGCTCTTTTTTTTTTAGATTAATGTTTAACAAAATGACTGGCAAAATCAAGGTAAGTATCAACCACTGTGTTAAGGAAGTTTTTGGTACCTTCATTTGTCAAATGTGATTGTCGTCATCAAAAAGTTTGTGAACCTGTGCGCTGCAGACTTCTAGTTGCGCAAGGACAGGAACATCTAAAAAGACCAAACTTTGACAAAGATGATGCTTAGCACCAAAGCTTGACACATAACCAGTTGAGTGGTGACAATCAAGTAAGGTTTGCCTTTCATATAGCTTTCAGACACAGTACGAGAGACGACATCAATGGCCTTTTTGATAGAAGCTGGCAAGCCATGATTATATTCTGGTGTGATGAAAACAAAGTCATCTGTTCTGTCAATTGGTGCCAACAGCATTGATGACTATCAGGAAGAATACCGTTTTCATATTCAAGATCATAAAGTGATAAATCATCAATTGGAATGCGGATAATCTCAACATCTTCTGGAAATTTGATCCTTGACGAATGCTATCTAAATTGAAACCAATTTTTTTACCATCACAGTTCCTCCTTAAATCGCGAGACAAGGATCTAAATTTTGATTCTTTCCAAAAGGTATTTACAGGAGAAATTTATCACTAGGTCGCATCATTCTCAAGAATACCTGACGACATGCACAACAATATTCTAGAATATCAACCAAGAATGCTACTCTCTGATGTTATCATAGCTAATCTTCTTGTCTTTGCATCTTGTAGTAAAATCCCTTTTGACTCATCAATTGCTCATGATTACCATGCTCGACAATATCGCCATCTACCATGACTAATATCATATCCGCATTTCGAATGGTTGATAAACGATGGGCAATGATAAAGCTCGTACGGCCAGTCATTAATGTGTTAAAAGCATCTTGAATCAAGCTTTCTGTTCGCGTATCAATAGACGAAGTCGCTTCATCCAAGATCAATATCTTAGGAGATTTGAGAATCACACGTGCAATGGTCAGCAATTGGCGCTGTCCTTGAGATAACGACGCTCCACCATCTTCTAAGAAAGTATCATAACCTTCTGGCAATTGTTCGATAAAGAAATGGGCATTAGCTGCTTTTGCAGCTAAAACGACCTCTTCCCGGCTAGCATCTGGCTTACCATAGGCAATATTGTCATGAACGCTAGCAGATTTCAACCAAGTTTCTTGCAAGACCATTCCCATCTGTTGACGAAGCACCTGACGATCTACGTCATCGATAGGGGTCTGATCGATATAAATCCTTCCAGAATCGCTATCATAGAATCGCATCAGCAAATTGATCAGAGTTGATTTCCCAGCTCCCGTTGGCCCTACGATAGCCACCTGACTGCCGGCCGGAATATTTAGATTAAGATTTTGAATCAATGGTTTATCAGGGATATAGCCAAAAGACACCTCCTCAAAAGTGACATGGCCCGAAAGATCGTCCAGTGAGACCAAAGATGGGGATGCCTCTTCTAAAGGAAGATCTAAGAGGTGATAGAGACGTTCAGCACAGGCTAATGCACTTTGAAGTTCTGACATAACCGAGGAAATGTCATTAAAAGGCTTGGTGTACTGATTAACGTAATTCAAAAAAGTGACCAATTGCCCAACAGTAAATCCTCCTTGGATAATACGAAAAGCACCAATTCCAGCTAAAAGAGCATAGATTAAACTATTGACAAATCGTGTTGCTGGATTAACTGTGGATGAATAAAAGACGGCTTTTTGAGAATGTTGAGCATATCGATGATTCAAGTCTCGGAAACGCTCCTGCATCTGATCCTGTGCATTAAAAAGATGTACAACTGTCTCTTGATTAATGGCTTCTTCAATAAATTGGGTTTGTTGTCCACGTGATTGTGTCTGTTCTTGGAAATACAGATAGCTTTTTTGGGCGATAAATCTTGAAAGTACTAATGAAAGGGGAGTCAGAACCAGAACTAAAGTCACCATAATGATATCTAAACTGGACATGGTCACTAGCGTAACTATAATCATGACAATTCCTAGGAAGAACTGGTTAAAGACCATCAGTAAACCATTGCTTAGTTGTTCCAAATCAGTTGTTATCCGACTGACCAAATCACCAACTCCAAAGCGATCAATACTGGCTATAGGTAAATGATTTAGATGATGATTGATCTTATTTCTGAGATCACTTGTGTAAGTATAAACCAAACGATTGGATAAAAGGGGAGATAACCATTGCATGACGGCATTGGCTAACATGGTCACTAGCATTTTAAGCAAAATAGGGACTAATAAGGCCAAACGATTAGGACTAAGTAAGCTATCAACCGCTTGTCCAATCAAAACAGGGAAATAAACAGTCAAGGCTACTTGTACTAGGGTAGTTAAGACAATGATTACTAACCCCATACGATAGGTTAGTAAATCCCTTATCAAGCGTCTTTGAACAGCCTTTTCAATTCTAGCTTTCATTAGGCCTCCTGACTTTCTTGAGAAAAATGAATATCACGATAGACGTGACAAGTTTCCAGAAGTTCCTCATGACTTCCTTGTGCTAGAAGTTTCCCTTGATCCAAAACAAGAATCTTATCCACTTCTTTTAAACTACGTGTTCTTTGAGAAACAATAATCAGATGACCACCGCTCTCCTGTCTTTCTTGATTAATTGCCTCTAACAGGCGACGTTCTGTCAGATAATCAAGTGCCGAAGTAGCATCATCTAAGATCAGAAAAGGGGCACGACGCAAGATAGCTCTTGCAATGGTAAGGCGTTGGCGTTGACCACCCGAAAAATTACGACCGAAAGCCGCAACTTCAGCCTCTAACTGCCCCTCTTTTTCATGAACAAAGTCCCAAGCTTGTGCCATAGATAGCGCTTGGATCATATCTTGATCTGAAAGGTCATTCCCTTGACCTAGCTGCAAATTGCTACGAATGCTACCATTAAAAAGCTGAGCTTTTTGGGGAACAACTGCTGTCCAACCACGCCATTCCTTGACAGACTGTGCTGTAGTTCCTTTGTGAGAAAGCAACAACTGACCAGATTGCGCCTGATAAAGCCGTGTTAATAATGCAACTAGAGTCGATTTTCCTGAACCAGTTCCACCAATAATCCCCAAGCTTTGACCCGACGCCAAGGTAAAACTAATGTCCTCAAGTGCAGCCTTACTCGCATTAGGGTACCTAAAGGATAATTTTTCCGCTACTATTGCCATCCCAGACAAATCCCTACTACTGGTCTCATCTGAAAGATTTATCTTTTCGCCTTCAATTTCTAGATCAAAAATCGCTTGTACCCGCTTGGCACTGATGAAACTTTGATTTAAAGAGGTTACCAACATGGTCATCTTCAGCAATTCAGCCAAAATTTGTAAAAGGTAATTAATCAGAGCAACGAGCATTCCTTGGCTTAATAGTGAGTGTTCAATTAAGACAGTCCCTCGCCAAATGACCGCTATTAAAGTGACGTTGACAATTACAATCGTCACAGGTCCTACCAGACTAGACAAGATTCCTGCTTTAATTTGCTGGTGATAGTAATGGTTATTTAAGTGTTGAAACGCCATTTCTTCAGAATCAATGCGATCAAAGGCCCTGATGACACGGACCCCTTCAAGTTGCTCACGAATCTTAGCGACTAAAGCATCTGTCAGCTGACGAATTTGACTGTAAAGAGGATTTAACAAACGACTCATCACAAAAATAGCAACCAATAAAGCCACAACCATCATCATAAAATAGGTCGTTAAAGTTGGGCTAATGGTAAGAGCCATGATAACAGAACCAAAAACAATAAATGGCGATCTCAAAAAGAGTCTCAAAAACTGATTGATTCCCGTCTGTATTTGATAAGTATCGCTCACCATCCTAGTCACCAAACTAGACGTCCCCAGAAGGTCCCTCTGGCTCTGACTTAAATGCATGATATGATGAAACAAATCATCTGAGAGTTGCTCGGTATAACCAATGGCAGCTTTGGACGAAAAATATTGCGCCGTAATAGAGACAATGACACCTAATAAAGCCAGACCAAATAACAGGAGAATCATTACAATAAGTTGACTTTGGTTGCTTTGAGGAATGATGTGGTCAATGATGCTCGCAATAATCAAAGGAATGAACAACTCAAAAGAAGCCTCTAATAATTTAAATAGAGGCCCCAATATAGTTTCTTTCAAATAGGATTTAAAATAAAGTAATAATGCCGACATAGCTCCCTTCCTAAAAGTGACTTATGAGTTTAATAAGCACAAGATTGAACTGGACTTGTTTAGCATAGTAGATATTACCGCCGTTACGATAAAGTGCTCCACCACCATATAGGAGGGCAATCGGATTATAATAACGATAGGTTTCCCCAGACGTATTTCCCAGACTAGGTGCAACCACGGTTCGGGAGTATTTTTTTGACAAACTAATAGTATTTTTGCTCCCATTTTTGGCAACAAAATCGATATACGAACTACCAAAATTATAGGCTTGAACAGCCGTCCATATATTCGTCTCTTTGCTTTGCGATGTTAAAAGATTCTCAGATAAGACCGTTACACCTTGCCTGATACTCTCACGACTATCTGTAATGGTATTGGCCACACCTGTTGAACTTTCACTAGACTGCATGAGATCAGCTTCTTGCCCTTTCGTTTCTGTGTAAATCATGGCTAAAACTAAATCTTCAGTTGATACGGAGTCATGCTCTGCAAGAATATCCTCAACTATTGGCCGATAGGATAAGACGTTTTTCACATCACGATAGACTCTCAAAGATTGAATGGTCATTGTTCCCAATAGTAACACGAGAATAAACCATTTGATATATTTCATCATTACTTACTGCTAATATCCTGAATATTTTTAATTAAGATGGCATAGGTTCCATCTGGGTTTTGGATGAATTCAACCGAGTCAGCATCTTGATAAACGTGATTAGGAACCAGAAGCTCGATCCCGTTTGATAGAGACAATTTTTGCGTTTCTAATTTTTTTGTCTGTCTAGAATAATCGATATCAGAAACAGGTATTGGATTGGGAACTGCTTCTTTTAACTGATCTACAAAATTTAAACGCGCTGTTAAGTGATCATCAAACAAGTGATCCGCTAATTTCTCGGGTGATAATTCCTGATCTTCCTCCATATGTTGATGGATAGCTGCATTCATCTTAGACTGAAATTGAAAATCGTCCTTATTGAATTGCTCTGCAATTTTATGAGCAGTGGTTTCCATCAGCTTGATTGATTTTTTGACAGATTGCTCGGGCTCCACTTGCAAGAAATTTTCGGAAAAATAATTCGCAAAAGAGCCATTATGCTTAATTCGCTTCTCTATAAGATAATACTGATAAGATGTACGATTAACGATAAGGGCTTCATCTGGTAATTGCGCAGCACTCGGCAAATTATTTTGCGTAACTGAAATCGGATGTTTGTGATCAGATAAATGCGCCAACTGTTCCTTTAAAGCTATTCTGAGAAAGGCAAAATAAGGCTGACCATCTCGATCAAACTCAATAAAGATAAGATCGTTCGTTTTTTGATCTTCCGAAATAACAAATGCTTCTTTCCAAAGATTTGCAATCGTCTCGGAAGCCTTCAATAAATCGTCTGATAGATAGGAGACAAATGGATGTTCTGCTGGAAGCTGACCTCTCTTCGCATCTTCTGAGAAAACCTTACTGATTTTTTTACGGAAATAATCATCTAAACGAGGAGTAAAATCCAATACTTGGTCTGATAATAGTAGCTCTGTATCATTGGGACTGAACTGATGGATGACTAATTTTTTGAGGTATAAATCAAGCATAAGTATTAATCGGTATACAAGGGAAAAGCATCAGTTAGGTTTTTGACCTGTGCTTTCACATCTTCCAAAACCTCTGCATTATCAGCATTTTTGAGAGCCTGGATAATCAATTTAGCAATCGTTCGTGCTTCTGCTTCTTTCATGCCACGGCTGGTGATGGCAGAACTACCGATACGAATACCAGATGTTTTAAATGGTGACAAGGTTTCATTTGGAATTGCATTTTTATTAAGGGTGATATGAACCTCATCTAGAAGATTCTGTGCCACCTTACCGTTTTCAATAACTTTTGTGACATCAACCAAGAAAAGATGGTTATCTGTTCCTCCAGAAATGACACGGAAATTAGGATCCTCTTGGAAAACCTCTGCCATAGCCTTAGCGTTGGCAATGACTTGTTTACTATAGTCCGTAAAAGCAGGATCCAGAGCCTCTTTGAAAGCAACAGCTTTAGCCGCAATAACGTGCTCTAACGGTCCACCTTGTAACCCAGGAAAGACTGCCGAATTGATTTTTTTAGCCAAGGCTTCATCATTGGTCAAAATCAAACCACCACGCGGTCCTCTAAGGGTTTTATGTGTTGTCGACGTCACAACATCTGCATATGGAATTGGGCTATCGTGAAGACCTGTTGCTACCAAGCCAGCAATGTGTGCCATGTCAACCATGAGTTTGGCACCAACCTTATCTGCAATCTCACGAAACTTTTTAAAATCAATGGCTTTAGCATAGGCAGACGCTCCCGCAACGATTAATTTCGGTTTAACAGCTTCTGCTTTTTCTAAGATCGCTTCGTAGTTGAGTTCCTCTGTTTCTGCATCAAGGCCGTAAGCCTCAAAATGATAGGTTTTACCGGAAAAATTGACTGCAGCACCGTGGGTTAAATGACCACCTGCTGAGAGATCCATTCCCAAAACAGTATCCCCTGATTCAATTAAAGCCATGTAAGCAGCTGCATTGGCTTGACTTCCTGAGTGTGCTTGGACGTTTGCAAATTGTGCACCAAACAATTCTTTAGCACGTGCAATGGCCAAATTTTCGACAACATCAACAGCCTCAGTCCCCCCATAATAACGATTGCCTGGATACCCCTCCGCATATTTATTGGTTAATAAAGACCCTTGTGCTGCCATAACTGCTTTAGAAACAACATTTTCAGAAGCAATCAATTCAATATTATTCTGTTGACGATTCGCCTCTGCTTCAACAGCCTCCCAGAGCTCTGGATCATATGCCTTAAAATCCTTTTGGTCAAAAATCATGTGTGATACTCCTTTGTAATCTTTTAACTATAATCATACGCAACAACATCTAAAAGATAAACGAATATTACTTATTTATAGCTGATAGTTCGTTTTTAAACACCATTTTAAAGTTATTCACTACTCAATTGTCTTGATAAATCGTAATTGTGCCTTCGTAGAGAGATAACCTATTTGGCGATAAAAGCCATGTGCTTCTGAACGCTCACTCCCTGAGTTTAATCTAATAAAAGCTAATCTTTGTTTTCTAGCCTGTTCTTCAATGGCTTTCATAAGTTTAGTCCCGATCCCTTTACCTTGGTGGTCTGGCAGGACAGCTAATGCTAAAATATTGAAACCCGACTCAGCATACAAACACTCATAAATTTCTGCATGAACATAGCCCAGAAGACTATCTGTTTGGTCATCTGAAAAGCCAATCATGACATGTTTGCTATCGTCATGTAGTTTTGCAAATTGCTGTCTAGTGGTCTCGAGCATGACTTCATAGCCCAAAGCATCTTTATTGATTTCCTGTAAAACAGGAATGTCTGATTTAGTTAGCGATCTTAGCATAGTTTACTCCTCAATCAAATGGTATTTCCGGCACAACCGCCAAAATAGCTTCCTTTGATATTTCACCACGACGCAAGATACGCGCTTTTTCCCCTGATAAGTCGATAATAGTCGAATCAATTCCTTCTAAAAAAGCATCGTCTTCATAACCTGGTACCTGGCCATCAAAAGTAGCAAAAATATCCTTATAATACTTTCCACTCTCCTGACCAGATTTATTAGCGGATGGCCCTATTAAAGGACCGTGGGTAGCAATCAAGGCACGAGTCATGGGGTGGCTGGGCAAACGAAACCCTACACTTTTCAAACCAGAGTTGATCCAGTTTGGCACTTGATTATTAGCTTCTAAAATAACGGTTAAAGGGCCTGGTAAAAAAGCATCGTAAAGTTTTTTCAGATAGTCCGGTTGGTTCTTGGAAAAGTTTAAAATTTCTTCAAAAGTCGAAACATTGAGATTCATTGCCTTCTCGCGTGGACGATCCTTTAAAGTATAAACCAGATCAACGGCATCCTCAGACAGTGCTTTAGCAAAGATCCCATAAACAGTTTCTGTTGGTAAGATAACGGGAAGTCCACTCTCTAATCGATGGGACAAGAATTCACGGTCACTCATTAGTTAACACCACCATTCTATTTTTTCCGAAGCTATCTTTAATGACTTTGGCACGGCGATTTGGGAAAGCATGATTTAACAGTTGAACAAGCCTTGGTCCTTGTTTGTAGCCTATTTCAAAGTATAGGCGACCATTAGGTTTTAAAAAATCTCTAGCACCATTTATGATGCGCTCATAGACAGCGTAGCCATCTGAAGGGGCAAACAGAGCTAGGTGAGGCTCAAATGCATAAACATTCTCAGCCACTTCATCTCTATCATTCTCTGCGATATATGGAGGGTTAGAGACAATAATATCAAAGGTTCCTGAAAGGTCGCTAAAAACATCCGATGGCATCAAATCGATAGCTAACCCTAAATCATCAGCATTTCTTTTAGCGATTTCCAAAGCATTTTCAGAAATGTCCGAAGCTGTGATCTGCCAGGAAGGGCGTTGCGATTTCAGAGCCAACGCAATAGCACCACTCCCAGTTCCAATATCTAAAACAGTTAAATCCTCGTAAGGATTTTCAGCTAAAATAAGATCCACCAATTCTTCAGTTTCTGGCCGAGGAATTAAAACATCTGAAGAAACCGTCAATAGTAGATCTTTGAAGTAAGCATGTCCTAAATAATGCTGAACAGGAGTGTGCTGCTTCAAAGCATGGTAAATCTCTTCCAGCAGAGCTTGATCTTCAGGGGACACCTCTTTGGCTTGCTCCAGAGCAAAATCAGTCGTTGACCAACCTTTTTTTTCTTTAAAAGCAAAGATAAGTGCTTCTTTTTCTTCACCAATAGCTTCAAGTTCATGACCTAGGGCATTTATTAGCTGTCTATAAGTCATCAGTTATTCAATTCTTCCAATTTTTGCGTTTGGTCATACATGATTAGGGCATCAACCACTTCATCTAATTTCCCAGAAAGAATGGTATCTAGTTTTTGAAGCGTCAACCCAATACGGTGGTCAGTCACACGGTTTTGCGGGAAGTTATAAGTTCTAATACGCTCTGAACGATCTCCTGTACCAACTGTTGATTTACGCTCAGCGTCCTGTTCTTCCTGCGCAATTTGGGCAAAATGATCAGCGACACGTGCACGGATAATTTTCATAGCCTTATCACGGTTCTTTTGTTGGGTACGTTCTTCCTGCATTTCTACCTTGATACCAGTAGGAATATGGACCATACGTACAGCTGTGGCTACCTTGTTGACGTTTTGCCCACCAGCACCTGAAGCATGGTAGATATCCACACGAAGGTCTTTAGGATCAATGTCGTATTCCACATCTTCTACTTCTGGCATCACCAAAACAGTTGCCGTAGACGTATGGACACGTCCTTGACTTTCGGTTACAGGCACACGTTGCACACGATGGGCACCTGATTCATATTTCAATTTAGAGTAGACGGATTGACCAGATACCATGGCAACCACTTCTTTGATACCGCCGACACCGTTATAAGAAGCCTCCATAACTTCAAAACGCCAGCCCTGAGATTCGGCATATTTTTGGTACATTTGCAACAAGTCACCTGCAAAGAGGGCAGCTTCATCACCACCAGCAGCACCGCGGATTTCTAAGATAATATTTTTATCGTCATTTGGGTCTTTAGGGAGTAGTAAGATTTTGAGCTTCTCTTCGTATTCTTCTTTAGCGGATTTAGAGTCCTTTAATTCTTCTTTTGCCATTTCCTCTAAGTCAGGATCGCCACTTGCATCCTTAATCATTTCTTCAGCATCCGTGATATTTTGAAGAATTTGCTTATAGTCACGATATGCTGTAACTGTATCACGCGTACTAGCCTCTTCTTTAGACAATTCCATAAAGCGTTTGGTATCCGCAACAACAGCTGGGTCTGATAACAGTTCACCTAATTCTTCATAACGGTCTTCAACCGCCTGTAATTGATCATAAATATTCATCTCATTCTTCTCCTTCATAAAATCCGTTAAATCAGCGGGGGATTAAAATAATGCTTACGACAAACAGATGTGTACGTGTCATTACCACCTATTTGAATTTGATCGCCATCATAAACAGGTTTCCCATTCTCTATTCGCAAGACCATAGTTGCTTTTTTGGAGCAATATTGGCAGATCGTTTTAATTTCATCGATTTTATCGGCTAGTAGTAAAAAGTATTTAGAGCCTTCAAAGAGCTCATTTCGAAAATCATTTTTCAACCCAAATGCCATTACAGGAATGTCTAATTCATCCACAACTCGTGCCAAATCATAAACATTTGCCTTGGTTAAAAACTGACACTCATCAATCAAAACACAATAAGGTTTGATAGTTTGCTTTTGAATAAAGCCCAAGATATCTGTTTCTGGTGTAATGACTTCTGCCTGACGTTTAATGCCAATGCGACTTGAAACATAGCCAAACCCATCACGATTATCAAGGGAACTTGTCATTAAAATAATGGGCTTACCTTGTTCCTCATAATTGTAAGCAACCTTTAAAATCTCAATGGATTTCCCCGAATTCATGGTGCCATAACGATAATATAGCTGTGCCAAAGTATAACCTCTTCTTTCAATATCCCATTCATTTTACCATAAAAGAGAACTATTGGCGACCAGCGTAAATGACTAATTTTCCTCTACAAAATCTGACATCTTAGCTCTAATATGCTAAAATAATACCATCATTTAAACAAGATAAAGTCAGGAGAATCATTTCCTGTGTGCTTTTCTTGAAAAATCATAAGGAGTTTTATTATGCCATTTGTTAAAATTGATTTGTTTGAAGGCCGTTCTCAAGAACAAAAAGATCAGCTTGCTCGTGAAGTAACTGAAGTTATCTCACGTGTTGCCCAAGCACCTAAAGAAGCTATCCATGTCATTATTAACGACATGCCTGAAGGTACCTATTATCCAGCCGGAGAAGCAAAAAAGAAAGGCTAAGCTAGTCAATGACGATCCAGACTCACAGCCTAAAACTCATGGGAACCAAGATAGATTTGCAGATTGATAGTGATGACCCCAACTTTTTGATTCAGAAGTGCGTCCAACAACTGCATATGTATGATCAGCGTTTTAGCGCAAATGATGAACATTCAGAATTGATGCTGATCAATCATAAAGCTGGATTGCAGCCAGTAAAGGTCCATCCTCAACTGTACGACTTAATTACCCTTGGGAAAAAGCATAGTTTAGAGAAACCGAGCTACTTAAACATCGCTATCGGTCCTCTCGTTAAGAATTGGCACATTGGTTTTCATGATGCTCATCTGCCTAGTTCTGAAAGCATCCAAAGGTCACTAAAACTAACCAATCCAGAATGGATTGGCCTCAATGATTTAGAGCACTCCGTCTTTTTAAAAGAGCAGGGAATGCAAATCGACTTGGGAGCTATTGCTAAAGGCTATATCGCTGATCAGATAATGGACTATCTCATTTCACAATCCGTGACATCAGCCATGATCAATCTAGGAGGAAATGTATTGGTTCATGGTCCGAATCGTCAAAGACCTGACCAAAAATGGTATATTGGTATTCAAAACCCTACTAAAAAACGTGGTGAAAATGTTGGTATTCTCAAAATCACAGATCAATCTATTGTGACCTCTGGTATTTATGAGCGAAATTTCCACTACAAAGGTAAGACCTACCACCATATTTTTGATCCTAAGACAGGTTATCCTGTCGAAACCGATATGGCCAGTCTCACAGTTGTTTCTAAACGATCTGTAGACTGCGAAATATGGACAACAAGACTTTTCGGATTACCTATTGCTGAAGTCCTGAGAATACTCAATGAAAATCCAATGATCGAAGGTATCATCGTCACTAAGGATAACCATATTCTAATATCAGAATCATTGAAAAAGCACTACAATACACTTTACTCATCCTGAGACTGACTGTCTCGGTTTTTTTCGTATCTCGTAGGGGGAATCATTACAGAGTACTCATACTGATCCCAAACTTAATTAAGCTACAAGACAAATCTCTTGATTTATCTTTAATTAGTGGTAATATAATAGAGAAAGGAGAATCATATGAAAAAGCAACTTTATATACTTCTAGCCGGTCTATTATTCATCCTAGCTTCTTGTAGCAATACCGCATCAACTGTGCCATCATCTAACAAGCAAGAAGAGCGATCTCAGACACCCTCAACAAAGACACCTCAAGATAAAACTAAAGAAGCCCTTATCACCGCAACATCTAGTTCTATCGATTTCACCAATGTCAAAACACCTGATGATTTAGCTGAACAATTAGCCACCGGAGGCTATGTTATCGTTTTTAGATACACTGGGGCAGGAGGTCAAGATTCACCTGTTCCAGACAAACTTCGAAATCTCGTTATTGATGATGGACAACGTATCTCACAGTCAAGTGTTTCTGAAATGGCTGCTTATGGACAAAAAGTCAAAGACTTGAATATCCCTCTCGATAGAGTAATCACGTCAGAGTATTACTTTGTCTGGCAACATGCTCAGGCTGCCTTTGGTGATGATCTCGATATCAGTCGAGACCTAACGGGTTCCTTAAATTTTGATGATGCTGAAGAATTAGAAACTTCCTTACAAAACCTACGCAACCGTACGGTTACCCCACCACCAGCTGGTAAAAATACATTTTTGTTTACACACCAAGGTAAGTTTGATAAAGCTTATGGCTTTTATCCCCCTGCTGGTACGTCGATTATCTTTAAACCAGATGGAACAGGTAAACCCAATCTCGTTGCGGTCTTGACTTATGATGACTTTTTAAATTTATAAGTCCTCAAAAAAACACCTACTTTCATAATAGGAAAGCAGGTAGAATAACTCACTATTAAAATTTACATGATTTGTTCAAAATGAAGGTGAACAATCACTTTATCATCATAGCCATTACGCTCTAAATCACGCTGTAGTCGGTAAGAAATGTAATGTTCTGCAATATTAATATAACCAGCGTCCATCAAACGATTTTCAACCAAAGATTGAATCATGTTAATCGTTGGACGCTCAACTTGCGCTTCTTCTAGATCAAGCACAACTTTTTTTGTTACTTGTGCTAAATTATTACGCCAGTTATCATCGATAATATAAACTGTCTGTGCTGCTTTCAAGATAGCTTGATAAATTTTTTCAGGATCAAATTCAGCAACCTGTCCGTCACGTTTGATTATTTGCATAAGAAGCCTCCCTTCAAGCCATTTTCATTGCTTACATTAATTATGCAAGGGATTTCATGATTTGTCAAGCTAAACCTATTAATTCTAGAAAACAAGTAAAAGAAGACCCTGTTTAGGGTCTTCTTCTACTATAATAACATTATTCTGCACCGAGTGCTGCCATTGTGATGTAATTGTAAGGCTTATTAAAGTGTGGCAAGAAGAAGAGATCCATCAATGCCAACTCTTCGATTGTTACTTGTTTCATGATAGCAAGTGAGAACATGTGGATACCCATTGACATATCTTCGCGTGATACCATTTGGCAACCAAGAACAACACGTGTATCTTTGTCGAAGACAATTTTGATCGCTACTTCGTGGTTGTCATGTTTGATAAATTCAGGTTTTTGAAGGTCTGTGAATGATGCTACTGCTGCGTTGAAACCAGCATCTTTCGCGCGCTCTTCTGTCAAACCAGTTGAAACCATGTTAAGACCGAAGATTGAGATACCGTTTGAACCTTGAACACCAACACCTTCCAACTCATGACCAGTTGCGTTGTGTGCTGCTACGATACCTGTACGAACAGCGTTTGAAGCCAAAGCGATGTAGCTTGTATCTTGACGAGCGTTGTCATAAATTGTTGCACAGTCACCGATAGCATAAACGTCTTTCATGCTTGTTTCTTGTTTCTTATCAACAATCCACGCACCGTTACGGAATGTTTCCAATTGACCTTTAGCAAGACCTGTGTTTGGACGGAAGCCTACACACATGATAACCATGTCAACGTCAAATGTTTCTTTGTCAGTTACAAGACGCTCAACTTTACCATCGCCTTCGATAGCTTGAACTGCTTGACCAAGAGCCAATTTCACACCGTGCTCTTCAAGGTTTTTGTTCATCATTTCAGTGAAGTCGCGGTCATAGTATGCACCCATAACTGTTGGAGCGATATCAACAAGAACGACTTCTTTACCTTTACGTTTGAAGCTTTCTGCAAGCTCAACACCGATGTAACCACCACCAACAACAGCTACGCGGTTGATATCTGGATTTTCAAGCTTGTTAATCACGTCTTCAGCGTTTTGGTACAATTTCACAAATTGAAGGTTTTCAAGAGTTGCTTCAAAGTCAGTTGATCCTTCCTTGATTTCCACACCTTTGATTGGTGGGATGATTGGTTGTGAACCAGTCGCAAGAATCAATTTTTCGTATGATTCTACATGCTCTTTACCATCAACAATTGCAGTTACTTCTTTTTTCTCGAAGTCAATGTCTACAACTGGTGATTCCATGTGAACAGTTGCGCCCATGCTTTCCAATTGCTCTTTATCAGAGTAGAAAAGACCTTCTGGACCATCAATTTGTTCACCGATCCAAAGTGCCATACCACAACCCAAGAAAGAAATGTTTGAGTTTTGGTCAAATGTTACGATTTCATTTTCAGCACCGTAGTTTGACAACATTGTTTTGATACATGCAGTACCAGCGTGGTTTGTACCCACAACGACGATTTTACTCATAGTAAAGTCTCCATTATTTTTATTTACTTGTTAAGTATAACACAAACATGATATCTCACCTATTTATTTGCTCATTATATCACAAAAGAGAAACATGTATTGGTATGTTAACGCTTACTATTGTATCAAAAAGTCAGCATCTTTTCTAGTTTTTACTGTTAAGAAAGACCAATAAGACTTCTAAATATTTTCTATTCCCAATAATGACTTAAAACATAAGATTTTCGATCATTGTAAAGACCAACTTGTCTACAAAAATCCAAAATAGAAATCTGATAACTTATTTGCTTATTCTACCAATAGCGTTACTGATTCGACATCATAAGCAAAACATTTAGAGCCAAAACCAATATTAAATAACTTATTCAGATCATAGCAGCTCAATGACATTTTTCCATTTAAAAAACGGTTTTCATATCATAGTTTTCTTCTTACAAAACACCTGAATTAAGATTCGTTGCTACCACACCATAGTCTTTAGTATACTTTGGACAGTTAAATGAAAATCAAATCGTATAAAAAGTGATTTAGGAGATTGAAGTCAACAAACGCCATCTTTTTTCGTTTTGAGGTCACTAAGATATCAATCCTTTCAAAAATGGTTGTTCATGGGGTTTGATAGCGATCGCTATCAAACCTTCAATAGCATTCTGCTATGACTTTCTGTAGACTAACAGTAAGCTAGATCATCTTTCATAAAAAAAAACATCACCAAATTAATGGCGATGTTTTGACTAGTGTCATTTCTACCTTTATCGAAGATCTATTACTTAGACTTGATATAGTTTTTACCATTAGCTTTAGGTCCAACAGCTTGGCCAAAGAAGGCTGCTAACACCAGAATAGTTAAGACATACGGTGCAATTTGCAGGTAAACTGTTGGAATTTGTGATAAGAATGGTAATTGATTGCCAATAACAGCCAAACTTTGTGAAACCCCAAAGAATAAGCTAGATAACATGGCACCGATTGGATTCCATTTTCCAAAAATCATAGCCGCAAGTGCAATAAATCCTGGACCAAGGATGGTTGTTCCTGCAAAGTTAACTGAGATGGATTGGGCATAAACTGCTCCTCCCATTCCACCTAATAAACCAGAAATCATGACCCCGTAGTATTTCATCAGATAAACATTAATCCCTAAAGTATCCGCCGCTTGAGGATGTTCACCAACCGAGCGTAAACGAAGTCCAAACTTAGTTTTATAGAGGAGGAACCAGGCTAAGAATGAAAGCAAGATAGCAACATAAGCGACTAAACTTGTTCCTTTGAAGAAGATATCGCCAATGATGGGAATTTGTGACAAGATCGGAAAATCAAATTTCCCAAAAGCTTCTGCGATATTATCCGTTTGTCCTTTTCCGTAGAAAGCTTTGACAAGAAATACCGATAAAGCAGGTGCCATCAAGTTTAGAACTGTACCACTGACAATATGGTCTGCTCGGAAATTAACCGTAGCTACCGCATGAATAAGTGAAAATAGGATGCCAACAAGACCACCGACAAGAGTTGCAATCCAAGGTGTCGCATTACCCAAAACATCAGAAAATGTTAAGTTGAAAACAATTCCTGAAAATGCTCCCATAACCATGATGCCTTCTAGACCGACATTGACCACACCTGAACGCTCTGAGAAGGTGCCCCCAATACTTGTTAAGATAAGTGGTGTGGCATAAATCAACATGGAGCTGACCAACAAAGATAAAATCGTCAATAAACTCATGATTAGTTACCACCTTTCACTTGTTTTTTGGGTTTGATGAAACGCTCAATCAAGTAATGAGCTCCAACAAAGAAAATAATAGATGCTGTCACAACTTTAACTAACTCCGGTGGGATGCCTGCAATATTCATACCAGGTGCACCAACATTTAAAACAGCAAATAAGAAGGCTGCAAAAATGATACCAATAGGGTGATTAGAAGCTAATAGACTGACAGCCATACCATCAAAACCAATAGCTAGCGAGCTACTCTGAACATAGACATTTTCAAATGTCCCAAGACCTTCGACGACGCCGCCAAGTCCCGCAAGGGCTCCTGAAATAACCATAGATAGTATAATCGTTCTCTTAGCTGACATACCTGCATATTCACTGGCATAAGGATTTAACCCGACTGAACGAATTTCAAAGCCTAAAGTCGTTTTATTAAGCAAGAACCAAATGATCACTACCGCAATAAAGGCAAAGAAAATACCAATATTTAAGCGAGAATTGTTGGTTAAAGCTCCCAACCATTCAGATTGATAAGTCGCATTTGAACTCACATAAATAGATGAATCCGTTGTTCTCATAATGCTTTTAGGAAAAACATGCTGTACAATCGCATTGCCACCAAATAGAATGATGTAGTTCATCATAATCGTAACAATAACTTCACTAGTTCCTAAATAAGCACGTAAAATCCCCGGGATAGCTCCAGCGATACCACCAGCTAAGATAGCAATAATGATAGTCATGATAATCATTATAGGACGTGGTAAATCTGGATTGGTCAAAGCGAACCATCCAGCAGCAATCCAACCAGAATACGCTTGGCCAGACAAACCAATGTTAAAGAATCCAGCTCGACTTGCCACCGTAAACCCAAGACCAATCAGAATCAGCGGTCCCATGGCCCTCAAAATTTCACCGATATTTTTAACACTACCGAATGCTATCTGGAAAAGCCCTTCGTAGCCCCAAAGCGGATCATAACCAAAGATGAGCATAATAATTGCTCCTAAAACCAGCCCCAAAATAACAGAGATGATTGGAACTGCAATTTGTTGCATTTTTTTAGACATGACTTGCCTCCTTCTCAATCACACCACCTGCCATTAATATGCCAAGTTCCTGTTTATTTGTCATTTCTGGTAAAACAATTCCCTGAATACGCCCATCGTGGATAACGGCAATACGGTCCGACAAATCAAGAATTTCATCAAGTTCAAAACTAACTACCAAAACAGCTTTACCATTGGTACGTTCTTCAATGATACGTTTACGGATATACTCGATGGCACCAACATCTAGTCCGCGTGTTGGTTGGCTGACAATCAGAAGATCTGGATCACGATCGATCTCTCTAGCAATAATAGCTTTTTGTTGGTTACCACCTGAAAAACCTCTGGCAGCAACTAATTCGCTAGCGCCCCGAACATCAAACTCCGCCATCAATTGTTTGGCATAGTCATTAATTTTATTATAATTTAGAATACCATTTTTACTGAGTGGTTCTTTGTAATACGTTTGGAGAGCAATATTTTCAGCAAGTGTCATGTCTAAAACTAAACCATCACGATGGCGATCTTCTGGTACATGACCTACACTTAACTCTGTTATTTTTCGCGATGATAGTTTTGTGATATCTGTTCCTTTAATGGCAATATGGCCTGACTTTACTTTACGTAAACCAGTAATGGCATGGATTAATTCACTTTGTCCATTGCCATCAATACCGGCAATACCGACCACTTCTCCTGCACGCACTTCCAATGACAAGTCCTTAACTGCAGGCACACCGCGATTCTCATCAACGACAAGATTTTCAATCGCAAGTACGACATCACCTGGGATAGATGCTTGTTTAGCAGTTGTAAATGAAACAGAACGACCTACCATCATTTCTGCAAGTTCTTCTGATGTTGAATCGCCAACGGCAACCGTCTCAATACTCTTACCACGACGAATGACCGTAACACGATCAGCAACTGCTCGAATCTCATCCAATTTATGAGTGATTAGGATAATGGATTTACCTTCTTTAGTAAGATTTTTCATTATCGACATCAACTCTGTAATTTCTGCAGGCGTCAGAACAGCTGTAGGCTCATCAAAAATCAAAATATCGGCACCACGGTATAGGGTTTTTAAAATTTCAACACGCTGCTGAGCGCCAACCGATATATCTGCGACTTTAGCTTTGGGATTAACAGCTAAACCATATTTTTCAGACAGCTCTGTTATTTCCTGATGAGCTTTCTTCATATCTAGTGATATACCTGATGTCATTTCGTTCCCTAACACGATATTTTCGGCAACTGTAAAAGCTTCTACTAACATAAAGTGTTGGTGAACCATTCCAATACCAAGATGTGACGCTTTTGAAGGTGAATCAATAGACACCGATTGACCATTAACCACAATCTCACCACTAGTTGGCTCTAATAGTCCTGACAACATGTTCATCAGCGTTGATTTTCCTGCACCATTTTCACCAAGTAGGGCGTGAATCTCACCTTTTTGCAAATTTAAATTAATTTTATCATTTGCAACAAAATCACCAAAAACCTTAGTAATTTCTCGCATTTCAATGACATTTTGAGTCATAAGGGCATTCCTTTCAATGGAAGTTATAGATCACTAAAATCCATCATAAAATGATGAACTTTACTGAGACATAACATCTCAGTTCAAAAAAGGAGCGGGAAAGAACTCGACGATTGAAAACAGAGTTCGTCTTCCCGCCCCCACACAGTTGATCAGAAATGAGTCGTAGAGCGTAAAATGCCAACGAAACCTTAATCAACCACTTCGTTTAGGTCTTTCAACAATCAAATAACGAGAGACGAGACCTGGGACTAGCCCCTCAGAAAGCATTATTTTTGTGGAACTTTAATGTCACCAGAGATAATTTTCTCTTTAGCAGCATCGATTTCTTTTATGGTTTCATCATCAACGTTTGTCGTTGCAATATCGACACCGCCATCTTTAAGTCCATAAACAGTAACGTCACCACCTGGGAACTTATCATCTTGTGCTTGTGTTGATACAAGTTCAACTGTTTTACCAACTTCTTTTAGGGTAGAAGTCAATACGAAGTTAGACTCTTTACCATCTTTTGAAGTGTATTTACCTTCATCTTTTTGGTCACGGTCTACACCGATAACCCAAACTTTTTCAGCTTCGTTTTTACCTTCGTTTAGAGATTTAGCCTCACTGAAGACACCTACACCTGTACCACCTGCAACTTGATAGACAATGTCTGCGCCACTAGCATATTGAGCGGCAGCAATTGTTTTACCTTTAGCAGCGTCACCAAATGATCCTGCATAATCAACTTTGATTTCGATTGAATCGTCAACAGATTTTACACCTGCTTCGAATCCTTTTTCAAAACGTGTGATAACGTCAGATTCCATACCACCTACAAAACCAACTTTTTTCGTCTTAGTTGTCTTAGCAGCAGCAATTCCAGCAAGATAAGCAGCTTCATTATCAGCAAATGTAGCACTTGCAACGTTATCTTTACCTTCAATCACATCATCAATGATAACAAAGTTTGTATCAGGGTTGTCTTCAGCAACTTTTTCAATAGCATCATGCAAAGCAAAACCAATACCAAATACAAGTTGATACCCGCTTGAAATAGCTGTATCTAAGTTATTAGCGTAGTCAGATTCACTGGTTGATTGGAAATAATCATAGCCAGATCCTTTTTCTAATTTATTATCTTTACCCCAAGCCTGAAGGCCTTCCCAAGCAGATTGGTTAAAAGATTTATCGTCAACACCACCAGTATCAGTTACCATAGCAACTTTTAGTCCAGCATCATTACCACTACCTGATTTAGATGCTCCACGATTGCCACAAGCTGCAAGCGTTAGTACTGCTACTGACGCTAATCCAACACCAATAATTTTTTTGTTCATCTGAATGAACCCTCCTAAAAAATATTGCAACACTGTTGCGAGCTAACAACCCCTAAAGGTTAACAATACACAGATTATGTCAAATCTGTAAAAGAGTATGGCAACAACTCTTCGACTGTCATCTCGACTGTCTTACCATTTTTCGAAATTAAAATAACTTTAGCGCTAGGCTCAAAAAATTCAGCCATAACCTGACGGCAAGCACCACATGGCGATACTGGTTCATTGGTTGATCCATAGACCGCTATCTTTTCAAGCTCTCGATGCCCTTCTGAAACAGCCTTAAAAATAGCTGTTCGCTCCCCACAATTGCTCAATCCGAAGCTGATGTTTTCAATATTACATCCCTGAAAAACTTCTCCTGATTTTGTAACAACAGCAGCGCCAATAGGAAACTGAGAATAGGGAACATAAGCATTTTCGCTAGCTTGTTGTGCTAAAGCAACTAAATCAGTAGTTTCCACTTACAGACTCTCCCTTGATAATAGCAATACCTGAAGACGTTCCGATACGTGTCGCTCCTGCCTCTACAAATGCCTTCGCATCTTCGAAAGATCTAGCCCCACCTGATGCTTTAACGCCAATATCAGGACCTACGGTTTTGCGCATTAGGGTAACATCATGAACAGTTGCACCACCAGTTGAAAAACCAGTAGAAGTTTTTACAAAGTCTGCTCCCGCAGCCACCGCAGCTTGGCAAGCTTTAATCTTTTCGTCGTCGGTCAATAAACATGTTTCAATAATAACCTTAACTAGCTTATCTCCACTAGCTTCAACGACTGCCGCAATATCAGACTGAACTAGTGCAAAGTCTCCATCTTTAGCGGCTCCGATATTAATAACCATATCAATTTCATCGGCGCCATTTTCAATAGCATTTTTGGTCTCGAACGCCTTCGTTTCACTTGTTGACGCTCCTAGAGGAAAACCAATAACAGTACAAACTTTCACAGTGGAATCCGCTAACTTGTCACTAGCATAATTTACCCAAGTGGGATTAACACAAACACTTGCAAACTGATAGTCATCAGCTTCCTGAATCAATTGGTCGATCTGGTCACGTGTGCTATCTGGCTTCAGAAGTGTGTGGTCAATTAAGTGATTAATGTCCATTAATATGATCTCCTAAGATATGATTTTTATAATTTCTTTTGGCTGGCTTTCTGTCAAACCTATTTTAACATTTTTTTTAAATTCTGTAAGTAGGTTTTCACTTAATTTTTGGTTTGAATAGATTTTAGCAATAGTTTCGCCCTTGTTAATACTATCACCAACTTTTTTCGCGAACACTATACCGCTTTCATAGTCTAGAGAATCGGTTTTTACTGCTCGTCCTGCTCCTAATCTCATAGCAAAGAGCCCAAATTCTAGAGCTGGTAACTCTTCAATGAAACCATTCTCATCAGCTGTAACGTCAGTGACAAATGCTGCAGATGATGGGCGATATAGATCGGTCAAATCACCGCCTTGTGCTACTACCATTTCTTCAAATTTTGCTAATGCCTTACCACTGACTAAATGCTGTTTAATGGTATCTAGCGTCTCTTCTTTACCCGCAAGACTGAGCATGATTTGTGCTAATTCGCAAATGAACGCTGTGACATCAGGACGTCCTTTTCCCTGCATAATCTCTAATGCTTCAAGAACTTCTAAGCGATTGCCAATGGCTTGTCCAACGGGCTGACTCATATCGGTAATGACGGCGACCGTTTTACGTCCCACTTCATTGCCTAAGGCAACCATGGTTGACGCTAATTGTTCTGCCTCTTCGAGCGTTTTCATAAAAGCACCCTCACCTACGGTAACATCAAGTAGGATGGCATCCGCACCAGAAGCGATTTTTTTACTCATCACAGAGCTTGCAATTAAAGGAATAATATCAACAGTGGCTGTCACATCTCTGAGGGCGTATAAAAGCTTATCAGCTTTCACAAGCTTATCAGATTGCCCCACAACTGATAAACCAATCGTTTGAACCTGCTGTATGAACTCTTCTTGATTGCGTTCAATTTGATATCCTGCGATGGACTCTAATTTGTCCAAAGTGCCACCAGTATGACCGAGACCTCTCCCACTCATTTTTGCAACAGGTACCTCAAAACTAGCTACTAAGGGAGCCAAAATTAACGTTACCTTATCGCCAACTCCTCCTGTAGAATGTTTATCGGTTTTAACACCAGGAATTGCCGAGAGATCAATCTGCTCTCCCGTAGCTACCATTGCCATGGTCAAATCTTTTGTTTCTTGAGTGGTCATTCCTTTGAAATAAACAGCCATAGCCCAAGCAGCCATCTGGTAATCAGGAACCTCCCCGGAGACATAACCATCAATTAACCACTTGATTTCCTCAGATGTTAGAGAAAAACCGTCACGCTTTTTTTGGATTAAATCTACTGTCCTCATGATTTTGTACTCCTTAAAATATAATAGCCTTTATCTTTTTTTACCGTCTCAACATTGCCAAAAACAGCTTGCATTTTAGCCTTGGCACTAGGTGCTCCTTGCTTTTTTTGAATGACTACGGTCAAATCGCCCTTAGGATTAAGATGATCAAAGGCCTCCTCTAAGATCTTATGAACAACATCTTTCCCAGCTCTTATCGGTGGATTGGAAATAATATGATCAAATTTTTCCGTAATGTTCTCATAGACAGACGATTGAAAAACTGCTACGTCCACATGATTAGCTAAAGCATTCTTTTTAGTCAGTTCGAGAGCTCTTTTATTAACATCGACTAGAGTTGCTTTTACTCCCTGAACCTTAGCTAAAGCGATCCCTAGAGGACCATAACCACACCCCAGATCTAGTACCGTAGAGCCTTTCTCAAAATCAAGTGTTCCAAGGAGTACTTGACTGCCAAAATCGATCATTTTCTTTGAAAAGACGCCCGAGTCTGTCGTAAATTGAAAGGTTTCACCCAATAAGGTCACACTTAAGTCATGGTAATCATGTTGGCTTTCTGGATTTTCCTCATAATACATTTGCGTCATAGTTTCTCTTTTCTTCCTCTTTTGTGCGAACTATATTTTACCATAGATTGACATTTTCTTCTAGTTTTTTTGAAACGGTTTTCATTTTGACATTTTACTGTTATAATGGGCAACAGGAGTTTTATAATGATACATGATTTACTAAATTTTAAAAGAATTTCCAGAAGTAATTGGCAACAATTGCACCGGACAAAGCCTTTACTACTCACGCTCGATGAACTCGAAAGCCTTCGTAGTTTAAATGATAAGATTGATTTGAATGACGTCAAAGACATTTATCTTCCTTTGATTAACCTCATTAAGATCTATAAAAAAGCAAGTGATGACCTCTCTTTTTCAAAGAGTCTCTTTCTACAAGATGATATTTACCAGCACCCATTCATTATTGGTGTGTCGGGTTCTGTTGCAGTTGGGAAATCAACAACCAGTCGTTTATTACAGTTACTATTAAGCCGTAGCCATCCTGATGCTCGAGTTGAATTAGTGACAACGGATGGTTTTTTATACCCTAATCAACAGTTGGTTGAAAAAGGCATTTTAAATCGTAAAGGTTTTCCAGAATCTTATAATATGCCTAAACTCTTGAATTTTCTTGATGCCATTAAAACCAATGGTACAGCCAGCATTCCAATCTATTCCCATGAAATTTATGATATCGTTCCCGATCAGCTGCAAACCATTGAAGCGCCAGATTTTTTAATTGTTGAAGGAATCAATGTTTTTCAAAATCCCCAAAACGAACACCTCTATATGACCGATTACTTTGATTTTTCAATTTATATTGATGCTTCTGTCGAGCATATTGAATCGTGGTATTTAGAACGTTTTTCAAAATTATTAACCATCGCTGAAAAAGACCCTAATAACTACTATCATCGCTTCACGCAGCTTCCTCATAACGAAGTGCTTGATATTGCACGTGATACGTGGAAAACGATTAATCTGGTTAATTTACAAGATTACATTGAACCTTCCAGGAATCGCGCTGACGTTATCTTACATAAATCTGCCAATCATAAAATAGATGAAATTTACCTCAAAAAGTGAGAAAGGCTTGTCAAAGCGTGGGATTTCTTATATAATAATAGAGTTAGTAAAAATGGAGGTGAGACACTTTGGCAAATATTAAATCAGCTATCAAACGCGCTGAACTTAACGTTAAACGTAACGAGAAAAACTCAGCACAAAAATCAGCTATGCGTACTGCAATCAAAGCTTTTGAAGCTAATCCAACTGAAGAGCTTTTCCGCGCTGCTTCATCTAGCATCGATAAAGCAAAATCAAAAGGTTTGATCCACGCAAACAAAGCTAGTCGTGATAAAGCACGCCTTGCTGCTAAACTTGGTTAATAAAATTTAAAAAGAACTGCCTTTCGGTAGTTCTTTTTTTACATCTTCCTTTAGTGCCATCAATGCCGATCGAATAAGCCATTATAAGAGAATTTCGAAGACAGTTCCTTTTGGCATGTTATCTTTAACAATGATTTTACCATTCATTGCCTCAACAATTTGTTTGGCCAAGGATAAACCCAAACCAAACCCTCCCGTTTGACGCGTTCTTGCTTTATCAATTCGGTAGAAGCGATCAAAAATCTTAGATTTATTTGTATCTGAGATACCAGGACCATTATCAGAGACCTTTATCATTAATCGCCGATCTTTATGTGATACCGCGATTGTAATCTCACCATCCTCTGCAGTATATTTTAATGCATTATCAAATAAAATAGTCATCAATTGCTTAATAAGCACCTTATCTGATTTTATGGTGTGCTCTAAAGTATTAGTAGATCGAAATTGTTTGCCACTTTCTTCTGCTATTAACTCATAATTATGGAAAATATCGTCAAAGAAAACGGGAGTGATAGGCTCTATTTTAGGATTAATGCCGTCATCTCGTCTTGCTAGATTCAGCAAATTGGTTGTCAATAATCGCATATTCCGAACCTCATCCAAACTGGCAGCAATGCTTTCACTATGCTCTAAAATTGTATCATTTGGTTTCCGAAATAAGGTTTCTAAACGGTTTTGCAAAACAGCCAGAGGGGTTCGCAATTCATGACTAGCATTTTCGACAAAGGCTTTTTGTTTCTCATAACTCGCAATAATAGGGCGCCGACTCCATTTAGCGAGATAAACGCTTGTTATTACCGAAATAAACCAAAAAATTATCATAACGCGAACAACTACCTGAACATAGCGATCGAAGGCTTCATCTAGCTGTCTCGTACTGGCTAAAAAACTAATGTAGCGGACTTGTGGATAGGCTAGATCCGAAACTTCTAATGTCAAGCTACGATAGGTCTCCGAGTGCCCATAGGCATTAAGAAGGTTCTTTTTGACAATACTATTAAGTTCTGATTTCTTCAGTCCTACGTAAGAAAATTCTGAGTAGGCATCAAAGGGATTCAAGATATTCCCATCGGCATCGTAAACAATCACATCTAATGCGGCTGCAAGGTTGTCGTTGGGATTTATTTTACCAGGATTGATAACCAGCGGTTCATCATAATCATCAGAAGTTACCACAGTGGTACGCGACATGGTCATCTGAATATAGGCTGGAACCACCGCTCTTGCTTTTTTTAAACTATTATCTGTCGAAGAATAAAGCCCTAGTCGCATGATCTGAATAATAATAATGGTCATCACCAAAAAGATAATCGTAAAAACAGCGGCAAAGTGAAGAAAGGGGTTAAAGTTATCTGATTTGATTTTCTTTTTTATGTATTTACGCATCTTTTAAAATATAACCAACACTTCTTAAGGTTTGCAGATTTTCTGTAAAGGTTGTATCTTTGAGTTTTTTCCGAATTTTAGACACATATACCTCAACAACAGAAATCGTTGTATCGCTATCAAAACCCCAAAGGCGGTCAAAAATTTGTGTTTTGGGCAAAATGACATTTTGATTTTGTAAGAAATACATGAGAAGATCAAACTCTTTGCCCAATAATTCCACTTCCTGACCATCAACCGTCACCTTATTAATAGCAGTATCCACAGTGATGTTACCGTATTCAATATTAGTATTGCTTAACTTTCCGGAACGTTTCAAAAGGGCTTGGATACGCATTTTCAACTCTTCTAAATAGAAGGGTTTGGTCAGATAGTCATCAGCCCCTAGCTCAAAGCCGTGCCCTTTATCATCTAAACTTTCCTTGGCAGTCATGATTAAAACGGGTGTCGTGATCCCTTTTTCACGCAACTCTTTGAGAACCTGGAAACCGTTTTTTTCAGGTAACATCAAATCAAGCAGGATTAAATCATAGACCCCCGATTCTGCTTCATAAAGCCCTTCTTCTCCATCGAAAACCTGCATGACATCAACAAAATCATCTAAAAAATCAAATACAGAATTGGATAAACTCAAATCATCTTCCACTAATAATAATTTTATCATCTTGTCTCTCCTTTTGGTAAACCTATTATATCTCAAAAACAAGATACCGACCACTACTCTCCTTAAAAAAGTATCCGCCAACCTGTTTCGTGGGATTATTAAGTATACTGTAGCAACTGTAACTTAAGATTACCTAAATTGAAAAACGCTATGAAACCTTTCAGGGAGAGTTTCATAGCGTTTCGTTTAAAATCTATGTTCTAAAAGAGTGATAGATATCGCTTCTTTTTCTTTAGCAATTAAGTCAATTCTCGCAGTGATTTCTTTAATCCCCATAGCAATATTACGGCTAAGTGCCATATCACTTAGTTGTGGTTCAAAGAAAGCTTTATACTCTTCTAAGGCTTGTGGAGTCTTAAAGATCCGTGACGGAATAATAACAAAAGCATCAAAACTCATATCTCCACCAAGAGCAGATTTAATCCAGTCCCAGTGATTTTTCGACCAATTCCAAACCGTTTCTTGTGCGAAGTCATGTTTTAATAAGGCAGCATACCAAGATGACAAATCTTGTGGTTTTACAATGTCCTTATTTTGTAGATAAGACAGAATCGCCTCCAGATGTTCCTCTGATTTAGTATAGGCCATCGCTTGAGTCAACTGACGTTTAAAGGTACCATCGTTTGTTTTAACATAGTAATCCGTATACTCAGCCAATAAATCATCAGATTCCGAAGTTTTAAAAGCATTAACCAACAAGGAGGTGCGAATCGCAGCCGGTATGGCTTCTAAATTACTATGATAATGTTCGAACAATCGATTGGCTTCCATCATGACTTCTGGATCTTTGGCCTCAATGAGATGTGCTAAAACGATCTGGCGAATCATCTCGTCCTCATCAGACTCGCCTTCATTTGGAAGGAAACCTAACCGTTGGTAGTGTTCATGGAAAATTTCGCGAACCAAGAGATGCTTAGCAGCTTCTTCTTCCGAACCCTCATCAATAAATTTATCCAATGTTTCAAGAATAGCGCTAATCGCCGCAATCACAACATAGGCATTGGTTTTGGCTAATCGTCTCAAGAGAGGGATCAAATCAGCAAATGAAATGCGTCCTCCCTCAGCTAGCAAGCGTCTTTCTTCAGCGACTTGTAACTGGCTAATAGCATCAAGAGCTTCCAATTCTAATAACACAGACTCTAAAACGTCACCTTTATAATGAGTGATATAATGAGCTGTATTTTCTGTGTTTAATCTCAAAGCCCCCTGATTCTGACTAGCTAACTCAGCATAACTAGGAATTACCACCTGAGCTTCTGTCAACATATCCGGTAAACCAGTCCAATTGCTGTTGAGTGGGATCTGCCAAAGTCGTCCAGCATCCTCCCCCTGACCAATGAAAAATTGCTCTTGACGAATCACCAACTGATCATCCACAACCTCAACTGATACTACTGGGTAGCCTGGTTGTTCTAACCATGAGTCCATAAAACTAGCGACATCTCTATCTGAGGCATCCGATAAGGCACGCCATAGGTCATATCCCACTGTATTTTGATATTGATGCTTCTTAAAGTAAGCACCTAAACCAGTTGCAAAAGCTTCATCTCCTAACCAGCGTCTCAGCATGTGCATCAAGCGACTACCTTTAGCATAAACAATGGCTGCATCAAAGAGAGTATTAATCTCGTCAGGATGATTGACTTGAACGTGGACCGATTGGACACCATCTGTTGCATCACGTTTTAAGGCATGTGGTACACCACTGGTCTGGAAATCTTCAAAGATATGCCAGTCAGGCTCAATAGCATCTATGGCCACATATTCCATCATATTAGCAAAGCTCTCATTTAACCAAAGATCATCCCACCATTTCATGGTTACCAAGTTACCAAACCATTGGTGAGCCAACTCATGGGCAACAACGAGGGCAACTTGTTGACGACTGGCAACGGTAGAGTTCTCATCAACAAGCAAGTAAATCTCGCGGTAAGTAATCAATCCCCAGTTTTCCATGGCTCCCGCTGAGAAATCAGGCAAGGCTAAATGATATGACAAAGGTATAGGATAGGCTACCCCAAAATACTCTTCATAAAAATCAATCACTCGTACAGCTATATCGAGCGCAAAATCTAATGATTTTAAAGAATGTGCCTTGGTTGAGAAGATGCCTACTTCTGTTCCATTTTTAGAAGTTTGGGTCTTCCCTTGGAGATCCCCAAATCCAAACGCTAGTAGATAAGACGACATGCGAGGTGTTGTCTCAAAGCTCCACACACCTGTTTCTTGTCGAAGTTCAGGATTGGCTTCAGGCATATTGGATAATGCAAGCTCGCCATCTTTTTGATCAAATTTTAAGGATAAGTCAAAAGTTGCTTTAGCTTCCGGTTCATCAATACAAGGAAATGCTTCACGAGCAAAATGACTTTCAAACTGAGTGGAAATGATTTCTTTTTTGACACCATTTTCAGTGTAATAAGAAGGATAAATACCTGTCATATTGTCCGTAATCTTACCAGAAAATTCGATGACAAGAGTCATGATGCCCGTTTCAGGCAAATCAATACGAACACATTCGTTATCATTATCAATAACAAAAACAAGAGGTTCATTATCAAGCTTTACAGATTCAATATGCAAATCTTTTTGATGCAAAGCCATTTGGTTGTCCAAAGCTTCACCACTAATGGCGACATTTCCTGAAAAAACCTTTTCATCACGATTTAAATCAAGAAACAGATTATAATTTTCGGGAATAAAGGTTTCAATTAAATGTTCTACTACTTTCATAAAACTCCTTACTGTCGGGGAAACGTCGTCCCCTTAGTAATATTCCACAGCATTCTTATCAAGTATCGTTAAGAATGCTGTGTTCTCAACAACGTCCTATCTGCAATCAAAACATAAAGGACGTTTTGTTGAACGCCCTTTATTATATCATATTTAATCTTATAATTCGATAATCTTACCAGTTTTTAGGTAAACGACCCACTCACAGATATTGCGTGCGTAATCTCCAATACGTTCTAGGTACATGAGCACCTGGAAATATTCTTTACCGGCAAATGCTGCCTCTGGATTCTGACGAATACTTTCAACAGCTTGATGCTGAATATTTCTAAAATATTCATCGATTTCTTCATCTTTGACAGCAACTTCACGGGCAATAGCATCATCACCTGTGATATAAGCATTCAAGGCATCTTCTAACATGCGCTTAACAGCTTTGCCCATTTTGCTGATTTCAGCTTCAACCTGAGGAACGCGCTCCTCACCTTTCATACGGATGGTTGCCTTAGCGATTGCTGAAGCATGATCTCCCATACGCTCAATATCATTTGAGGCTTTCAAAACGGTAATAACTGTTCTTAAGTCTTGCGAAACGGGTTGCTGTAAGGCGATAATTTCTAAAGATTTTTTCTCAAGCTTAGTTTCGTAATTATTGACAACTTCATCTTCATCAATAACTTCTTGGGCAAGGTCACGATCATGACTGACAAATGCACGAACACTTTTATTAATTTGTGCTAGTACTTCAGTCCCCATAGCGTAAAACTGGTTGTTTAATTTGTCTAATTCTTCTTCAAATTGTGTACGTAACATAGACACCTCTCTCTTTTATGGACTAGCCAAATTTACCTGTAATATAATCTTCTGTTTCTTTATGCGCTGGTTTCATAAACATGGTCTTGGTATCATTGTATTCTACCAACTCACCATCTAGGAAAAAGCCAGTTCGATCTGAAATTCGCGATGCTTGCTGCATTGATCTTGTCACAACAACCAAAGTGTAATCCTCTTTAAGACCATAAAGGGTTTCTTCGATTTTTCCTGCTGATATTGGATCAAGAGCAGATGTTGGCTCATCTAGCAAAATAATACGCGGACTAGTTGCCAAAACACGAGCAACACACACACGTTGCTGTTGTCCTCCAGATAAACCAAGTGCTGAATCGTTAAGACGATCCTTGACCTCATCCCACATGGAAGCACCGATCAATGATTTCTCAACTGCTTCATCTAGAATAGCTTTATCTTTGATACCTTTGATACGTAGCCCATAGACAATATTTTCATAAATCGACATTGGGAATGGATTGGGTTGTTGGAAAACCATTCCGATTTCCTTACGAAGATCTACAGTATCTGTTCTTGGGCTATAGATATTATGCCCATCATAAGTGATGGAACCAGTTAAAGACCACTCTGGATTTAAGTCTCCCATACGATTGATGGAACGAAGCAAGGTTGATTTTCCAGATCCTGAAGGGCCAATGAGGGTTGTAATTTCCTTAGGAAAAATATCGATAGAGACGTTATTTAAGGCCTTTTTCTTTCCATAGTAAACGGACAAATCACGAACTTGTAAAATAGGTTCTGTCATATCTTTCCTTTCTTATCCAAATCGACCAGATACGTAATCACTTGTTGACTGTAACTTGGCATTTTGGAAAATATTTTTTGTTTTATCATACTCAATCAAATTTCCAAGATAGAAGAATCCCGTGTAATCACTAGCACGAGCTGCTTGTTGCATATTATGGGTAACAATGATAATGGAGTAATTCTTTTTCAACTCAAACATGGTTTCTTCCAATTGCATAGTGGCAATTGGATCCAAGTTAGAAGCAGGCTCATCCATCAGGAGGATTTCTGGTTTAACAGAAATGGCACGGGCAATACAAAGTCGTTGTTGCTGACCACCTGACAAGGTAAAAGCAGACTTATGCAAATCATCCTTGACTTTATCCCAAAGTCCTACTTGTTTCAGTGATGTTTCAACGATTTCATCAAGAACTTTTCGATCTTTCACACCTGCACGCTCATGGGCAAAGGTGATATTATTGTAGATTGATTTGGCGAATGGGTTTGGTCTTTGAAATACCATTCCGATGTGTTTGCGCATTTCATAGACATTAATCTCAGATGCGTTAACATCAATACCTTGATACATAATTTCACCAGTAACTTTGGCAATATCAATGGTATCATTCATACGATTCAAACTTCGTAGGAAAGTTGATTTGCCACATCCTGAAGGTCCAATCAAAGCAGTGATTTTATTTTTTTCAAATTGCATATCAATTCCCTTGATAGCCTCATTTTTACCATAATAAACATGGAGATCATTTGTTGATAAAATGAGGTTTTCTTCTGGAAATGTAATGATATGTCTTTCATCCCAATTATATTCAGACATGTTAACTCCTTAGCACTTAGACAGATGTTAATTTAGCGTGTAGTTTCTTACCAATATAACGTGCGGACACATTGAAAATCAAAATAAAGATAAGTAACACTGCTGCTGATCCTGCTGAAACCAATGTCGCATCTGGAATAGTTCCTTCACTATTTACTTTCCAGATATGAACAGCCAATGTCTCAGACTGACGGAATGGTGAAATTGGACTCGTAACACTTAGAGGGTTCCAGTTTGACCAGTCTAGAGCAGGCGCTGATTGTCCCGCAGTATAGATCAAGGCAGCCGCCTCACCAAAGATACGACCAGAAGCAAGCACAATCCCTGTAACAATACCAGGTAAGGCTTCTGGAATAACCACATGGAGAATCGTTTCCCAACGAGACAAAACTAAGGCAAGACCTGCTTCACGTTGGGTATGGTGTACCGTCCGTAAGCTATCTTCAACTGTACGCGTCATTTGAGGGAGGTTAAAGACTGTCAAGGCTAAGGCACCTGAGATGATTGAGAAACCATATTCAAATTGTACAACAAAGATCAAGTATCCGAACAAACCAACAACTACTGATGGCAAAGAAGACAAGATCTCAATACAAGTTCGAATGAAGTTCGTTAATCGTCCTGCTTTTGCATACTCAGCCAGGTAAATCCCTGCCCCTGTAGAAAGCGGAATTGAAATGATCAAGGTCGTCACCAAAAGGAAGAAAGAATTATATAGCTGAATCCCAATTCCTCCTCCTGCTTTATAGGAAGACGATTGACTTGTTAAGAATGACCAACTGATGTGTGGCAACCCACGTACCAAGATAAAGATAATGAGAGATGCCAAAATCGTTACAATAATTCCTGCAATGGTATATAACAAACCAGTTGCTAATTTATCCATTTTTTTAGCGTTCATAATTTCTCTTTCTTTCTCTCGTAATAAACTTAACTAGGGTATTAAAGGCTAGACTCATCAAAAGTAGAACAAGAGCCAGAGACCATAGCACATTATTTTGCACTGTTCCCATAACGGTGTTACCGATTCCCATGGTTAAGACAGACGTTAAGGTTGCAGCTGGAGTTGTCAAAGAAGTTGGGATAACCGCTGAGTTACCAACAACCATTTGAATAGCCAATGCTTCCCCAAAAGCGCGAGCCATCCCAAAAATGATGGCCGTAAAAATACCAGGACGTGCAGCATTTAAAACAACACGCCAAATGGTTTGCCAACGCGTTGCTCCCATAGCCAAGCTCGCTTCGCGGTAATGTCTAGGAACGGCGCGCAAACTATCCGTTGTCATGAAAGTTACCGTAGGCAAAATCATAACAAATAAAACGAAAACCCCTGATAAGATACCAAAACCGGTTCCTCCAAAGATAGAGCGCACAAATGGGACAACGATTTGCAAACCAATGAAACCATAAACAACTGACGGAATACCTACCAACAACTCAACTGTGGGTTGAAGGATTTTACGACCGTACTTAGGTGAAATCTCTGTCATGAAGACCGCTGCTCCTATTGCAAATGGTGTTGCAATTAAAGCTGATAAAATGGTTACCATAAACGATCCCATAATCATTGGGAGAGCCCCTAAAAGAGGATTACCATCTGGGCCCTTGACACTTGGTTGCCACTCTTTCCCGAAGAGGAAATCAAAAATATTGATACCGTCAACGAAGAATGTTGACAGGCCTTTTTGTGCCACAAAAATTAAAATCATTGCGACAATAAAAACAATTAAGGCAAGACACAAAAACGTAATAATCTTACCAAATTTCTCGAGACGAGAATTTTTAGAAGGTGTCACTAATTGCTTAGCTAGTTCCTGATTCTTCATCTTAGCTCCTTTATTTTGCTGATACTGTGCCATAGGCAGTTTTTTCAACTTTCATGTCATTCATTGGTATATAACCCATGGCTGTTACAACATTATTTTGAACCTCATCTGACATCATATACGTCAAAAACTCTTTCGTAAGACCAGTTGGCTGACCTTTGGTATACATGTGCTCGTAAGCCCAAATTGGCCAATCATTTGTCGCTACATTTTCAGGTGTAGGGTCAAAACCATTCAACTTCATCGTTTCAACAGAATCATCTAAGTAAGCAAAGGCAAGATAAGAAATGGCACCTGGTGTTTGAGAAACGATTGATTTTACCATCCCATTTGAATCTTGCTCTTGACTTTGTTTAGCATTGGTTCCATCCATGATGATGCTATCAAATGTCGCCCTAGATCCAGAACTAGCTGCTCGGTTGATGATCGAAATCTCAAGATCGTCGCCACCTACTTCTTTCCAATTGGTAATCTTACCAGAAAAAATATCTCTTAACTGTTCTGTTGTTAAATCATTAACTGTGACTTCCTTATTGACAATAACAGCCAATCCCGCAACAGCAACACGGTGATCGACTAATTTAGAAGCGTCGATACCATCTTTTTCTTCAGCGAAAACATCGCTATTTCCGATTTGAACAGCCCCTGATTGTACCTGTGAAAGGCCAGTTCCAGATCCTCCACCTTGAACATTAATGGACTTCCCAAGATTCTGTTTACCAAATTCATCAGCTGCTGCTTCAACCAATGGTTGTAAAGCTGTAGAACCAACTGCTGTTGATGTTTCTCCTTTATCAATCCAACTAGCACAGCCAGATAGTGTAAGGAGTGTAAGTGCAAGAAATCCCATTAAAGTGAGAAGCTTCTTCTTTTTCATTTTTTTCCTCCGACAAGCGAAATCAATTATCAGTAGTGACCTGTGGCTAATCTTGCACACAAAGGCACTCACCAAAACATTATAACAAGAACTTGTTTAACTTTCTAAATTTTATTTTTAATTTGTATTCAATAACAGTTAGGTTTTGTATCTCAACCCTTTAGGGTAGTAATTTTTCAATTGAGAGCCTACAACTTTCGCAAATCCCAGTCCATTCCCATTCACAACCACTTGATACCAACCATTTGCATAGGCTTTTTCTAAAGTCAAAGGATTTCCAGCTACATAGTCCTTAAACTGTTCTATGCCAATTTCAATTTTCTGGCTGACTTCTTCTGGTGAAAGGGCTAAACCTAAAGCAAAAGATGGCTCAAATCGTTTCTTTTTAAAGGTCCCTAAATGCAAGCCATTTCGGGCAATCTTGAGCTGCGATAAATCCGGTAACCCGTCTGGCAAGTCATACAGATTATCGCCAAAAGTTTGTAAGTTAGTCCCTAAATCACTCTGTAAGACTTCATTTTTAAAAGAAGACCACAGGCTTTGTTGCTCATCTGTCAGACGTACTTGTTTCTGCTTCTGTTTCCGTCTTCCTTGGCTTTTCGATAAAGACGAGGAAGTTCTTGTATCCTTCAATTTGGCAACAAATTGTCCTTCGCCTGTAAAGTGATGAGGATACATGCGGACGGTTCCTAGTAACAAAGGTGACGGAGTCATACCATTCACAGCATCTATAGGCACCAATTCGAGATAATCAAAACTTGTGACTAACCAATTAACAACATCTTCATTTTCTTCAGGAGACCATGTACATGTGGAGTAAATCAATTCTCCTCCAGGAGCTAACATCGTAACTGCATCTGCTAATATTGACTTTTGAAGTTGTGACAGTTCTTTAGGATAATCCTGATGCCAATATTTCACAGCATCTGGATCTTTCCGAAACATTCCCTCGCCTGAACAGGGACCATCAAAAACAATCATATCAAAATAATCTTTAAAGGTTGACGCTAGCCTTTCAGCAGACTCGTTGGTTACAAGGACATTTCTCGCTCCAAAACGTTCGACATTCTCAACTAGGATTTTACTCCGTTTAGTATTGATTTCATTACTGACCAGTAGTCCCGTATTGTTTAAGTAACTTAACAAGTGTGTTGTTTTACCACCTGGTGCAGCAGCTAAGTCTAAGACCTTCATACCTTCTTTTGGTTGAGCAATTTGCCCAACCATCTGTGCTGCAGGTTCTTGTGAATAGACTAGCCCTGTAGCATGTTCTATCGATTTTCCAGAGATCTTACCATAGTATCCCCACAGAGTATTAGGAATCGGATCTGAAAAACTTTGCTTTCCTTGTTTCAAAGGGTTCACACGAAAGGCAGGCACAGGAGAGTCATCAAATGTTTCAATGAATGTTTTGAACTCATCCCCCAATAAAGCCTGATACTTTTTTATAAATTGACTCGGTAATTCCATAGTTTCTATTATATCAAAATCGACCAAGAGGCTCACCTAAAGTAGCTTGTCACAGCTATTAATGAACCTTTTCTTGAATCATTCCTGTTTCTAATTTGGGAATAAACATGACTTTTTGACGTGTTGTAAAATCTGGTTTTTCCCCGTTTACAGTTAACAACTGATAGCCTAATGCTTCTCCCATAATAATAGCAGCCGCATAATCCCATGGCGCAATATTGGAAAAATAAGCAAACAGCTTACCACTCATAACCTGGGCCATGCTAATACCAGCGCCACCATATATGCGAACTCCCAAGGCAGTGTTGGTAAGGTCGCGAATATGCGCAGTGTTTTCTAAATACATCTGCGCATTAACGCCAACTAAAGAGCGTTTGAGCGGTCTCGGTTCATACGGTAACAAAGCTTTCTCATTAGCAAACACAGGGAATTCTCCGCCGCCTCGATAGAGAATGTCCTGCATGACGTCTAGTATCAAACCAAACTTGCCAATACCATCTTCATAATAGGCTATCATAACTGCAAAATGATCGCGTTGCGCAATGAAATTAACAGTACCATCGATTGGATCTAAAACCCAAACATTACCGTCTGAAATGGTGTGAGCGACATCATCTTCTTCAGCCAAGAAGTGATCTTCTGGATACTGCTCTTGGATGCGGCTTATCATCAAAGTCTGACATTCTTTATCCAAACTGGTAACAAGATCAGTTTGATCTGTTTTTTCTTCAATATCAAAGGCATCTTCCATACGATTTTTGATAAATTGACCGGCTTCTCTAATCACTCTTTGAGCGAAATGGTATCTATTTTCCAAAACTCACCCACCCTTCCGGTTGTGCTTTTGCAGCCTGAATAGCGCAATAACATGAATAACCACTTGCCTGCTCAAACGCTTTATCAAGACGTTTTTCCTCCCCTTTAGATGGCACAACTTGCTTAAAGGTACGATAAGCGTCTAACAATTTACTGGCAGAAACCTTTGCTTCGTATGCTTTTTCAACATGATTAAAAAAATGGAGTACTGAAGTCATCTCTTCAGTACTCCAGGTTAGATCTAACGGGTAGGTATAATTATCCTTAGGCATGTTTCCCCTCAATTTCCGCACGAATAGTCGCTTGACGCAACTCTTGCTTGCGATAGTCACGTGGTAAGAAAGCACGAATTTCATCTTCATTAAATCCAATTTGCATACGCTTAGTATCCATGATAATCGGACGGCGCAATAAACTTGGATTTGACGCGATCAAGTCAATTAATTCTGAGATAGAGAGATCATCGACATCAACATCTAGCTTTTGGAAAACTTTAGAGCGCGTTGAAATAATATCCTCTGTACCATTCTCAGTGAAAGATAAAATAGACATCAATTCTTCCTGAGAAAGAGGACTAGTGATAATGTTATGCTCTTCATAGTTAACGTCGTGCTTCTCCAACCACGCTCTGGCTTTACGACAACTCGTACAACTTGGTGATAGAAATAATGTAATCATTCTTTGCCCCATTTAATCAATCTACTTGTTTTTATTATACAAAAAATAACTGCTCTTGGCTATGCTTTTCACCAATTAATCGCAATTTCTTGATCCCTACAAAGTTGTTCGACAAGCTCATCAATGCCGTTAAATTTTTCCATCTCACGAATTTTTTCCAGCCAAAAAATTTCAATCGTTTCTCCGTAGATATCTCCCGCAAAATTAAAGATGTGGGCTTCTAAACGCAACTCTGTGCCACCAAATGTCACATTTTTACCGATACTGGTCATTGAGCGATAGCGTTGTCCCTTAACAGTAACATCAGTGACATAAACCCCATCTGATGGGATATGTGTACGATCAATGGGAGCTAAATTAGCTGTCGGGAAACCAATCGTTCTTCCCCTAGCATCGCCATGTACAACAATTCCACGCGTCGAAAAATCATACCCTAACAACCGATTTGCTTCGGAAATGTTCCCTGAAGCTATTAAATCACGAATACGAGTTGAGCTAATTTTGTGACCATCGTCTGTCACTTCATCGATGGTAATCACATTGCCCTCAAAATTTCTGGATAAGTAATCTGCATCTGTGCGATTATGACCGAAATGATAGTCAAAGCCAACAATAATAGTTTCAGGATTGAGTGATTTGATATAGGTTGCAATAAAATCATCAGATGATATTTTTGCAAAATCACTAGTAAAGTTCATCAAATAAAGTCTATCGACACCATAAGTTTCAAACATAGCATAGCGTTTTTCAGGGTAGGTCAGGTGTTGCAATAGGTCGGGTGTGAATCTGCTAAAAGCTAATTTAGGCGACTCAAGAAAGGTCAATACGACAATATCTAAATGACTCTCTCTAGCCACTTCCTGGGCTTTATCAAAAAGCGCCTTATGTCCAAGATGCAGAGCATCGAAATACCCCAGCACAAGGACCGTTTTTTGAGGTTCCACAATGTCTTGATGATTCTTAATGTAGTTTATTTTCATGATATAAGTACTTTCTTAGGTTTGTAGTATTCTCCTCTTTTCTCCAAAATCGCAACGACTTTTCCCTGATGAAAACCTGCTACGATTTCTTCCTGTGCCTTGATGGTAATAAAACGACCAAAAGTAACTTCTTTGACTTCATCTGCACTCAGTTCAACTGAACCCAAATTGGTCAAACCATCCTCAATTGGTAGCAAGAAGGAAAGGTCATTCTGTTCACACTTATTGCTGATCTCTTCTAGAGAGTAGGCCTCTTCTAGCTGTAATCCCGCAGAGGCTGTCCTTTGTAGCTGAGACATATGACTGGCTAATCCCAAGTGTTTCCCTAGGTCTACAGCAAGTGTTCTGACGTAAGTTCCCTTACCACAGCTTACTTTAAAATGAAATGAGACAGTGTCCCCTTCTCTGACAAGTGGAGTCGTCCGTAAAAAAGATTTAATGGTCACTTGACGTTCTGGGCGTTCAACATTTTCACCAAGGCGAGCATACTCATACAACTTTTTCCCTTTTACTTTCACAGCGGAATACATGGGAGGGATTTGCGTGATATCCCCTTCAAAATGAGACATGGCTTCATCAATCTCTTTTTCCGTGAGACTATTTGGTACCGGTGTTTTCGCAACAATATCACCACTGGCATCTTCTGTCGTTGTTGCAAAACCGAGAACAATCTGCCCTTCGTACACCTTTCCGGAATCTGTCATATACTCAATAATGCGTGTCGCTTTTCCAACAGCAATAGGCAAAACTCCCGTAACATCCGGATCCAGAGTTCCTCCATGGCCAATCTTCTTTTCCTGGAGAATTTTTCGCAGTCTAAAGACTGCATCATGACTGGTCATGCCAGCTTCTTTTTTCAAATTAATAATTCCATTAACCATAACTGTCATTATAACACAAACTATATGCTGACACTTGGTATTTTTCTCAAGTTGACTCAGACAAGAAATGATAAGGGACTGCAAGTCTCTTATATGGCTATTTTAAAATAAAGCATTACAAACAGAATAAGACCAGGCCTAAGACCCCGTCTTATTTTAGCATGACTGTTAAACATCGCGATTGAAATCAGTATCTATAGCACGAAAATCCTGAATTTCTTGAACGTACTCCAGGACGCCCTCAAATTCACCAGCCGCATTGCGGACAGCAGCGTAAGTGATATGAACAAATAGATCACGTTTATCAGATTTAAACCACATGGTGACCTTGTCTTTTTTCCCTGTTTTCAAGAGAGTTAAGACCTTCTTAACTTTTTCAAGAACTCTAGGTGGGTGACAAAGTTCTACGTGACGCCCAATTTGACTCGGATTTCGTTTAAAGATCATCTCTTCTGTAGGAACATAGTCATTATAATATTGGAAAATATCATCTTTATTAACGAAGGTAATTTCCATTGGTAAATGATTTAAGATCAAATTAGCTTGTTCCACTGATAAGTAACCATTGCCAAATGCCTGCGGGGTATGTCGGTCACCGACCTCCTTATTCTTTTTAGGAGCAAAACTTATCGTAAAGGTACCAATTTCTGTTTCCAGTGTTGTCATTTGTCCCGATTCATCTTGTCCTGATTGCCCCTTACCTATCATAGACGTTGGAGCATCTGCCTCAACAAAACTTTGACGCTCAGGTTGCCATTTTTGTGTCGGTTTAATAATAGCATAGCCATACTGATCACTTTTATCTGCTATGGCCAACCAATCATCTTGAGTGAAAGTCTCTAACAGAATCATCAGTAAAATAGATTCTTCCTTAAAAATCATCTCTTCAAATTCATTGGCAAAAGTTTCAAAAGCTGTTGTCACAGAAAGGAGATCTGCCTTATTAGCTAAAGTGTCCAACTTGGTTTGAAAAACATAAAACAAATCACGAATATCATCATCCACACCCCACATCACTTTTGGAGGCGCATCGTGACCATAGCGCTCCATGATGGGAAAGAACAATTCTTCTTTGCGTGTATAATGTTGGTCAAACTGGGCTAACAATTTTGTCTGATGGCGCAGTCCTTTAACTAACTGATCCCAAATTGTCATATTTTCAGGATCAGATAGATTGGATAAGATTCGTCTCACCCTCAACAAGGCAGATCTAAGCGCAAGATTTTCTTGCTTAAACACATAGACGGGATGGCCTTCTTGATCAACATCAGCTACTGCCACGTCTGCAACAGCCCCTTTAAAAAGATTGGCATGGACATTACAGAGACTCATAATATCCTCAAAAGTTATCCCTGTATCTGATGACATCAGCTCATGCTCCATCATGGAAATTTCTAAAGCAGAAACCCCTGAAAAATGCTGATTAAAACGCTCTTGAACGGATTCTGGAGAACTACCATGGTGTAAATCCAGTAGAATATTTTTTAGTATTTCAATACGCTTACTTGGCATCTTTTTACTCCTTCACCTCATATCCATTAGCAAATAGTGTGGCCTTAATATCATTTAGAGGAATGTTAGCAAGACGCGATCCCGTTTTTAAACTGGTTACTTTACCAACTGTTGCAAGCATAGCTGGATTATTTAATGGTTTAAATCCGAGCCCTACCAAAATGTCTTTTAATTCAGGGTGTTCTTCTAACACTTCTGCTATGGGTTGGGACAAATCAATACAATTATCCAATCGCCTTCTCCTTTAGTATTTAAATACTTCTTAACTATCTAACGCTTCAAACTGACTTCTCATCGTGGGATTTTTGCGTGTCAATTTTTTTACTGATACATCATCAAGTTTATTGTTTGCTAATCGCAACTGATTTTCACTTGTCGTAAGAGCGGCTTTTACAGCCTCCATACGCTTAATGGCCTTATCAATTTCATCGATAGCTTTCTTGAAATTCTTACTTGCTGACTGGTAATTTTTAGCAAAGGCATTTTTAAAGGTGTTTAAATCTTCTTCAAAATGCGTAATGTCAATATGCTGTTCTTTGACCAAGGCCAACTCTTGTTTGTATTGTAATGAATTTAAGGCTGCATTACGTAACAAGGTGATAATAGGAATGAAAAATTGTGGTCGAACAACGTACATTTTAGGATAGGCGTATGATACATCGACAATACCATTATTATATAGCTCGTTGTCCATTTCTAATAAAGATACTAAAACCGCATACTCACAGCGCTTTTCCTGTCGGTCTTTATCCAATTCCTTGAAAAAGTGCTCGTTTTTCTTTTTAGTAGACGTCTCATCAGCCTCGTTTTTCATCTCAAACATAATCGAAATGATTTCAATGCCGTTCTCATCATATTCACGATAAATATAGTCACCTTTTGAACCTGATGTGGCATCATTATCTTTTCCAAACTGCGCTTTAGGAAAAGCGGTCATACGCAAGCGATTAAACTCATACTCACAGTGTTGTTCAAGGCTCTCACCAATCATTTTGGTGGATTGTTTGGCTTTAAAATCTTTATAATAGGCCAACAACTCATCTTTTTGAGCAAGTTCAGTTTGAAATTGACTCACTAATGCTTGTTTGTCTAATTCTTGTTTTTGCTCTTGTAAAAGCAATTGATTTCTTAACTGATCTTTCTCTTGTTGTAAAAGCGCTAATGCTTCCTGCTTTTCTTTGTCTTTCTGCAAAGTAATTTGCTGCAACTCAGCTGATAATTTTTGGTTTTCACTCTCTTTACTTGCCAAAGTTTGAGCCAAAGATAAAGCGTGTTCAGAGGCTAACTTATCGAGTTGTTGCTGTAACTCTTGAACGTCTTTATCACGCTCTGACCGTAATGTCTGCACTTTTAATGCTTCTTGCTGTTCAAAACTATCCAATTGATGCTGTAGAGTCGTGATGACTTCATCTTTCTGCCCCAATTGTAGTTGTAACTCATTTTTAGACTGCTCTTCCAGCAATTTTCGTTCCGATGACAACCGTTCAAGCAAATCATGCTCAAACTCTTTGGTTCGTACTTGTTCCAATAATTGATGATACTCAGTGTCATTAATACTAAACAGTGTCTGACAATGAGGGCATTTGATTTCGTTCATGTATCATTATCCTTTGTAAATGGGAAATGGGGCAATAATCATTTAAAACAAGGAGCGTCTCACATCATCTTGAATATGTTGCCACTCCTGATGAGCCCGCATCGTTTTTCGATTATAATCTAAAAGCCCTTTAAGATAGCGCCCAATGGCATAATCTTGTTTGACTAATGGAATAATGGGAATCGGGATTTCTTTAATTTCTTTTGTCGAAAGATTAATAACAGCCTTACCATGATTGGTTGTTTCTAAATAATGATTCCCAACATCAGATTCAAAGAAAAATTTCAAGTAATAGCCACGTACTTTTTCTTTCGGCCTGACGATTGTAATGTTAGAAGAAGCTACCACTGGACCCATATCCGCATCAAAAACAGCCACCTTAATTTGGGTTCCCTTTGAGGCAATTAATAAGTCTCCCTTTTCCAAAAGATAGCGAGAAACCGACCTGGCATCCTCATCATAAGTTTTCAAATTTGAATAATCAATCTCGCCAGACTTAATATCTACAATATTAATAACAGCAATACGGTCACCCTCTGCCTTGGAGGAAACAGCTCTCCCTTTAAATATAGTTGTCAATTCTTTTAGTTTGCGGGTATTATTTGGCTCGGGCTCATTTCCAAATATAGACACGGCTTCTCCTATCTCTTTACTAAGTATTTGTATTCTAATACAAAACCCTTCTTTTTTCAAGCAAAAAACCAGACATAATCTGGTTTTTAGACTATAAACCTGGATGTAGGTCAAATAGATTTTTCAGACGAGAATAAGCCAATTCTTCACCCACGAAAAAGATATGATCACCTGATTTGAGAACTTCATAAGGACTAGGTGATAATAATAAGGTATTATCACGTTCGATACCTACAATTGTTGCTCCTGTTTGATGCCAAATATTCAAATCCCGTATTGACTCTTCAAGATGATTCGCATCATCTGTTAAAATCACTTCATAGGGTGTAAAAGGGTATTTACGGCTAACGGATTGACTTTGCAATAAAAATTCATCAACCAAATCGGTTAAATCAGCTAGATTTTCTTCTTGCTTTTGGATATTCTCCCTGATTTTATTTTTTAGCATCGCAGCAGAGTGGGTTGATTCATAATTACTAAGAAAGGCTTCCGCCTTTTCCTTAGATAATACAATGGCACCACTTCCATGTTTTAGGGTTAATATCTGCATATCCGCCAGGATATTTAATCCTTTTCTCGCTGTTTCTGGAGAAACGTTAAAAGTACTGGCTAGAGTAGAGCGGGATTTTAACTTTTCTCCCACCTCATAGTCACCATCTGCAATGCGTTTTGCGACGGCAACGGCTACCTGTTGGTACTTCGAGCTCCTTACCTCTGAGTTAACTCTCCGCATATTCTTCACCTCCGCGTGAGATTTTACCATAGGTAAGCCACCTTGAAAATAGAAATGTTTTTAATATTTCATTTTAACATTAAAGGGCTGGGATATCCTTCCCAACCCTTCCACAACACATTACTAAGATAATTAACCTAAAAATTAATCTGCAACAACGACATCGCCATCTGAAGATGCTGTGTAAGTGACTTCGCTATTGTCTTCCTGATCAATAGCATCTTTAGCTTGAGCTTTTTTCTCAGAAGCATATTGTTTTGCTTCTTCTGTTTTTTCAGCTGTGAATTCTTTAGCATCTTTAGCTTTCTCAGCTGTGAATTCTTTAACATCTTTAGCTTTCTCAGCTGTAAAATCTTTGGCATCTGAAGCTTTCTCAGCTGTAAAATCTTTAGCATCTGAAGCTTTTTCTGAAATGTACTCACCTGCTTCAGATGATTTTTCAGAAATATACTCACCTGCCGTTTGAGCAGCTTCTTTTGTACGCTCATAACCAGCTGCAGTCGCTTCTTTAGCTTTTTCGTAGCCAGCTTCCACACGGTCCTGAACGGTTACAGATGATGCTTCATACTCTTCACGAGACATGATGTCAACAACATTAACATTCACTTCAACCACTTTAAGGTGTGTCATAACCTCAACGTTTTGAGCAACGATGGCTTTGATCCCTTCGGCGATTGATGGAATATCTTTGCCATATTCAACAATGATATCAAGATCAGTAGCGACTTCTTCTTTACCAACTTCAACATTGACACCAGTTGTCACATCATCAGAGTTAACTAATTTGTCTTTCACGTTAGCGAAAAATCCACCGCTGATAGCTAATAATCCATCAATGTTTTCAAGAGCATGTCCAACGATTTTCTGAATTACTTTTTCATCATAAGTTACTGTACTTTTAATTTCAGACATAATACTTACCTATTTCTAATTTTGATTATTTTTTAAGACCGTCAATAGCGCCTTTAACAGCGTCTTTAGCATCAGCTAGTTTTTCTTTGACACTGCCAGATGCTTTTTCAGTCTTACCTTCTGATTCTGTGCGCTTGTCTCCAGTTAATTTACCAAGACCTTCCTTGACACTTCCAGAAACTTGTTCCGCTTTAGCATTGAATTTTTCTTCAGACATATTAGTTCCTCCACTTATCTCTCTTGGTTATTTTACGCGTGGCTCACGATTTTCTTGAACACGGTCAACACCATTACTTACTGCACCTTTAGCATTATCATATTGGTTTGATACAAATTCAGTTGTAGCTTGTGCACCACTTGTCACTCGATCTTGAAGACTTACAGAATCAGCTTCATGTTGTGCACGAGTTTTGATATCAACAACGTTAACATTGACTTCAACAACGTCAAGATCTGTCATCTTAGTGATTTCATTTTGGACAACTTTTTTAATTTGGTCAAAGATTGTTGGAACGTGTTGCTGGTATTCAACAACAGCATCCAAATCAACTGCAACCTGTTTTGTACCAACTTCAACATTAACACCATCAGTGACATTGTTTGTGTTAACCAATTTGTCCTTGATGTTTGAGAAGAAGCCACCATTGACAGCAAGAAGACCATTAACATGCTCCACTGCAAGACCAACGATTTTCTCAATCACTTTATCTTCGTAGGTCAATTGACCACGTACAGACTTTGGATCAACTGGGTTGTTATTTACTTTGTGATTTTCTACCATAATAAATTCCTCTTTCTATTTTTACCACATTTTAAAAGGTAATCTTATTTAAAATTTTCGAAAAAACGATCGATTAGGCCTGTTTCTTGGAGATAGTAGCCCGCAAATGTACCAGCTACAACCAGAATAAGCACCAACAATGTTTTAAAGAAGCCAAATGTCACTAGCAGAAGTGCTAAGAAGAAAGCTAACCCTCCACCAATGATGGGGTATTTATACTTTTCAAATAATTCCATACTCACTCCTACTCTACACGCCCTTTAAGTGTTTGACGCTCCTCAACAACATCCTTAACCTTAACTGCAAAGTCAACATCGTGTTCCACACCAAAGAATGCTTTAAGTCCTGTTTCCAGATCCTTTTTAAGCTGTTCGGTGTTTGCAATCACGTTAGTACGTGGAACGACTTGCCCTTTAACATCAACTTTGAATTTCTTTTTGTAGAGGTTAGCTGTCACACGAGGATTTTTCATCAATCCTTCAGACTCTACTAAGCTCTTTACATAACCTTCAACAGCTGATTTTTTCAGTTTCAACTTACCTTGGTTATCTGCCAATTCTACTTCACTATAACGACGAGGGAAGAAGATAATGACAAAGATTCCAACTAGAACAACAACAAATAAGATAACTGAAACCCATAAGAAATACTGTGCCAGAGCTTCTCTAAACCAAAAGTTTGGACGCCAACTAACTGGTAACCAAGCTAGGGCTGGTAAACGAAGTACCCGTTGATTGAGAACAATAACATAAGCAAGTATTGTGAGGAGCACTAACCCGATGAGGCTGTAGATAATTTTCAATCCTTTTGCCATAACGTCTCCTTATAATAGATTATTTTGTTTTTGCAAGCACAAATGATACAACGATAACAACAATCACAGCACCAAGAATTGATGGAACAAGTGCCATACCAGCTAAGCTTGGACCCCAAGCGCCAAAGAGTGATTGACCAACCCAAGAACCAACGATACCAGCTGCGATGTTAGCGATCCAACCCATTGAACCACCTTTTTTAGTGATAGCTCCTGCAACAAGACCGATAAGTGCTCCAACGATAAGTGACCATAATAACGACATAATATAAACCTTTCTATTCACATCTCTATGTGAGTCCAACAGATACTTCATTAGAAGTATCACAACAATTAAATAAATAAGTTTTTCTCGAGAATTGGTCAAAGTGACTATTTTATAAATTAAGTGATTGTGTAATATAACGATTTAGATTTGTTGATCAAACCAAGAAAACGTTTCCTATGCTTCTGAATCAGCATTTCTAAAACTGACCACATCTCATTTAACTTATATTGTTATTATACAATATTCTATCCGAAATACAATATATATGCTTGAAATTTTTAAAATTTTTTTGATATATTACTTTTTTGTCTGTCACATGGCATTTTTTCCTCTAATATATTGTCTTTCTAAAATATCAAAACAAATCGATCAAGCCTACTACCCTCATAAACAAGCTAAAATTCAAGAAAAAAAGCCCCAAAACATGGCCTAAAGACGCGGTTATAGGAGCTGATTTCCAAATCAGAAATAACTAAATTGATAAAGTCTACCAGACTTATCTTCTATATAATGTAATAATGTAGCACTTGATAATGCACTTGTTTCACTTCATTATCACTGATATTATGATTTCTTAGTAATAGGTGCTACTGAGGCCAATAGTTTTTTGAGCCCCACTTCTGGGAATTTGATTTTTAATTCTTGGGTTGAACCTGAACCAGACACTTCTAAAACAGTGCCATCGCCCCATTTTTTGTGATGGGCAATATCGCCGATTTGCCAGTTGGTGTCACTTGTTTCGGATTTAGCCGCCTGCCCAAAGGGCACGGGACCGCTTGCTCCTGTAGCTTTAGTAAAAGGCTGACCAGTTGAACGTGGCTGTGCTTGGACTTTTCGATCCTGCAGAGCCTGTGACAAACTCATACCTTGTCCAAACTGTGTTGAGCTCTCTTTGGTGTATTTGACACCGAATGATGAGTTAGCTGGACGAGCCAAGCCTTGGTATTGTAACAACTCATCTGAAATCTCTCTCAAGAAACGACTAGGACGATTATAAGAAGTCTTACCAAAGAGGGTACGCGTATTGGCATTGGTCATAAAGAGGACTTCTTCCGCACGGGTAATACCAACATAAGCCAAACGACGTTCTTCCTCCAGTTCATCTGGATCTTCTGCAGCCCGCGACAGTGGAAAGACACCTTCCTCCATGCCGATCAGAAAGACAACAGGGAATTCCAAACCTTTGGCTGCATGAAGGGTCATTAAGGTTACTTCAGCAGCTTCTTCATTACCGTCATCTGTGTCAGCAATCAAGGCCAAGTCATTTAAGAAACGACCAAGTTTGTCAAGACCAGACTCATCTTCAGGCCCATCTTCGTTAGTTTCATCAAAGTTTTTGGTTACAGAGAGAAACTCTTCGATATTTTCAATGCGAGCCTGACTTTCTAGCGTGTTTTGTATTTGCAAAGTCTCTAGATATCCAGATTTTTCCAAAACAGCTTCAACCAGTTCAGTGATGCTGTACTTGTCCAAGTCAGATCGAAGATTTAAGAGAAGATTGGCTAAGTCCCAAACTGCCTGAGCAGCTTTTCCTTTGACACCTGAGAGCATGATTTGTTCGGACGCATCAAGGAGACTCATGTTTTGAATATTTGCAAAGCTACGGATCTTTTCCAAGGTTCCAGGACCAACACCACGCTTAGGTTCATTGACAATACGCTCATAGGAAATGTTATCCGCTGTATTAGCAATGACATTTAAGTAAGAAATTACATCACGAATTTCCTTACGACTGTAGAACTTGGTACCACCGACCATGGTATAAGGAATGTTAGACTTGAGCAGAGCTTCCTCAATGGTACGCGATTGGGCATTGGTGCGATAAAGCACGGCAAAATCCTTAAAATTTTTGCCCAGTTCACGCGCCATATTAGAGATGGTCGACGCCACAAAAACTGCCTCATCTTGTTCGTTATTGGCGCGATAATAAACCAGCTGATCCCCATCCGCATTTTGTGTCCAAAGTTTTTTAGGACGACGATTACGGTTATTGTTAATGACTTCATTGGCAGCTTGCAGAATTTTCTTGGTCGAACGGTAATTTTCTTCAAGTAAAACCACTTTGGCTTCTGGGTAATCTTTTTCAAAGTCCAAGATATTCTGCATGTCAGCCCCACGCCATCCGTAGATGGATTGGTCCGCATCCCCAACCACACAGATGTTTTTGAATCGTGAAGCTAATAATTTTACGAGCTGATACTGGGCATGGTTGGTATCTTGATACTCATCCACATGAATGTACTGGTAACGCTGCTGGTAGTAGGCAAGCACATCAGGATGTTGATCAAAAAGACGCAAAGTCATCATAATCAAATCATCAAAATCCATGGCTTCAGAACGTCTTAGCTCTTCCTGATAAGCCTTATAACATTTGGCAACAATTTGCGTGTACATATCGCCAGCCTGCATCTCATAAGCCTTTTCATCTAAGAGATCATTTTTAGCATTTGAAATCGTTCCTAAAATGCTTCTTTCATTCCAGTTTTTAGGATCTAAATTAAGATTCTTGAGAATACGCTTCATGAGCGTGCGCTGCTCACCTGGATCTACGATAGTAAAGTTACGGTTGTAGCCAATATGATCAGCTTCCCGACGTAAGATACGTACACACATGGAGTGAAAGGTCGCAATCAAAGTATCTTGGGTGGCTGGATTAAGTGCCATAGCACGCTCTCTCATCTCACGCGCTGCCTTATTGGTAAAGGTGATAGCGAGGATATTCCAAGGATTGACAAACTTTTCATCAATTAAATAAGCAATGCGGTGGGTCAATACACGAGTTTTTCCTGAACCAGCCCCTGCCATTATTAAAAGCGGTCCTTCTGTAGTCTGCACCGCTTCAGCCTGACGATCATTCATACCATTTAATAAAGGATTCATAAGGTCCTCTTTCTTTTTGTAAAATCACACTCTATTTTATCATGTTTGAGAAAGAATTACACTCACTAATGACAGATCCCTTTCTCTAAAATGTAGCGTTACAATAGATGTGAGACTTCTAGAAGTCAAAAAGAAGATTCCCTGATATGATAAGAGTACCACGACTCATCAAAAAGGAATCTTCTCATGACTAGTATATCACAAAATCTTCGCTATTTACCACATACTCTAGAAACACGTTACCACGCGGTTAAAACCTACCAAAA
>NZ_ATVP01000008.1 GCF_000420785.1 Streptococcus hyovaginalis DSM 12219 | reverse complement strand
GCCAGCGTTCGTCCTGAGCCAGGATCAAACTCTCATTAAAATTTTAAGTTCGAGCTGCGCTCAGTCAGTTATTAGCTGACTTATTGTTTTTTCTTGACAGGTTACTTCCGTAACCCGCACGTTTGGTTTCTTTATCCAGTTTTCAAAGGTCTTTGTCCCCCACTTGCGAGACAACTTCTATATTCTAGCAACTCAACCGGTGATTGTCAATAACTTTTTTGACTTTTTTCAGAAAAAAATTGTGACAGCTCACATGTCGAACTAGCAACTTTTATATCTTACACCATACATTTTTAGTTGTCAACTATTTTTTCGGAAAATTGATAACTAGTTGACGAAAATATAAAAGACACAGAAGTTTTCTGCAAAATAGGCTTCTGTGTCTCATTAAAGGGTAGTTTTTAAACCTTTGTACTTCTTAAAGGTACATAATATGATTTTAGCTACTTAGCTTCGATTAAGCCAAAATCACCATCTTCACGTCGGTATAATACATTAGTTTGACCATCTTCTGAATCTGTGAAAATGAAGAAATCATGTCCCAAAAGATCCATTTGAAGAATAGCTTCCTCGATATCCATAGGTTTCAAACTGACATTCTTAGTTCGGACAACTTTTGTTGCAACATCATCATCTGCAGCCTCTGTTTCAAACTCTGGCGTAAATACATGAGCTGTAGGAACTTTTTCACGATGTTTTTTAGCAATTTTGGTTTTGTTCTTACGAATTTGACGTTCAATTTTGTCTACCACGAGATCAATTGAGCCGTACATATCTTGTGAAACATCTTCTGCGCGAAGAGTCACTGAGCCAAGCGGAATAGTAACTTCAACTTTTGCCGTTTTTTCACGATAAACTTTTAAATTGACCCTGGCATCTAATTCTTGATTTTCATTAAAATACTTTTCAATCTTTGCAACCTTTGATTCGACATAGTCACGGATTGCATCAGTTACTTCGATGTTTTCGCCACGAATACTATATTTAATCATAAGATACCTCTTTTCTCGCGCTTAAAGCGCTTTCTATAATTACATTATATCGTTTTCATGAAAATTTGCAAGCTCAAACAGCTATCTTGCTAAACTAAAACTTATTATCTCTTCTACACCATGCTCTTTTAGTTTCTGATGAGCTAGAAAAATCGTCGTTCCGGTCGTATAGATGTCATCAATTAATAAAATTTTAGAAGGTAGTGTTTGTGTCTCTTTGATTCGGAATGGCTGTGTTGTTGCCAGTCGTTCTTCTCTTGTTTTTGATGATTGTGCTTGACTTTCTATTTTTGTTAACAAAGAAAGATATCTTATCCCTGACTTCTCTAATAGTGATTCTACTTGATTAAACTGCCGCGTCTTTAAACGGTTATTACTCAGAGGAATAGGCACAATTGTGTAATCTTTATATGCTTTTAAACACTGTCTAAGATCAGAAGAAAACAAGCCGGCTAATAAATAATCTCCTTGAAATTTAAATCGTGAAAAGTAATCCTTCATTGCTTGATTGTAGGTATATAGGGCTTTATGTCGGACATCGTAGCCTCTCGTTAGCCAGATTTGACAATCATGGCAGACTTTTTTGTTACCGTCTTTATAGCAATAAGGACAATGATCATTTGAAATTCTTTCGAAAGCAACTTGACACTCTTGGCAAACACCATCCTTCTCCTTTTTGAGAATAAAAATATTAGAAAACAGTGATTTTGATGTCATACGTCTTTGACAGTTAAGGCATTGCATTAAAATCCTCCTAACTGGTTCATTTTTTTGATTTCCCTCCTAGTTTCTTTGATAGCTTTAGTCAATCCTTCATGAAAAAAGAACAGGTCTCCTGTCGGACGCTCCATGGATCTCCCGACGCGGCCTGAAATCTGAATCAGACTGGAACTAGTAAACAACCTATGGTGTGCTAGAAGTACAAAAACATCTACCTTTGGAAAAGTAACTCCTCTTTCCAAGATTGTAGTTGTTATTAAAACACGAGTCGTCCCTTCTCTAAACTGCTGAACTAGTTCAACCCTATCTAAACTGGTACTTGCAACAAATTTAGTGGTTACTTGTGGAAAATAACGATGAAATATATTGGTTAATGTTTTTCCAAAGTCAATTTCAGGGACAAAAATCAGTAAAGGATAATCTGTGGATAGCTGCTTTATTAATTGGCGCTCTAGTTTCTTTGGCAGACGTCCTTTATGTACTTGCTTCTCCAAAGAAGAAAGCCAAAGTGTTTTTGGAATGATCAAAGGATTACCGTGGAATCGGCGTGACAAGGTTAATTTTTGTAATTCTTTGCGTCTAACTCGTTTATCTAATGCCTTGGTTGAGGTCGCAGTCATGAAAATGGTAACACCATTATCCTTTTTGGCAGTTGAAACGGCATGATAAAGTACAGGATCATCGACATAAGGAAAAGCATCCACTTCATCGACCAGAATTAAATCAAAACACTTATAAAATTTTAGCATCTGATGAGTGGTGGCAACGACCAAAGGCGCGCCACTGTACGGTTGTGATTGGCCATGTAGTAAGTCAACATCACAAGAAAAGTCACGCACCAACCTGTTGTACAATTCCAAACAGACATCAATCCTAGGGCTAGCCAAACAGACCTGCCCACCTTGATTGATTGTTGTAGCAACAGCTTGATAAATCATTTCTGTCTTACCTGCACCTGTCACAGCATGAACTAAACTATCTTGTCTATCTTCAACAGCTTTAACGAGCTTATCTGAAATATCTTGCTGATAAGGCGTGAGTTGGCCGCCCCATTTTAAACAATCACTATGAGGAAATGACTTGGGGGGAAAATAATATAAGTGATTCTCTTGGGTTAAACGTCCCAAAAGAATACAAGACCTACAATAATAGTATCCTGTTGGAAGTTTCCAATTTTGACGAATAGAGACTCCACATCGGCGACAATACCAAGTATCTTGTTGTTTGATAAGAGCATCTAGAGGAACTGCCATCTGTAAATCTTCGGGTAATAAATCCTCTTGAGTAAACCAGCACCCAGCTTTTTCTTGACTTTTTTTCATCACCTTATCTATTCGCAGTTATTGCCAACTTATGGTAAACTTTTTTTATGAATTACAAAACGATCAAACAAAATTATTCTAGAGAAGAAAACATTAAAAAATCACGCTTCATCTGCCAATTAAAGCGTGTGATATCTGAGGAAGAAGCAAGGGAATTTATTACCTCCATCAAAAAAGAACATTATAAAGCCAATCACTCCTGTTCTGCCATGATTATTGGAGAAGCCAGTGAAATCAAGCGATCTAGTGATGATGGTGAGCCTAGTGGTACTGCTGGTGTTCCAATGCTAAACGTCTTAGAGAAGCAAGGCGTCACAAATGTCGTCGCTGTTGTTACTCGCTATTTTGGAGGTATTAAATTAGGAACTGGCGGCCTGATTAGAGCTTACTCTGGAAGCGTTGCTGACACTTTGAAAGAGGTTGGGTTGGTAGCTGTCAAAGAGCAGTCAGGTATCGAGATCACCTTGAGTTACCCTCAGTATCAAACTTATGGGCATTTTTTGAGCCAACACCAACTGGAAGAAATCAACACGCAATTTTCTGACCAAATTTCTACTGAGATATATGCCGATCAGGATAGGATAGCCATGATTCAAGACCAACTCATTGACTTCTATCAAGGGAAAATGATTTTTAAAAAAATCGACTCTAAAATTATTGAAGTGCCATTATGATAACGATTCCTTATCACAGTGATAAGGAATTTATATTTTACAAGTTTCTCTGTCCGTCCTATACTGATAGTAAATAGATATAAAGAGGTAGTATTATGGCAAAACTTTATGACAATATTACGAAACTTGTCGGGCAAACACCGATTGTTAAGTTAAATCGTTTGGTTCCTGAGGATGCAGCAGAAGTTTATGTAAAATTAGAATCTTTCAATCCTGGATCATCTGTCAAAGATCGTATTGCTTTACAGATGATTGAAGATGCCGAAAAAGAAGGAAAAATAACTCCTGGTGACACTATTGTTGAACCAACTTCAGGAAATACAGGCATTGGCTTAGCCTGGGTTGGTGCTGCCAAAGGTTATAAAATCGTCATTGTTATGCCCGACACCATGAGTGTTGAACGCCGTAAACTGATTCAAGCTTACGGTGCTGAGCTAGTTTTGACCCCTGGAAGTGAAGGAATGAAAGGTGCCATTGCCAAGGCAAAAGAGATTGCTCAAGAGCGTGATGGCTGGGTTCCATTGCAATTTTCTAACCCTTCAAATCCAAAAGTCCATGAACAAACTACCGGTGAGGAAATTCTCGATATATTCGGCGAAACAGGACTTGATGCTGTCGTATCAGGTGTCGGAACAGGAGGAACAATTACTGGTGTCTCTAAGGTACTAAAAGCAGCCAATCCTAATATTGCTGTCGTCGCTGTAGAAGCCGATGAATCTCCAGTATTATCTGGAGGTAATCCAGGCCCTCATAAAATTCAAGGTATCTCTGCTGGCTTTATTCCCGAAGTCCTTGACACTGCAGCTTATACCGAAATTAGTCGTGTCAAATCAGACGATGCACTCAAAACAGGACGCATTGTCGGTGAGAAAGAAGGCTTCCTTGTAGGAATCTCTTCTGGTGCTGCTATTTACGCTGCGATCGAAAAAGCTAAGGAACTTGGAAGCGGGAAAAAAGTCTTAGCCATCCTGCCAGACAATGGGGAGCGTTATCTTTCAACGGCTCTGTATGACTAAGACATTATTAACATTAACAGTCTGAGGCAAAAAGATTTTTAGTTTATAAACATCATACTAGCTATTCTTCTCATCAATTGTATATAACAACGAACAAAGATACTCTTTCAATATATAAGAGATAATCTTTGTTCGTTTTTTGCTTTAGTGGTCAAAGTCTTGTCTCAGCCCCTTTAATAATGATACCTTGTTTTGCTCCCTGATATCACCTGACATCATTAACAAGGTCATCTCTTCTCATAAAAAAGGAGTCTAAATGCCTAGAATATGAGGTGATGCCCATATTGCATTAACGATGACCCTTCCTAAAACGTATTTCTCACTTTTAAGCAATTAAAAAGATTGTAGAAAGAATCCCAATCGGATACAATCTGCAATCTTTTTCTATTTAATCAACATATAATTCACTTTTCTCATTTAGCCAACTATACAGCGCACCAATAATGATACCACCACCAACAAAATTACCTAAACCAGAAAATAAGAAATTAGAGAGGACACTCATGATTGTCATGCCTTCGACGGGACCACCATTCGCAAAAAAAGCTAATGAGAAAGTGGCAAAGTTAGCAATAACGTGCTCAAAACCTAAAAAAGCAAATATATAAATGATGAAAATCATAGCAATCACCTTGCCCGCATCGTCTTTCATTCGGATTGTTGCAAAAACGGCTGTATTAACGATAATATTTGCAAAAATACCTTCGACGAATTGCGTTAATGGGGTTTTAGCTAGTTTAGCGGTAACAGCTTCAAAAAGGTAGGCATCTGGCTCAAGATGACCTACTTGATAGACATCTGTAAAACTTAGTAAGAATGTAAAAAAGACAGCCCCTATAAAATTAAAGAAGATACATGTAGCTAAAATCTTAACAGCCAATGACGTCTTAATCACACGACGATTAATCGCTGATGTCATGTACATCATGTTAGAGGTACCCAGTTCGGCATTCATGTAAACAATCATGACCAGTGACCACGAGAACATAAAGGCATAGATAAACTTCCCTAAACCGTCTACTAGAAAATTAGCTTTTTCAGCAGTATAACAGGCAACGGCGACTCCTAGAGACAAGAAGAGACAGGCCAAAACCGATCTCATCGCGTAACTAATGAAATTCGACTCAAATAATTGTGCTTTCTTATAAATGCTTTTGTTAATAGTAGTGATAAGGGGACTCTTGTGATCCGTCATGGTTTACTCTCCTAAATACAACTTTTATCTTATCCACATAATACTATATCACATTTCGTTTGATCTACAAACTTTCATTAAAAAATCTTATTTTAATAATCGTGTTTTAGAAGGTCTCTTTAACTCTAACTGTTAGAATCTCACTGACTGCAATCTAGAAAAAAGTGGAGAGATTTGATTCTGCCGAGCTTCTGATGCTTATTCTTCCTTTACAGTAGGCGATACAAGCAGTTCATAGTATTTTCAAACCATTTGCTTATTGTAGTGTCTACAAACTAACCGAAGTAAAAACTGATTTAACGAGTATTTAAAACTAAAAAGAGAATCTATTTGATACACTCCTCTTGTCGGTTCCAGTGACGTTTTGAATGCCACTATTCACTTTGATAAGGAGAGATCAGAGCGATTCTCTTTGAGTATTGATTTAAACAGTAATCCAACTTAACTGTTATTTATGGCGTTTCGTTTTGAAGAAATGCCATACTTTCTTTTATCCATTCAGGCATTTTTTCCTTCAAGGGTTTGAACCCTGTTTTATGGCGGTTACTGGAAAAACGATGACGGTGAGGAATTTGATGATGTTCTTCTTCTAACGTTCGCATGGAGAGACTGGCTTTCTGGGTAAATTCATCTACGTCAAGAACTTGCACAAGGACATCTTGCCCAATGGTGAGAGTTTTGTAAATATTATCAATATAGCCGGGTTTGATTTCTGAAATATGAATTAAGCCTGTCATTTGGTTTTCCAATTGAACAAAAGCACCGTAGGGTTTTATGCCTGTGATAGTCCCCTTTAGCTTATCTCCAATTTTCATTAGTCATTAACCTCAATCGTTTCAATGACAACATCTTCAGTTGGTTTATCTTGCAAACCAGTTTCCACTGCTGCAATTTTATCTAAAGTAGCAAAAGAATCTTGATCTAATAATTGTCCAAAAACGGTATGACGACGATCAAGATGAGGTGTTCCGCCATCAACATAAGCTTCTGCAATTGCTTTTGGCCATCCTCCGCGTTCTAATTCTTTGGCACTATACGGGAAATTTTTATTCTGAACAATGAAAAATTGGCTCCCATTTGTATTAGGTCCAGCATTGGCCATTGAGAGAGCACCGCGAAGGTTGTAGAGTTCTTCTGAAAATTCATCTTCAAAACTATCTCCATATATGGACTCCCCACCCATACCTGTTCCAGTTGGGTCACCACCTTGAATCATAAAATCTTTGATGATACGGTGGAAAATAATACCATTATAGTAGCCATCTTTTGCTAAACCAACAAAGTTAGCAACCGTTTTAGGAGCTTGTTCTGGGAAGAGCTTCACGACCAAATCACCGTGATTGGTTTTTATCCTTGCTACAGGTCCATCTACGTTTTCTAAATCTAATTGTGGAAAGTGTAATTCTTTTTCTACCAAACCTAACTCCTCCAAGGCATGCAAAATGCCATCTTCTTCTACCTTACCGGTAACATAATCTGCTTTTTCTTTCAGTTCAGGGACTGCATTGCCCATTGCAATTTTTAAGCCAACATGGTCAAACATTTCCATGTCATTAGGGCCATCACCAAAGAACAATACATTTTCTGGCTTCAAGTGTTCCTTTTCTAAAACATGGTCTAAACCAGACGCCTTAGATACCCCTAACTGCACAGTGTCAGAAGAGTGAACATGCCAAGGTACCAAGCGCACTTCTTGTGCTAAATCCGAAGGTAACTCAAGATCTGAATTATTTTCAGCAAATGTCCACATATGATAAACATCATTAGTTACATGAAAATCAGGATCAACCTCTAGTTGACCATAAACTGGAATCATCGCCTCATCAATTAATGCTTTACGAGCAGAAACAGCAGCTTTGTCCTTCCCTGCAAACCCATAATCGATGCCAATCTCTTGACACCAAGCAACCAAGGCCTTTGAGACCGATTGGCGCAACGGTGTATTCGCAACCTCGTTTCCCTTGTTATCAATCACATAAGTACCATTTATCGTTACGAAGTAATCTGGTTGTAAATCTAAAATATCAGGAACAACACCGTAGATAGCTCTACCACTGGCAATACCTGTTAAGATTCCTTTTTCTTTCAATGCTTTAAAAACTTTAGCAATAGAAGCTGGCATAAAACCGGTATCTTTAATACGCAATGTGTCATCTATATCGAAAAAAACAGCTTTAATTTTTTTGGCTTTATATTTGGTTTTGATATCCATAGTTTCCCCCCATCAAAAGTCTGTCCTATCATTATAACACAATCACGACTCATCTTGGGGCACCAAATGGTGGCGAAAAGCATAGACGACAGCCTGAGTACGATCATCCACCTGTAGCTTAGCTAAAATATTGGAAACATGGGTTTTTACGGTCTTTAAGGAAATGAATAATTCATCAGCAATCGTTTGATTATCGTAGCCTTTTGCTAGTAAGTTTAGGATATCTTTTTCCCTAGCAGTTAACTCTTCGTGGAGATCTGGATTATTCTCATGATGCTTAATTTTTTGTTCAACTTCCGTTTCAATAGCCAATTCTCCAGTCGCTACCTTGCGGATCGCATTTAAAATTTCAGGAGCATTTGAGGTTTTTAACATATAACCTTTAGCACCTGCATCAATTACAGGGTATATTTTTTCATTGTCAAGATAGGATGTTAGCACAAGGATCTTAGCTTCTGGCCAATCATGCAAAATTTTTAGCGTCGCTTCAACACCGTCCATTTCTGGCATAACCAAATCCATAACAATCACATCCGGTTTTAAATCAAGCGTTTTGGCAACGCCGTCTTTTCCATTGACAGCTTCACCAACAACTTCAATATCTGTTTGTAAATTAAGAAAACTTTTTAAACCCAGACGGACCATCTCATGGTCATCAATTAACAAAACACTTAGTTTATTCATTATACTCTCCCACTAATGGCAACACAATCGTCATGGTTACTCCTTGATTTGGAGCACTGATCATTTGGAAACTACCTGCCATATCCGTTACCCTATCTTCCATATTTTTCAAACCATAGCTAATTTTTTTAGCCTCTTCAACATCAAAGCCCACCCCATTGTCAATCATTTTTAATTGAACAGAGCGTTCTGTCTGATGAAGATAAATGTCTAAATGATCAGCTTTAGCATGTTTCAAGGTATTACTAATAAATTCCTGAACAATACGAAATAAATGATCTTCTATCGGTTTTGGTAGTGTCTTTAAATTCGTTTTAAAGGTAACTGTGATCGTACTTTTATCCTGAATTTCTTGAACAATCATTTCCAGACCCTGCTTCAAAGACCTACCTTCTAACTCTGTCGGCCTCAAATGCAGTAACATAACACGTAAGTCATTTTGAGCATTGGTCAAAATAGCCTCTGTATTTTTCAACTGCTCCTGCAAACTGTCGCGATCAATGGTGGGTAGGCTATAGGAAATTCCGGATAAAATCATGACTGCTGCAAATAATTCTTGACTAACCGTATCATGCAGATCTCTAGCAATACGCTTTCGTTCTTCCTGAATAATGTCTTCCTTTTTAGCCAAATCAACATTTTCTGTACGCTGAAGCTGCTGCGTCAAAGACTGTGTCTTCTCTGACAGTTGCATCATCATCTGACTCAGCTCATCTTCACCTGCTTCAATGGGCTGATTATGCACGATTCGTCTTAAATTTTTGAAGATGCGACGATGAGAATTGTAATTTAATAACATGGATACAAACAACAACATGATTGTTAAAGAGATGGTTAATAAAACGATGGAAAAAATAAATTGATTTAACTGTTCCACGTTGTTAACGAGCTCTTTTATAGACAGATGGAAGCTATCGAGAATCAGTGTTACAATGGAAAACACAATAACCAAAGCATATACAAATAATAAGGTAATGTGTGACTTTTTCATTGGGACACCACCTCTGTATCACCAGCCAGATTATTGATTACAATCTTGACACTACGACTGCTACTATCATAATCATCGCTACGCAACTTAATGGTTTCATTTCGGAGATCGTATGAAGGATCGTCAAAAAAAGTCACTGCTCCATAGATCGAACTTACCGTCAAACTCACTGAAACATCAATAGGAACAACAATTTTTGTAGGTCCATAAATTTTCCTAATAAGGACAACATTATCCTGGTTTCTTAAAATAACTTTAGATAAATCAATCGTATCATTCCCACTTATTCTGATTAAATCAATATCATCAAAGTAATAAGCATCAGATTGGGGGTAAGACTCATTTCCAAACCATTGATTACGGTATTTGGTCACAGACAAAGGGCGTGTCTCAAATGACAGTTCTGCTAAACGGTTATTTTTTTGCACCTGGGAAAAATGATTGATCACGATATAAATAAGACCTACCACCATGGCTAAAATGATGAAGGGATTCAGCATCATGATTAAGAAAAAAACTAGCAGACAAGATGTCAATAAAAAATTGACCTTATCCGTAGAATTGTAATATTTCAAGGCCATCAAGGTCAAAATTAAGATAAAGACAAATCTGGGGACATCTTCCGATAAGATTGTCATCATCGCTAATGCTAGTAAAATAGCTTCGACAATTAAAAATAATTGAAATTTTCGCATAGAACCTCACCATCTCATTAACATAAGTCTATCACACTTTGCTGCGAATCACATCATACCAAAGACGGACAAGTAAAAAGCACCTGGTAATAAAAACCAGGCACTTCCAATATCTTAGTGATAGTCGTTGGTTAAACCACCCTACAAATCAATCGTCACCTAACTTCCTGAAGTAGCTTCGGTTGATGTCCCCGTGCTATCTGGTATTTCTGAACCTGAGTTCTCTGAATCAGAAGTGCTACTTGATGAACTTGATGCTGTTGAACCAGTACTGTCACTGCTAGAAGCTGATTCAGAAGAGGTTGTCGAACTACTGTCAGAGGTGGCACTTAAATACAGCGTTATCGTGTCATTTGCAGCCAACTCCATGACCGTACCAGCGTATGGGTATTGTGCATAGACAATAGCTGACGAAGACGCTTGATCTGAATCTGCTTGAATTTGCGACGATTTAAAACCAAGCTCCAATAGGGCATTTTTAGCATCCGCATAACTATAGCCTACTAAGGCTGGCATGGTTACACTAGAAGCCGTGGCCACTTCAAATATGATTTCACCATCTCCAGAAGGATTAAAAGTATCACCTGCTTCTGGTGTTTGGCTAATAATCTGTCCTGGTTCGGTACTATTACTTGCCACTTCTTTTTTCACAATTTGCTTTTCTTGAAGATTGTAATTCTCTATCAGGTCCTTAACAGCATCCTCATAAGCCATTCCAGTATAATCTGTCATGACAAAAGTGTCTGTACCACTTGAAACTGTTAAGTCAACTTCGCTACTTTCTTTTGCTGTTGTTCCAGCTTTTGGATTGGTAGCAATAACATCACCCTCATCCACTTCCGAACTTTCCTGTCTGGTGACCGAACCAACAACCAGACCAGAATCCTCAAGGGTGCTTTGAGCTTCTCGAATACTTTGACCAGAAACATCTGGAACCACTACAGAGTCATTACTACTCGACATCATAAAGTAAGCTAATCCCGCAGCGACAATAACGATAAGCAAGAGTAATAATCTAAATAGTCGCTGCCACCACGGACGCTTCGCTTTTTTAGGAGGTTGTGGATTTGCCGCAACTAGCTTCTCTACCTTATCATTTTGAGGTAGGGACGTTGAATCTGCAACAACACTCGGTTTAGGAGGCTCTTTTACTGGTGCAGGCTCTATCTTCGGAAGTGTTTTGGTATCTGTAGTATCTTGAAAGACCAATTTTGCTTCACGAGCTCTTCTAGGATGCAATGTCGTAATCAAATCCTGATACATTTCTGTCGTTGAGGTGTAACGATCACTTAATTTCTTGGCAGTTGCCTTGATCACAACATTTTCTAAAGATTGTGGCACATTACGATTTTCAAAGATAATCGAGGGAAGTGGTTTTTGAAAATGTTGCAGGGCAATCGTCACCGCACTATCTCCATCAAACGGGATATGACACGTTAACATTTCAAACAACATGATTCCCATAGCATAAATATCACTCTGAACAGTTGCTTTTGAGCCACGCGCTTGCTCCGGAGATAGGTAATGCACACTTCCCAGCATCGAATTGGTCTGAGTGAGACTGGTCTCTGCAAAGGCCACTGCTATCCCAAAATCTGTCACTTTCGCGACACCATCTTTTGTCAGAAGCACATTCTGAGGTTTCAAATCGCGATGCACAATTCCCTTTTGGTGGGCCAATTGCATCGCTGAAAGCACTTCACTCATGATACGAATCGTCTCTTGATTCGATAGGGGAGCATTGTCTTGGATATATTTCTTTAAGTCTGGGCCATTAACATACTCCATAGCCAGAAACTGCTGCCCATCTTCCTCGCCAATATCGCGAATGGCAACAATATTGGGATGACTTAATTCTGCCATTGCTCGCGCTTCTCTTTGGAAACGTGCAACTGCAATCTGATCAGTCTGATAATTGGTGCGAAGGACTTTTATAGCCACTTCTTCATTGTCCAAAATCAAATCATGAGCCAGATAGACATCTGCCATCCCACCACGACCGATGGATTTTAATATGCGATAGCGCCCAGCAAATAGTTTGCCGATTTGGATCATTAATTATCCTCCTCGCTATAGGCTACCAAAATAACCGTAATATTGTCTTGACCACCCGCGTCGTTTGCAGCAGCAACAAGTTCTTGTGTTTTAGCTGCAACTGTTTTGTCAGATAACACAATGTCACAAATCGTTTGGGAGCTGATCATGTTCGAAAGGCCATCGCTGTTAACTAAGAGGTAATCACCATCTTGCAAATGTTGAATGCCTAAATCAATTTCAACGGGACTTGCTTGACCAATCGATTGCGTAATAATGTTTTTTTGTGGGTGGACGGCCGCCTCTTCTTCTGTGAGCTGGCCAGCCTTAACCAATTCATTGACTAACGAATGGTCACTCGTCAATTGTTTGTACTGTCCATCACGAATTAAACCAATTCGAGAATCACCAACATGAGCAAATAAAACAGCATTGCCAACAAAGGCTAATACTTCGATCGTTGTTCCCATACCATGGTACTCTTCTGATGTTCCCAATTCATGAATTTTCTGATTTTCAGCCTCAATGGCTACTAGCATCCAATCACGCATTTGATTGATATCTGTAAAATCAGTCGCCTTCCATTGATTTCCTAAATCAGTGACTGTCATCTCACTAGCAATATTTCCAGCACGATGTCCTCCCATGCCATCAGCTAAAATGACAAGAACATGGCCATTCTGATTAACGTATTGATCAGCAAAATCTTGATTATTGGAACGTCTTTTGCCAATATCTGTTAAAAGTGAAATTTCCATCATTTATTTGTGTACTGACATTGGTCAGTTTTCCTCCTAAATAAGTCACTAATGTTTTTTACGCAACTGGGCGATAAAAAAACCATCTGTATGATACTGCTCAGGGGTTATCAAAAGACAGCCATCTGTTACAATATCTTTCTTTTCGTGAACTAAAGCTACTTGCTCAAATTCAGGATGTGCTTTCAAAAATTTAGCAATCACCTCTTGATTTTCTTCTTTGAAAATTGTGCAAGTACTGTAGGTCATTATACCACCTTTGCGTAGCGTTTGACAAACACTAGATAAGATCTCTAATTGTATCTGTTGTAGTTGTTCAAAATCTTGAAAGACTTTGTTGTATTTAATATCAGGTTTGCGACGAATCAAACCAATGCCTGAGCAAGGAGCATCAACCAAAATTTTATCAAAATATTCTTGAGGATAATTTCGTGCAACTTCCCTGGCATCCAGAGTCCTCACTTCTATACGGTCGGCAACACCTAGTCTCTCGGCATTTTGCTGGATCAAAGCTAATTTATGCTCATGTAAATCCAAAGCTGTTATTTTTCCACTTGTTAAGTAAGAAGCCATATGCACCGTCTTACCTCCAGGTGCCGCACAAGCATCTAGGATGCGCTCATTTCCTTGAATAGCCAAAGTTGGCGCAACCAGCTGACTTGTCTCGTCTTGGATAGTGATGGCACCATCTTTAAAAAGGGAACTCGACGCAAAATGACCTGAAGCTTTGGTTAAACCGACTGGTGAAAGTTGAGAATAGTCTGCTTGATAAGCTTTTTGGATACTTTCCAACTGGTTAGGGTCTGTCACACGAATGCTAGCTTTATTACGGACAAACAAGCTCTCAAAAATAGCTATTGAACGTTCCTCACCAAACTGCTCTATTGTTTTTTTAACTAACCAAACAGGAACTGAGTATTTTATCGAATAACGTTTATTTACTCGTTTAATAGTTTCTGGATCTGGAAGTTGGTCAGAGGCCATTTTTCTTAGAACAGCATTGACCAGCTTCTCACTTCCATGCTTATTCCCACGATTTTTAGCAATAGTAACTGCTTCATTAACGACAGCATGTGCTGGCAATCTATCTAAAAAGAGCAATTGGTAACTACTGAGCATCAAGAGATGATAAACCCATGGCTCAAGGCGATTTCGATCATCGATAAAATGCGCTAAGTACCACTCTAGTGTAATTTTACGCGAAACAGTACCGTAGACAATCTCTGTAATTAACTGTCGATCTTTTTCAAGATAATGATGACTCTTAAATAACTGATTCAAGGCAATATTGGAATAAGCTTGCTCTTGAAAAATATGGTCTAAGGCTATTAAAGAGCCACCACGAGCTGTTTGTTTCCAGTCATTAGCCAAAATAGTCCCCCACTTCTATATCGCGACCTAACCCATTTAAAAAGTCTGTAATAGACATTTGCGGTTTTCCAAATGGTTGGACCCGTTTTAATGATACAGCCCCGTCACCCGTAGCGACAATCAACTCTTTCTTAGTTTTGACAATCACTTGACCAGGTTCACCCTCACCTTCAACTGGAGCAATTTCAGAGACCTTAAAACGTTTGTTATTCCATATTGTATGTGCAATCGGCCAAGGATTCAATCCGCGAACTAAATTGAAAATTGCTCGATTGGATTTTGTCCAATCAATACACTCTTCCTCTGGTGCAATATTGGGTGAAAAGGTTACTTGACTCTCATCTTGGGGTTCTGGTGTTAGACGGCCAGCTAGGTAGTCCGGTAAGGTTTTTAAGAGCAAGTCACGTCCTAATACTGCCAATTTGTCAAACATAGTGCCTAAATTATCCGCATCTGTAATCGGAATAGCAGCTTTTGCGATCATATCGCCTGCATCCATTTGGCGTACCATTTCCATAATGGTAATCCCTGCTTCCTTGTCGCCATTTATAATGGCATACTGAATCGGTGCGCCACCTCTATACTTGGGTAGAAGTGAGCCATGAACATTAACAGCAAAATCAACAGAATCCAACAGCTTTCCCGGTAAAAATTGGCCAAAAGCAGCCGTAATAATACCATCTGCACCTAAAGCCACAAGCTCTGCCATTTCTGGGCTTCCGGATAACTTTTCTGGTTGATAAACGGGAAGATTGTTTGCCACTGCCACTTCTTTGACAGGTGTCACTTTGATCTCTTTTTTGCGACCAACTGCACGATCGGGCTGAGTCACCACCGCAAGGATCTCATATCCTCCGTCTGCAATAATCCCTTTTAAAACGGTAGCTGCTAGATCTGGTGTTCCCATAAAAATAATTTTAGTCATCTGTTTTCCTCTTTGTTAAAAAATAATAGCTAAACTTGTTACAAGTACCAATTCACCAAACTGCTCATAAAAATATTTTTATTTTTTCTGATCACGCCAAAAGAACGTCAAGCATTACATCATATTCTGTGGTTCATTATCAATTGTAACACGAAGTTTGCGATTTTCTGCGTTTTGTGTCCATTCCAAGAGAGCGTTCAAAGCTGTTTCCAGATGATCTTCAAAACGATATTTGATAATGATTTGGTAATGAAATTGATTTCGTGTTCTGGCTATCGGTTTAGGCGTCGGTCCTAGAAAGCGTGCTTGACTGGATAAGTGCCCCCTTAAGCCTTTCAAAACGTCATAAGCTTTCCGAATAACGACTTGTTCGTCTTCGTGGGACAAGGTAATGCCAACTGTAAAATAATAGGGTGGATAAGCCATCTTTTGTCTCAGTTGCATTTCATAATGATAAAACCCTTCGAAATCCTGTTTTTGCGCAAAAGTGATAGCATAATGGTTAGGATTGTAAGTCTGAATGATAACCTCACCCGTTTTCTCTGCACGACCCGCCCGACCTGAGACTTGTGTTAATAATTGAAAAGTCCTTTCACTGGCACGAAAATCTGGGAGATTAAGCGATGTATCAGCATTTAAAACCCCTACCAAGGTCACATTAGGAAAATCCAGTCCCTTGGCTATCATTTGGGTTCCCAATAAGATATCCGCTTCATGATTTCCAAAAGCTTTCAAGAGCGACTCATGAGCACCTTTACGCCTTGTGGTATCGACATCCATACGTAAAATACGCGCCTCTGGCAACAACTCCTGCAACTCATCATAGGCTTTCTGTGTCCCCGATCCATAATAGCGGATACTTTCACTTCCACAAGATGGGCACTGATGTGGAATTTTCTTTTGAAAATCACAGTAATGGCAATTCATGGTTTTAGTATCCATGTGTAGGGTTAAGGAAATGTCACAGTTTGGGCATTCGTCAACATAACCACACTCGCGACACATCACAAAGCTAGCATACCCTCGGCGATTAAGAAGCAGAACAACCTGCTCTTTTCGCGCTAATTTTTCTTGAATTTTCTCCAGCAAGACGGGGGTAAAGTTACTAGATTCCTGCTGACCAAGATAATCCCTAAAATCAACCACTTGAACTGATGGCATCTGCGCATGGGGATTGGCCCGTTCTTTGAGCTGCAAAAAACGGTAACGTCCCTTACTAGCACGCGCCCTGGTCTCGATAGAGGGTGTTGCAGACCCTAAGACCAATGCAGCACTGTGAGTTTCTGCCCTTAGAATGGCAACATCTCTAGCATGATATCTCGGATTCGATTCTTGCTTATAGCTAGCTTCATGTTCTTCATCAATAATAATAGCACCAATATTTTCTAATGGTACAAATATGGCTGATCTAGCCCCAACAACAACTTTAGCTTGCCCAGATTTTATTTTTCGCCACTCGTCAAATTTTTCGCCATCGGATAATCCCGAATGCATAATAGCCACTTGCTCCCCAAATCGTGAGATGAAACGTGTTGTCATCTGGGGAGTCAATGAGATCTCTGGGACTAAGACAATGGCTGTCTTTCCCATCCGTAATGCCTGATCAATCACGTGAAGATAAACTTCTGTCTTTCCAGAACCTGTTATCCCCTCTAAAAGAAAAGGGGGAGACTGGTGACCAATAGCGGCACATATCTCAGACACTGCATGAGACTGTTCCCTATTTAATTTGAGAAATGAGCTTGAGGTAATATCCTCAAAATAAGACGATGAGCGTTGCATTTCAACTTGTTGAAGCTGAAAAACACCCTTATCTATCAAAAATGCTACCACCTCTCTGGAATAACGCTTCCGAAGTTCGCTAGCTTTTATCGAAAAAGGACGCGCCTGAGTCAGCAACCATTCTTTAGCCTCTAAACGCTTTTTAGCGCGTTTTGAAATGTCCAAAGTCTCTAACACTTCTGGTTTCAAAGTGAGATAATCAATTAACTTGATATGCTTTTTATCTTGAGCGAGATAATCCACTTCGACTTTTTCTTCCTTGATTAGGTAAGGTAGTTGTTTTTGTACGGCTTCTGACAGGTCGGAAAAGCGTTTCTCACTTGCTCCTCCAAAGATTGTTTCTGACTCTTCAGATGATAACTTTTTCCCCGGTCTTAAAATCTTATCGTAATGCGAATTTAAGAGATTAGGTATCATGCTTTTTAGCAAAGTAATCTTATACGAAAAGATCTTGTGACGCATTTTATCAGCTAAGGCTAACTGCTCTTGATTCAAAACAGGCTCCAAGTCCAGCACTTCTCTGATATCTTTTAACACATCTGTCTCTGCTTCGTCAGAAATCCCCACGACAAAGCCCTGTAACAAGCGATTAGCCTTCCCAAAAGGAACATGAACTCTCGAACCAACTTGAATCAAGCCGGACAGGCGCTCTGGGATATGATAAGAAAAGGGTTTGTCTGTTTGCATCAAAGGAATATCAATAATTATTTGAGCTTGCATATATCTCCTTCCAGGAAATTTCCCAAAAATTAGTCAGAAAAAATAAAGACCATTCAAAAATCTTAGGCAAGAAATCAACATTACGCTCGTGCCACGATTGCATCTCCAAATCGCTATTGAAATACCAAGGCCATGATACATGGTCAAAAATATCACTAACGAGGTTTGTCATAGTGGGAGTGGGCAGCTTTAGCGGTGAAACACAAATCGTTAAACCTTACTTCGCCACTTCACTTTCCAGCTCCAACTATGCCTAGGCAAAACAAGCTAACTACTAGGTCACACGCATTCTCACTAACCTAATGTCATAAGAATAGATGCGGTGCTTAAATGCTATCCTCACCTCAAGCTTCCAATCAAATTGAAAAAAGCTAAGATTGTAAACAACCTTAGACTTTTTGCCCTTCTTCTTGTTCTTCTTTTGCAATTTGTGCTTTGATCTTACGTTCTTCTTCTTCTTTTGCCAAACGTTCAGCTTCTGCTTTACGACGAACAGATTCACGTTTTGCAACAGGATCTGGATGAATTGTCACATAACCGGCTTCAATCTCTTCCAAAGCACGGAGTGTTGATTTCTCAGATTTAAATTCCTTGGTAGGATTTGCTCCTGCTTCTAATTCGTGCGCTCGCTTGGCTTGTAGGATTACCAAAGAATATTTTGAAGGGACTTTATCTAACAGTTTATCGATAGAAGGTTTTAACATCATAAGCTTATTCTCTTTTCTTAATTCTATTTACTTGTTATAGCAATCATGTTATCGTAACGACCAATCACTCGCTCAACACGAAAATGTTCTGCTTCAATGATACGTTTAACTCGCTCCGCAGCCAACGGAACCTCATCATTCACAACGGCATAATCATATTCTCGCATCAAAGCAATTTCTTCGCGGGCACGTTCGATACGACGAGCAATGACATCTTCACTGTCTGTTCCTCGTCCAATCAAACGGCCTTCCAACTCTTCCAAGTCTGGTGGTGTTAAAAAGATAAAAACACCATCTGGAACTTTTTGCTTGACTTGAATGGCTCCTTGAACTTCAATTTCAAGAAAAACATCAATTCCCTTGTCCAAAGTCTCATTAACATATGTTAGTGGGGTTCCATAATAGTTTCCCACATACTCTGCATATTCTAACATTTGCCCTTGTCGAATGAGCTCTTCAAATTCTTCACGCGTTCTGAAAAAATAATCGACACCATCAACTTCACCGGGACGTTGCGGACGTGTCGTCATTGATACAGAATACTCAAATTTATGATCTGGCGTCGAAAAAATTTCTTGTCTAACTGTCCCTTTTCCAACACCAGATGGTCCAGAAAAGACAATTAACAACCCACGTTCAGACATGATGTTCTCCTTAAAAATATTTTCTCTCTATTATACCAAATAGAGCATATAATTCAAGTTAATTAAGTCAGTCCAACAATATATACTGGGAAGTCTTATTCCTGGATCATAGCAGAGATGATAACAATTCCTTCCAAACCTCTATCTACAACCCAAAGATTATAGAATGAGATTGTTTAGGGGAGAAAAAATCCGAACAGTCACTCCTTCAAACGATATCACTTAAACACGGAAGGTCTTTTTGGGCTTTATCATAACCATACTCTTCTTACTTCCTCGCACATAAAAAGAGAAGAGAGTTATCCCTTCACTTTTGACATTATTTAGCATAATCCACTGCACGGAATTCACGAATAACGGTAACCTTGATATTGCCAGGGTAGTCCAAATTGTTTTCAATTTTCTCACGTATTTTATGAGATAAGATCGTCACTTGATCATCACTGATCTTTTTAGGGTGAACCATGATACGAATTTCACGACCTGCTTGTAGCGCAAAACTTTGTTGAACGCCGTCAAAACTTGATGCAATTTCTTCTAAATCGCGTAACCGTTTGATGTAATTCTCCATCGATTCATTACGAGCTCCTGGACGAGCCGAGCTTAAAGCATCAGCGGCTGCTACAAGAACAGCGATCACACTGTCTGGCGCCACATCACCGTGGTGGCTAGCAATGGTATTAACCACAATCGGATGTTCTTTGTACTTACGAGCAAATTCTGTGCCGATTTCAACATGGCTTCCTTCAACCTCACGGTCAATAGCTTTGCCCATGTCATGCAAGAAACCTGCACGTCTAGCAAGTGCCACATTTTCACCAAGCTCTCCAGCCATAATTCCCGCTAATTTACCTACTTCAACTGAGTGACGAAGTACATTTTGGCCATATGACGTTCGGAACTGTAGACGGCCCATAATCTTGATGAGATCCGGGTGTAGATTTGGTGCGCCAATTTCATAAGCAGCCTCTTCACCGTACTCACGAATGCGATTATCCAATTCTTGGCGGTTTTTCTCCACCAACTCCTCAATACGGGCTGGATGGATACGGCCATCTGAGATCAGAGCCTCCAGAGTCATACGGGCAATCTCACGACGAATAGGATCAAAACCTGAAAGAACAACCACCTCCGGCGTATCATCAATAATAATATCAATGCCCGTGAGACTTTCAAGGGTACGTATATTACGCCCTTCACGTCCAATAATACGGCCTTTCATGTTATCATCAGGCAAGTGCACCGTTGTAATGGTCTGCTCAGTGACGTACTCACCCGCCATACGTTGCATCGCTTGCGACAAGAGATCCTTAGCCATCTTATCAGATTTATCCTTGATCTCTTGCTCGGACTCACGAATTTTTGTTGCTATTTCATGAGTTAGTTTGGATTCTGTATCCATCAGAATGACTTCACGAGCTTCCGCGATAGTCATATGACCGACACGCTCTAATTCTGCTCGTTTTTCATCTTCTAATTTACTAATTTGATTTTCACGTTCATCGATATGTTTAGATTTATCAAAAAGACTTTGCTCTTTCGATTCGAGTGTTTTCTCTTTTGCAGCTAAATTTTCATCCTTGCGGTCGAGTGAGTAAGAGCGTTCTGTCAAACGGTTTTCTCTTTCTTTCAACTCCTGTTTATCAGCTTTAAATTCCCGATCAACTTCTTCTCGATATTTTCTTGCTTCCTCTTTTGCTTCTAGAAGAAGCTCTTTTTGATGAGCAACGCTTTCTCTTTCAGCTGTTTGGCGAATAGCTTGCGCTTCCATCTCTGCCTTCCCACGCAGATTAACAGCATCCTGTTCGGCATTCAATAATGTCAGTTCCGCTGCTTCCTTTGAAGCCTTCATCTTCATTGTCATGATAGCGTAACCAACAGCTAAACCAATGAGGGCAAAAATCAATGTTATTACAACCTGTAACATCTTATTTACCTCAAAATTCTAAGGTTTCAATATAGTCAAAACCACTTTTAAGTCTATCATATTTTAAGACTTTTCACAACGAAAAATTAGCCAAAGACCTCCTTCTCAAAATATGGTATGATAGGCATAGAAAATAAATGGAGGCGCTTATGTCAAAAGAAGTTACTGTTGAAAGTTTTGAACTCGATCATACGATTGTTAAAGCACCCTATGTGCGACTTATCTCTGAGGAAAAGGGCCCAGTCGGCGATGTGATTACCAATTTTGATATTCGCTTGGTTCAACCTAACGAAGACTCGATCCCTACTGCCGGACTCCACACGATAGAACACTTGCTAGCAAAACTTATCCGAGAACGTATAGATGGATTGATCGACTGCTCACCTTTTGGTTGTCGAACAGGCTTTCACATGATCATGTGGGGCAAACAGGATGCTACTGAAATCGCTAAGGTTATCAAATCTTCATTAGAAGAAATCGCCAACGTAACATCTTGGGAGGATGTTCCAGGTACAACAATTGAGTCCTGCGGAAATTACAAAGATCACAGCCTCTTCTCTGCTAAAGAGTGGGCAAAATTAATATTGGAGAGAGGTATCTCTGATAATGCTTTCGAACGTCGTATCGTTTAAAATCACTTAGATCAGTAAAAAAGAGGGATATCCCTCTTTTTTTGATAGATTTAATAGTCAAGGCCATCAGCATTACCTGGTTTATTACCTACAAAGTACCCTGTTTTGGCATTGATTGAGAATAAGTAAGTTCCATCTGGCTTAAACATGTTGTAGTAGCCATTGCCATTGATAATATTGACACGTTCAAGGATATAGTTATTCCCAGAAATATTACCGCGAGCTTGTGCTTTGCCAACAACAGTTTCTAAAACGCCAGGTGCAAAAGTCCATGCTGCGTTTCCAGAATCCGCAATGGCAGCATCATTATAAGGAACGCGACTAAGGTTACGTTGAAGACCAGAAGTGTCATAGCCAGAAATACCATATGACGGTACCACAGGCACTGCTGGTGCCGTTGCTTGAGCACTTTCTTGATTATTTTGAGCTGGCGCTGCATCTTGACTTTCAGTTTGTGAAGCAGCTGCAGCTGCCTCGGCTGCACTCTCGCTGGCTGCAATGCTTGACTGACGACTAGCTTCTGCTTCAGAAGAGCTACTTGATTTCACACCATCCAAAGCATCTCTGCCTTTTTTAACTGCCGATTGTAAAAGATTATCTAAGGTAGCATTACCTGTATTTAGTGTTGCAACAGATAAATTATCAAAGTTAGCATCAGCTTTAGGTTTAGCTGTTTCATCTAACTTTCCATCTACAATGATCGGTTTGTCAAATTGGGCATTGACAGCTTCAATACCATCAATCTGCTCTTTAAGATTATCGTATTTTTCTTTAGCAGCATTATAGAATTTAGTGCCCTCCAGATTTTGAAGAAATTTCTCCAACTCAGGCAGTTTACTAAACTCGCTATTCTTTAATAAAGGATCTTTATCGGATGTAAAGAAACCATCATACAAATCGTTAAAAGCCTCGTTATCTTTAATCGTCTGAGCAGAAGTTTCTTTAGCCGAAGAATCTAGCTGTTTACTACTTGAACTTGCTGAACTAGAGGTACTAGTAGCTGTCTCATTTCCATTAAAGCGATTTAAACCCAGACCGATACCCAAAATAGCTAACAAAGCGAGTAATATAGCTAAAAGGTTTGCACCACGCTTTTTATAAAAAGGTATCTTATAAAACTCATCTGAATCTCTGAGGACTGAATCAGCACTAGTTGTCGCAGTTGGATGGACAGTCTCAGATGATGGAGCTGGAGAAACAAAATCTGTCGATGCCAAACTAGATTCCGGCACTTGGTTCGCCTCTGTCGCTCTTAAACCAACCATATCTGCCTGAGTATGATCGACTTCTGCTTGATTGGCTTGGTTAGCAGCTTCTACTTCCTGACGTTGTTTTTGGATAAAATTATCTAGAGTTGCCGTGTCAAGCTCTTCTTGACGAATATCCTTTGTTTCAAATTTTTGTGATGCTACTTCATTAGGGTGTTGCTTGATGTATTTATCTAAAACACTATCTTCATCGGTTACTCCAGCCTTTATTTCAGCATCTTTTCGTACAGCTTCACCAACTGTCAAATCTTTTGCTTTATCAAAGTCTAAATTGTCTTTTTCTTTATCCATGTTCATCCTCTCTCGGTAACTTGGTGCCGTTTGACACGCTGGCCAAAATATTGGTACAAATCAACTTTTAAAGTACCATTGTATAATTTTCGTTTCTTATCAGCTTGGGTTCCATATTTTTTCTCAAACCCTTCATCACTGGTTAAGATAAACTTACTCCATGTCTTTAATGGTGCAAAGGTTTGACCCATTTCATTATACAAGATGTCTATAGCTTTGTCATCAAGGAGGCGCTCACCATAAGGTGGGTTCGAAACGATGACACCATTGATTTTATCGGTTTTCAAGTCCTGGAGACGCATTTGTTTCAATTTGATAACATCTGCAAGTCCTGCTTCTTCAGCATTCTTTTTAGCAATCTCAACCATTCTTGCGTCAATATCGAAACCAGAGATATCTAGATCTACGTCATAATCAGCCTTGTCTTCTGCTTCATCACGCACTTCTTGAACCAACTCCTTAGACACCCAAGACCAGCTTTCAAAAGCGAATTCACGATTAAATCCAGGAGCGATATTCATTCCAATCATAGCTGCCTCAATACAGAAGGTTCCAGAACCGCAGGTCGGATCAATCAGGGGCTTATCAGGATACCAATTGCTTAACATCAGAATAGCTGCCGCCATGTTCTCCTTGATAGGAGCACCACCTTTTTCCACACGATAACCACGTTTGAATAGACTGGAACCCGTCGTATCAATCATGACAGTTGCATGATCTTTAACAAGGGACACTTCTATTTTATATTCAGGCCCATTTTCCATCAAAGGAACCCCTTCGGGACGATGGTAAATCTTTTGCAGTTTTTTAACGACCGCTTTTTTGGTGATGGCCTGGACGCTTGGTTCATTATGTAATTTTGACTTAACACATTTGGCCTTGGAAATAGGGAAGGCGGAGCCCAAGGGCAAATAATTATCCCAGTCTAATCCAAAGACGCCCTGAAATAATTCTTCAAAAGTTCTAGCAGGAAATTGCCCAACCACTATTTTGATCCGATCGGCCGCACGAAGCCATAGATTGGTTTCTATGATAGTTTTGACATCTCCCTGAAAACGAACTTTACCATTCTCAACCTGACAATCATAGCCTAACTGTCTCACTTCACGACCAACAACAGCTTCCAAGCCAGCAGCGGCAGTTGCCACAAGATTAAATGTTTTTTTCATAATTCTTCTTTCACTTCAAATGCAATAAAAGCTAGCCTAAGCTAGCTAAACCTATTATGTAATTTTCTATAAGCCATGTTTTGTTCAGAAGTTGACTAGGCACACAACTTCCTCGATAATCATCTGTCTACTGCAAAGCAGTCAAGATAGTTCTGTTCGACTTCCAGCTATCTCATGCCCCGACCAAAGTTTGGGTTGCTAGCTTGAGGGGTTTACCGCGTTCCACTTTTCAGGTTTCCCTGAAAACTTCGTCACTGTGGCACTTTCAAGGTTACTCAGGCATATCCAAAGACTTAGCCATTTTACCTGCCGTAACGCATCAAAGATACGTCCCTAGGCTTATTTTTTCGCCTAGCACAAACACTACCGGCATCACAGCCAGTGCTAGCATGGACTTTCCTCATAGTATACAAATACTACGCGATTATCCGAAAATCACATATATTTAACACACTATTCTGTAATCTGCTTACCAAACACTTCTTTTTCCAAACGGCTGATCCGTTTCAGAATATCAAAGTTAGTAACAGGGCTATCTCGTAAAGTACGCTGGCTATCAGCATTTCGTTGTTCCCCAAAAGCGCTCCCTGATCTACCAGGTTGCAATTGCGACGAAACCTTCTCTAATCGTATCTTCAACTGTTCGTTTTCTTCTCTAAGCTCTGTCAGCAAACTCGCATAGGACTCATAGTCCTTGATAACGTCATCTAAAAATTCATCAACTTCTCGTTGATCATAGCCACGCATGACTTTTTTAAATTCTTTTTCAAAAATCGTTTTAGGGGTGTTAATAATACTGGTCATTCTAAATAGTCTCCATACAATTCATACAGAATTCATCTTCTTAATCATAAAATATGATACAGAATTTAATTTTAAAAAGCAAGTATTTCCCTTTTACAATCAAGGAATTGTCACTCATTTTCCATGGCAATGTCATTTAAGTCATCAAATTGTAATTGACGAATCGGATGCGCTTTTTCTTTCATCAAATTGTAAAGATATTTTAATGATGTTTCTTGCTCCTCATCGTAAAATAAGTAGGCTTGATCTGTGTTTTCGAGTAAAAATTGATTGTAAGCCTTGAATTGACCTGGATCCGTATATGCTTCAAAACTATATTTTACAAAATCAACTTCTTTAAATTGTCTCAAAATATCTTGGTTGGCATCACTCCAATTTTCCCCTTGATTAGCAAAACAAAAAAGCGTAGCAATTGAAAATCCATACTCATTTGCCATTGCTTTAGCGACCTGCAATACCCAAGCTTCAAACCCTAGGTTTCCAGTAAAAACTAGCCAGGTCAAACCTTCCTCGCAGAATTTTTCGAGGTCTCTTCTGATCGCTTTTTTGATGAGCTTCACACGGTCGTCATTTTCCTGAAATATCCCTAATTCAAAGCTCCGATAACCGGAAACTAAAACAGTTGTCATCTTTTGTTGTCCTCTCAAAAATATGGTATAATGGTACGTGTTTATCTTACCATTATCTGAAACACTTTAGGAGAATTATGGTTAACTATCCTCACGGGATTTCAAAAAAAACACCTAGACAGGCGCTCTTGCCAAGAGACAAGGAGGTATCTTTTGCCAACAGGGGGATGTCGTTCGAAACTGCTATTAATGCCTCCAACGACTATTACCTCGCTCACGGTATCGCTGTTATTCATAAGAAACCGACACCGGTGCAAATTGTCAAAGTAGACTACCCTAAACGTAGTCGAGCCAAAATTGTTGAAGCATACTTCAGACAAGCATCTACTACCGATTACTCTGGTGTTTTTAAAGGACGCTATATTGATTTTGAAGCCAAGGAAACGCGGCAAAAGACGGCCATGCCGTTGAAAAATTTTCATGATCATCAAATCGAACACATGAAGGGCGTTATTGCACAAGACGGTATCTGTTTTGTCTTGATGCACTTCTCTACTCTAAAACAAACTTACTACTTACCAGCCATTTTTTTAATTGATTTCTATCAGGCTGAGCGAGGTAAACGCTCAATGCCCCTAACTTATATTCAAGAACATGGTTTTAATATTGAATTAGCAAGTTTTCCTCAAGTTCCCTACCTTGACATTATCGAACAACATTTTTTAGGCGGAAATTAAAATGAAACACTTCTCAAAAATTGCCAAGTACCTCTTAGCTGGTATCGTTAGCTTAGTCGTGCTAGGTATCATTATCGGAGCTCTTCTCTTTACGTTTTATGCAAGCACTGCTCCAAAGCTATCTGAGGCAAAATTAAAATCTACTACTTCTAGCCTTATCTATGATAGTAACAATACACTGATTGCCGATTTAGGTGCTGAAAAACGGGAGAATGTTACCCCTGATAACATCCCTATTGATTTGGTTAACGCTATTACATCAATCGAAGACCATCGCTTCTTTGAACATCGTGGGATTGACGTGTATCGTATTCTGGGAGCGGCTTGGAACAACTTGACAAGTAGTTCAACTCATGGTGGATCGACGCTTGATCAACAGCTGATTAAGCTAGCTTATTTCTCTACTAACAAATCCGATCAAAACTTGAAGCGTAAAGCCCAAGAAGCTTGGTTAGCTTACCAAATGGAGAAGGAATACACCAAGGAAGAAATTCTAACTTTCTACATTAACAAAGTCTTTATGGGAAATGGAAACTACGGTATGTTAACTGCTGCCAAATCCTACTTCGGAAAAGACCTAAAAGACTTGTCTATTGCCCAAGTCGCCCTGTTAGCAGGTATCCCCCAGGCACCAAGCCAATACGATCCTTATATTAACCCTGAAGTTGCCAAACAGCGCCGTGATATTGTGCTTTCTGAAATGTATGAATTGAAGAAGATCGACAAAGAACAATATGATCAAGCTGTTGCAACGCCAATTTCTGATGGTTTACAGGAATTGAAAAAAGAATCTAGCTATGAGCCTTACTTGGATAACTACCTCAAAGAAGTTATCGCTCAGGTCAAGGAAAAAACCGGCAAAGATGTTTACACCGCTGGTCTTAGAGTCTACACCAATGTCAATTCTGATTTCCAAAAATTCCTTTGGGATGTCTACAATACTGATACCTACGTGTACTATCCTGATGATAAATTTCAAGTGGCTTCTACAGTCATTGATGTCACCAACGGTAATGTCGTTGCACAATTAGGAGGTCGGAAACAAGAAAATATTGCTATGGGAACTAACCAAGCTGTGCTAACAGATCGTGACTGGGGATCCACGATGAAGCCAATCACAGATTATGCACCTGCTATTGAAAACGGTATTTACAAGACCACTGCTGCTAGCATTCAAGATAGTTACTACACTTGGCCAGGAACTAACGACCAGGTTTATAACTGGGATCGCAAATATAAAGGCAATATGACCATCCAATATGCAATTCAAGATTCACGAAATGTGCCTGCTATCAAAGCACTTGATGCAGTCGGATTAGATAACTCGCTCGATTTCTTAAATGGGCTCGGTATTAATTATCCGGAAATGCATTATTCAAATGCTATTTCAAGTAATACCACAAGTAATAGTCAAAAATACGGTGCTAGTAGCGAGAAAATGGCTGCTGCCTATGCAGCCTTTGCAAACGGTGGCACCTACTACGAACCAATGTATATCAATCGCATTGAGTTCAACGATGGCACCAAAGAAGATTACTCCGCTTCTGGTAAGAAAGCCATGAAGGAAACGACTGCTTATATGATGACTGATATGATGAAATCAGTACTAGCATATGGTATAGGTACTAATGCCGCTATCAGTGGTGTCAGCCAAGCTGGTAAAACCGGTACCTCAAACTATACTGACGATGAATTGGCGAAGATCGAAGCCGAAACAGGCATCTATAACAGCGCCGTAGGAACAATGGCTCCTGATGAAACATTCGTCGGCTATACTAATCAATATGCTATGGCGGTTTGGACAGGCTATAAAAACCGTCTGACTCCTCTCTATGGCGGTATGCTAGATACTGCAACTGATGTCTATAAGACGATGATGTCTTATATGACTGGCGGTTACAGCCCTGATTGGATCATGCCCGAAGGAGTTTACCGCAGCGGTAGCTATGTTTATTTAAACGGCTATACTGGTAGTACTTTCCGAACTAATTCGGGAACATCAGGTTATAGCAATATTTACGGTAATAACGGCTACAACAGTTGGTCAAACCAGTCAAACAGTGATACAAATGCTACTATCACCCCTACGACACCTTCTGCTAATACTAATGGGCAAACCAATAGTAATGGTAATAATGATGCTGCAAATACTGGCGGCAATGGCACTGAGTCCACTCCTTCTAATAATGATAATGAGTGATCAAATAGAATCTAATGTCGTTTAATAAAACCCCTGCCCTCAATGGTTAAACCATCGAGGGCAGGGGTTTTTTGGTTTATCACAAAATGACCAAAAAATCGATTCCTAGTCTACAACTAATAGACTGTAATAGCTACAGATTAATACCCATCACATCAGGATAACTACTTCCGAGACAGAACAAAAGGTTAAAGAATAGCGCTAGACAGCCTCCTTTCTTCAACCTTTTTAGATATGATGATTAAAAATCAGCTACATTGTGGTAAACTTTTTGAACATCATCGTCATCTTCAAGAGCATCGACCAGTTTTTCAAAGGCTTCTAAATCTTCTCCCTCAAGAGTCACTTCAGATTGTGGAATCATCTCAAGTTCAGTCACTTGGAATTCCTCAACACCTGATTGGCGAAGGGCTTCCAACCCTTTATGAAGATCTGTTGGTGCCGTGTAAACAGTGATTGTTCCTTCATGCTCTTCCACATCATCCACTTCAACATCAGCTTCTAACAAGGTTTCAAAAACGGTATCTGCATCATCTCCAGCAAAAACAATAACACCTTTTTTATCGAACATATAAGATACAGAACCTGCTGCACCCATGTTACCACCATTTTTACCAAATGCCGTACGAACATTAGCTGCTGTACGATTAACGTTTGAAGTAAGGGTATCAACAATAATCATCGAACCATTTGGTCCAAAACCTTCGTAACGTCCTTCTACAAAAGTTTCATCCGTATTACCTTTGGCTTTATCAATCGCTTTATCAATAACGTGTTTTGGAACCTGCGCTTGTTTGGCACGCTCCAAGACAAATTTAAGCGCTGAATTTGATTCAGGATCTGGATCACCTTGTTTGGCAGCAACATAAATCTCGACGCCGAATTTAGCGTAGACTTTTGAGTTTGCTCCATCTTTTGCTGTTTTCTTTGCAACAATATTTGCCCACTTACGTCCCATGGGATTCACCTCTTATATTTTATTTGATTTGGACCTAACAAAAAGGACCAATGACCTTATTATTATAGCACTTTGGCAAGCTTTCGTAAAATGTCACTATAATACTAACGTGTTTTTATCCTCAAAGGAATGCATCCTAAATTCTGCTCCTTGAGTTCTGGATGCCCTAGCTGATAAATAGCATCTGCTCTTTGAGTGGTTTCATCCCAAGCATCCTTGCCGATACGACTGATGATTTCCACAGATTTTTTCACACGTTTTAAATGTTCTTGCCCTTTTTGGGAAAATCCTAACAGTCGAACGGCTTCAGGAATTGGTTTTTCCACAGCATTGACTAAAATGTATGTTAAGACTCGTCTAACCCTAGCTTTCGTAAACCGTTTGGTAGCTACTTTATCCACAAGGTCTTCAAGTGAGAAAGCTGAATGGATAGCTGATTGTATCCGATTAGCCAATTCCTCATTGACTTGAAAGACTCTGGTCAGATCAGAATGCGTGAGAGCCTGGTATTTTAACAACTGAAAATAGTTATCCCAAGACACTTGTGGACAAGCCTGTAACAAGTCATAATTAGGCACAGACTTTTCCACAAAGGCAGGGTCATTTCTGTGCAGACGAATGGCAGTTGCTGAGGAAATCGTTTCATCCTTACTTTCTGAGTGGAAACCAGCACCTAAGCGCTTAATAGGCTGTAATTTGATCTTTCTGACTGCACAAGCCTTAGCATAAGCCAGACCTAAAATATGATTTGGCGTATTGCCAGAAAAAGAAATACCTGTAAAATGCTCCCACATGTCTTGACTTTTTTGAGGATAGGAAAGGTGATCAGGCAAGCTGGCTAGATAATCCTCCATGGCAGCTTGCTTGGTCGCATAGGTCTCAGCCATCTGATTATAGTCGATCGTTCTTTCTGTTCCAAAGGTCAATTGGTTAACGCCCAACTTTGCGAGAATCGCAACCGCACCGTCAGCGAAATAGTCGGCAGACTGGACAGAAACGAGAAAAGGGAGCTCAACCACAAGGTCGGCACCATTTTCCAAGGCCATCTGTGCCCTAGTCCACTTATCCACAAAAGCAGGCTCCCCACGCTGCATAAAATTACCAGACATGGCAACAATTTTAAGCCCTTCCGCTTGCTCTAAAAGGTGTTTATGCCCATTGTGGAAGGGGTTGAATTCAGCGATGATTCCTGTGATTGTCATCATAACCTCACTTATTTTTGTGCGACAAAAAACCATCTTTTACTTGTCTCATTTGGCTCTTTATCTTCAAAATCTGCGTATAGTTTGAAGGATTTAAACCCTGCCTGCTCTAAAAGAATATCATAGGTTAAGATTTCATATGTGCGTTCTTCATGGACTTCGTCAAAGCGTGTGAAGCGACCGTCCTCATCTTGGATAAAGAAGGTTAACTCGTGGACAACTGAGTGTGGCGCATCATCTTCAAAAGAGTCCCAAACCATGGCAAAATCTTCAGCATTTTCATGATATGAATAACCTGGGAAAACCTCATCAATTTGATAAGTTGAGTGGACATCAAAAATGAAAACACCATCTTCTTCTAAACTGTCATAAACTTGTTTGAAGACATCTCCAACTTCAACCTCATCCTGCATATAACAGATAGAATCTGAATAACAGGTTACAAAGTCGAATTTACCAGCTCTTGATAAATCTAGCATATTGCCTTGTTGGAAGGTAATCTGTTGCTTGGCTGATTTGGCACGCTTTTGGGCAATATCTAGCATTTCTTGACTCAAATCTAATCCTGTTACATCAAATCCAGCTTGTGAAAAACGAACAGATTGAATCCCCGTTCCACAAGCTAATTCTAGCAATTTTTTGCGACGGTTTGATTTTGGTAAATGACGGAGCGAAAAATCCGTCCACAAATCGTAAAGAGAGTCATCCATGATAGCATCATATACCGATGCAAATTTTTCGTAATTTTTGTTCATGATACAAAGTGCGGCCGTAGACAAAGACACAGCAAAAAATGGGAGATTGACACAGTTTCCTTGAACACAAGGCAATCTCTCTTTTTTGCACCGTCTTTAACGTGTGTTCAAATGAACATACCCCTTTGACCGCCTTCCTTTCTGTCAATTCTCAAAAACCTTGCCTGAAAGCAAGGTCTAAATATTATGCAAGGTATTCTGCGACATCCACTTGAGGAGCTTCATGCCAGAGTTTTTCAAGATTGTAATGGAAACGTTCATCTTCAGAGAAGATATGTACAACGACATCGTTGAGGTCAAGAAGAACCCAACCTGTCTTACTGTCGCCTTCAATGTGACTAGGATCTCCACCAGCTTCTTTAACTTTTTCGCGAATATTATCTGCAATGGCCTCTAATTGGCGGCTATTTGTTGAGCTAACAATGACGAAATAATCTGTCACACTAGTCAATCCTGCTAAATCAAGGGCAAGGATGTCTTCGCCACGTTTTTCATCAGCTGCCTTGACAACTAATTCGAGTAATTCTGTTTTGTTCATTCCTTAATTAATCTTCCTTCATGTACTTAACAAAACTATTGTAAGTTTCGATGGTTTTTGGGTAAATGGGCTGTGCTTTTTGAGCCAGAAAGGCTATGGTATTAATCGTCTCGTAAGCTACTGCCTGATTGAGATCCTGCTGTGCAATTTCTCGTGCTTTAGTAACAAGTGGGAAATCACGGTTATGTTCAATGTAATCTGCCACATAAACAATCTTATCTAGAGTCGTCATTTCTGCAGCACCGATAGTGTGGATTTCAATAGCACGTAATATCTCTGAATCAGTTAAAGCAAGCTCTTCTTGGATTTTATATCTACCAACCACACCATGCCAGACATTGTTATTCCATTTTTTTAAATCAGGATCGAGCTTATATTTGTCAATCAAGTCTAGAAATTCTTGGTCTGAACTCTCCTTAGCATAATCGTGTAGTAGCCCTGCTAGCCCTGCTTTGATTTGATCGTAACCATTTAAGCGAGCTAGCTCAATAGCCGCCTGCTCAACGCCTAAAACATGCCTAAAGCGCTTTGGACTCATGACAGACTGCAATTTTCCTAATAATTGCTCCCGATTATACTTTGTATAAGATTGGTAGCTCATTTGTACAAACCAGCCTTCTTAATATAGTTCAAAACGGGTTGAGGCACCATAAAATTGGGTGTTCTGCCTTTTTTGATAAAATCACGAACGCTAGTCGATGAAATATCCATCATCGGCACATCAACCCAGATAACAGGATAGGAGGTTCCAGCCTTGTACTTAGGGCGTTGAACGCCGACAAATTGAACCATTTCAATCAATTCGTCGATACGATGCCATTTGGGAAGGTATTCCACCATATCAGCACCAATAATGAAGTAATAATCAGTATCTGGATTAGCCTCTGTCAGCAACTTCATCGTGTCATAAGTGTAACTAATACCTTTACGATCAAGTTCAATCGTTTCAATATCCAACCCTTCAACACCATTAATAGCTAATAAAAGCATATTTAAACGATGTTTCTCATCGATGGTATCTTTTTTATCAACATGTGGAGGTTCAAATTCAGGCATGAGAAAAACCTGATCCAAACCCAATTGCTGGCGGACCTGATCAGCGACAACTAGGTGGGCATTATGTACAGGGTTGAAATTTCCCCCTAAAATACCCACCTGCTTACGGTCAGTTTCTTTTTTTTCTTCTTCTAGCTCCACTTTAGTAAAGGGAGTTAAGAGCTCAATAGCCATGACGACTCCTTATAACAAACCTATAACCAAACTAGTGTGATTTCATTGTTTTAACTTTTTGAGATAATTTTCGATTCTCTTTCTTAGCCGATTCCTTATAAAGGATCAAGATACGGCCAATCTTAAGAACGGTGTCACAGCCAATTTCGTCTTCTAGTATTTCTGCGACATCATGAATGTCTTCATCTGTATTTTGCAAGAGAGTCACCTTTATCAACTCACGCGCATCAAGAGCATTTCGGACACTGGTTTTGATCTGATCGTTTAGTCCGTTTTTACCAATCTGAACAATGGGTTTAAGACTATGTGCTTCTGATTTGAGAAAAGCACGTTGTTTACTTGTTAATGACATAATGACCTTATTCTGAGTATCGAAATATGTGGTAATTCCTATCTATCTGAAAAGTAGTCACCTTTCTTGTTATAGCCAAGGTTTACCCAAAATACTCAGTTAAAATCAGCACCTAGCTGATTCTAGTTTCCTTTCTATTGATCTCGAAAATAGACTGTTATTTTAAAATGACAAACTAAATCAGTGCTTTACGAATCATGACTGACACACCTTCTGGCGCCCAAGCAGCGACAACTACTGGATTAGCATCATCGGCATTCACACGCACCCAACCAAGACCTGAGAATACAATATCCATTTTGTCTTTGATGGTAAATTCATGACGTACCAATTTCGGAAAATCTAACTTTTCCTTTTCAGAAGGTGGGGTTAACAGACTCCCAACATGCTTATCATAAAAAGCATCTGCTCCGTCTAATTTCGTCCGATGTAAGTCTAGGTTGTTATCAAAATAAGCTGTAAAACCTTGTTTTTGCCCTGAAACAAAGTCAAAACGACCTAAGCCTCCTAAAAAGAGGGTTTGACGAGGATTTAACTGATAGGTCTTGGGCTTGATTTCCTTTTTAGGACTGACATACTTGAGGTTCCTGGCGGTAAGGTAGTGTGCCATCTGATGACGATGAATGATTCCTGGCGTGTCAAAAATATAGGAGCCATCATCTAATGGAATCTCTATCTTATCCAAGGTTGTCCCTGGAAAACGCGATGTTGTAATCACATCTTTATCACCCGTTATTTCCTGGATGATAGCATTAATGAGTGTCGATTTGCCAACATTGGTCACCCCAACAACATAGACATCTCGACCTCTGCGGTGAGCTTCTATGGTATCAATTAAGTCACGGATAGCAATCTTATTTTGCGCGCTAGTCAAGACAGTTGCCACCGGGCGAAAGCCTTCTTCGTGGGCACGTTCAGTCAACCACTGTGTCACTTTACTATCTCTAACCGATTTGGGAAGAATATCTTTTTTATTGCCAACCAGTAAAATCTCATTACCTGAAGTAAAGCGTGGAAGCCCCGGAATAACCGAACCATTGAAGTCGAAGACATCAACGACATTGACAACTAGAGCATCGCTATCACCAACTTCGTGGAGTAATTTCAGAAAATCATCATCTGAGATATTAACATCGACAATTTCATTGTAATGGCGTAGTCTAAAACAACGCTGACAATAAAGCTCTCCCGTCTCCAATCCTTTTTCTAAGGCACTTTGAGGAGTATAGCCTGCTTTGTCTTTTTCCTGAGTTTGAATTTTGGCACCACAGCCAATACACACTAGTTCTTCCATTAAATTCCTTTTTGATAAATGATTTTTCCGTATTTTTTTTCTAACTTAGCCCAGACACGGCGTTCACGCGCCCGGTTAATTTTTGTATTCCATGCATCAGACGATACAATTGGTTTGACCAAAATAGAACGGATGCCAGCGCGATGAGCTGCTCTGATATCAGTCATCAACTGATCCCCGACCATGACCACTTCTGATTTGTCAAATCCATAACGCCCAATGGCGATATTAATCCCACGTGTAAAAGGTTTCAAAGCGCGACTAACAAAGTCTACACCAAAACGCTCCACCGCTTGTTTAACGCGCGCATGATTATTATTCGAAACAACGACGACAGGAATATCTGCTTGTGTCATTTCATCCAACCAAGCTCTTAACTCATCGGTTCCGTCAGGATTATTCCAAGCAATTAAAGTATTATCTAAATCTACTAGGACTGCACGAATACCTTGACGAATCAAGTCATCCGCTCTTAAATCATAAACTGCCTCAACAACATAGTCAGGCCTGTAATCTTCAATAGCCAATCTATTCTCCAAAAAAATAATATTACTCTTTATTATAGCACGCTACAAAAATATAGTAAAATAGACAACGCTAAAACCTATATATTCAGTATTTTAACACTTTTACCCTTAAATATGCATGATTATAAAATAATCAAAGGGTAACTAAAAGTATAACTAAAAATGACGAGTTCAGCAGGCAAGAGATAAGCACCTAGGCGGGTGCTTTTTCTGTTTGGTTAAGCACTTCATCAAGAGCATTCATAGCTTGCCTCTTCTCTCTGAAAAATTTTGACTGACCAATATCTAGTTTGTCCTGCGCTTCAGTCAACGTTTGACTATTGATTATGGTGATCAATACTAGAACAAGTTTCATGTCTTTAACCGCATAAACGTATTCAAGCAATCTCTGGCGCTTCTCATGCAATAGCTCAACCTGTTTAACTAGATAGTTAGAACTATCTATATATGCCACTGTTTTAGCTTCCTGTACGTTTGTTTTGCTAGTCAGCACTCTTGTATCAGAATAGCCGTGAGAACCACCTAATAGGCTTAAAGTCGCTTGTCGTTCCTCTTCTAAGTCTCTGATAAACTTTGGAATAGTCTGTAACTCTTTGATTAGCTGTTTAGCGTCCATTTAATGCCCTCCAAACCTTTGAATATACTGATATTATAACATTTTAAAGCACTCAAAAAGACAAAAATAAAAAACATAGGTGACCCACCGCCTCCACAGCAAACTGCTTCATGGGCGTTAGACCACCTATACTTCTTTGGCAGAGAAACCGCGCTCCAGTGGGTGCTCGACCTCCCTACCTTTAATTTAATTATACATCAAAATAGCTGCAACATCAACAAAAAGAGGGTTTCCCCTCTCTATCCATCTATGCCAAGGAGGCCGACAATAAAACATCCCCACCCTCTGCCTACCTATGGTGCTAATAAATTCCAAACCCTGCTTCTACAAATATATCGAATTGACTGCTAGCTTCTCTTTTCTCAATATGAAAATCTTCCAAACTATATCTGAGTGCGTCTATAATATGATTATTTTTATCAATTGGTTCATTCAACCAATTTCCCTCTTTGTCCTGTTTGAAAGTATAAGTATTAAATTCTTCAATCGTATGTTCGCAAGAAGGATGAATATAAACTTTGAATCCTTGGATAAACTGTATCCCTTGCATGATCGATCCTTTACCTTTTAGGCTAGCAGATAGTCTTCTGATTCCCTTGCTTCTAATTTCAGTAATCAAACGCTGTTCAGCACTATCTGCAATAATTCTAGCATTCTGCATACCCTTTTTATAAATCATTGAAATAATGTCATCTGTCAACATCGCTTTCTGATAATGCTCGTTATACAACCAAAGTTCTCGATTGCGTAAGTCAACCGCTACACATATAAGAGTTGTTGGGTCTTGTGTAAAACCAAAGTCCATACCAGCGGTTGTTTCTCCAACCCGTTGGATAACTTCTTGTATATCAAAGTCACGAGTTTCAAAGTTTTCAAAGACAAGCCCTTCTGCCACTCCCCATTCACCATCACAAACGATTCTAGCTCGTCTAGGATTTGTTACATATAATTCTTCATAACGTTGTTTATCATCATCATCAAGCCACTCATTGACTCTAAAAGTTGTTGTTTGGGTAAAACAATCTGACCGTCTTGTATCTTCATCAAAGAAAGCACGTTTTAGCCAATGGTGTTCATTCCACGGGTTAAAAGTTACAGTGACCTGCTTGAAAAAGTCAGAGACTTCCAAGCTACCACGGATAGATTCGACGACTGTAGAAAACTTGTCCTCTGTCTCAATTTGATAAGCCTCTTCAAACCAAGCCCAACAAAGACTTCCGACATCGACGGTAATAGAGGTTATTTTTAGTTCATCATCTAAACCACGAAACAGAATTTTTTGCCCAGTTTTCTTAACGGTAATTTCTGGTAAACTTTCATTAAACTTAAAAAGATGGGTAACTTTTAATCGATTACATGCCCACTTAAAATCGGTATAGGTTGATTGCTTATTAGTGTTTGAATATCTGCGGACAACTAATAAATTCGCCCATTCATATTTCAGTAATCTAACTATAAAATTAAGGGCGGTAGTCTTAGATTTTTTAGACCCACGGCTACCTTTTACCACTCTATAAAAATGTTTATCACCCCAAAAAGCCCCGTAACCTTCTCCAACTATAGTTGGCAAATCAACTTTAATCTGGGATGTTGTCTTCATTCGCAAACACCACCGTTCCAGTATGTTCAATTTCCTGTCTGTCAGACCATTCTTGCTTACGATTTTTCAACCAAAATATTTGTGCTGTTGTGTTAGGTTTGCTGTATTTCTTAACCGTCACCACCTCGCCTTGATTAGTTACGGTCTCCTCTTCGTAAGTAAAGCCTATTGCTGACTTATAAAGAGCGTTCTCAACTCGTCTATCTGCAACTTCTTTATTTACTTTTAAGGCCTCGGAAAATTCGGGATATTTTTTTATCCAAGTGTACAAAGTATCAGGATTAATTCCAATATTGTAAGCGATATCATTATTGGTCAAACCATCCTGTGCCCAACCAGCTACAATATCTAACTTCTCATTTGTTAGCCATTCTTTATATTTTCCTTTTGCTATTTTGACCACCTCTCTAAATCTTCTCTAGTCAATAGTTCTGTACTCAAAGCAATGTCCAGGTTTTTTTCTGGGAACGTCAAGAATGCTTTGGCACAAGAACGTTTTATATCATCATCTTCAGCTACCAGCATAAAAGCAATCAAGTTTCTCAAATAAAATTCTCTAGCCTCATCTTTAGTGGGTTCATCAGAAAAATCTTCGCTCTCATTTTCTGTAACTGTATATTCAAGAAAATCAAACTGTACTCTATTAAGCATGACATCACCCCAATTCTCTTTCTACCACTTCATCAATCATTTGATATAACTCTGCTACGCCAGAATGTCCTTTAACGGCTTCACGTTTACGGATTTCATTAATTAGGTGAGTTATTGTTGTTCTAACCCTAGATGAGAAATACATATCATCTGGAAATTCTCCGTTAACAGCTATCCTAAACAACAAATGTTCTAAGCTTGTAAAGTGAGCTTTTTTCAAATACAAATTTAAGTACTCTCTACTAAGCATAGGCAATCACCTTAGACCAATGTCTTTTCTGATTTTGCTCTACGTTCATTATCTCCAGCTAGGAAAAGTTTGCCATCTAAATTCCGCAAGAGGTCAGACAGATATGTGCTTGCATATGGTTCTGGCATGTTCACTTGTCCTACTCTAATATAATTAACACCTCTATTTTTGACACTTTCCAAGGGGTGATGAATAGGGGTTACACCTTTTTCAGAATTTAATAAATCTAATACGGCAATATGATAGTGGAATTGTTTAGCAATTTTTTGTCGCATTTCATCACTATTATTACGGGATAAGATCATATCGATATAATGAAATTCACTAGGCGAGATAGAATCGGGTGTCATTTCATCTTCTAATTTCTTCCACGCTGTTTGAGCCGATTCCACTTCAATCTCCTGGATATTGATGCCTAAATTATATTGAGCATCTCCAATCTCAATCAGATCCTTTTCAACTTTCTTACGTTCAACACGGTATAAGTCTGCTTTTCCTCGTTCAGTATAGCGTTCATCAGCTTCCAACTCTTTTACAAAATCATTAAAGCTATCAACATGCTCACGAGCTTTGACTTTCAGACCGTCTAATTCCTCTTGATATGACTTAACCTTGTAATCAAATAAAGCTGTTCCGTATTTCTCTATGAAGATACGCTCCATTTGTTCCTGCTTATCTTCTTCGGTAACCACGGTTTTTGGATCCTCATTTGAATCAGCAGAAGCCATCTTATTTTTTACCCATTCTTCAGTAGCTTTCTCTACTTTGGTCATAATGTCAGCATAAGTCTTATTAGTTGGTGTGTACATAAAACTTCCTTTCTTATTAATGCAAAAAGAGGCATACCCAAAAAGCAATTAAGCTAATTGAATATGCCTCTAGTCGTCTTGATCTAGTCAGCTTGGTCAATCCGTTCATCTTCAATCTTACGAATATGAACAATTTTTCCATCTTGAATTTTTAAAGTCACCTCCCCATAATCTGGAAGTTCCTTTGGTTCTATTTTACCGCCGTTTAAATAATAAATCAACCCCTCTTTTAGTTGCATGACCACGTTTTAACCCTCCTCAATCGTCATAATTCGTCGTTTTCTACAGCACGAGCTATCTTCTTCAACCTATCCGACTTGTCAAAGTAACCCTCATAAGTCACAAAGACACCATAACCAGTACCGTGTATTTCCACTACGTCCACTTCGCATGGCCATAGCGTGCCTATAAAGTAACCTAGAATAGCCAACTTAATATCTTGTGCCGTTGGTTGAAAGAGTGTGCTATACGTCCAGTAATACTTCATTCAGTAGCTCCTATTCTTGAAACAGAGTGTCAAGTTCTTCATCCGTCATATCTTCAGGTTGATGATAGTAACCCTTGAAACTATCGCAGATACGTTTGAAAATATAGTTTAACTTCTTATCTTCGGCGTACCCAATAACCAACCTATTAAAACCATCACCTTGATAAGTCACTTCTATAACAGGTTGTTCATAAGTACCTGTCATATAACCCATTACCGCATGACCTGCCACTTGTGCCGTGTCAAAGTCTTTAAACGTATAAGTAAACAAAAATGATTTTGGTTTGTCTGAAAATGTTTTGAATGGTTTTAAGTCTGTGTTTGTCATAATATATTTCTCCTAGTTGTGATATGTTGGTACTGGATTGAAAACGCCATTGATTTCCCGATAAACGATAACCGCCGTTAGAGAACAATTAATCGTTTCATAATCTCCATATGTTCCTTCTGTGAGCTTCACATCTACCACGTTAGCGGTAGCCATAAAATTATTTATTTCTTCTTCAAACTCTGTCAGTGAGCCTCTTTGATAAAATATCTTGATTTTCATGCTTTCTCCTTAAATTTTGAAAAGGTAACGAGGTATAATTCTAGGTAACGAGGTGGTAAATAGGTACCTAATTACCTTAAAACCTTATTATATCAACGTTTATTGATACTTTTTCAGTCGGTAACTGGGGTAACTAGATTTTTCTATAGGGATATAAGGGAAGAAAAAAACACTTTATGTTTTTTTTAACTACACAATCCATAGTAAAACCACGTTACCCTGGTTACCTAGTTACCTCATCGTCTATAAACCTTTTCATATCAACCGTTTAGTGATTTTGGCAAATTTAATTAAACCTAGTTACCATCTAGTTACCTCAAGTTACCCTTGCTTAATTTGGTTAAAAATACCTTCTAGAGAGATATTTCGATCTGGTTCTTCTTCAATTCCTTGCTTGGCATTATTGAACCTTTTATGATTAACAATCCGATAAGCTTGTTTTGGCTTGCCATTAATTTTCTTTTTAAAGCCTTCAACACCAATAGCTTTAAAATCATCTCCGACTTTTTTGTCATTTTTCCCATATGCTTGCCCTCTCAAAAATTCCATCGTATCATCTTTGAGAACAAACTCATTAAATTCAAGGGCTTCGATCAAATAAAGCAGATAGTCATTCAGCTCAATTTCATTCTTAAGTTCAACGTCTCTAAACTCAAACTGACAACCTTGTTTTTTGAAGTATTCCATTGAAGCAATTAGAAATCCTATAGAGCCCTCAATGTTTGGTGACTTATCGGGGTTGGTAAATGCCTCCCAATAGGGAGCGAATATTTTTTGTCTCTCCAAATCGGTTTCTCCTTTCGGTCTGTCTTGATATTGGATCAGCACCTTACGTCCGTTCATTTCATCAGATAGCAAAACTTTCTTGTTTGTATCAATGCATAGGACACTGGTTAGGTCAATTAAGCCATAATTTTGACCAACCAACCTTGATAGGTGCGTTTTTTCAGTGGCAATAATTTTTAGGACACGTTCCATCTTGTCGCCCATAATATCCCCTTGCTCAGTCGCAAGAGCCATTTCACCACCAGCAAACATTGCCCAAGCGTTACTTGCCTCAAAAGCACCACCCGTTAGGTTATCCAACTCTACATCTACCTTATTGAATAGTCCAGATAGAGCGATATGTCTTAACCCTTTACCTGTTCTAATGTCTGATTTTGAAATGAAGAAATTAAGTTTAGGGTATAGTCCACTAGCCACTTGAGCGATATAATAAGCTTGAAGCTGGGCATTGTGGTAGCTATCGTTATCAGCGATAACGTACTTTAGAAATTTAATAGCCATCTCTACACTTTCGGTAGCTTTGTTAAATGAAACATCATAGTATTTGAAATAGGAACTATGGTTGTCCTCTGAAATTCTAGTCAGTGTATGTTTCTTTAAATCAATGACAAAATCTTGACCTAAAATTTTGTGGGGTTCTAATTTCCGCTTAGCTTGCACATGCAAGGTTTTATGAATCCCCTCAAGAATTTCAAGGACGTACTCCCCTTCATTTTTGAAGTTATATAATTTCCGGATGGTGTAGTCATCTAAAACCACCACTTGCTTATCATTAACATCATAAAGCTTACTGTTATAGAAAGTCAGTCGTCCTAACAAATAGTCAATCACCAACTTAGCAAAAGGTGAAACACCTGTCCCACTGGTAACTTGAAGCCGTGACGTTTTCTTTTGCTTATTTTCAACAATCTTTAGATCAGCAGAAATAAATTTATAAACCTTGCCACTGATTTCCGTCGTGTACATCACTTCACTTTCAGGGATAAACGCTTCGTGATTTTTATAATGAACCTTGTTAAAATCATCTAATAGAACCAACTGGTGGATCTGTTTCTTATAATCGGCTTTCATCTTGGATTTACCAAAAACCGCCTCTTTCCAATCAGTGTTGACTAAAGTTTTTAATTGGTCAGTTATTGTCAAGCACTTGCCCCCTCTCTATAATACCTGCTCACTTCATTAAGCAAAAACTCGTTTAATTTGGTTGTCCTTAATGCCGTCGTTAAATACAGATACACTTTTTCTTGAGGAACTCCTGCTCGGTAACATTGTCTGACAAAGCTGATAATCTCATCTTTGGTACTGATCCCATAACAGAAAGCAATGTCTATGATTCCTGTAAGTGATAAGCCATGGTTATCTTTTTCTGCTCTCACGGTTGCAATTTGCAAGGCATTGACAAAATCCAGTACCTGCCCACCGAGATAAGTTGGTGTCATATCACGGACTAATTGCCAGTTGCTGGCTAAATAATGATCTAGCCTATCTTCGTCACTAACTGAAATTTGAATACCGTTTTTACCAAGGTTTTCAAAATGACAATCGGTCGGTTCAAAATAGGTCATGATACAATAGCCCTGTTTATAGAGCAGCCGTGTCTCCACGCCATCTAACCCCTTGAAATCTTTTACCCACTCGGGAGCAATCATAATATCGATATATCGCATTAGCTCACCTCCAGGAATGCTAGCACATCAGAAATCTTGAAGAACACCTTTCTAGTCCCCTCTACGGGTGGAATATAAGGCTTCAAACCATTGTCTCGCCATAATTTAATGGTTTGATAAGTAACCTTGAGTTCCTCTTCCAATTCCTTTTGAGAAATAAGTCCTGTCTGCCTTGGTTTGATACGCTTATCCTTTGCCATACGCTCTGCCAATTCTATCAAACGTGAAGCTGTATCACGTTCAAGAGATAAAATCAGTTCGTCTGTTTTACTTGTCATCTAATCCCTCCCTTGCATTTGTATTACTGCCCCATACCTTGTTAGGTAAGCAGGCTCAGAATGGTTGTTACGATTAGTAACCCCCTTTGTAGGCTCTATTTTGCTCGGTGTCTTTACGAGTTGATAAAACACCCAAGCTAGAATCAGGAGCAGAATGACATAGCCTCTAGGGCTTAAATTAAGTTCTTGGATCATAGTTGTATGTTTCCTTCCGCTGGTAAGTCGTTTAAAGTTCTATAAATAATATCTGTTACAACCTGAAAACCTAAATCATGCCACGCCTCTTCAAAACTCTTGGCTGATTTTCTATTTTTTGTTGTAAAATTCGCCATAACATTAGCCACAATTACCCACGCATTATGTTGACCAAAACGTTCTGTCAAAAATGCTTCAGCTTCTGTTTTGCTTTCAGCTCTTAAACGATACTCTTCCCTTTTTTGAGGTGACAAGTTAAGGTTGCTGCCAAACATACTAATAACATTCCCATGAGGTGTTCCTGTTCTCATTCTTTTTACTCCATTTTCTTCATAAATTTCTACAGTCATCTTCTATCCCCTCTTTGCTAAGTGATTGACGATCAGTAAACGCTGTTCCTGATCCGTCATTTCTAAATAATTTTCTTTTTCTGCTTCTGTCATGACTGACAAAACATAATCAGCAATTTCATTTAATTCTTCAATCATTCTTGTTATTGCCATTTGGTCACTCCTGCTAGGTATTTTCGCCTGACTTTACTGTACATGGATTCTTACACCGCTACAGTTTTCACTGTCTAAGTTGGCGAACGGTGTGTTAGGATTTTCGCCCTCTTGTCTGGAAAATATGTTATAATAGTGTTAAATAAAAATTACTAAGCCCCATACTTGCCTGTATTCGGTTTGTAATTATTTTCTGCTAAAAGACTTTCATGAATTGGCGTTCGGAAGTCTTTTTTTGTTGTCATTAACCATAGATTTCATTAAATTCCTTGAAGTATCTATCAGGAATCGCATCCATCGCCTCTTGTTGTAATTGCATAGCTTTTAGCTTATTAGTGTCACTAGCTGTCTCTTTGGCCATGATCTCACGAGCCACGACAACTTGAATGTAGTATTCTTCAAGCTTAAGCTTGCGCCCTTCGGTGATTTCTGCCTCCTCTTCCTCCTTGATCTTGAGAAATACAAAATTAGTAATCTCACCATTTTCGAGTGAGTAAGAAATGTTTTTTCGTGTTTTCCACGTTCCCAAACGGTGCTTGATTTTATCATCAGACCAATCTGGTAGTCGCTCCCTCAATAAATCCATAGTGACAAGACCATTGTCATCATAAATCTGGTAAAGCAATTCTTGCGTAAATGGTGTTTGTGCCATACGACACCTCCTTTCTATAGATCCTCAACCAGCCAATTCATAACTGACTGATAAATTCGCTTCGGTGCGTCATAGTTGCCTGCTTCGATTTTGGCGAGAGTACGAGTTGTTATTTTTAATTTCTTAGACAAAGCAACTTTACCTAAATTATCAACTGCTCGCTTTTTACGGACTTTAATAGCCATAGCATTGTCAATTAGCATTAACTTACCTCACTTTCTAAAGCGCATTTTTATTGCGCTCCAAATATATTTTGTATTTTAGCGCACTTTAAATGCGCTGTCAAGTGTTTAATGAAAATTATTTTTTTAACGCGCACAATTAAGGCGCTAACTATGTTATAATCACCTCAAGGACAATGCTATGAATAGATTAAAAGAACTTAGAGAAAAAGATAATAAGACCCAATCAGAACTGGCAACTGCTATTAAGGAAAAATTTTCTAACGAAAATGAACCCTACAGTGTATCTAGACGCACTCTTCAATACTGGGAAAGTGGCGAGCGAGAAATAAATAAGAAAAACGCCCAAAAACTCGCTGAATATTTTGGAGTTGATGTCGCTTACTTACTTGGTTATCAAGAGGAACGTTACTTATTCAAAGATACTGTTACTGACGAACCTGTATCAGAAATCCAAAGTCTGTATGATGAACTTAATAATGATAATCAGGATAAACTGCTAGACTATGGACATTTACTGCTACGAGATCAGCAGAAAACCAAATTTGATAATATCAGTGATGAATCCATTAAAAAAGTACGTTCATCTGGAAACGAAGCGCAACAAAGAATTATGGATAGAATTGAAAATCAAAGGAGAAAAAATGAAAAAAGATAAACTAACCATTGCTAAAGCTATTTTTGCTATTGTTATTGCACTTGTCATCTACAATTTCCTAAATGGTATTTTTGATGGATCTGACTCAATAAAAGAAGAGAAAACTGAACAGACTACTACCAAAAAATCAAGCTCAAGCGAGGAAAGCAGCTCTCCTTCCTCTTCTACCGAAGAAGAACTGCCAAGAATCACAGCCGAACAAATGCCTGATTTTATTGAATACTTACAAAATGATTTAACAGAAAAAGGGCTAGATATTAGCTTATATTCTTTTACTAATAAAGATAACGCTTTATATATGACCGTTCCGAATGATTACAAATATTACGAAAAAAATGAGTTACAAAAGTTTGCGGACGGAATTCAAGCAAAAGAACACGAAGCCTTCAACGTTTGGTCTGCAATGAATGGCGTAGATTACAACCTTCCGCCTATGCTTTTTATAAAGACTGAAGATGGAGAATCTCTAGCTTCTCAAACAGCCTTTTCAGGAAAAATGGAATTAAAAATTGATTAGTTAATATCAACCTCATTCTTCCGAAACAAAAGCCCCGCCAAAATGACGGGAAGGGAAAGGATTAACAGTGATTTACCAGCATTCATACTCTGTTTACTAGTTTATCTATGGATCAGTAAAGACAACTAACCATAATTAAAGCGAAACGCTCTCAGAATCGCTCTCTCTGCACTGCTCCTGTCGTCCAAATTTTGGACAAGTTGCGACTAAGTAGAGGGCTGATGACCCCAAATCTGACAACGTTGTCAGATTTGGTAATTGTTTAGCAACCGTCATCATTCGCTATCTCAGCATAGAAAAACAGCCCTTACTAATAGTAATGTCTGTTGCGTATTTTCAAGTCACGTCATACTTTCAAAGTATAGCGTGGACGGTTAAAACGACCTCAGGAAAAGAGGTATTCTCATAGTTCTCTCAACATAGAAAAAAAGCTAGCACCGTGATAGTGTTAGCTTTATTTGTATATATTATTACGATGACCAACTTCAAGTGCTAAAATAATCATCTTATCATCTTGAATATCACAAATTAAACGGTAATTACCGATACGGTATCGCCATTCTCCAGAATGGTTTCCTGTCAAACCTTTTCCATGTTGTCTAGGATTATTCGTCTGATCCAAATTCTTATCAATCCAAGAAAAGAGAAGTTTTTGGATTGACCTATCTAGCTTTTTAATCTGCTTTTGAGCCTTTTTTGAATACTCTACTTGATACATACTAGAATCCTAATGACTTCTTAAAATCAGCGTGAGACATTGTTTCAGTATCCTCTAGGTACTCAGCCTTGGCTTGTTTATAGATATTCAAATCGTGAGCGTCCTCTATTTCCTCCGCCAATGATCGCTTGAATAAGGTTGATAGACTAACACCTTGCATGCTAGCGTAGCTTTTAAATAACGCTTCTTCGTCTTGATTCAATCGAACAGAAATTGTTGCCATAACGTAGCCTCCTTTTGTATTACATTGTAACACATTTTGTTTAAAAAAGATAATACTATGCTACGATTTCAAAACACTAATATATGATATTCATGTCTAACATACTGTTAAATGATACTAAGATATTAAAATCAAGTATTTTCGTTTGACTTATCTACTATTCTGTTCGATAATAATTGTAATAGGAATTGTTCAATGCGAACACCAAAACCCCAAGGAATGCCAGTTCCAAGGGGCTTTTTTTGTAGTGTTTAGGCTAGCAAAATGCTATTTGTCCTTAGTGTCTAACCACCTCCCACAAGCTCATATAAGACCCATACAGACGTTTTGAAGCAGGGTTATCTATTTACATTCTCAACTGCTTATGCTATCGTATAGGTGTTAAATATCCAATTCTAGACCCATACTTGCCTGTTGATGTTAGAAAAGGATATAACATGACAATAACCGAATACAAAAAGAAAAATGGTGAGCTGGTTTACCGTTCCAATATCTATCTTGGAATTGACCGAGTAACTGGAAAGAAAGTTAGGACGACCATTACAGCTCCTACTAAGAAACTTCTTAAAACAAAAGCTAGACAAGCTATCGCTGACTTTGAAGCTAACGGCCATACCATTAAACCTAAGCTAGTTGTGAAAACCTACGGTGAGTTGGCTCAGTTATGGTGGGATAGTTACAAGCATACCGTCAAGCCAAACACTAGCTGTATGATGGAAAGCTTTGTTAGAAATCATCTGCTTTCTGTCTTTGCTGATTATCCTTTGGATAAGATGACTACTCCAATGATCCAAATGCAAGTCAACGAGTGGGCTTCTAAGGCTAACAAAGGGGCGACTGGGGCATTTCAACGTTATGGATTATTGTGTTCTCTAAATAGGAGAATACTCCAATACGGCGTGACTTTGGAACTCTTATCATTCAATCCAGCTAAAAATATTGTGTTGCCTCGTAAGACAAGGGTAAAGGCAAAAGATAAAATCAAACACCTAGATCAAGATAACCTCAAGGCTTTCTTGACTTATCTATCACGGTTAGAGCCAACCTATCAGCATATGTTTGAAATCATGCTGTATAAAACGCTCTTAGCAACTGGTTGCCGCATTAGTGAACTGTTGGCGCTAGAATGGTCAGACATTGATTTTGACGAGGCTCAGATTAGCATTACAAAGACTTTGAACAGGTATCGTACTGTTAATAGCCCTAAATCAAAATCAAGCATACGTGTTATAGATATTGACCAAGCAACACTTAAAATGCTTAAAAGCTATCGTCAGCAACAACGTCTCGAAGCCGGTTACCAGCCTAAGATTGTTTTTTCACCTATTACAGACACTTATGCCAAGGTTGCTAGTCTCAGACAACGTCTTGAACGTCACTTCAGACTGGCTGGTGTTGAAAATGTAGGCTTCCATGGATTTAGACATACACATGCTAGCTTGCTTCTCAATGCTGGTATTCCCTATAAAGAATTGCAACACCGATTAGGTCATAATAATATTTCAACCACTATGGATATATACGGCCATCTTTCAGAAATGAATAAAAAATCAGCTGTTTCATTCTTCGAAAATGCCATAAATGAATTGAAAGTATAACTAAAAGGGTAACTAAAAAGAAAAAGGCGGTCTAGGTCACTACCCTAAACCGCTATTTTATAGGCTTTTCAGCCACTTTTTATTCCAAATATAATATTACTCTTTATTATAGCACATTTTGAAGGCTTTGAAAAAATTGCACTCATCTTTTTGAGAAGTCATTTTTACGATATCAAAAGAATACTAAACTTCTAAGCTCTATATAAAGTCATTAGAGGTGGTCATTGCTCCTATTAAAAAAGTTAGCAACCTCATCAATGAGGAATTGATGGCGAATGGCTACCACACAGAGGGTACATAAAGAGGACAAAAGCATCTGTCTAGCTTCTGCCCTGTTCTCATATGAAAAAAGCTAACTCCAGTCATCGCATGACAATAGAGTTAGCTTTATATTATTTTTCTTTACTATCTACATTGACAAATTGTAAATCCGACTCAGAAATCTTAACTGTTATTTTTTCATCAAAATTTAAATTGAGAATGTTCTCCAATGCTTCCTCAGAATATTTAGCAACCTTTTCACGCTTATCTTTTTGAGACATAATCTTTTTGGAAGTCGCCTCTAAAGCATCTGTACTTTTCTGAGTTAAAAACTCTTGACTTTTCTTATTTGAGGTAACCAAGTCAACAGCTTTATCAACAACACCAGATTTGGTATCTTTTATTACTACATTACCGACTTGCTGCGAATCAACATTAACTGTCAAAGGACGCTTAAATGTTAATGTATTATCTTTGATATTAACATCTGTTTTTGAAAGGTCTTTTAATTCCAATTTAAACTCGGTTTTTACTGGAATTTCTAAATTTAGCTCTCTGTTAACAAAAACTTTTTGGATTGACTCAGTCCACTTTGGCCAATCTTTCATTGCTTTTGACTCAAACGTTTTATGCGCCTTCGTTTCAATCCCTGCATCAGCAACAACTAGCTGACTTTGCTTAGAGAAACGTTTGATAACAAATTGATCTTCTTGCTCAACTTTCCCATTTTGGCGTTGAATAACATAAAATACACCAGCAGCGATTACGACCAGTAAAGCAACAATCCAAATTAGCTTATTCAAAAAACTTTTGACTAAAAACTTCATCACTGTTCCTCCTAAAATGCATAACTATTATATATATTGCTGTCAAGCGCTTTCTGACTATTTTTTGACAACTTTTTTCCTTTCCTCCTTAACTTAGGGTATGTAATTTTTGGGGAGCAAAAAAGAAGGAGGTTCCCTCCTTTCAAAACGTAGACAAGCTACATTTAGGGAAATTAAACTTAGTAGCTCTCCATAAACAAGTGAGCAAAGTGAGCCCTAGGTCGGGACTTTCCGATGTGATGAAAACGCTAGAAACGTTTTCGTTTCTAGCGTTCGGAGCTATTAGAACTAAAAAGGTATGGGGGAACCTTTTAGGTTGTCGCTTGGAAACAAGTAAGCGATAAAAGACTCATTGACTAGGTATGGAATTTCGAAGATAGCTCAAACAGTCTGGGAGACTGTTTGAGGAGTAAACCTATAAAGAATAAAGTTTACTACCGTCCGACATCACCTCAGCAAAGTCCTAAAAGAGACTTTGTCTACAAACTCGAAGGAGATTCCCTCCTTTTTAGTCCAACAATTTAACTAATTCTTCTTTTAACAGTTTTTGAGCGACCTGTGGGTTGGCTTGTCCTTTGGTTGCTTTCATCAAGAATCCTGTGAAAGCTTTGTCGGCATTACGTTTACCTGATTTAAAGTCAGCAACTGCTGATTCATTGTCCGCAAAGACTTGGTGAATGATTGGAATCAGAACTTCTGGATCTGAAATCTGAACTAATCCAGCTTTTTCAACGTATTCACGCGCTGAACCGCCATTCTTAGCCAAGTGAACAAAGACCTTCTTAGCAATTTTTGAGGAAATGGTACCATCTTCAATCAAAGCTAGCATTTCAAGAAGATTTTCAGGTGTCAAAGCAATCTCCGATAAAGTCTTACTTTCCGCATTAAGGAATTGCGCCACTTCACCTTGAAGCCAGTTAGAAATTTGTTTGGCGTCGCCGCCTTGTGCCACTGCTGATTCAAAGAAATCTGACGTCGCTTTGCTCGCTGTCAGCTGACTAGCGTCGTAAGCTGTAAGTCCATATTGTGACACATACTTAGCACGACGCTCTTTTGGAAATTCAGGTAATTCTGAACGAATCTCATCAATCCAAGCATTGTCAATCTCATAAAGCGGTAGGTCAGGCTCTGGGAAGTAACGGTAATCCGCTGCCCCTTCCTTAACACGCATGAGGATGGTTTCCCCAGTTGCTTCATCATAACGACGCGTCTCCTGACGAATCTGGCCGCCTGAACGCAGAATCTTAGTTTGACGTTCAATCTCATATTGCAAGCCTTTACGAACATAGTTGAAAGAATTGAGATTTTTCAACTCGGTCTTAGTACCAAAGGCTTCTTGTCCATACGGACGAAGAGAGATATTGGCATCAACGCGCATAGAACCTTCTTCCATCTTAACGTCTGAAATGCCTGTGTATTGGATGACCTCTTTCAAGGCTGTCAGATAGGCATAGGCTTCTTCAGGCGAACGCATATCGGCTTCTGAAACAATCTCAATCAAAGGTACACCTTGACGATTGAGGTCGACATAAGAATAACCATCTGTACCATGTGTATTTTTCCCAGCGTCTTCTTCTAGGTGAGCACGTTCGATACGGATTTTTTTAGTTGAACCATCTTCTAACTCTACTTCAATCCAGCCATTGTAACCAATGGGCTCATCAAATTGAGAGATTTGATAGGCCTTTGGATTATCTGGGTAAAAATAATTTTTACGGTCGAAGTGCATCTCTTGATGAATGTCCATGTTTAAGGCTAGAGACGCCTTGATACCTGCATCAATAACCCCTTTATTAATGACAGGAAGTACCCCTGGAAATGACCAGTCAATGATATTAGTATTGGCGTTAGCTTCTTGACCAAAATGCGCTGATGATGGTGAAAAGATCTTAGAATTGGTGTTCAACTCAACGTGAACTTCAAGTCCGATAATGGTTTCAAAATTCATTACTTGTCACCTCCAAAAATCTTAGGTTGTTGTTTGTGATAATCCGTTGTTGCTTCAAAAGCTGCTGCCGCTTGGTAAATGATTTCCTCGCTGTATTTTGGACCGATCAACTGAAGACCAACTGGCAAACCATCGACAAAGCCTGATGGGATAGAAATCCCTGGAAGCCCAGCCAAGTTAACTGGGATAGTCAAGAGGTCAGCTAAATACATGGAAACTGGGTCTTTGGATTTATCACCAAAACCGAAGGCTACGCTTGGCGTCGTTGGACCTAAAATCAAGTCATACTCGGCAAAGACTTTGTCAAAGTCACGAATAATCAAGGTACGCACCTGACCTGCTTTTTTGTAGTAAGCGTCATAGTAACCAGAAGACAGACTGAAAGTCCCAAGCATTATGCGGCGTTTAACCTCGTCTCCAAAACCTTGGCTCCGTGTATTGACATAAATCTCATCTAGATTTGTCGCATCTTCAGCGCGGAAACCATAACGAATACCATCAAAACGTTGCAAGTTTGAGGAAGCTTCTGAAGAGGCAATAATGTAATAAACCGCCACTCCGTACTTACTGTGGGGAAGGCTAACTTCTTCCACAATAGCACCAAGTTTTTCAAAGTGTTTAGCAGCTACTAGGATATTATCCTTGATTTCAGGATCGATCCCTTCTCCCAAATATTCTTTTGGAAGGGCAATTTTCATGCCTTTAATATCTTGACCAATCTTGCTAGTAAAGTCCGCCACTTGATGTTTGGTAGATGTCGCATCTTTGGAATCATAGCTAGAAATGACATTCAAAAGCTGGGCATTTTCCTTAACCGTTGGCGCAAATGGTCCAATTTGGTCAAGAGAGCTACCAAAGGCAATCAAACCAAAACGTGATACCATACCGTAGGTCGGCTTCATCCCAACAACACCGTTGAAGGCTGCGGGTTGACGAATCGATCCACCGGTATCAGAACCTAGTGACAAGCGAACTTGACCAGAAGCAACTGCTGCTGCCGAGCCACCTGATGAACCACCAGGAACCTTGGTCTGATCCCAGGCATTTTTCGTCTGTTTAAAGTAGGACGTTTCAGTTGACCCCCCCATGGCAAATTCATCCATGTTGGCCTTACCAATGACAATCATATCTTTAGCATAGGCATTAGCAACAGCCGTGGCATCAAAGATAGGCTCGTAATTATAGAGCATTTTTGATGAAGCGGTCGTTAAAATCCCTTTGGTCGAAATATTATCCTTAACCGCAAGCGGGATACCGCTCATCACATTATCCGCATCAATGCCTTTAGCATCAACAGCTTGGGCTTGTTTCAAAGCTTCTTCTTCTGAAATGGTTACAAAAGCTTCGATAGCTGTCTCGCGACTTTTAATATCCTCCAAAGTAGCCTTGGTTAACTCTGTTGCTGAAATTTCCTTCTTTACAAGGAGGTCATGCAACTCTTCTAAGGTCTTATGATTAAATGACATTAAGCATCCCCTCCTTCTTCAAAGATAGCTGGAACTTTGATGAAATAATCTTTGGCTTCAGGAACATTTTTAAAGAGCTCCTCACGCGATTGACCTTGCTCAGCCACGTCCTCACGCATAACATTTTTTCGATCTGCCATAGTTGTTGTCACGGGCACACCTTCAGTATCCACTTCGTTTAATAACTCAACCATATCGACAATCTTGGTTAAACTTTGAGCAAATTCACTGGTTTCTTGATCTGTGAAGCTCAGTTTAGACAATTTGGCAACATGACGTACTTCTTCTTCAGAAATTTTCATTGGACCTCTCCTCTTTCAAAGTTTGCATAGTCTCAAATAGTATACCATATTTCAAACTATTTTTTCGAAAAGATGGCGTGTAAAAAAAGGAGATTGATTGCGATAGTAAGTAACACAAGCCAGTATCTCTAGTCTCTCTTATTACGATTGAAAAATTAAGAACGACAAAAAATTAGGGCTAAGAGTACTTTGCAACCCGCAAACATTAAGCTAGAAGGGGCTTTTAGGCTAGTGACACTCCGAACCCGTTCTGCCTGATACCGGCATGTACTAAGGCCTTTGACACTTTTATATTAAAGAGCCTTGCCATGCCTTGATACCATCCTGAATATTAATAACATCATACCCTTGGTTCTCTAAAAAGGAGCAGGCACGTTCAGAGCGTATCCCTGACTGACAGATAATGTAGTAGGTCTTGTCTTTGGACAGATCTTCAAAACGAGCCGCCAACTGACTTAAAGGGAGATTGATGGCGCCAGGTATATGGCCTCCTGCATACTCATTCATCTCACGAACATCAATCAAGTGTAATTCGCCATCTTTGATAAGAGATAATGCTTGTCTCATCGTTAGCGATTTAATCATATATCATTTCCTCCGGAAGAACTGTTTGATAAAGTGAATAAGCCCCATCTAAGTTACGAACTTTAAAACCTTTCTGTTTCAAGAGGCGTTCAGCAATATAAGAGCGCAACCCGCTGTGACAAGACACAATATAGTCTTTAGAGTGGTCCAATTCATCAAGTCGCTCTCGTAAGTGATCAAGTGGTATATTTAGAGCATCAGCAAAGCGTCCCTTTACGACTTCTCCTGGGTTTCGCACATCAATTAAGATGCTTCCTTGCGCCAATGCCCCTTTTAAATCATACCACTGGATAGATTCACTTTGTCCTTCAGCTAGGTTGCTGGCCGCATAGCCAATCATATTGACAGGATCCTTTGCCGATCCAAATGGTGGCGCATAAGTCAGTTCTAACTCCGGTAAATCAAAGATAGTCATACCAGCCTTAATAGCTGTTGCCAAGACATCAATGCGCTTATCTACGCCTTTTTGACCAACCGCTTGAGCACCATAGATAGCTCCCGTTTTAGGATTAAAGACCAGCTTTATGGTAATATCTGTAGCGCCTGGGAAATAGCTAGCATGGTCTTTTCCGTTAGTATGAACGACTGCCACGTGCTCAAAATTTTCTCGAGCTCTTATTTCGTTTATCCCGGTCGATGCCGCCACTAAATTAAAAACGCGCACAATAGCAGTCCCTATACTTCCCTTATGTTCCCGTGGAATACCCGCAAGGATATCTGCTACTTGGCGGCCTTGTCGATTAGCAGGACTAGCCAAGGCTATGGTATCATCTTCTTCAGTAATTTGATTTTTAACCACGATAGCATCTCCAACTGCGAAAATATCTTTTTGGTTGGTTTCATAATGCTGATCTACAAGAATTCCTCCTCGAAGTCCCAACTCTATATCAGCTGATGCAGCTAGACTTGTTTCTGGCGTAACGCCGACAGAAAGAATGGTGACATCGGAAAGCACTTCTGTGCCATCGTCTAAAACAATGACTTTGCCTTCTTGTTTAAAGCTTTTTACGGATTGATTGGTATGTAGCGTCACACCTTTTGATAACAATTCTTTTCTAACAAAGGCAGCCATTTCCTGATCGAAAGACGGTAAGACATGCGGTGCTTTTTCAATAATAGTCACGTCAAATCCTTTTTTAACCAAGCTCTCAGTCATTTCAAGACCAATAAAGCCGGCCCCTATAAGAGTTGCCTTGCCACCTGATCTACCTTTTAAATGTGTCATGATATAATCCAAGTCTGGTATATTGCGTAGGGTAAACACATTGGTAGCTTTATCCAATCCTTCCAGATTGGGAACAACAGGTTTGGCTCCTGGCGATAAAATCAAGCGATCATAAGACTCTCTGTAACTCTGTCCCTTATAGCCGACAGTAACTGTTTTTGTCACAGGATCAATAGCTGTTACCTCACTTTCGGGCCTAACGTCCAATTGAAAACGCTCCTTAAGCCGCTCCGGTGTTTGAACCAGCAAATCAGAGCGTTCTTCAATTTCTCCAGACAGATGATAAGGCAAACCACAATTCGCAAAGGACACATATGGGCCCTTGTCAAAAACAACGATTTCCGCATCTTCCATCAAACGGCGCAAACGGGTTGCAGCAGACATACCACCTGCTACACCACCTACAATGATAATTTTCATAAGTTTATTATTTACCTTCCAACTTTATATACCCCTATAGGTATATAAATGATATCATGAGCCTTTATCCAAGTCAACAGAAAGAATTGACAAACCAAAAAGGCTTCAGTATAATAAATTTTCAGAAATGAGGTGTCTATGCAAACTGAAAAAAAAGAGGTCATTAATCGCCTCAAACGTATTGAGGGACAGCTGCGCGGTGTCCAAAAAATGATCCAAGAGGATCAAGAATGTATTGATATCGTTACCCAATTAACTGCCATCCGATCCAGTATCAATAGTACGCTCGGTGTCGTCATCAGTAACCGCATATCTCAAGTTATTCACCACCCAGAAGAAGATGCTAAGGACCAAGAAGAGCGTATTCAAGAAGCATTAAAGATGATTATCAAAAAATAATATTTTACCCACAGGGGTATATAAACCTAAAATTCATAAAAAAGGCTCGTGCAAAATCATTTAAAAAGATTTTGCACGAGCCTTTTTTATGTTTTAATTTTCAATAATCTTAGCCCCTAAAACAGATGCCATATGATTGAGAGCAAATTGATGAGTTTCAGGCGTCAAAGAGGCCACTGCTCCAGCCACCACTTCGATCTCATACCCTAGGTTATAAGCATCTATAGCCGTATGTAGTACACAAATCTCGGTCAGTACACCAGTCAAAACAAGCGTCTTGACCCCACGTTCTCTCAAACGCACATCCAGATCCGTACCAGAAAAGGCAGAGTAATGGCGTTTATCCATCCAAAAGACCTTGCTATCATCTTTGATTTCCTGGTATAGGGGAGCCAAAGTGCCATATAAATTCCGACCTGAAGTACCGGCTAAATTATGAGGTGGAAAAAGTTTGCTTTCTGGGTGAAACTTATCATCTACATCATGACGATCAATCGCAAAGAAAATATAATCACCAGTCTCAAAGGCTTGACGTGTTGCATTCACCAACGCACTTTCAATAGCTTGAGCAGGCTTGCCTGCTGTTAATTTCCCGTCATCTGCGACAAAGTCTACTGTATAGTCAATTGAAATAAGGGCTTTAGACATTATTAGTTATAATCCTTGATTTTATCAAAAATACCTTCATTAATGACCTTAAGGTAAGTCCCCTTCATACCAAGAGAGCGGCTTTCAATAATACCAGCACTCTCAAGCTTACGAAGAGCATTTACAATCACTGAACGTGTAATACCAATACGATCCGCAATCACTGATGCTGTTAAGCGTCCTTCCGTTCCATTCAGTTCACCTAAAATGGCTGCTACAGCCTTCATTTCTGAATAGGATAGTGTATTAATCGCCATTGTTACAGCTGTCTGTTTACGAATCGTTTCCTCAAGGTTTTCTGTTTGGAGGTTTAAGAGTTGAATCCCGACTACTGTAGAGGCTATTTCTGCTAAGATAAGGTCATCATCTTTAAAATCTTGGTCATTACGCCAAATAATAAGCGTTCCCAAGCGCATACCGCCTCCGTATATTGGAGCAAGTGTTGTTAAACCATCAGGAAATTCATCCTGAAGTTCGATCGGAAAAATACTCAAGTCGTGTGTAACAGGCAAGTTTGCCTCTGTGTCATAGACACGACTAGCTGTTCTGACGTAATCATCTATAAGTTTTTTCTCTTCGAACATGTGTTCGACACGATCGTTATTAGTCTTGTATTTCAAAGCATACCCTAAAATGGTACCGCCTCCGTTGATAATACAAACATTACAGTCAATAATATCCCCGAGCTGAGTCGCCATCAGATTATAAGGCAGTTCATTCTCTAAACTATCTACAGAGCGTTGCAAAATCGAGGTGATTTTTCGTGTCTTTGATAATAAATTAGGCATAAGAAACCTTTCTATCTATGAAAATATATTACAAATCATTATAACAAGCAGGCTTCAAAATGGCAAGTAATTGTCAGAAAATTGCTTACAATACTAGCAAAAACACAGAATTTTCATTTTTTACATTAATTTTTCGGTTAATTTAAGATTTTTAGCGGCGATATTGTTTTAGGAAACGCTCCATCTTAGTCTGAATCTCCGCCAACTCTTCAACTCTAGGCAAATAAACTATTCGGAAATGATCAGGATCCTTCCAATTGAAGCCTCTTCCATGAACTAACATGACTTTTTCCTGCTTGAGAAATTCCAAAACAAATTGTTCATCATCTGCGACGTTATACATAGTCTGATCAATTTTAGGAAAGACGTAGAGACCAGCTTGAGGTTTTACAGCAGTCAATCCTGGAATATCGTTAATGGCTTTAGTGACAAATTCACGTTGCTCATAAAGGCGACCACCCGGCATCAACAACTCATCGACAGACTGATAACCTCCTAGAGAGGTTTGAACAACCTGTTGAGCCAACACATTGGAACACAGCCTCATATTAGATAACATATCAAGCCCTTCAATGTAACCTTTGACATGATCCTTACGTCCCGAAAGAACCATCCATCCCACACGGAAACCACAGATACGATGCGATTTTGACAAACCATTCATAGTCACAACAAAAAGATCAGGAGCTAGACTAGCAATTGGAATATGTGTCGCTCCATCAAAAACCATACGGTCATAAATCTCATCTGAGAAAATAATTAGATTATGACGACGGGCAATATCCACAATACCTTCTAGAACATCTTTAGGATAAAGGGCTCCTGTGGGATTATTAGGATTAATCAATACAATGGCTTTTGTTCGACCAGATACTTTGCTTTCAATATCAGCTAAATCAGGGTACCAATTAGCGGATTCATCACAAATATAATGCACAGCATGCCCCCCAGACAGGCTAACTGCTGCTGTCCAAAGAGGATAATCTGGCATAGGCACTAAGACTTCATCCCCATTATCTAATAACCCCTGCATAGACATAGTGATTAACTCAGAGACACCATTACCAATATAGATATCATCAATATCGACATTAGGAATGTTTTTTGTCTGACAGTATTGCATGATGGCTTTTCGAGCTGGAAAAATACCTTTGCTGTCTGAATATCCTTCACTACTACGCGCATTCATAATAAGATCACTGATTACTTCGTCAGGAGCCGTAAATCCAAATTCCGCAGGATTTCCAGTGTTCAATCGTAGAATTTTCTCGCCATTAGCTCGCATTCGGTTGGCCTCATCCAAGACTGGACCACGAATATCATAAGCAACATGTTCTAATTTTGATGATTTTTCAAAAGTCTTCATATGCGTTACCTCATTTTTTGATATTATAGCGCATTTTATTTAAAATAACACATTTTTTCATTTTAATTTTTAAAAGGATTATCCAAAAGTTTCCAAAAACCTTTTTTCAGAAAGAGAATGTGAAACGCTTTCAAAAAATCAAAAAAAGAGTATAATGAACTTATAGGAAAAAAGGAGGTCGCATATATGTCTTATCAATACGAAAAAATTCTAGTTGCTATCGATGGGTCTGCAGAGTCTGAACTAGCTTTCGAGAAAGCTGTCAATGTTGCCAAGCGAAATGATGCTGCCCTGCTGTTAACTCACGTTATTGATACACGTGCCCTTCAGAGTGTTGCGACATTCGATGCAACCGTCTACGAAAAACTGGAACGTGAGGCACACGACGTCTTAAATGAATTAAAGGAAAAAGCTCGGGCAGCTGGACTTGAAAAGGTCACACAAATTGTTGAATTTGGAAATCCTAAGTCTCTGTTAGCCATTGATATTCCTGATCGTGAGGGGGCGGACCTTATCATGCTAGGTGCGACCGGACTCAATGCTTTCGAGCGACTCTTGGTGGGATCATCATCCGAATACATTCTACGCAATGCTAAAATCGATATTCTTGTCGTACGCGATAAGGAAAAAATTTTATAACCAGCCCAAAAAGCTGACTGAGGCCAAGTCGCCTCAGCAAGCTTTTTATTTTTCTGTACGTTGTAAAGATTTATGAATTTGTCGGTTTAACTCTTTTTTGATCGCAGGCTCCGGTGCAAAAGTCTCTTCCCAATGATCAGGTTTTAAGATTTTATGTGTTTTGGCATCAAAATGTGCTTTACCATCTGGAAAAATTTTACCCATATTGGCTTCGTGCACAATATCAAAAAAAGGCCTAGGATCAACTCCCATGAGGACAAACGAACCGTAAGTAAAATATAACAAATCCGTCAGGGCATCCACTTCACCTACTAAAGGCGTTTCAGGATGAGGCTTATGTTGCACTTTATAGGCGGCATGGTCCACAGCGGCATGTAGATTTAAAATAGCTTGCGTAAAATCATGTTGATCACCTTGACTTGCGGCATATAAAAATTCAACAATTTCTTCAACTTTAAAACCGGCACGATGTTCGCCTTCTTCAATTTGATAGAGTCGTGGGGTGTGATTGACTGATCCATCCATCAACATATGAAAGTCTTTAACCTTATTAAAGTTTTCATCACGACTCTTGAAACCTTGTTCTGGATCCAAATGGATAAGCCCATGATGCGCTAATGCTTTTGAAATCCCATCACGATTGTTACTATCAGTCGTATAATCAGCTACGGACTTCAAGGTATCTTGACCATTTCCCATGGCTATACCCACACCAACACCTGTCAGCATTTCCATATCATTTTCAGAATCCCCGAATGCCATCACTTCATTCAATTCAAAATCAAATTGTCGACCGACCGTTTGAATACCTTTTAGCTTTGATTGTCCTTGAGAAATAAGGTCGATGGAGTAAGGACTAGAACGCGTGATCGTAATTTGCGGAAATTTCTCACGGAGTTTTTGACTTTCCCCTTCTGTAGCGACAAGAACAATTTGAAAGACCGGCTCACGCATGATAGTCTTAAGATAGTCCATATTTTGTGGTTTGATTCGGCGAATGATTTTCTTAAAGCTATTTTCGACAAGCTTGGTCAAGCGACTAGGAACCAAGCGACTGACCAATTGCCCAAAGTTGCTAGTCCCCATTTCGATGAGACCTGAACCTACTAATCCCGAAGCTGTTCCTAAAGAAATTTCTCTTTTTTTGTCCCCTGCATAACGAATGACACGATAAATCAAAGATTTAGGAAGTTGGTTTTGGTAGAGCACTTTATCACGCGTGAATATATACTGCCCATTGTAAGTTACTGCAAAATCAAGCCCCAAATTATCCATAAAGGGTTGCACAAAACCAGGTCCTCGTCCAGTAGCAACACCGACAAGGATACCTTGTTCTTTTAAATTTTTAATGGCAAGGACAGTCGCCTTTTCAACGCGTTTACTATCATTTAATAGCGTGCCATCAATATCAAAAAACACAGCCTTGATCGCCAATACCAATCTCCATTTTCCTAAATTATGTTAGAATAAATTATATCACAATTTTGAAAGAAGTATTTCAATGACTAAAAATATTCTGGTCCTACATACTGGTGGGACTATTTCAATGACCGCAGATGAAATGGGACACGTCAATTCTTCTAATGACAATCCCATGAACCATGTCGCAGTCGAACTTAATGACTTTAACATCACAACCATTGATCTCTTCAATGTACCTAGCCCCCATATTACAGAGTACCATATGTATGAGCTCTACCAGAAAATCAAAGCCATCGGGGCTAATTATGATGGAATCGTCATCACACATGGAACCGATACCTTAGAGGAAACAGCTTACTTTCTGGATACGATGAACCTCCCATCTATTCCTATAGTTATTACCGGTGCCATGCGATCATCAAATGAGTTAGGAAGTGATGGGATTTACAATTACCTATCAGCCCTTCGCGTCGCAGGCCATCCAAAATCTCTCGGAAAAGGGGTTCTCGTTGTGATGAATGACGAGATACATGCTGCCAAGTATGTTACCAAAACACATACAACCAATGTCTCAACATTTCAAACACCCACCCATGGCCCCCTTGGGATTATTATGAAACATGAGATTTTATTTTTTCAAACTACTGAACCTCGTGTACGCTTTGATCTCGATCACATACAGGGAACCATTCCGATTATCAAGGCCTATGCTGGTATGGGTGATGGGATTTTAAGACTCTTACGTGCTAGTCATATTGACGGTGTCGTTATTGAAGCTCTAGGGGCTGGTAATCTCCCTCCAGAAGCAGCAAAAACCCTCATTACCCTTGCTCAAGAAGGCCTTCCGATAGTCTTGGTATCGCGCTGTTTTAATGGCATCGCAGAACCTGTCTATGCCTATCAAGGTGGTGGTGTGGATCTCGCCACTAACGGGATTATGTTTGTCAAAGAACTCAACAGTCAAAAAGCGCGCCTTAAATTACTAATCGCTATTAATGCTGGACTTGAGGGACAAACCTTGAGTGAATATATCGAAGGATAAGAAAAGTACCCCAATTTTGAGGTACTTTTTCCTTAGGCATTATTTCAAATAAGCTTTGAATCGTCGGTAAAAAATCGCTAAACTCAGACCACCAATCATCACAAGCATACCCCATTGCCAAAACTGTAGAACAAATGGGGGCACCAGCTCCCAAATTAGGATACTTAGTGGCGCTCCTATGAGTATCAAGAAAACAGAGCCCAAGCATTTCTTCCATAAGGCTAGACTGTCATTTCCCCAGACACTAAAGCCAAAGGCAAAACCAAGACTTGTTCCGAATTGCAGCTCTGAAGAAGAAAGCGGTCGCTCATAGACAGAGAAATAAAAGAGTCCTTTAGCAATCACATTGATGAGCGCAAATAGGAGCAAATAAAAGCTAAATTGTAACCAAAAGTTCTTTCTCTTTTTGGATTTAGACTCATGATTGGACATGGTTTTCACTCCCCATTTTAAGGCAAAATATGACCAGCCTTAGTGTAAATGTCATACCATTCTTGACGTGTTAAAACGACTTTTTCTGCTTCTGCAATGCGCTTAATCCGTTCTGGATTCATAGATCCCACTATGGTCTGAATTTTAGCAGGATGACGAAGAATCCAAGCAACAACGATAGCCTCATCAGAAACCTGATATTGTTCCGCATATTTAGCAATAGTATCATTCAACACTTTATAATCTGGATTTCCAGAAAACAATCCTTTTGAAAGGTCAATCTGGAATGGTGACCAAGCTTGGATAGTGACCTTGCTAAGACGACAATAATCAATGATACCACCGTCGCGATCAGTAGCACCAGGAGTCGTCATATTAACCTCGAGGCCCACCGAGATCATCGGGGCATGCACAGGCGATAGCTGTAATTGATTGACGGCAAGCGGTTCTTCCAAATAGGATTGTAAGAAAGCTATTTGACTACAATTTTGGTTACTAACACCAAAATGGTTCACTTTTCCTTCTTTTTTAAGTTGTGTAAAAGCTTCCGCTACCTCTTCTGGCTCCCAAAGAGCATCTGGACGATGTAGGGCTAAAATATCCAGATAATCAGTTCCTAAGCGTTGTAAAATACCGTCAACCGAAGTCACTATATGCTCTTTTGAAAAATCGAAGAAACCTTTTCGAATCCCACATTTAGATTGTAAAATCAGGTCCTGACGACTAAGTCCAAGCTGCTTAACGGCATCTCTAAAACATATTTCAGACTCACCACCACCATAAATGTCAGCATGATCAAAAAAATTAATCCCTGACTCTACAGCACTAGCAATGACTTTTTCTGCTTCTGAGATCTCCAGTGCTCCCATACGCATAGCTCCCAAAACAATACGTGATCCCTTTAATGTCGTCTGTCCAATTTCTTGCAACATCTTGTTCTCCTTCACTATTCCATATCGTTTTTTATACAAGAAGTATACCATTTTTTACCCATGATTTCACGATCTTCTCTCTAAAACACTGGCTTTATGCTCAGAAAACACCACTGAAATCGTTTAAATGACGTCTGTTTTTGATAAGAGAAACAAACAATATTCGTTTTTTACCTAAAAAACACTTGAATTTTACATTTTGGCATAGTAAACTATCTGTGGACATTACTTTATGGCATTCAAAAAGGAGTTATGATGAAAAAGAAGTTAATCCTAAAAAGTAGTCTCTTGGCTGTGGTCGCTGGTTTTGGCTTGGCAACTAGTCCCGCTTTCGCCGATCAAGGAGCGATTCAAATCCTCGGCATCAATGATTTCCATGGCGCTTTAGATACAACTGGTTCTGCCTACATGCCAGATGGCAAGGTCTCTAATGCAGGAACAGCTGCTCAGCTAGACGCCTACATGGACGATGCGGAAACAGCATTTATTGCTGAAAACCCAGATGCAACCTCCATCCGTGTTCAAGCAGGGGATATGGTCGGTGCTAGTCCAGCTAACTCTGGCTTATTGCAAGACGAACCTACTATCAAAGTCTTTAACCAAATGGATGTTGCCTATGGCACCATCGGCAACCATGAATTTGATGAAGGATTAGACGAATATAACCGTATTGTACAAGGTCAGGCACCTAGTCCTGAAGCCGGATACAACACAATTGTTTACGACTATGAGCACGTCCCTGCGACCCAAGAAATCGTCATCGCTAATGTAGTTGATAAAGCAACCGGCGAAATTCCTAACAACTGGCAACCCTATGCCATTAAAAATGTTCCGATCAATGACAAAAACGTTCAAGTTGGCTTCATCGGTATCGTTACCAAAGAGATCCCTAACTTAGTTCTCCGCCAAAATTACGAACAATATGACTTTTTGGACGAAGCAGAAACCATTGCTGCCTACGCTTTAGAATTGCAGAAAAAAGGCGTCAAATCTATTGTCGTTTTAGCCCATGTTCCAGCTGCTAACGATGGTGATACCGTTGTAGGGGATGCTGCAGATATTATGAATCGGGTGAACGAGATTTTCCCTGAGCATAGCATTGATATCCTCTTTGCGGGTCACAGTCACCAATACACTAACGGACTCGTTGGTAACACGCGCATCGTTCAAGCATTATCACAAGGGAAAGCTTATGCTGACGTCCGTGGTATTTTAGATACCGATACTCAGGATTTTGTAGCTGTACCGGGTGCTGAAGTTGTCGCTGTCGCACCTGATGTGAAAACTGGTAGCAAAGACATCCAAGCCATCGTAGATGAGGCTAATGCCATCGTTAAACAAGTGACCGATACCAAAATAGGTACTGCCCTTTCATCTGACACTATCAGCCGTGAGGTAAATGATTTCAAGGAAAGTCCCGTCGGAAACTTAGTAACGACAGCTCAGCTCACTATTGCTAACCAAACTTCTGACATCCCCGTTGACTTTGCAATGACAAATAACGGTGGTATTCGCGCGGACCTTATCGTCACTGATGACGGTAGCATTACTTGGGGAGCTGCTCAAGCTGTACAACCATTTGGCAACATCCTTCAAATTGTTCAAATGTCCGGCGAGAATATTTATAAAGTTCTAAACGAACAATATGATGGCAAGGAAAATTACTTTCTTCAAATGTCAGGGTTATACTATACCTACACAGATAATCCTGACGGAGGCGAAGAGGTCCCATTTAAGGTCGTTAAAGCCTACAAAGATAATGACGAAGAAATTGACCCAAGTGCCACTTATACATTGGTAATCAATGATTTCTTATACGGTGGTGGAGATGGATTTGCAAGTTTTAGAAATGCTACCTTAGTGGGTGCGATCAACCCTGATACAGAGACCTTTATTGAGTACATTAGTCAACTAGAAGCCAAAGGAGAAAAAATAACTGCTGGAATCAACAATGTGAAACGATACCTAGCAGAACTACCAAGAGATGAGCCATCACCATCAGATACTAATACTGGTACAACTACAGAGTCTGAGACAGGTGCAACAGAAACAACTGAAGAATCCGTTACCCCAGCGTCCGTGAATGCACCAAAAGTGAACAGCCAAAAACCACTTTTCCAAGCACAAAATATTGCCAGTGTTCAAAGTCTTGGTAACCGAAAAGTAACTAACAAAGATACTGAACATTATCAGAGCAAAACTGGTAACTTACCGGAAACTAGCGAGCATAACTCAGCTACGTTTATTCTGACAGGTATTACTATTCTCGGAATGGCTGGGATGGTTGCTAAACGCAAACACGATTAATTCACGTCTATAGAGAACAAGCTAGTAAAAGAAACTCTATAGTAGTTATTTACAAACAAAAAGCCCAAATCAAGATTTTATATTCTTGATTTGGGCTTCTTGACTTATTTTATTTTTTAATACCACCTCTTAGGGGTTAATGATGGCAAGAGCATTGTCCAGGCAAACATTGGCACACAATCTTAGATACCGGAGTAGCTTTTTTAGCTTGTAAAATACTTTCAAACATGGCAATATCTTGCTCAGTCATCGGCGTATCAGTCATCAGGGCTGCTAGCAACTTCCCACGCTTAGTAATGCAAATCTTGTCAAACGTTTCTTCGATACATTTCCATTGCCCTTCTTCTTCCGAAATCACAGCACGGTACCAAAATCGTCGTCCTTCCCGCCGACTGCTTAAAAGACCTTTTTCAGAAAGACGCGTAATCATCGTCTTGATAGTAGAATCAGACCAATCATGATTTTGCTGCAAAACATCGATAATATAGGAACTAGTCACTTCTTCTGATGCCCACACTACACGCATCACTTCCCACTCAGCATTAGCAATCTGCAACATCTCTATCTCCAATTCGTTTACAATTGTAAATAAAGTATACCGAAGTCTCCTCCAGATGTCAATGAAAAGATAAAGCAGCTTCTTTTCCATCGCTTCTAACACACTAACACTCATACTGGCACTATTCAGCACAACCATCATGAGATTGAATTTAGAAAGCTAACTGCCTCTAATGAAAAAAGATTGAAGAATCATCCCAATAGATGATAGCCTTCAATCTCAAAACTTAATTTACGCTCTTTTTTAATCTTTTTGATCTAGTTGACGTAGGAGTTCGTCAATTTTATTTCCATATTGGATCGATTCATCTTTTTCAAAGGTTAGATCTGGAATTTTATACATCTGAAGATTTTTTCCAAGTTCACGCTTGATAGTTCCTGTTGCCTTCTCCAAACCCATCTGGGCTTTTTGATTATCTGAAGCAAGATCACTCATGATTGTATAATAGACCTTAGCTGCTGATAAGTCACCCAACATTTGGACATCTGTAATTGTTACACCTTGAACACGAGGGTCACGCACTTTTAAACGTAAAATCTCATTCACTTCGCGTTTGATTTCCATTCCAACGCGGTCAACACGATGATTTCCCATAACTATGCTACCAAGTCCGTCAAAATAAGCTGAAGAAACAAGATGTGGTAAATACATTTCAAGTTACCAAACACCCTTCCACTCAACGTCTAAGACGGATTAATCCTTTCTATTATTTTTTTAATACACTCATATTATCTGTGAACCAATACTTTAAAGAAAAGCTAGGCTACTCACCTAGCTTTATTCAGTATTTCAATAATTATGTTGGTTATTTTCTTACGATTTCTTCCATGATATAAGCTTCAATCGTATCATCCACTTTAAGATCATTGAAGTTTTCGATCATAAGACCACCTTCTTGGGCATTACCAACTTCTTTAACATCATCTTTATAATGCTTCAAGCTAGCCAGTTTTCCATCAAAGATAACCACGCCATCACGGATAACACGGGCACTTGAATCACGTGTAATTTTTCCGTTGATGACCATGAATCCACCAATCGTACCAACCTTAGACACTTTAAAGGTCTCACGGATAATCGCTTCACCAAGAACTTTTTCTTGATATTCAGGATCCAACTTCCCTTTCATAGCTTCTTCGACTTCTTCGATGACTTTATAGATAATGCTATGAAGGCGAATTTCAACATCATCAGCTTCTGCTTGCTGACGCGCCTGTGGTGTCGGGCGAACATTGAAACCAATAATAACAGCGTTAGAAGCTTCAGCTAGGGTAATATCTGACTCATTAATCGCACCTACAGCTGAGTGAACCACATTAACGCGAACACCTTCCACTTCAATTTTAAGAAGCGATGCTGCCAAAGCTTCGACCGAACCTTGTACATCAGCTTTGATGATAACGTTAACCGTCTTAACTTCACCAGCTTTAAGGGTATCAAAGAGATTTTCAAGGCTAACACGTTGTGTATTTTGACGTTGTTTCAATAGGGCACGTTTGGCACGTTCTTCACCTGCAGCACGAGCAGCTTTTTCATCAGTGTAAACCGCAAAATGATCACCCGCCATCGGTGTCTCATTCAAACCAGTAATGGAAACTGGGGTTGATGGGGCTGCTGTCTTGACACGACGTCCAAGGTCGTTGACCATAGCACGAACACGTCCAAAGGTATTTCCGACAACAATAGGATCTTGAACATTAAGTGTCCCTTGCTGAACAAGGAGGGTCGCAACCGCACCTTTTCCTTTGTCAAGACGAGCCTCAATGACTGTACCAATGGCACGAACGGTTGGATCGGCTTTTAACTCTTCCATCTCGGCAACCAATAGAACTGTCTCTAACAATTCATCGATATTTTGACCGAATTTAGCTGAAATTTCAACAAACTCAGAATCGCCACCCCAGGCAGTTGAGATAACACCATGCTCAGCTAATTCACCAATAACACGCTCAGGGTTAGCACCAGGTTTATCAATCTTGTTAATCGCAACAATGATTGGAACACCCGCAGCTTTTGAGTGATTAATTGCTTCAATTGTTTGTGGCATGACACCGTCGTCGGCTGCCACAATCAAAATAGTAACATCTGTCACAGAGGCACCACGCGCACGCATTGACGTAAAGGCTGCGTGACCTGGCGTATCTAAGAAGGTAATTTTTTTACCTTTTGTTTCAATCTGGTAAGCACCGATATGCTGAGTGATACCACCAGCTTCACCCGTTGCGACACGAGAATTACGAAGGGTATCAAGAAGGGTCGTTTTACCATGGTCAACGTGTCCCATGATAGTTACAACAGGTGCACGCTCAACCATCTTATCAGCATTTAGATAGCCTTCATCAGCAAAGAAGCGTTCGATATCAGCATCATCTACTTCAACTTTAGCATGGGCTTCAATACCGTAATCAACCATCAATAGTTCGATAGTGTCGCCATCTAAAGATTGGTTTTGTGTTGCCATGACTCCCATCATAAAGAGTTTTTTGACAATCTCAGCTGGTTCACGTTTAATACGTTTTGCAATTTCGGCAACCGTCATCCCTTCGGTATATTCAAATTCCTTCGGTAGTTCATGGAATTTACGCTCGGTTACTGGTTTAGGAGCATTATTACCGTTACGATTATTTTTACCTTTTTTAGTTTGTTTGTTTTTATTCCAGTTACTATTTCTTTGATTTCTCACTTGGTTTTGATTTGTCCAATTTTTCTTATTTTTACTTTGTTTTGGTCCGTCTTCATTCTGTTTGTCAAAATCACGAGATTTTTCAGGACGTCCCTGTTTTTTACGGCGAACATCTGTTTGCACAGGTGCTGATGAGACTGGGGTTGTCACAGGTTTCACCTGCTCTTTTCGTACCATCTCATTAGCTTTTTGTTCGCGCTCGGCTTCTAGTTGTTTCGCTTTGCGTGCTTGCTCTTGAGCTATTTTCTCTTGACGTTTAGCTTCTTCTTGTTCACGAAAACGGGTTTCACTTTGACGAGAATACTCGGCATTTTGTTCCGCTTTTAAAGCTGCAGCACGTGCCTTAAAGTCAATTTTGGGAGCCGTTTGAGATTGACGATTATCGTTATAGCGGTTATCGCGGTTGCGATCATTACGATTAGCAGTATTATCAAATCGTCGATTATTTTGACGAGAACGATCCTGCTGACGTCCTCCAACTTGTGAGCGATTATCTTGATGACGATCTGCTTGGCGATTGTCTCGGCGTTTTTGCCCTGAATGGGTTGTACGATTTCCCGATTGAGCACGACGCTCCGCTTCAGCCTTAGCTTTAGCTTCTCGCTCAGCCTTAAAGTTTCGACTTTTAGGTTTGGGAGTCGCAGCAGCAGGAGCCGTCTTTTCTGAAGTTGCCTCTGATGATTTACCAGCGGTCGTTCCTTCTGCTTCAGTTTTTTGAACCCCAGTGGCTACAGGGCTTTTCTTTTCTTCTATTACTTTGGAAATCGGCGACTGTTGATCAGCCACTTTAGAGATTGATGTTGGTCGAAATGCCGCCACTAATCGTTCAGCATCATTGCCTTCTACACTCGATGCGTGACTTTTCACAGACAGTCCAAACTCTTGCGCTTTCGCAACAACCTCTTTACTCGCGACACCGACTTCTTTCGCAATTTCATATAAGCGTTTTTTTGACACGTGATGTCCTCCTATTCTTTATGCCATAAGAGTCCTCATTTTCTTTGAAAATCCAGCATCTACAATGGCGATCGCCTTTCTAGGCTTACCAATTGCCATGCTTAATTCCAGTGCATTAAACACTGTGGAGACTTCTATTTGATAGTAGTTACTTTTATCAGTAATTTTTTTAGTCAAATTATCACCAGCATCATTGGCTAGAAAGACCAAGTTAGCTTCCTGGTGTTGAATAGCTTTAATAACAAGCTCTTCTCCCGAAATAACTTTTCCAGCCCTTTGTGCTAATCCGATTAAATTGGCTAATTTTTGATCATTATTCAAGGCCAAGCTCTCTTCTTTTCACTTTATGGTCCACATAGGCAATCAGCTCATCATAGAAATCATCAGCCACTGCAACTTTAAAGCTACGATCAAAAACACGGCGTTTTTTAGCTTCTTGAGCTTCTTGATTATCTAATTTGATGTATGCCCCACGGCCGTTAGCTTTTCCAGTTGGATCGATAAAAATCTCACCTTCTTTGGTTTTCACAATCCGCAATAAATCACGCTTGTCAATAACCTCACCGGAAACAAGAGACTTCCTTAAAGGTACTTTACGTGTTTTGGCCATAAACACCTCGATTTTTTATTCTTCGTTCAATGTTTCTTCAGTTGATGTCACATCACTGTTATTCTCAACCACAAAATCTTGAGCGACCTCTGTTTCTGCAAATGATGTGCTAGCCGCTTCGAGTTCTAAGGCTTGTTGGGCTTCCATCTCCTCGTACTCTGATGCTGACTTGATATCAATACGATACCCTGTCAAATGAGCCGCTAAGCGAACATTTTGTCCACGGCGACCGATAGCCAGCGACAGTTTACTATCTGGAACCACAACAGTAGCCTTTTTACTATTTTCCTCATCGAAAAGAACCATGTCAACTTCCGCGGGAGCGATCGCATTATAGATAAACTCTGCTGGATCCTCTACCCACTGAATCACGTCGATGTTTTCTTCAACAGGAACTTCAATACCTGTCTTAGCATCTAGACGTGTTGGATGGAATTTGCTGATAACCTTCTTGATGTTTGAGCCACCACGACCGACAATCGTACCAATAGCATCCACATTAGGATTATGGCTACGAACAGCAACCTTTGTACGATCACCAGCCTCACGAGAAACACTCATGATTTCAACAGTACCATCGAAAACTTCTGGAATTTCTTGTTCCATAATGCGTTTGATGAACTCAGGATGACTACGGCTAACAAAGACATTAACACCGCGAGGATTGTTCTCAACCTTGTAGACATAAACTTCAATACGATCGTGAGATTTGAAAGTTTCACCTGGAATTTGATCTTGGTGTGACAATTGCGCTTCAAGTGAACCAAGGTTGACGTAGATAAAACGTTGGTCAAAACGTTCAACAGTACCAGTCATGATTTCACCTTCATGTTCCTTGTACTCATTAAACATCACTTCACGCATTTGCTTACGCATTTTCTCCATGATCGTTTGTTTAGCAGACTGTGCCGCTACACGTCCAAATTCAGCTACAGACTCTTCAAAACGAATTTTGTCACCAAGCTCATAAGCCGAACTGATAGCTAAGGCATCTTTCAAACTAATTTCAAGACGGCTATCAAAAACTTCGTCAACAACTTCGCGGACAGTATAAACTTGAAAATCACCTGTTTTTTCATTGAACTCAATCACGCAACTCTCTGACTGACCGTAACGACGTTTGTAGGCTGATTTCAATGATTCTGTTACAGCATCAATGATGTCTTCTTTGTTAATGTGCTTCTCTTCTTCCAAAATACGGAAGGCTTCTAACATTTCTTTGCTCATGTTTGTCTCGCCTTAGGGATAAGGCAATTCCTTTCTTCTCAATGACTAACGCTTATAATTTCACAGCTAAACGCGCTTTAGCGACGGTTTGGTAAGGAATATCCACGGTCTTATGACGTGTTTTATCTAAATAATCAATCGTCAATGTCTCTCCGTCAAAAGCGACGAGATCACCTTCAAAAATTTTCACCTTATCGATAGCTTTGTAGAGACTAACGTTTACATAAGAACCAACAGCATTCTCAAGTGCTTCCTTCGTTTTTAAGGGACGCTCTAGACCTGGACTTGACACTTCCAAAAAATATTGCTCCGGGAAGGGATCTGGTTTGATCGTATCAAGCAAGGGACTAATAACATCCGTCAAATCTGCCGTATCTTCTACTGAAATACCACCAGGTTTATCCACTAGAATACTAAGGACAAAATCGCCACCCATCTTTCCATACTCAACATCAACAAGCTCATATGGAGCCTTGATATGGGGGCTAACCAATTCTGTCACCTGTTCGACAATCGTTGCGATAATAATCCCTCCTTACACAGATAAGAGGCGAAGTCATAACCCCGCCCCTTTCTTGTTATTTTTAACTATAATAGCACAATCTGAAAAAACATGCAAGTTAAAGCATTATACATTCATAGATCTAAGCACCATGGTCAGCTTTAATAGCAAAAGTATACTTGTGTCCTTGCGTCAAGCTTTGGTAAAATCCCTCACCTTCATACAGTTGAAACACACGGACGTTCTCTCTTTCACTGTGGTCAGGGTAAACCTGCTCAACAAATGGATTACCAGCAAGAAGCTCTTCTAATTTCTCTTGCCCCATTTCACGAACTCGACCTTCAATACGAATCACCTGAATGAGGTAATCTTCTTGGTTAATACCTGTGATGGCAACCTGTGGATTATTTTGTAACTGTTGATAAAAATGGGTCTTCGGGCTAGTCATAAAGAAAATCCCTTTCTCGTTAGCCAGTCCTACATGAATAAAACGTGCGTGAGGCTTACCATCTTTGTCAGTCGTCGCAAAAACAGATGGTGACATCTTTGTTTCCAGTAAATTTAAAATTTCCTTAACTTGCATTGTAAAGACCCCCTTTTTGAAATCGTTTCACACCGTTATTATAGCATAGTTTTCATCAAAAAACGACAACCGCATGATAGCGATTGTCTCAAAAATCACATTTGTTTGGTGAATGGTGGGTGAAACCCCGACAAAGCCCATGAAATCAGGGAGATAAAAGGAGAGGAGGGGATTCGAACCCCCGAGCCCCGTTAAGGACTACACGCTTTCCAAGCGTGCGCACTCGGCCACTATGCGACCTCTCCATAAAAAGCGGATAACAATTCCGCTATTCATTAAAATTGTGCTTCAACACGGTAAATCACTTGACCATTTGATGAAAACTTCTGTTCATACTCGGTCATCACGTTTCCTTCGAAATCGCTAGCGTGTAAATCTAACCATACCTGTTTTAAAATCATACCATACTGCGAAAAACTCGCCAAACTATACTCAAACAAACCACGATTATCTGTTTTGAAATGAATTTCGCCATTCTCCGGTAAGATATCTTTGTAGGTATCCAAGAAAGTTTTATAGGTCAGGCGACGCTTTTCATGTTTGGTTTTCGGCCAAGGATCTGAGAAATTCAGATACATCTGTGCGACTTCACCTTTTTCAAAATAATTAACCAAACTAGATCCATCCACACGAAGCAGACGGACATTCGGCGCCTGGCTTTCCAATACCTTATCTAAAGCATAACTCAATACTGAAACCTGGATGTCAATTCCTATATAATTGATATCAGGATTCTTCAAAGCCATTCCTGTAATGAACGCGCCCTTACCCGAGCCAACTTCAATATGAATGGGGTTAGTATTTCCAAAAACCTGATGCCACTTTCCCTTGGCATCTTCGGGATTTAAAATAACGTACTGGGGATGACTTTCTAAATAGTCTTCAGCACCTTTGCGCTTACGCACTCTCATTTATTAAATAACTCTCTAAATTTTCTAAGGGCATAAATTTCGCGATTAACGCGCTCCATGTCACGGTTATCAAAATGTTTTTGTATTTGCGACAAATAAGATAACTGCCCGTACCAGTAAACCTTATCCATAATAGCTTTCGGATTATCATAGCCATAATACATCAGCCAGTCAGACCAAGCTGCCCGAGGCACATAATGGCTTAACAAGTGCCCAATATCGTACATAGGGTCTGTCAAACGAACAGAGTCCCAATCAACAAGATAAATCAAACCCGTAGTCGTGATAATCCAATTGTTATGACGGACATCACCATGTACAATCGTCGCATCCTCACGGTCAAAATCCGGCAAACTTTGCTTTAAACCTTTAACAATTGTCTGAATAAACGTATTTTCTCGCAATTGAAGGGGCATTTCTCGCTCTAGCTTAGCTAATAATTCATAAGGATTTTCAATCTGATACTTGAGTTGCAACAACTGATTGGCCAAATGCTTAGACTTATGTAAACGTAAAAGCACTTGAACAATCTGCTTACTCATCATATCTTGCTTCAAGAGAGTACGGCCATCGAGCCACTCCTGCGCACTGATCATGTCTCCATTACCCAGACGTTTTGCCCAGAGCAACTGTGGTGCAATCTGCTCTTTAGCCAGAGCTGCTAAAATAGGCGTTGTATTTTTTTTGACAAAAACACGATTCCCAGATGGGTAGGTTCCCATATAGGCTTTATTACTCTTACCACGCATGGGGGTCAACGTTAAATCGTTATCAATAACCGTCACCGTACCCTCCTTTTTTATGTCACTTTGACTTTTATTTTACTTGTTTTTTAAGACTTAGTCAACAAACTTCTTCAACTTACTTGGTAGGTAAACCCAATTAAGAAGGGCCATAACCGGTAGAATGATAATAAACCGCCATTCTACCATAACCAATAGCAGCTGAATCCCCATAATGATGATTGATAAACGCTGTAGAAAAACGCGAAAATCCGCTAGCTTGAGTTCCTTTTTCAACGGGTACAACTGGGTCATCACCTGATAGTCATAAACACGATAAAGACCCAGTAGTTGGAATAACAAAAGATAATCTAGCAAGGCGACTACAGCGATCCCCCACCAGTTTGGCATGATGAGCCCTAAACCTAAAGCCAAAAGCATTAAGCGAACACTCAACCAAAAATAATCCCCGTTTCTTAAGTAGGCTCTAACAAATAGGCCAAACCAAACAGAACTTTCTTTGGTAAACGATATGAGGGTAATAAAAGGCGTCAAATACCCCCTTGGTTTTGTCGTCGCTGACAAACCTTTGACTCCTGTAAATAGTGAGAAGAAGATTAGAATGTTTTGTTGCCGTGTTTTTTCGTCATGAATAAGCTGTTCCAAATCAAGAAGACCGCCAAGATAGGCTCGTTTTTTCTGCCTCTGTAACCAAAGTGCTCTGACACCTAACAAAACAACAATATACAAGACCAAATGCCATGGTTGCCAACCTGATAAGAGAAAAATAGGGGTAAATAAGAGCGTGAACACTACTTGAATACTGCCCCATATGAGGTAACTTCTATGTGTCGCATTGGTAAGATGTTGCCTTAAAAAAGACTCCTGTGGCAATAAAAAAATACGATCAGCCTCTTGCAAATAAGTAGCCACTTTCCCAATAAAACTGAAAAAAAATGTCACTAGCAAGACCAGTACCAAGGGGAGACGAGACGTTTTTGGAAAATGATTGATGAAGTTTGTATACTGTACCACTAAAAATCCCAATAAAAACAGCAGCACTAAGACGAAATGATCATTGAAAACATAGCGTAAATACCTAGCCGTTTGTTGGAGGAATTGCGAACGACGCTTCTGAAAGACTTTTTCCATTTTAGTTCTCCTGCGTCAGCTGCATGTAAATATCCGATAAACTAGCTGTCGATAGATTAAAATGCTGTCTCAACTCAACTAAGCTACCACTAGCAAGAACTTGACCATGATGCAAGATCACAAAACGGTCACACATCTTCTCTGCTGAGTCCAAAACATGTGTGCTCATAAGGATAGCTGTGCCCTTTTCCTTTTCTTCCTGGATCAGCTGGGTCAAATCGCGGATAGCTAAAGGATCTAGACCTAAAAAAGGTTCGTCGACAATTAACAAACTCGGTTCAATCAATAAAGCTGCAATGATCATGACCTTTTGCTTCATCCCTTTTGAAAAATTGACTGGGTACCAGTCTAACTTATCCTCTAAACGAAAGAGCTTCAAGAGTTTGTCTTGCAGGCTATCATAATCCTCTAAACCATAGGCCAGAGCCACTGTCTGCAAATGCTCTCGCAAGGTCAGCTCTCCATAGAGAATGGGCGTCTCAGGGATATAACCGATTTTACGGCGATAGGTTTGTGGGTCTTCTAATAATTGCTGACCCTCCAAGGTAATTGTCCCTTGGTAGGGTTGTAAAAGACCTATAATTTCGTTAATTGTAGTTGACTTTCCTGCACCATTTAATCCAATCAAGCCAACCACTTCCCCTGAAGCCACCTCAAAAGAGATGTCTTTTAATACTGGAATATTGACATAACCACCCACTAAGTGATCAATTTTTAACATGACGATTTTTCCTAACTTTGATATACTAGATTTATTATAACAAATTCAAGTAAAAAGGTGGTCTCACGCATGGAAAATTGTATTTTTTGCCAAATTGTATCTGGTACGATCCCTTCTTCAAAAGTTTATGAAGATGATAAGGTTATGGCTTTTCTGGATATCACTCAAACCACTAACGGTCATACCTTGCTCATCCCCAAAAAACATGTCCGCAATGTCCTTGAAATGGATCCAGAGACTGCACAAGATTTATTTGTCCAACTTCCTAAGATAGCGCGTGCTGTTCAAAAAGCTACGGGAGCAGCTGGAATGAATATTATTAACAATAATGAGGAGGTTGCCGGTCAAACCGTTTTCCATGCCCATATTCACTTGGTTCCTCGATTTGACAGCAACGATGGCATCTCTATCAACTACACAACACACGAGCCTGATTTTCAGGCCTTAGGTACACTCTCCGAAAAAATTGCAAAAGAGGTGGAGTAATGGGGCTCAAAACGAAACTAGCTACTGCAGTTGCAGCCTATATCAGCTACAAGGCATTCAGTCGTCGGCATGACATTAAACAGACCTATACCATCGAAAAAGCAAGATTTGATAGCATGTCTAAAGATAAAGACAATATCCAAAAGCAAGTGGCCATCATCAAATCCGAACTGGCTAAAGTCAATGCCATCAGTCAAGAGATAGGATATAACACTAGAGTTTTTCAGCAGGACTTAGAACCAAGACTGAAGATTATCAAAGACCACACCGATCACCTACAAAATCACCTAACTATCAAAAAGACCGAAAAAAACTAGTCTCCGATGGAAACTAGTTTTTTTATTTAAGCATGTGTTATCTTAAAGAGGGGAAGGCCTAAAGTGGTGTCATCTCCCTTCTAATTAATAGGTTCATTATAGCATATTTTTTTAATGGTTAGGCGCTTCATGCGATAGTCACTTGCCATCAAACAATAGTTCCTATTACTCATTCATAAAATCGTTTAAATTTACCGTACAGCCAGATAAAAAACAAGCTTCATCGATTGAAGCTTGATGTTGGAGACTGAATCTTTTTTAGGATTTCCTTAGGCGATATTAGGCAACTTCAATAATAGGGGGGGGAACAGTAAGAGGTTAGCAATAGGAAGCGGTACGGCAGCTCCTCAAATCCTCCGAGCAGTCACACCTTTGATTCTGGGCTCGCTCAGTTCGCTAAAACCATCAATTTTTAGCATTTCTATTAGGATTCCCGAGTTTACTGAAGGCAAATATATCCTCTGTTTTCAGTCAGGATTGTCTATTCAAAATCCAAAAATTTATTTTAATTTATCATTCTGGTATTTGTGCGAAATTTCCAATCCCTTAAACTGTTGTTGGCGGAGAGCCTCGTAGACAATCATACATACCGTGTTCGAAACATTAAGGCTTCTGACATGCTCATCATTCATCGGAATACGAAGGGCATGATCCGCATGCTCACGCATAAAGGATTCTGGCAAGCCTGTATCTTCTCTTCCAAACATAAAATAGTAATCTTCCGTTTGGTTATAGTTGACATCTGAATATGTCTTATCAGCAAACTTAGAGATTAGATAGACAGTTCCCTTCACGCTGCTCATAAAGGCGTCCAAAGAATCATAATAATAAATCTCCAGTTTATCCCAATAATCCAAGCCTGCACGCTTCATTTTTTTATCGTCAATTGGAAATCCCATTGGTTTAATAATATGCAGTGGACTATTAGTTGCCGCACAAGTTCTTGCAATATTCCCCGTATTCTGAGGAATCTGAGGTTGGTAAAGAACGACATGATTACGTCCTTTTTGCGTTGTTGAATCGGTCATTAATCAGTTACTCCTTAATGCTTTAGCCATAAAAATAACCACGCTACCCGGAGTCAAGCTCGGCAGATAGCGTGGTTGGTGATGATTCGTTACCTTAAATCATAACAGGTTTGATTTAAACCAACGAATAGCTTAATTGATAGTATATCACTTTCTCGAACGCTGTCAACTATTTCAAATGCATTTTTTTAAATAATAGTTTCCTATGGTACATTTCTCTAAAAAAGAGTAAGATAGGAGGTGATTACTTTGGAGGAAAATCATGCAAATTATTTTAGTTGGCGGAGGCAAGGTCGGTGCTGCCCTTTGCCGCTCTCTGGTCGAAGAAAATCACGATGTCATCCTTATTGAACAGAAAGAAAGTGTCCTAAAGCACCTAACCAAGCGATATGACATCATGGGACTTCTAGGAAATGGTGCCAATCATAAAATTCTCGAGCAAGCGGATATTCAGGAATGTGATATCTTTATTGCTATGACAGACAAAGACGAGGTTAATATGATCGCTGCTGTCTTAGCCAAACAGATGGGCGCTAAAGATACCATTGTTCGTGTTCGAAATCCTGAATACTCCAATACCTATTTTAAAGAGCGGAATTTTTTAGGGTTCTCATTAGTGGTTAACCCAGAGTTGCTAACTGCGCGTTATATTGCCAATAGCATCGATTTTCCAAATGCGAAATCTGTCGAACATTTTGTCAACGGACGTGTCATGCTCATGGAATTTTCAATTTCAGCAGAAAGTAACCTGACTCATCTGACCATTAGCCAATTTCGGAAAAAATTTGGTAATATTGTCATCTGTGCCGTTCAAAGGCAAGGAGATATTCTCATTCCAGATGGTGAGAATCAAATTTTACCCGGTGATCGCATTTTTGTGACAGGTAACCGTGTTGAAATGGCGCTATTTCATAACTTTGTTAAACGCAAACTGATTAAAAATATGATGATTATCGGCGCCGGACGTATAGGCTACTACTTGCTTTATTTACTGCACAGTACAAAAGTTAACTTGAAGGTCATTGAGCGAGATGAAGCGCATGCCCAGTGGCTCAGCCAAGAATTCCCTCAACTCAATATTGTCGTTGGAGATGGTACAGCTAAAGATGTCTTACTAGAAGAAAGTGCTGCCAGCTACGACGCTGTTGCAACATTAACTGGTGTGGATGAAGAAAATATTATTGCTTCCCTGTTTTTAGAAAAACTAGGTGTTCAAAAAAATATCACCAAAGTTAATCGAACTAGCCTGTTAGAGATCATTGATCATGATTTTGTTTCTTCGAGTATTGTCACTCCAAAAAGTATCGCTGCTGACGCTGTTATGCACTTCATTAGAGGACGCGACAATGCCCAAGATTCCAACCTTGATGCTCTGCACCATATTGCTAACGGGCGCATTGAAACCTTACAATTTGAGATCCGCGAAAAAAATAAAATGGCTGGACAACAGCTGTCGTCTATCAGACTAAAAGACAATGTTTTGATTGCAGCTATCATCCGTAAAGGACGCACCATCTATCCCACAGGAGAAGATGTGCTAGAAGTCGGAGATAAAATCGTGGTTATCACGATGTTGAAAAACATTACCCATATTTACGATTTGATGAAGAGGTCACGAAATGAATAAAGCTATGGTTCGCTATCTCTTATCGAAATTATTAATGATAGAGGCTGCTCTTTTGCTGGTCCCTCTCATTGTCTCATTTATTTATCAGGAAGACTGGGCCATTAAACTAAGCCTTGTAAAGACTATCGTTCTCCTCTTATTTTTAGGTGGCTTAGGAAGTTTCTTTAAACCACGTAACCACCATATCTACACCAAGGAAGGATTACTCATCGTTGCTCTTTGTTGGGTGCTCTGGTCCTTATTTGGAGCACTTCCGTTCGTCTTTTCTGGTCAGATCCCAAGTCTAATTGATGCTTTCTTTGAAGTGAGTTCCGGTTTTACAACAACTGGTGCCACCATACTGCCAGATGTCTCTGTTTTATCCCACTCTCTCCTTTTTTGGAGAAGTTTTGCCCACCTTATCGGAGGGATGGGGGTATTGGTATTTGCTCTGGCTATGATGACTAATAGTAAAAACAGCCATCATGAGGTGATGCGTGCTGAAGTTCCTGGTCCCGTTTTTGGTAAAGTGGTGGCTAAATTAAAAGACACTGCGCAAATCCTCTACATCATCTACCTAGCCATGTTCATCATTTTCGCCGTCATTCTATGGCTCTGTGGAATGCCTATTTTCGATAGCATTGTAACCGCTATGGGAGGAGCAGGAACCGGTGGATTTGCTGTTTATAATGATTCTATCGCTCATTACCAAAGTCCTCTGATTACGTATGTCGTTTCTATCGGAACACTTCTTTTCGGGATCAATTTTAACCTTTATTACCTTATTTTAATTCGGAAATTTAGACTCTTTTTCAAAGATGCCGAGCTGCGGCTTTATTTAGGGGTTATCCTACTTTCGACAGTATTGGTAACCCTGAATATTGTGCAACTGTACCCTAGTCTAAGCCAATCAATCCGATATGCTTTCTTTCAAGTTGTCACCATTATAACAACCACTGGATTTGGCATTACGGATCTGACAACCTGGCCTTTATTCCCACAGTTTATCCTCCTACTCTTGATGTTTTTGGGAGGGTCAGCTGGGTCTACTGCTGGCGGTTTTAAGGTCATAAGGGCCCTTATCATTTCCAAGATTGTTAAAAATGAGGTCTTGAAAACCCTTTATCCTAGACGAATCATGTCCCTACATGTCGGCCAAGATATCATTGATAAAGAAACGCAGCATAGCGTCTTGAAATATTTAGCGATTTACGTCATTCTTTTTATCGGATTGGTCTTTTGCTTAACGATCGATCACCAAAAAGACTTCATGGTTGTTCTTAGCGCTGCTGCTTCGACTTTTAATAACATCGGCCCTATTTTAGGAACAAGCGAAACTTTCGCCATCTTTAATCCTTTTTCAAAATTATTGATGAGTTTTGCCATGATAGCCGGACGTCTCGAAATTTATCCTATGCTCTTGCTATTTTTAAAACGGACCTGGTCTAACTACTAAAAACGACAAAAAAGCGATTCCCTGTTAGGAGTCGCTTTTCGTTTTCCGCTTTAAGGTAAAATGATCAGGGACAGGATCGTAACCGACCTTTGATAAGGGGTGACAACGTAAAATACGGGCAATCCCCATCAAGATCCCTTTAAAACCATGCTTTTGAATGGCTTCAATCATGTAATTGGAACAGGTCGGACGAAAGCGACACGTTCCTGGAAAGAGTGGCGATAGGTATTTTTGATACCAGCGGATGCTTACAATAACATAGTGTTTCATTTTTTCTTAGTGACGGCTAAATTATGCAATTGACTGACTTCTTTTTTAGTGAGGCGTCTGGCTTCACCTGGACGTAACCCTGACAAATCTAAGGTTCCGAACTGTGTTCGTGATAGTTTATCGACCAATAAGCCTACGGATTCAAACATTTTTTTCACTTGATGATTACGTCCTTCATGAATCGTTAACTCAACCACTGAGCGGTTTTTATCAGGTTCAACCTTGATGATGTTATAACGAGCTGGCTTGGTTTTCTTTCCGTCAATGCTCACACCACGTGTCAATGGTCTAAGATTTTCTTTAGTCGCAATCCCCTTTACACGCGCTAAATAAACTTTATCAATTTCATTTCGTGGATGGATCATCTTATCCGTAAAGTCACCGTCATTGGTCAGTAATAGCAAACCAGACGTGTCCCAGTCAAGACGACCGACAGGGTAAATGCGCTGTTTCACATCGGGTAGCAAGTCAATCACGGTCTGACGTCCTTTTTCATCCGAAACGCTTGAGATAACTCCCCTAGGTTTATTGAGCAAGTAGTAAACTTTTTCTTCATTGTAAATGGGGCTGCCTTCAACCTCGACAACATCTCCAGATTTGACTAGCGTAGCCAATTCTGTCACCCGTTTCCCATTGATCGTGACTAGTCCTTGCTTAATTAATGTCTCTGCCTTTCGGCGACTAGCAACCCCTGCATGGGCAATATATTTATTAATTCTCATCTTTTTTCCTTATTCTTCTAGAGGAGGGACTTCCGCAAATAAGGCGACTTCTTCCTCTTTGATATCAATAGTTGATACATCGATCAACTCTTCCAAATGATTAATTCCCATAAAATCTAAGAAGTAATCTGTCGTTGCATATAAATTAGGACGACCTAAAACATCTTTTTTACCAACTTCTTGGACCAAACCCAAAGCCTGCAATTTCCCAATCACCCCACTGGAATTTACCCCGCGAATGCCGTCTACTTCAATACGCGTAATAGGCTGTTTGTAAGCTATGATTGATAGGGTTTCTAGGCTAGCTCGCGATAAACTTTGGTTAACCGGTGTATGGGCATAGGCTTTTAAAAGTTCTGCGTAGCGTTCTTTTGTCACTAATTTAAAGCTATTGGCTGTCTCAATAAGGCATAGGGCAGAGTCGTCATCATTGTCATATTTCTCAGCAAGCTTTTCGAGTGATTGTTGCATCCCTGAAGGAGGAATCTCGATCAGTTCCGCTAATTGCCGCAAGGTCAGACCCTCGTCACCAGCAACAAAAAGCAAAGCTTCTATCCGTGATAGTGTCGTCATGTAACCTCCCGTACTAATGTTACATCTGAAAAATTATGGTCCTGTTGGACGCTCAGCAATTGTCTTTTGACCAATTCTAATACTGCTAAAAAGATTGTGATCATCTGTTCCTTACTTTCAGATTTCTCAAAAAGCTGACTTAAAGGTTTTGGCTGATCGGGCAACAACTGTTTCTCCACAAAATGCATCATATCTTCAATACGGTAATCATCTGCCGTGATAGTGGTATGTTCTTGATTGAAAACGATCTGTTTTTGAGACATTACTTTAGAAAATGCCAGGTACAAATCTAGAGTTGTTTTATCATGATTTAACTGTATATCTTCTGAAACAAACTCCGTTTTAGATTTGGAAAATAACCTGGCCCTATCTTGATGTTGCTGTCCCATGACCTCTCCAATAGCTTTAAACTGCTTGTACTCTTCTAATTGTGACAACAAAGCCATCTCTAAATCGTCTTCTGACGGTGCTTCTTCAACCACCGTAGGTAACAATCTACGGCTCTTAATGAGCATTAACTGACTAGCCATGACCATATATTCCCCAGCCACTTCCAGCCGCATAGCTTGTAGCGTGGCTAAATAGGCTAAATACTGCTCGATAACGTCTACTAAGGGCACATCATAAATATCCACTTCGTATTTTGAAACCAAATGAAGTAAGAGGTCTAGAGGGCCTTCAAAATCTTTGACTTTTATATCCATTCGTTAAAATATTTTTCTAAGGTTTGTGTTGACTTTAAACCTAGCTGTTTGGCGACATCACTTATGGTCTTGCCGGACGCTTTCTGGTCAAGAATATACTGCTTTCTCAAATCCTGTGCTGTTACATGTTCGAGATTAAAATGAGCTAAATAGGCTTTCAGGTGAATAAAAAACCATTGTCTTGAATAAGGCTTTCCACCATTATCAAAGACAAAACGCGCCTGGGCATCAGGTAATAATTGTTCTAGAATAAGATCTGGAAGATTGAGAACACGAATTTGTCCAGCTCTTTCAACCGTCAACACTTTAAAATCAATATCTAGTTTATCCCATTCCAAAGCAGCTATTTCCTTTATCGTCAGTCCACCTAAAGCGATTAAACTGGCTATCAAACGACCAGAAACTTCAGGAGTTGGTTCTTCTAAAAAGGCCAGAGACAGTGAGGTTACTCTAGGAGCTGATACCTCATCTTTCGTCACTTTTTGCAACCTGTAATAGCGGTCCAAAATCCCCTGATCATAAAGATAGAGCAAAAATTGATTAACAGAGGATTGTTTGCGTTTTTGAGCACTGACTTTCAGGGATTTGAGGTATTCCTGATAGTAAAGTAAGCGAGCCTCAGTGATATCAGCCTCAATCAAATCCACAAACTGCTCCAGGTCATAGCCATAAGCTAGCCGCGAAGTCTCTGAAATGGCTTTCGTTGACAAAAAAGGGGCAATAAACGTTTTAAGATTTTGAGACAATATCGTAATCCTCAGTAAATTCATGCAATAAAGCATTGACCGCTTTTAAAATGGAACGCCTAGTAATAATCCCTAAAAACTGCGTCTCTTCATCTAAGACCGGTAAAAAGGAATTATCTACCAGTTTATGCATGATTTCCGTTAAAGAAGCATTGGAACTGATCGTTTCAATAATGTCTGAGACAGCTAAGGCCACGTCAGTATTGCCTAGTGCATCATCTGTCAATTCATTTTCAGACTGATAATTCATGATATCGGATATGGAGACCGTCCCTAAATAACGCTTTTCCTTATCGATAACAGGGATCCTAGAATAGCCATTACTCATCATTAGGAGTAAGACATGATCCATATTATGCGTTCCGACCACAATAGCCAGATCTTTTGCAGGTACTAGGAAATGGTCTGTATATCCGGTCAAAAACACTTCAAATTCTTTTGCTATCATCTCATAAATTCCTGTGATAATCCTGGAAATACTTGGTGATCAAGGGTTAAAAAATCAACCGTGATACGCTCATCAGTGACATGTATCTTGGCATATAGCTTCTCATTGATATCCCCCCGAGGTTGTAAAACAGACCCTGGATTAATGAATACAATGCCCGCCTCTTGCCAGGCATCTGCACGGTGAAGATGACCATATAAACAAATATCTGCCTGGGCTTCCTCTGCAAAGTAGACCAAACGATCCCATAAAAAGTTAATATGGTAAAGATGCCCGTGCGTCTGGGCAACTCTTACTCCCTCTAATGAGACCAAAGAATCTTCTTGATAGCCGCTGTCATAATCACAATTACCTTTCACAACATGAATTCCTTGCCAAATAGGGTCGGATGACTTGAGCTCAGAATCACCATTATGAAAAATAGCGTCGACTTTTCCTTGATAATGGTCTTTGATGCTTTGAACGACTGCCTTGTCGCCATGGGAGTCACTCATAACAATTAACGTTTGTTCTGCCATTCTGCAAATGCCTCCATCAGTTGTTTCATTGCTAAACCGCGGTGCGATATAGCGTTCTTTTCATCTGGTGATAATTCTGCAGCACGTTGCCCAGTTTCTCCAACCAAGAATAAAGGATCATAGCCAAAGCCCCCTTCGCCTTTTTCTTCAAAAGCAATGTAGCCTGGCCAGTCTGCTGAAACAACTAAACTTTCTTTACCCGGCGCTGCCACTACTAAAGTGGAATGGAACTGGGCACTGCGATCCTTCTGTTCAAAAACCATAGCTAGTTCATGCAGTAATTTAGCATTATTTTGGGCATCTGTCGCATCTGGTCCCGAAAAACGAGCCGACCACACACCAGGCAACCCACCTAGTGCATCTACTTTCAAGCCGGAATCATCTGCCAAGACCATGCGGCCAGTCAATTCCGAGATGGTTTCAGCCTTAAGTCGGGCATTTTCCTCAAAGGTTGTTCCTGTTTCAGCCACTTCTGGCAAATCAGGATAGTCATTGAGGCTTTCCACGTCAATGCCTAACGAAGCAAACATCTTGCGGAATTCCTTGACTTTTCCTTCATTATGCGTCGCAATAAGGAGCTTATCACCAAATCCAGACTGATCTTGCCCCCAAAAAGTATCTAGAGGAAGACCTTGCTTAGGCAGGTGAAGCCAGAGAAGTCTGTCTCCGTCGGTAACCAAAACCGCGCCTTGGTGTTGCTTGACACTTAGCTGGCGTTTGGTTTCGGTAGCAATAGTATTTACTAAAAAGGCAATCAACTGAAAATCAGAGGCTAGACTAATAATATGAACTTGCAATCCTTCTACAGCCAATTGCTTTACGAGGGGATGAAAGATCTCTTGACTCTTATCGTAGTCCTCATCATTGCCGAAACAAGTCAGATAATTAAATGATTCCCACTTGGCAATAAACCAATTATTAGTGTCCTTATATTCATATATTTTATTCGTCACTTAGCGCCTCCTTTAAACTAACATGTTCAACCGATATTGACTGATGTAACCAATTTTCTGCGATGGTTTGGAAACTCGCCACGCCGGCTGTGGTATAGAAAACATCTTGCTTATGGTTCAGCTCTCGACTGCGGTTAATTTCAAAATAGTTAAGCAGAACCGAAATATCACGAACTGTTTCAGCACCACTATCAATCAGTTTGACATCTGGCCCCATCACATTTTGAATAATCGGGCGTAATAAGGGGTAATGGGTGCAGCCCAAAACCAATGTATCCACGCGCCCTTTTAGGGGTGTTAAGGTCTCATAGACAACCTTTTTAGCCAAGCTAGAACCTGTCTCATTGGATTCTACCAGTGGCACAAAACGTGGGCAAGCGAGGGAAGTCACTCGAACACTAGGGTCCAAACTCTCTACTTTCTTGCGATAAATATCTGATGTCACCGTCATCGGAGTTGCAATAACACCAATCTTTTTATGACGTGTTGCCTTTATGGCAGCGCTAGAGCCAGGCAAGATAACACCAATAATAGGGATATCCAAGGCAGCCTTAACTTCTTCCCAAGCAACAGCTGTCGCTGTATTACAAGCGAAAACGATCATTTTGACATTCTTGGTTAGGAGAAAGTTGACCAACTCCCAGGTATATTCTCTAATTTGATCAGCTGGTCTCGGTCCATAGGGCGCTCTCGCTGAATCCCCGATATAAACAATCTCTTCATGCGGAAGTTGGCGCATCAATTCTTTAACAACCGTTAAGCCTCCCACACCTGAATCTAAAAAACCAATGGGGCGATTATCCATAGTCTCTTCTTTCTAAAAAGGGTTGAGAATCAAACTCCCAACCCCTCTTACATTCCTTAAAATCATAACAACCCGCATCAGAGAAACTGACTCCCTTGTGACAGTTTGGCAGCAGCAATCACTTTTGATGATCACCTAATCTGCTATCTTGTCTTGATTTTAGATGAGTTCTACTTTTTTATTTTTTCTTTTTTGCAGCGGCTACTTTTGATTGTTTGACGATGTTACGATAAGTTTGTTGAACTTTAGCCTCATTTGGCTTTTGACCCATTTGGCTCATCATTTCACGGATAGCGTCCGGTGTCAAACGTGGGTACTCTCCGATCTCTTTTTCAATTTGCTTGCGGGCAATGAAAATACCTCCAAAAACGCCGGCAATAGCAGCTAATACAACAATTAAAATCCATAGTGGTGTTGACATGATTAATTCTTACTCCTAGTCTTTTTTACCGCTCTATTATAGCAGAAAAATCAAGGGTTTACAAATTTAGAAAATAGATCCTAAGTAAGCCATAAGAATAGCGACAAGAATACTGGGCAAGAGGTTTGCCACCCTAACTTTTTGCCCAAAGACTAAGTTAATCCCCACACAGAAGATCAAAACAGAACCGACAAGACTGATATTAGCCAAAGCCTCTTCTGTCATGATGGGCTTTATCACTTGTGCCAAGAGGGTAATCGTTCCTTGAAAGAGAAAAACAGGAACAGCTGAAAACCCAGAACCTTTTCCAAGACCAGTCGACATGACCAAAATGATGATAAAATCAAGAACCGCCTTGGTGATTAATATACTCGGGTTTCCCAAAATCCCATCTTGGATAGCACCTACAATGGCCATAGCGCCGATACAAACGGTTAAGGAAGCTGTCACAAAAGCATTGACAAAGCTCGTATCTTTGGCATTTCCCGATTTTTCCTTGAGCCACTGACCGAAATGATCAAATCCCTCTTCAATGCCTAACCATTCCCCTAACAAACCACCTATCGTTAAAGATAGCACCACAAGCATGGCCTGACCACTGACTAGGGCTGAATCGCTGACCTTAAGCATGCCCTCCATAGCACCTGCAATCCCAATAAAGAGCACACTGATACCAGAAGCCACCATAAGCGTCTCTTGATGCTTTTGCTTGAGATGATGCCCAAAAAAACTACCGATAATACCTGCTAAAACAATAGCCCCAGTATTAATAAGGGTTCCTAATCCTACCATAAAACTCCTTTTTTGTTACAAAGAGCTGGACAACCACTTCCAGTTCTTATCACTCATTATAAAATAGCATTCTGTTTTTTGACTACTCAAAATCAAATCCTGTGATGGTCGCAAAGTAATCTTCTGGCGTCTCTGCACGACGGATAAGACGGGCTGTACCATCTTCTTGATAAAGAATCTCTGCTGAACGCAGTCGCGCATTATACTGATAACCCATAGAGAAACCATGTGCTCCAGTATCATGGATGACCAAGGTATCGCCTACACGCGCCTCTGGCAAGTCGCGTTGCTTGGCAAATTTATCATTGTTCTCGCAGAGTGAGCCGACTACATCAACTACTTCTACAGGACCAGCAGGATTGCTGATGTTGGTGATATGGTGGTAAGAACCGTACATGGCTGGGCGCAGCAGGTTAACCGCTGAGGCATCGACGCCCACATAGTCGCGGTAAGTTTTTTTACGGTGAAGCACTTTAGTGATCAAAAGGCCATGTGGTGCCAGCATGAAGCGCCCCAGTTCCGTAAAGATTTTGACATCATCAAGACCAGCTGGTGCCAACACTTCTTCATAGACATTACGGACACCCTCACCAATAACCGCAATGTCATTGGCTTCTTCCTCTGGGCGATAGTTAACGCCGATACCGCCAGATAGGTTGATAAAGCTAAGATCTACACCTGCTTCCTCACGGATTTCCACAGCTAAAGTAAATAGCTGACGTGCCAACTCTGGGTAATAATCATTGGTAACTGTATTGGAAGCCAAGAAAGAATGAATACCAAATTCTTTAACACCCTCTGCCTTCAAGTCTTTGAAACCTTGAATCAGTTGAGCACGGGTCATACCAAATTTAGATTCTTCTGGATTATCCATGATATCAGTTCCAAGTGAGAAAACACCTCCTGGATTGTAACGAAGCGATACTGTCTCCGGTAAACCAACGGTTTCTTTGACAAAAGCAATCATTTCATAAGCATCTAGGTTGATTGTTGCCCCGATTTCTTTGGCATATGCGTACTCTGATGCTGTGGTGTTATTAGAGGAGAACATGATATCTGTAAATCCTAATTTATGACTCATCAGTAGTTCCACGCCTGTCGCACAATCCACACCACAATTCTCCTCTTGAAGGATTTTCAAAATGGCAGGAGTTGGTGTTGCCTTAACTGCAAAATATTCTTTAAAGCCCTTATTCCAAGCAAAAGCCTTGTTTAAAGCACGTGCTTTCTCACGAATCCCCTTCTCATCATAAAGATGGAATGGTGTTGGGAATTGCTCAGTAATCTTATCCAGCTCTTGCCGAGAAATAAAAGGTGTCTTCATAATCATCTCCAAATAGTCAAAATATTAGAAATATTATAGCATAAATTAATGCTAGCGAATAGAAGAAAATCACATAGACCTTAACTCTTATTAGCGTCCAAGATACAAGCATTTAATACTGCTGTAGGATCATTCTATCCTTGACTAACTGAGATTTTGTTGTCGCATATTCTAAAGCTTTATATGGCATATCAGAAAAAATGCCCTAGAATCTCTTCCATGTTGATAGCACCAGTAAAAAGACTGGAACTGACTTGATAGCCTGCGGAAGTCTTAATAACATTTTTACAATGCAAATAATGAGTAAATGTTTTCATTATTCGAATAGCCTCATCTAGATCTTCACCAACTACCAACCAATTGCCCGTGTCAAAGACAAAATCAATCTCATAGGAATGTGTGGTTAAATAAGACATAGCTTTATAGCAGTTAGGTATACTAGCATTGTACACGTCTTGATTGTTTTCAAGACTGATCTTAAAACCCTCTTGACACAATTCTCGCAATTGAATTCGATTCTCCTCAGACAGCGGTTCGAAATAACCAATATTCATTTTAAGAAAAGGAGCGTCTAACAAACGAGTTTCCTCTACGAACTGTTCCAAGTATGGATTTAGACCATGATTCTTAAAAAAATCCTCATTAACACTGTAAAATAACTTTATCCCTAGGCCTTCAGCTCGTTTCTTAATACTTATCAATTCTCTTCTAGGATGCGTCAAGTATTCTCGACGTATTTCAAAGCAATCAATTCCAAGTGAGGACGCAAACTCCAAGAGATCCAACTGCGATACTCCTTGTGTTAATTTTTCTTTAAAGACGATACTGTTGATAATCCATTCCTGACTCACTTTTCACCCTCCTTTTTATTCGCCAATATTTGTAAGGATTTGACAGATTCCCAAACAGGATCCAATTGATCTAGCAAATGCTGATAGACCTCATACTTTTTGGTATAGATAAGCGACTCTTTCGAATTTGGAACAAAGCGCTCCTTAACAGTTACCATCGTCTGAATAGCTTGTGCTAAAGACAAATGTTCGATAGCCTGTAGACAAGCGATTGCTCCTCCAAGTCCCCCTATTTCAGATCCTTCAACCGTTTCAATCGGAATCTCTAAAACATCAGCAAACAGCTGTACCCATGCCTTAGAATTAGTGGCCCCCAGCATTCGAATGACTTCTGGTTTTTTACCTTTGCTTGCAATCAATCCCTGAATATGTTCCCTGTGTGCAAAGGCAATTCCTTCATAAACTGCCCTAATCATCTGAGATTTAGAGCTAGCTGTCGTCATTCCGATAAAAAGAGAGGTTGCAGCTTGATGTCGGTTACTGCCATACAAAAAGGGAGTAAATAACAATGGAGTATAACTAGCATCCGTTTGAGTTAAGAGAACTTCCAAATCGTCATAGATAGATTTTTCTCCTCTTTGTTTATAGTTCAGCACCTCGTCAGCCATAATTATTTTTATCATCTTATCAAGGTTATAGTAAAATGAAGTAAAATCAGTACATTTGTGATATCATATTCTTATGGCATATTCACTAGATTTTCGTAAAAAAGTTCTCGCATACTGTGACAAAACTGGCAGTATTTCTGAAGCGTCTGCTGTATTCCAAATCTCACGCAACACCATTTATCAATGGCTAAAATTAAAAGAAAAAACAGGCGAGCTTCATCACCAAGTTAAAGGAACCAAGCCAAGAAAAGTTGATAGAGAGAAATTAAAGAACTATCTTGAAACTCATCCAGATGCTTATTTGACTGAAATAGCTTCTGTATTCGGCTGTCACCCAACCGCTATTCATTACGCTCTCAAATCCATGGGATATACTCGAAAAAAAAGAGCTGTACCTACTACGAACAAGACCCTGAAAAAGTAGAACAGTTCCTTAAAGAATTGAATAACTTGAGCCACTTGACTCCTGTTTATATTGATAAGACAGGTTTGAGACATATTTTCATCGAGAATATGGTCGCTCCTTGAAAGGTCAGTTGATAAAAGGTAAGGTCTCTGGAAGAAGATACCAGCGGATATCTTTAGTTGCAGGTCTCATAAATGGTGAGCTTATAGCTCCGATGACATACAAAGATACTATGACTAGCGACTTTTTTGAAGCTTGGTTCCAAAAATTCTTACTACCCACTTTGGAGACGCCATCAGTTATCATTATGGACAATGCAAAGTTTCATCGAATGAGCAGGCTAAAGGTCTTGTCTAAGGAGCAGGGGCATAGAGTCTTACCACTTCCTCCGTACTCACCTGAGTACAATCCCATCGAGAAAACATGGGCTCATATCAA
>NZ_ATVP01000007.1 GCF_000420785.1 Streptococcus hyovaginalis DSM 12219 | reverse complement strand
AAAATCCGATGGGTATAGCAACTGAAAAAGATTACATGATGGCTTATGCTGTTGATACTATTGAAAAGTATCGAAAGGATGTCAATAGATCACTGGCAGAGAGAAAAGATTATATTGCTGATAGTTTTACTTCTAAGGATAATAGTTATTATTTAGAGACAGTAGACTACATTCTTAATCAATCGGCAAAAGACGGTATAAAATCTTATGATTCCACAACCGACAGTATAACAGACTTTCAGTATACAAACGATACCATAACATTTACATTGAATTATACAACGACAACAAATTATACTGATGGTAGACCAAGTACTACTGACTCATTTACAAGGTATTATACGTTAAAATATGTTGATGGAGTTTTTCTAATTGAAAAGTTTTAGGATCAGTTTATACACATACGAATAATAGAAAAATCTTCTTACTTAATTGTAGGAAGATTTTTTTCATTCTCAATATTTGTTCAAAATTTGTTCAAAAACAGTTGTTTTCATACACCCGACTATATGGAAAAACCTTGATTTTACGCCATTTATGTTTTATATTTTTACTTATTTTAACGTAAAATCGACTGTAGGGGGCATCTAACTCAACAGAAAAAAGCCCTAGAAATAGGGCTTTTAGCATGTCTTCAAAAGGATTTGTTGCGAAATTTGTTGCGATTTTAAATGAAACTTTTGATAACTTCGAATTCCTTGTTAATTTTTTCTTCCAAGGTATGACCATAAACTTCAACTAACATCGATATATCTTTGTGTCCTAAAACCTTTGCAATAACTCCTAAGTCAATATCATTATGCCAAAGATAACTACCAAAAGTATGACGGGCTCCTTTTGTGGTAATCAAAGGTCTTATATCGAGTTCTAACAACATACTTTTCATAGCTTTATTAACAGTCGCAATATATGGTACACCCTTTTCATAACCAAAATGTTGGAAAACCATATTATTTGGATTTGTTATACCTAACTCTTTGTTGGCTCTAGTTTGATATTTTTTCAACCTTTTTAAAATATCCACCAGTTCCCTTGTAATCGGAACCTTTCGGATTGATGATTTGGCGTAAACTTATGAATCAAGGTATTGTATCGTCTATAGGTACTAATCATTTCCCTTTTATAATCAATATCTTGCCATGTTAAAGCTATCAATTCTGAATACCTCATTCCTGTTTTAAAGAGAAAATAAATGACATAAGGAGCAATTGACTTATGATAATCCCATCTTTCTTTCAATAGCTTAGAACCGTTAAATAATCTAGCTCTGTATGTAAATATTTACCCGAACTATCTTGTCCTTGTTTTGATGAAAATAATTCTACAGAAGCTGTAAAGTCTTCTATAAATACCTTGTCTGCAATCGCCATTTTAATACAGGCTCTGATATTACTATTCAACCGCCCTAAATGGTTTCTAGAAACTGTTTGACCATAGTAATGATAATATGACAAATACAATTCCTAAAATTTTCTTTTTCATATCACTATTTGACACTTCATAATATCTGACTGTATCAATCCATGATGGTTTCTTCAATCCTGCTTTATACCAGTCGATAATTTCAAAATACTGAGACCTTATTTTTTCAGATTTATTGTCAAACTGACTTGTTAAGCGTAAAACCTTAATAACTTCATTATTAAAGGTAATTACCATTGCAGGACGTGTTTTACTTCCAGTTCCGTCAGCATATTCTATCGTTGCTACAAGCAATTTGTAACGTTCTAGATCCGCCATTATTTCTCCCTGTACTCTGGAAAATCTTCATCAAAAAAATCTACTACATTTTCAGGATGATCTGAATCAACTTTGACACCTTCCATTTTACTAAAAATCAATTCTTCTAATTCGGTATCTTCAGACTTACTCTTAATCTCAAATGGAATACTCTGAGTATTTACAGATTGAATCAGAAACATCTTTACAGCTGTACTCATATCAAGACCTAGTGATTGAAATAATTCAGTAGCTTCATTTTTTAACTTATCATCCACTCTTACAGCAACTGTTGACATAAAACCACCTCTTTTTATTTTGTATTATTATTGTATCACTATAGTATATACAACGCAAACACAAAAACAAAGTCCCCTATAACAGACTTTATCTCATTAGTCTATTATAAAGGACTTCATAATAATACTTACAATAATTAATACTTACGAAAAATAAAGTCATATAACCATTGAAGATGGATAAACGGTTTAGTAACCCGTTTTATGAGTGGTTTAATTAATTCATTGAGTTCCTCACGAACTTTTTCTTGTTCCTCAGCCGTTACTTTATGTGATTGAAATAATCCTCCATTGATTGATAAATAAGAATCTATAATAGCCATATTTTTATCAAGATTATACCGATAGCCTTTACCTTCCTCTTTTTTCCTATAATAATAATCAGATAGCCCACTAGATTCTTGACTCAATACTCTTTCCTCTGAATCAGTAAGTTTATAATTAATAGATTTTTTTCCATCAACTTGTAAAAAATAATCGCCAAAATATTCCTCTTTTACGTCATACATAACATCATCCAAATGGTCTACAATAATACCGGGAACCTCATCTTGACTGGTATACTTGGAGTGAATCGCGTAATATGGTGAGTTCATGTCCAAATTAAGGATAATCATCCCAAGCAAAACGAATAAACTAATCAATAAAATAAGTATTTTTTTCAATTCAGCTCCTAATTAATATTCTAACAGCTCTGTTGAACCAATCTTCTCTGTCTTAACAAATTGGCCTTGATAAATCATATTGAATAACCACTGTAGATTAACTTTAAGTCTTTCTTGATAATGGATAATGAGAGTTAGTATTTGATTTCATAATTGATAAGCGCTCCTTCAATGCCTATATCATTTTCACTAATCAGCACAAACTAGTTAAACCTTTTCTCATAACGCCAATTAAAGAGCCACTGTAAATTGACTTTAGGTTTAGGCTGACGCTCTATGAAAGGTTCCAAAAATGAATCAATATCTCTCCAAACAGCATCCACATTAACAAATTGAAATTCTTTTTCACTAGGTTCAGTAAAGGTACCATTTTCAGTTCCAACTCCGGTAAATTTATGAGTATCTGATGAAAAAAAATATGTGTTTCGTTTTTTTCTATAAACAATTGAATCCGAAAATCTCTGTAAATACTCTTTATCAGAATAAATAATCGGTGATTCATAAGTATCATAAGAGTAACCGATATCTTTTGGCTTTTCTAAAAAATCAAGCTCCTCTAAAAGAAGAAAGGGAAGGGGATGCTTATCTTTGGCATGAGGCAGCCGCTGGGCGTAATAAACCGTATACTTAGCGAGGTTCTCCTCCACAAAAATAGTCCCAGCCATGTATAACAATGCCAATGATAACAATACAAGCCAAAGTTTCAATAATTTTTTGATCATTTACGTTTTCTCCTCCTAGGTACGCGCTTCTGCTGCCTTGAGATTTTAGGGATAACCCTGCTCATCACACGTCTAGCCCTAGTGTTCCTAATGAAGCTGTCGCATTTATCAATTCTACTCCAAATCTTAATTGACTCTCTTTCTTCGTTTTACCATAAGTTTCTTCAAAAAGTTTTTTGCGTTTCGTAGTTAAGTCTTGGCTATAATAAGCTATTAACCGCTTATCCATTGCATATTTTTATACTTAGGATGGCGAGATAAAATCATATATCCATATCCGTATACACATCTGATGCAGGCATAGCTGTAAATAAATCACCTACGAAAGAATTTTGTTGCAAGACACCAATATCTCGTCCAAAAAGGTCTGGAACTACAAATGGAACATTTCCTACTATAATGACCTTCCCAGTAGAGGTGGTCTTAATGTATTCTCTTACAAAACCCTTAAAACCTGGTTGTTTTTCATACGACGCTAAGGTAGTTGCTAAATGTGCAAAATCAATTTTTCCTGTGTTTTCGGTATGTGCTTTAAAAATTTGTCTTTGTGCTTCCCTCTGTAAGTTATTTTCTTTAATTTTAACAGGACTCCCAAAATAGTTAAACAAATTTTGAAGAAAATCATTATAATAACTTTTATCCGCAATCGCTTAGGCGATTTCTCTATTTTGTGCTGACTTATCCCCCTTATATTTTTGTCTTACAGCTTCTCCCAAAGAATGAAGGTATCTTATAACGGAAGTATCATTCTTCTGACCATGTCCAACACCTGTATTATAATTAAACCACTCTTTTACTGTCCTTGATTTATCATTTCTCTTTTTAGATTGCTTTGTTTCACTACTATAAAAGCATTTCGGAACTTTTCTTATGAGTTGGAAGACCCTAACTCACCTTTATCTTATGCCTATCCAATTGTTAATAGTTTAGATAGATTGTTAGAAAAAAGACTATCTTAGATCCTGATACTGGTGAGCAGCTCTATAAATACATTCCTACGGGAGCTTTAGTCAAAGTGGAGGACAAAACCAAAAAGAATGAGGACTATCAACCTTCCACTCAGGAAAGTAAAATTGAAGAATTTCTGAATTTAATCGAAGAAATCGATGACCTTTACCAAAAAATGCAATATATTGGAAGAATACAAAGCTTACTCAAAAAACAACCCTTTGATAATTAGTATAGAATCAGAGCCTCAGTACAGTTTAACACAGAAGATTTTAGTATTAGTTCTTCACCACTATTTGAGAGTTGAGAAGATTTAATAATCAATATCAACCTATCCATTATGATACCTAGAATGAAAATATTACCACAACTATTTCATTGAATAAGCAGATAAACTTCAACAACTCAGATTCATTTTATTACCCAAATATCAGCTAGTATTTTGTGGTTTAATATTTATTATCTGAAATCCTCTAACCCTTTATATTCATATTTGAATATAAAGGGTTTTTATTGATTTTCAAGGTATGATAAATAACAAGAAATAGAGGTGAGTAATTTGAAATTAGAGCAAGTAAGGGACCTTAAAAAAATACAATCAAATGAAATAAATGATTTTTTTGATTCTACGTACTCAAAAGTTTATTCAGATTTATTAGGTATTGAATTACATGATCAAATTAATTTTATATCTAATAACTATTTAGAATCTCTATCCAATAATATTGCTATTTTGGACTTATGTTGTGGCACTGGTCGACATATTAAAAGTTTGGGAAACAAAGGCTATATCGTTGATGGTGTTGATATAAATCCAGAAGCAGTAAAAATTACTAAAAAAGATAACCCAACTGCAACAATCTTCCTATCCGACGCTCAATTTTTTAAACCAAATATTAAATATGATCTAATTTATAGCATGGAAAGTTCAATTGGATATCTCACAGATGATGATACAGTCAATATATTTAAAAATATTAGTAAAAATGTATTGGCTGATAAAGGTTTATTCATCATTCATCTAATAAATAGAGATTATTTAGCTAAAAATCTTAGTCAACGAGTTTGGTTTGGAAACCCCGCCAATGGTTACTTACTCGAAAATAGAACCTTCGAATCAGAATTTGGATTACTAAAGATAGAGCAAGTTAGAATCATCGATGGCAAAGATAAAAAATATTCAATTAATCTGCGTCTATATTCATTAAACGAATTGAAATATTTACTTAAAGAAGCTGGACTACAGATTAACAAGGTTTTTGGAAATTATAATAATGAACAATTCAGTATCAATTCTCCGTATATGATTATAGAATGTTCCAAAATAAATAGCAGTGAAAGGGGTGAGTTTATGACTACCGAACAAAATCTAATTATCATTGCATAATGCACCCAATAAATCAACGGAAGGACGTGATTACTATGAAAACATCACAAGGTCTAATTATCATTGCATAATATTTACTCTCACCAACAAAGAAGTTCTTTAAATTTGGACTTCTATACAATATTTAAAGAATTAAAAGCAGAGTTTGATAAGTTTTAAATCATCAAATTTTGCTTTTTATTAATATAATTTATTTACTTAGGGTGGAAAATGCTCATGTTTTTAAAAAATAATAAGCCTTTTGTATGGCTTACAAGTATTAACTTAATATCAAAATTCGGAGATAGACTCTTCTATACAGCTATGCTAACAGCAGCAATAAGTCTCCCAAACAGTAGCTTAGCTATTACTATTGTCTCAGCCTCAGAAACTCTTCCTATCCTCTTAAGTTTATTTTTGGGAGTTGTCGCTGACAAACAAACACAAAAAATAAATCAACTAATAAAAAATTCTATATTTAGAACATTTATGTACCTTGTAATAGGACTTCTCTTTCAATACCCCCAAACATTAATTCTAATTATACTTGCTTCTATCTTAAATTTAATATCAGACATTAGTGGTAATTACTCAACAGCCCTTTTTTCCCCATTCACAAAAGCATTAATTAAGTCCGAAGATATGCAAGAAGCCCAAGGATTTATTAATGTTGGAACACAGTTAGTATCTGTTTTTTCAACTTTTCTTGGTGCATCATTATTGACTATCTACACAAAAAGTTCTCTAGCAATAATTAACGCTTCTATCTTCTTTATTGTCGCATTCTTATACTGGTTTTCACAGCCCTCTCTTAAAGTTCAAGAAAAGATAATAAAAGTTAATGAACGTGAGGAAACATTCTCTCTCGTTCGAGATAATATATATAATATTTTCTCGGAACGTCATGTATTAATCAATATTATTCAATTAGCTATGCTTAATGGCTTTTTTGGAGGTTTAACACCTTTATTTGCACTCTTTATTAAAAATAATAATGATTTATTATCATTTAGTAACGCTACCAAGATTGCTTTACTATCGGGGATAATCACCACATCTATGATTTTGGGAAACAGCTTAACCACTAAAGTTCTTAAGAAATACTCAATTTTTCATATCAATCTATGGTCAGATTTACTAATACTCATAGTCGGAGTTGGTTTTATAGTTAATAATATTTGGATGATTTTTTTCGCTAATAGTTCTTTAGCTTTTCTACTTGGTGCTGTTAGTCCAAGATTTTCCGCAGATATCGTTAATCGTTATCCAATTGAAAGAATTGGAGGAATTATCACAGCCATGAATGCTTTCCTAGTTATAATGCCTCCGTTAACAAGTTTGCTTTTTCCGATATTAGCAACTGTCAGTCCATTATTTGCTTACACAACTCTAATTTTTTACGCACTATTGTTGATAGGTATAAGCCTCTGGTTATCAAGGAAAGTGAAGGAGTATTAACTCTTTAATCTTGTATAAGAGTAATGACATTATCTTGAAGAAATTCTGCAATGTCATCGTGACCTAACTGCCTAATATTAGAGATATACATTTCTAAATCATCAAAATTAATATTTTTTCCCTCTCGATAATCTAATACTTTTTTTAGCAAAATAAGCACTGTGTTTACAAACATATCTTGATAGGTCAAAATTGTCTCCAGATGATTCATAAAATAATGAGTATAATAATATTGCTTTCTCTCTAACAATGAAAAAATAATGTTCAATAACACTAGTTTTGTCCGATGAGAATTATTGGGAATCGATAAATATAATGTATATCTTTCTGAAAATGCTTTACTTAGGAATATGAGATCACTATCAGATAACACTTGTAAAGTATTACCAAATATATATAACTCATACTCCGTCCAATCTTCAATACTATAAAGGTATGTAGTGATAAAATCTATATCACTATCCAATATGGCATATTCAGGATTTAAATCATGAATAGCACATTGTATAACAAGTTTATTGAGCTTATCATAGGTACCATAATTCTCAGAATGATTGAACGTAGTTAATAGTTTTTCAAGATTAAAGATATCTTTATTAGTATGATAATTAGCTATTAATTTCGCTTGTTTGAAAAATTTATTTTCTTCATATTGATGGTATACATGTTCAAATTCAGATAGGCTCATATGTATTGCGGAAATTGCTGTCAGTAATTTATCTGCCGAAAGCATTGTTTGACCGTTTTCAAATTTAGATAACTGTGCTTGCGATAAATTCGAACTGACTACGTCTTTCATTTTTAATCCACGAGCTAATCGTAACTCTCTATATAGCTCTCCCAAGTGAAATGAATCTAATTTTGTCAAAACATACTCCTAGTTTACTGATAATTACTAAGTTATTCTAACAAAAAAAGGACATTTTTGATATTTAAAATAAGTAATTTCAATATCAAAAAGAAATATAGCATTGTTGCGATTTTAAATAAAGCTTTTTATAGCCTCAAATGCTTCATTACTCACTAAGAAAAGTGTTTTATCTCATCAATAAAAATCTAGTAATTATGAACTGAACCCCAAAAGTTAGACATAAAATCTAACGATTGGAGTGCAGTTCATATTAGGTATAAAGCCTCATGATACGATATCCTATTGTCGTATTACCTTTCTTGTCTTGACATGCTTCCTCTACTACTTTTAAAAGATTATCCAAGGACAGGCTTCTTTATGTTATCATAGTAAAAATGGAGGTTCTATTACGATGAAAAAAATTGGGATTATCGGTATGGGGGTTAGTGGTTTAGGGATTCTCCTTGCCTTATCAAAATGCGACCCAAAACAGCTCACCAATCTTGATATCACTTGCTTTGATGATACTGAACACTTCGGTCGTGGTGTCCCCTTTCAAGACGATGATGCCTCTGCCTTGATCAACTCGCCAATTGACGACATTTCTTTCGACTATCAGCATATGGGCGACTTCAAAGAATGGTTAGAGGAAAACGGTTATGAAACAGACTCAGCCTACGTCTCACGCGCCCTTTACGGACAATATATGATCGAAAGAATGGATGATCTTCTAAAACAACTAGCTGTCACGGTGGTCAAGCACCATGTTGAAGACCTCCACTATCTCGCAAACACAAGCCAATGGCAGGTGAAAGTCAATGGTGATCCCTATGAGGTCCAATTTGATAAGATCCATCTTGCCTGTGGACAATTACCAGAAATCGATCCCTACCAACTAGAAGGACAAGCACATTACGTCGCTGACCCTTACCCGATCACACAGTTCGAAGGAGACGATTGGAACCAAGAAACCGTTGCTATTATTGGAACAGGTTTAGCTGCCGTTGATGTCATCAAGTGGTTCAGCAGCAATACTTCTGCTAAATTAGTTGCTTTTTCACGGTCTAACTACTTTCCGACCATCCGCATCCTCGATGGAAGCCCTATAGATTGGCAATATTTAACCCAAGACAATTTGGAAAAACTCTTGGCTTATCCCCACCAAACGGTACCATTCAAAGCATTTGAAACACTCTTTAAGCAGGAATTGACAGCGCTTGGTCTAGAAAATTGGGAAACACTGACTGACCATCTTATCATTCCAGGCATTGAGGGGCTGTCACTAGCACTTGACTATCCTCAACACTTTTTCAAGTTACAGCACCTTGCCTCTCGAGTAGCGGATTGGTTTACAGATTTGTGGCCACGTCTGACCCAGTCAGATCGCCAATATTACACTGATACCTACGGCAAATTCATTGTTAATTTGCGCAATCCTATGCCAGCTATTTCGGCGCAACCTATCTTAGAAGCCGCCACCCAAAAACGCTTATCCCTTATCCCCAATGTCACTGGCATCACTGCTAACGCTAAAGGATTTGACATAACTACCCAAGATGGTGTAAGCTTGCAGGTCAGCCGCGTCATTAACGCTACAGGCTATCAACTAACCCCACAAAATATTACCAAGGCCAGCCCTCTTCTACAATCCCTTCTCGATCAAAGGTTCCTCCAAATTGATGACCAAGGAGGCATTAGCGTCCTAGCTGAAACCGCTCAAGTTATCTCCCCAAGATACGGAACCATCCCCAACCTTTACGCCCACGGTGCTCTCATTAACGGAACCATTTACCAAAATAACTCTACTATTAAAATCCAAAAAATAGCCGAACGCGCTATTCAACACATGCAGAGCAACCTCTAATGCTAAAGTTGGAAAGGAATGTCATGTCAGAAAAACTCCATGCCACAGCGACACTTTTCATTTGTCCCATTTGCCAAGAAACCTTTTCTGCCCAAGAAAAACGGTTTGTCTGTCCTCAAGGACACTCTTTTGATATGGGTAAACAAGGGTACATCAACCTCCTACGCAATGCCAAAAAAGATAAACACTATGATAAAAGGTCATTTGAAGAGCGGCATCAGATATTAGAATCCGGTTTTTATGACCATATTTTGGAAGCCGTTGCCCAGCTAGGGCTTAGTGAGACGAAAAACCAAGTGATCCTTGATGTGGCTTGTGGCGAAGGCTACTATGCTCGTCAGCTTGCCCAAATGGTCAAAAACACTGTTCTAGCCTTTGACCTCTCCAAAGACTCTATTACCTTAGCCGCTAAGAAAGATAAAGACAAGGATGTGGCCTGGTTTGTTGGCGATTTAGCCAAACTTCCCTTAGCCGATCAGAGCGTTGACCTCATCTTGGATATCTTTTCACCCGCTAATTACCAAGAATTCAAACGGGTTCTAAAGCCCGGAGGAAAGATCATCAAAGTCGTCACAGCTAGCCAGCACGTCACAGAATTAAGACAGGCTGCTCTCGAACAACTACAGACGAAAAACTATTCGAACGTCAAGATTATCTCCCATTTTGCCCAAGCCTTTCCGCACTATCGCAGCAACCACATCAGCCAAACCTTCCCAGCAACCATTGATGTTCTTAAATCCTTTGCACAAATGACGCCGCTTTTTTTCCATGTGGACCTCGAAAAGATTGACTGGAAAAGCATAGACCAAATCACCATCGCAGCCGATATTCTTGTTGCTGATTATCATGATTAAACAAAAGGCACAAGTCCCAGATAGGCTTGTGCCTTTTAAGTAACCTAATCCAAAAAAATCCGTTTAAATTGCTCATATAGAAAGAGACGTTGTTGCTCGTTGAGACGGTATTGGTTATTTTTTAGGATAGCATAAGCGCCACCAACCGCAAAAGACAGTCGTAACTGAATCTTCTCAGGCAGTTCTTCTGAGATGGTTTCTTGATACAGCTGAACAGTCTTTTCAAAGGTCTCATCCTGATTGCTAAAGAGCGCACTGTTTTCAGCATAGACTTGACTGATTGTAACCTCCATATCCTCCACAAAAGTTGGCATGTCCTCTTCTGTAATGGGATTGGCTATCACATAACGACGAATAGGCTCCAGAGCCTCTTCTTGCAAATGATCAACCAAATCATAAATATCCATATAATAACGGTAAAAGGTTGATTTGTTAATCATTGCCTTACGACAGAGTGTCTCGACGTATATTTTTTCAATTGGACGATCCTGCCTTAGCTCAATAAAGGCATCTTTAATCGCTTTTTTAGTTTTAATCACACGCTTATCCATTCGAATCACCTCTTCTTTATTTTACAAAGATTTTCTCATAAATCAACGATTTAGCAACGACCGTTTGATATGCAACGCTTTTTTGAAAATCGCTGATTGAAAGTTCCAAAGAGGACTCTTATAATACTCCTTATCTTTAAAATCATAAAGGAGTTATCATGACTTATAAAAAGATTATTCTCAACAAATTAGTCCTTGTTGCGCTTATCATTTCTGTCGTTTACCAAATCGCCATGATCGGTATTTACATCGGCGGTTACAAATACACTGCTGATCGTCCCGAAAAAAATAAGATTATTTACGTTAACCAAGATGGGGATAAAGGACAGGAAATGGTGAACTCTTTAAAAGAGTCTTTGGATTTTGCCAGCAAAGAAACATCTAGCCTATCTGAAGCCAAATCACTCTTACGTGAACACAAGGCAGCCCTAGTGATCAATATCCCTGAAAACTATACTGAAGAGCTAACACAAGGAAAAGTCGTTAAACTCAATTACTTCTATAACAGTGCTGGTGACACCATCAGTAAACAAACCGGAACCACCGTCGCCGACCGTTTAACTAATAAAGTCAATCTAGCAGCATCTAGTCAAAAAATGCAAGCTGTTTTGGTCAAATCAATGATGGAACTTGCCAAACCACAAATCGAAACAGACATTAAAAAAGCGGTGGGAACTGACCCAAGCAAACTAGAAACTGCACAAAAAGAAGTGACTCAAACCTATCAAAACCGTTTCATCGAAATGGCGAAAAAGGCGGTTAAACTTAATAGTGTCAGTGAAAACAGTAAGGATATCAACCCTAAACCAACATCAAAAATGAACCTTATCATGACACCTATGATTGCTCCGGTCGCCAGTTACATCGCTGCCATGATTTCATCGATCATCCTCTATAGTTTTGTCTTCAAAAAGGCCATCCGCTCCAATGTATCACAGAAATGGCACGGTTTATTGGCCCTGGAAGTAGATTATTTAGCCATCTCAGTCGCAACAGGTCTAACAGGTGCCCTTATGCTAACCTGGATTGACAACTTCAACTACGAAACAACTCTCAAGCTCTTCGGTATTCTAAGCCTCAATACCTTTGTCAGTTTCCAACTCATTCTAGCTATTTACATGATGCTGGGAGCCGCTGCCTTCCTAGTCAGTCTCCCTCTAACGCTTGCTCAAGTGGTTACTTCTGGAACCATGATTCCAGAATATCTCATGGCTCCAGCACTTAAAGTTATCCGCCCTTACCTACCGGTCTCATCTTCTTGGCAACTCGTTCAAAATACCATTTTTGACACCACTTCTGATAAGGATCCACTGGTACAATTAGCCCTCATTGCCGGTGCTGCCTTGCTAATCGTTCTCATTATCTTACCAATCCGTTACCGTAAAAATGACCATCCTCGCCCTGATGTGGATATCTTGAGCTTCCTATAAAAAAAGGACCGTTCGCAAGATCTTGCTGACGGTCTTTTTGTAGCAACTTTGATATCTAGCCAAAAACACTACTAAAATGAGCATCGATCAATCTTCTTCCTGAAACAGAAAGATTATTTTCAGCAACTTTTCAGTAAATAAAAATAAACTACTGATATTATTTGTAACGCTTTCATTTTTTTACTAAATTGACCTGAATCGATTGAAAAAAAAGTCACAAAAGAGTATGATAGTAGATGAATCCAAAATGATACAGGAGTATAACAATGACACACATTCAATTTGACTATTCTAAAGTCCTCGGACAATTTGTGGCTGAGCATGAACTTGATTACTTACAAATGCATGTAACTGCTGCAGATAAAGCATTACGTGAGGGTACAGGCCCTGGTGCAGAAATGACTGGGTGGTTAGACCTACCAGAAAACTACGACAAAGAAGAGTTCGCTCGTATCCAAGAGGCCGCTAAAAAAATCCAATCTGATTCGGAAGTACTTGTGGTTATCGGTATTGGCGGCTCATATCTTGGTGCGCGTGCAGCAATCGATTTCCTAAACAATTCTTTTGTTAATTTGCAATCGGCTGACAAACGCAAAGCACCTCAGATTCTTTATGCGGGAAATTCAATTTCTTCAAATTACCTTGCAGACTTGGTAGACTATGTCCAAGATAAAGATTTTTCTGTTAATGTCATTTCAAAATCAGGAACGACAACTGAACCTGCTATCGCCTTCCGCGTCTTCAAAGAACTTTTAATTTCAAAATATGGTCAAGAAGAAGCTAATAAACGCATTTATGCTACAACTGATAAAGTTAAAGGTGCTGTAAAAGTTGAAGCTGATGCTAACAACTGGGAAACATTTGTTGTTCCTGACAGTGTTGGGGGACGATTTACTGTTTTGACGGCTGTTGGTTTGCTTCCAATTGCAGCTGCTGGCGCAGATATTGTCGCTCTAATGGAAGGAGCTAGTGCCGCACGTAAAGAATACTCAACCGATGATTTGAAAGAAAATCAAGCTTACCAATATGCGGCTGTTCGAAATATTCTATATCGTAAAGGTTATGTAACTGAGGTACTTGCAAACTACGAACCATCATTGCAGTACTTCTCAGAATGGTGGAAACAGCTGGCTGGTGAGTCCGAAGGTAAAGACCAAAAAGGCATCTATCCAACTTCTGCTAACTTCTCAACAGACCTTCACTCACTTGGCCAATTCATCCAAGAAGGTTATCGTAACATCTTCGAGACCGTTGTTCGTGTTGACAAACCACGCAAAAATATTCTTATTCCTTCAATGAATGAAGACCTTGATGGTTTAGGATACCTCCAAGGCAAAGACGTTGACTTTGTTAATAAAAAAGCAACTGACGGTGTGCTTCTTGCCCACACAGACGGTGGTGTACCAAATATGTTTGTAACACTTCCAGAACAAGATGAGTTCACCCTTGGATATATCATCTACTTCTTTGAAATAGCTATTGCTATCTCTGGCTATCTCAATGGTGTTAATCCATTTGATCAACCAGGTGTTGAAGCCTACAAGAAAAACATGTTTGCTCTTCTAGGTAAACCAGGATTTGAAGACTTAGGTGCAGAACTTAACGCTCGACTTTAATCCATGTCAAACGTCTACTTAAGAACCTCTAACGAGGTTCTTTTTGTATAATGATTTTCTATAGTAGAAAATAGTAAATCATATTTCCTTATAATAGGAAAAAGTGTGTCTTAATTTTCTTTTGAAAACGTTTTAAAATTGATTTATCAAAAGAAAAGGAGCCATATCATGACAGATTGGTTAAATATAAGTGGAAAAACAGTTGTTGTCACAGGGGCCTCATCTGGTATCGGAAAAGCGATTGTTGATGAGCTTCTCAATTTAGGTGTAAACGTCGCCAACTTTGATGTGACAGATAATCAGGAAGATCATCCTAATCTATTTTTTCAAAAAGTTGATGTTACCTCCCGAGAACAAGTTGAATTAGCAGTTGAAGAAGTCGTAAAGCATTTTGGTACCATTGATGCCGTTGTTAATAATGCTGGAATTAACATTCCTAGACTTCTTATAGACCCCAAGGATCCTCATGGTCAATATGAACTGGATGATACTACTTTTGATAAAATAACAAGTATCAATCAAAAAGGACTTTACCTTGTTAGCCAAGCAGTTGGACGTATACTGGTTGCTAAAAAAAATGGTGTTATTATAAATATGGCATCTGAGGCGGGACTAGAGGGTTCTGAAGGACAAAGTGCCTACGCTGCTACAAAGGCAGCAGTCTATAGCTACACACGTTCTTGGGCTAAAGAATTGGGAAAATATAATGTTAGAGTTGTTGGCATTGCTCCGGGAATAATGGAAGCTACAGGTTTGCGCACTATCGCTTACGAAGAAGCTCTTGGTTATACCCGAGGAAAGACCGTAGAAGAAATCCGATCTGGCTATTCTTCTACAAGTACTACGCCACTCGGACGTAGTGGGAAATTAAGTGAAGTTGCCGACCTCGTAGCCTATTATATTTCAGATCGTTCTAGCTATATCACTGGTATTACAACCAATGTAGCAGGTGGTAAGACACGAGGATAATTTATTTTTTTAGAAAGGTTGCAAATTGGCAATTATTAATCGTTGGTATCAAATATTAAATAGTCTAGTGCGTCAACCGCATCTTCCAATAGGTCAGATTCAAAAAGAATTAGGAATTAGTCATAAAACACTACTAAATACCATCGACCAGTTAAATGACGTATTAAATAATGATGCATTAATAAAAATTGATAATAACTACCTTTATTTGCAAGTTCTTGACTATCAACGTTTTGAAGATATTCTAACTGGGAGTCTTCGCAAAAAAAGCGATTTTAATTCTTCTAGTAAACGAGCATCTTTCATTATCAAACAGCTAATTCAAAGCTCAGTCCCCATTCTAATTGATGATCTAGCAGAAAAAGTCGGTGTCAGCCGAACAACCATTAATAAAGATTTAAAAAAAGTCAAAGATTTGGCGAAAGATTATCAGATAAAAATCTCCGGAAGGCCTAATATTGGAATTACTGCTGAAGGTGAAGAATTGGAACTCCGACTCCTCTATTGTCATAATGTATATTCTTATTTTGATATCACAAATCTTACAATTGAGTCTAGAGAATTTCTAAAACTGATATATCAAAAGTATAACCTTCCACTACACATCCAAGAACTACTCTCAAAAGTAATTGACATCAGTATTTTACGTTTAAAGGAACATCAGACTCTAGACCAACCTATTCCCTACTTCTGCAATGGATTAAAGTATAGTGACATTGTAGAAGAAATTGTGTCTCATATTGAACTAACATATCATATTTCACTTAGTCAATATGAGCAAGATTTTCTTTCATTTCCATTGAATATACAATACATTGATAGTCTAGACTATCAGAAATCCTCAAATGATATTGTACTAAACATATTCGATCAAATGATCTGCCAAATAAAAGAATCTTTTGATTTAAGAATTAACATTGATAAGCTTTTTATAGACATACACACTCACCTCAAATTTTTAATCAATCGCTTAATGTTTCATTCTCAAGCTTCAGATTTATTTTATGGTGAAATCAAAAAGAAATATCCTCTTGCCTATCAACTGGCTAGCAAGGCTTCCACCATTTTAGAAAATCTTTTTAATTATCCTATCGAAAGCTCTGAAATTAGCTATCTAGCACTATACTTTGAAATGGGATTACGAGAGATTGATAATTCTCTCTCATATGAGCAACGAAAGATTGCAGTAGTTTGTACAACTGGACGTGGCACAGCCACAATGATTAATAGGCAACTCCGGAGAGTATTAGGGAACGAGATTGTCATTGACCAATATTCAGAAGAAACCTTTAATCCCAACAAAGCTGAGAGATATTCCGCAATCTTCACAACAATTCCCCTCAAACTCCAACATTTATCTACCCCAGTCATTCAAATTACAAACTTATTTGATGATCATTGGTTGAGAAATCAGTGGGAGGAAGCTAATGAATGGAAACAAAATAAATTTCAATGGATTGAATCAAAGTTGATGTATTTAACAATTCAAAATCATTACTTCGATTATTTAAGCGAGATGTCTAACTTTCTATATCAAGAAGAGGACGTTGATATAGCATTCTATCAACGTATTTTAAAGAGAGAGGAAAAACAATCAACTATATTTGGTAACAACATTGCTTTTCCTCACACTACTCATCCTAACTCTAAAGTGATATTTCTCGTAGGAATACTAGAAGAACCCTATGAATCTGAATTAGGAAAAGTAGATTTCATTTTTATGCTAGCTATTCCTGACAAGGTAAACTCCCAAATAGAATCAGAATTGCTAAGCCTTTATGATGATATCTTTCGAATAGCAAATAACTCGGACTTAAAAAAGGAACTCAAATCTATCAAAACCATTGAAGCATTTCACTCTTTGATTCAAGATAAAGGAGTATTAGAATGAGCCCTATTATTGTACTAACAATCATTATTGCTCTTGCCTACGTCTTTCAAATCATACTTGGCATGAGACAGCTTAAACACTTTAATGAAGTTTATCATGAATTACGCCAAAAAGGGCGCGTAGCAATTGGTCGTCGATCAGGAAAAATTAAATCTGGAACGATTGTTATGTTTGCTATAGATAGCAGCGGAATCATTTTAGATGCTAGAAAAATGCAAGGAGTTACAGTGGGAGCACACTTCAAAGAGCTTCCTCAGTACGTAAACCAAGATTTACATTATCTTGATCACTATCATCCAACGGTTCGTCAAGAAAATAAATTAACACAAATTGCCATCGAAGACGCTAGAAATGTATTTCTAACAATCGATGCTGGAACTTATACAGAGAGGAGACAACAAAATTTAATAGCCGATACCAAAAACAATATTAAACTACTAGTAACACATTTAAAGTCTCAAGTAACAAAACAATAGATTATTAGAGTCATACTCAAAAAGGAGGAGAATATGGATTATATTATCCGTTTTGCAGAAGGATTTATGAAGCTCTTTCAGCTTGGTGGAGAGACCTTTATCAGTTGGATGACTGGAATTGTTCCTGTTGTCCTTATGCTCTTAGTCGCTATGAATGCATTTATTGCTTTACTTGGAGAAGATAAAGTTAATAAATTAGCACAAATTTCAGCTAAAAACCCTATTAGTCGCTACATGATATTACCATTTATTTCTGCTTTTATGCTTGGTAATCCAATGGCTATTTCAATGGGACGATTTATGCCAGAGTTCTACAAACCAGGCTATGTCGCTTCTCAAATGCAGTTCTGTCATACATCTAATGGTGTATTTCCACATATTAATCCAGGTGAGTTATTTGTTTGGTTAGGAATCGCTTCCGGTATTGAGACACTTGGGTTAAACACAATGGATTTAGCTATTCGTTATATGCTTGTTGGGATTCTAATGAATTTCTTTTCTGGTTGGGTTACAGACTTTACAACTGCTTGGGTATGTAAACAACAAGGTGTAACATTAAGCAAAACATTGAATTAAGAATAGAATAGGAGAAAAGTTATGACATATAATAGCATTAAAGTTCTTAAAGGTAGTGGTGGTTTTGGAGGACCATTAGTTATTACACCAACAGAAGAGAAGCACAAGTTCATTTATATTGTTGGTGGTGGCGAAAAGCCAGCAATTGTCGATAAAATTGCTGATTTAACCGGTATGGAACCCGTCAATGGATTTAAAACCTCTATCCCAGATAATGAAATTGCTTTGGCTATTATAGATTGTGGCGGTACACTACGTTGTGGCATCTATCCTAAAAAAGGTATCCCTACAATCAACGTCATTGCAACAGGTAAATCTGGTCCCTTAGCACAGTATATTACTGAGGGCATTTATGTTTCTGCTGTTGGATTGGAGCAAATTTCATCTACTTCTGAAAACGCGACAACAATAGCAACTAATCCAACCAAAACCAATACTTATGATACCTCTAAGAAAATCACCGAACAACGTGCTGAACAAAGCTTTGTTGCACGTATTGGTATGGGTGCAGGAAAAATTGTTGCTATCTTTAATCAAGCAGCACGTGACGCCATTCAGACCATGCTTAACACTATCCTTCCTTTTATGGCCTTTGTTTCACTTCTCATTGGGATAATTAATGGCTCTGGTGTTGGTAATTGGATAGCAAAATTAATGGTTCCACTAGCTGGTAATGTATGGGGACTAGTCATCATTGGCTTCATCTGCTCATTACCTTTCTTATCACCACTCTTAGGTCCTGGGGCTGTTATTTCCCAAATCATTGGAACACTGATTGGCGTGGAAATTGGAAAAGGAAATATCCCTCCACAGATGGCTCTTCCAGCTCTCTTTGCTATCAATACACAAAATGGATGCGACTTTATCCCGGTTGCCCTTGGTTTGTCTGAAGCTGAGTCAGAAACTGTTGAAGTTGGTGTCCCTTCTGTTCTTTACTCTCGATTCTTGAACGGTGTCCCTCGTGTACTTGTTGCATGGATTGCGAGCATCGGACTCTACCAATAAACTTAATTAAAATAATTAGAAAGAAATGTATTATGCCAACTATTTTTGAAACCACTGTGACAGCTGTTGGGCCCGAAGCCAAAGGTATGCTTGAAGGTGCTAACATGATTATCCTCTTCGGAGAAGGTGCTCCAGCTGACTTAGCAGAATACTGTTTTACAATTGATAACAAAAACTTATCTGGTTCAATACGACCAGGGGGAACAGTCTTAATTAATGACAAATCTTTTCCAATCACAGCAGTCGGAGAAATTGTTGAAAAAAACCTTAATAATTTAGGCCATATTACCATTGCTTTTGACGGATCTAAAGAGGGTTCTTTGCCGGGCACTCTACATGTTTCAGCAGAAGAGCTTCCTGACTTAAACACCGGTACACTTGTTAAAATTATAGATTAAGAGGTCATCGAACCTATGGAATTACTAATAGATACTGCAAATATTTCTAAAATTAAAACCTTGTAAAATGTATTACCCCTTAGTGGCGTAACAACCAATCCATCAATCTTAAAAAAAGAAGGATCGATTGACTTCTTTGCTCACCTTAGAAAAATCAGAGATATAATCGGCATCGAACAAACTCTCCATGTTCAGGTAACTGCTACGACTTCTGAAGAAATGCTCAAAGAAGCTCATGCTATTTTAGATGCCATAGACTCATCAGTATACATCAAAGTTCCCGTCACTATTGAAGGACTAAAAGCAATTAAAGAACTTAAAAAACAAAAAATCAATGTTACAGCAACTGCTATTTACACAAAATTACAAGGTTTTCTTGCTATTGCCTCAGGAGTTGACTATTTAGCACCTTATTACAACCGTATGGAAATCTTAGGAACTAATTCAAAAAACGTCGTTCTATCTCTTCGTCAAGAAATAGAGCGCACCAACAGTAACAGTAAAATTTTAGGAGCTAGTTACAAAACTATTGAGCAAATCAATGCTACCTTTGATTCTGGAGCTCAAGCAATCACCTTTTCACCTGAATTAGTCGAACAACTGCTTTCTTCAAATACCATATTAAAAGCAATCGATGATTTTCAATTGGATTGGAAGGCTATTCACGGAGAAAAGCAGATTAATCAACTGTAAGTCTATGCATAAAAAGCCCCGAAAGGGGCTTTTTGAGACCCTTAGGATATTTTTTTGAAAACGCTGTAAAACCACTTGTGACAGGCTTGACTAGACATCTAGACATTGATATAATTTTTGTGAAAATATTTTAATCTATAAAGGAGATTAATTATGAAATCAAGAAAAGTTTTCATCTCAATAGTTGCAATTAGTCTACTTGGTTTTGCAAGCTTTAGTGAAACATTTATAACACCCTTTCAACCTAAAACAGTTGAAGCCAAAACGAAAAAGAAGAAAAGTAAGAAGAAAAAAACTTATTCTGTGGGACAAACATTTAAAGTAGGAGATGTTGAATACACCGTAAATTCCCTGTCTCAAACTAATACTGTTGGTGATGAATTCCTTAATGAGACAGCTAGCGGTGTCTTTCTCTTAGTCAATATAACAATCAAAAATAACGGTGATGAGGCTCTTAGCGTCAGCGATGATTTCTTCAAGCTATACAAAGGAAAAACTGAGTATAAAAGCGACTCAACCGCTGCGATATACGCAAATGATGACAATAGTTTCTTTCTAGAGGAAATAAATCCAGGAAATTCTTTAACAAGCAATGTTGTTTTCGATATTACTCCTGAGGTTGTTAGCGACCCTGCTCTCCAATTACAAGTTCAAACTGGCTTCTGGGGAACAGAAACAGGTCTCGTCAATTTAAATAAATAACCTTCCGACCTCCTAGCGAGGTCTTTTTTACTCATTTGTTTTCAAATTTTCTGACTATTTGATATAATAAGAGCATTAACGTTCAAGGAGATACTCATGACTGCACAAAAAATGTCGGCACAAGAAATTATTGCTTTTATCGGAAACGCTGAAAAGAAAACCAATGTTAAGGTGACTTTTGAAGGAAATTTAGCAACTGAGGTCCCAGCATCAGTGACCAAGTTAGGCAATGTGCTTTTTGGTGATTGGAAAGATATTGAGCCACTACTGACTAACCTAACTGAAAATGTCGACTATGTCGTCGAACAAGATGGCCGCAATTCCGCCGTTCCCCTTCTAGACAAGCGTCATCTCAATGCGCGTATTGAGCCAGGAGCTATCATCCGTGATCAAGTAACCATCAAAGACAATGCCGTCGTTATGATGGGAGCTGTCATCAATATTGGAGCTGAGATTGGTTCAGGTACTATGATTGATATGGGAGCTATCCTAGGTGGCCGCGCAACGGTTGGAAAAAATAGCCACATCGGTGCAGGTGCCGTTCTTGCCGGTGTCATCGAGCCTGCTTCGGCAGAGCCTGTTCGCGTCGGTGACAATGTTCTTGTCGGAGCTAATGCTGTCGTTATCGAAGGTGTTCAAATCGGTAATGGTGCTGTGGTTGCTGCAGGCGCAATCGTCACTCAAGATGTTCCAGAAAACGTGGTTGTAGCGGGAGTTCCTGCACGAGTTATTAAAGAAATTGATGAAAAAACCCAACAAAAAACTGCACTGGAAGATGCTCTTCGTAACCTCTAAAAACTAAGAAAGCTGAGCAATGCTCAGCTTTTATCACCACTAGGAAGTATTATTATGGCTTTAGATTTAATCCAAATTAGACGAGACCTTCATCAAATCCCTGAAATCGGCTTAGAAGAATTCAAAACCCAAGCCTATCTCCTCGCAAGAATTGACGAATTAACCAAAGACAAACCCTTTATCAAGCAAAAAACATGGCAAACAGGCATACTCGTCTTTATTGAGGGTTATGCCGCGACAAAAACCATTGGCTGGCGCACAGATATCGATGGTCTACCAATTACTGAGGAAACAGGTTTAGATTTCGCTAGTCAGCATGATGGTCGTATGCATGCTTGTGGTCACGACATGCACATGACTATTGCTCTAGGATTGCTTGAACAACTGACACAGATACAACCCAAAGAAAACTTGCTCTTTCTCTTCCAACCCGCAGAGGAAAATCTTGCCGGCGGTATGCTTATGTATGAAGACGGCGCCTTTGGCGACTGGAAACCAGATGAATTCTACGGGCTTCATGTTCGGCCTGATCTAAACGTTGGCGATATTGCAACAAACACTGGAACGCTATTTGCAGGAACTTGTACAATAGAGATCACTTTCAAGGGCAAAGGTGGACATGCAGCCTTTCCACACCAATCCAATGATGCTCTCGTAGCGGCAGCTTACTTTATCACACAGGTTCAAACAGTTGTCAGCCGTAATGTCGATCCGATTGAAGGTGGGGTTGTCACTATTGGTTCCATGCATGCGGGGACTACCAATAACGTCATTTCAGAAACGGCTAAACTCCACGGAACTATCCGGGCACTGAGTCAAGACATGAACCTTCATATCCAAAATCGGGTTCGAGCAATTGCTGAAGGAGTAGCGGCAAGCTTTGGCATGGCAGTTGATATCAAACTACAACCTAGCGGTTATCTCCCTGTAGAAAACGATCCTACTCTTGCTCAGGAACTCATGACCTTCTTCCAAAATGCTCCGGAGATTAACCTCATCGATTGTCTACCAGCCATGACTGGAGAAGATTTTGGTTATCTCTTAAATAAAATTCCAGGAGTTATGTTTTGGCTCGGTATTGATACCCCCTACCCACTACATCATGCTAAAATGAGCCCAAATGAAAAAGCACTTTCCTTTGGTGTTTCTCATATCTCTGACTTCTTAAGAGCTAAAAGCCACTAAAATAAAAGAACGTCTAGCCACATTGACCAGACGTTTTTTCCTGTTATTTTTCTTATAAAGCTGCGCGTAATCGTGCCTGTTCGTTCTCAACATTGCGGATATTTCGCGGTAAGAAGGCGCGAATATCATCTTCCTTATAACCAACCTGAAGACGCTTATCATCAATCAAAATAGGGCTCTTCAAAATACGTGGATTTTCCTGAATCAAATCAATCACTTGACTGAGAGGAAGGTCCTCGATATCAAAGTTCAACGCTTTAGCATAGCGGTTTTTCGAAGAGACAATACTCTCAATGCCATTTTCTGTTTTAGCCAAAATAGCCAAGATCTCTTCTTTAGTAAGTGTTTCTTTTCCTAAGTTCTGTTCTTTATAAGGGAGCTTATGCGCATTGAGCCAGGTTTTTGCTTTCTTACAGCTCGTGCAACTTGAGATGGTATAAATTTTAATCATGTACATTCTCACTTTCTATCCCATGATAGGTTTATTATAGCATCTCACATCTTACAAAGATATAGGTCTCTGGACCTATTTTTGATTTTGTCAAGAAATTACTGTAAAAATAGATAAAAACTTAAACTTTTCTTAACCTATGAAAAAAGAATTCAAGAAATCCCTGAATTCTTTTACAGTTTCTACAAGCAAGAAATAGCTAGGTTGAACGGGGCTGATAAGGTCACCCGGACCTTATCACTCCTCAATTTCGATTTCAGTATCTAAATCTAAAACCAACTCATCTGCTTGAGAGTTTTCGCTTGCTTGCTCCTGGTCTTTAGCAGCATCAGCTTTGTCTGCTTCTTCTGGCGCTTCGATCAAACCGAAATGGACACGAACTTTTTGGTCAATTTCATCAAAGACTTCTGGATTTTCAGCCAAATATTTTTTAGCGTTTTCAGAACCTTGACCAATCTTTTCACCATTGTAAGAGAACCAAGCCCCTGCTTTTTGGATGATCCCTAAATCACTGGCAATTTTAACCAATTCCCCTGTACGAGAGATTCCCTCACCGTACATGATTTCCACAAATGCTTCTTTAAAAGGTGGTGCAACTTTGTTTTTAACAACCTTGATTTTAGTTTCTTTACCAACATTCTGGTCTTTTTTATCACCAGACCCTTTAATTTGCGTATTACCACGAACGTCTAAACGCACTGATGAATAAAACTTCAAAGCACGTCCACCTGGAGTTGTTTCTGGATTACCAAACATGACCCCAACTTTTTCACGCAACTGGTTGATAAAGATAGCAATGGTTTTAGTCTTATTGATAGAAGCTGATAGTTTACGCATCGCTTGGCTCATCATACGCGCCTGCAAACCAACGTGGCTATCGCCGATATCTCCATCGATCTCAGCTCGTGGCACAAGAGCCGCAACAGAGTCGACAACGACCAAATCAACCGCACCTGAATCAATCAATTTACCAGCGATTTCAAGTCCTTGCTCTCCAGAGTCAGGTTGTGATAAGAGCAACTCATCAATATTGACTCCAAGCGCTTGAGCATAGGCTGGATCCAAAGCATGCTCGGCATCGATAAAGGCCGCAATACCACCTTCTTTTTGAGCTTGAGCAACCGCATGAAGGGCAACCGTTGTCTTACCAGAACTCTCTGGGCCATAAATTTCAATGATACGACCTTTAGGGTAACCACCTGCACCAAGCGCAATATCAAGTGCCAACGATCCTGAACTCATCACCTGAACCTTTTGTTCCGCACGTTCACCAAGCTTCATGATGGCACCTTTACCGAAATCCTTTTCGATGATTTTTAAGGCATCATCAAGTGCTTTCTGGCGTTCTTCGCCAAATTTTTTAGAAATATCATCTAATTTTTTTTGTTTTTTAGCCAAAATAGTCTCCTCATCTTGTATCGGGAATGGCAACTACACGCAGCCCTCCCATGGTAATACTCAGCCTTTCTATTATAACAAATTAAGTGGAGATAATCATGTCAACAGTGTTTGTCTAACCAAATTCAAGGCATGTAAGACTGCAATTTGACGAATATCCGATCGACTGCGGCCACCGATATGCACCTTTCTCACCTCAGTGCCTTTGGAGCTAGCTAAGGCAATAAAGACCGTACCGACTGGCTGACCCTCCAGATCATCTGGACCTGCAACACCTGTTAAAGAGACTGCCAAGTCTGAACCAACTTTTTCACGCGCCGCTTCTGCCATAGCTCTTGCAGTAAAATCACTCACAACACCATGAGTGTGTAAATCTTCCTCTGAAATGCCTAACATTGCTGCTTTTTGTTCTAAACTATAGGTCACAAACCCACCTTGAAAAACCTGAGATGCACCAGCCACATCAGCAATCCTTGATTGAAAAAGGCCAGCTGTTAAACTTTCAGCCGCTGTAAGTGACTGATGCTTGTCTTTTAGCAACTCAACCGTCACTTGTGACAAGGAATTGTCCTCACCATAGCCATATAAAGAGGTTTGTAATGGCACACCATCTAGGCCGTCAGTTCTTAAAATCTGCTGCTCGAGAGCATCTAGTTTCGCATCCGCAACCGCCTGATTCGGAGCTTTAGTCGACAAACGCAAAGTCACTTCACCTGTTTTAGCATAAGGTGCCAGCGTCGGATCTGTCTGTTGTGCAATCAGGTCAGCTAAAACGGTCACCAACTGACTTTCACCAATACCAAAGAAGCGTAACACGCGCGAATACAATCGCTCACCACTCTTTGATAGTAAGGGAACAAGACTTTCTCGAACCATCGGCTTGAGTTCACTAGGAGGTCCTGGTAAAACCACGTAAGTCACACCATCAACACTGACCAAACCACCTACGGCTAAACCGGTGATATTAGGAATGGGAATTGACCCTTCAATGATCTGCGCCTGGCGTTCATTATTTGGCGTTCTAGCATATTGAGGACGTGTCTCAAAGAATGCAGATAGCTTTTCTTCTGCACCCGTATCAAATACTAAGTCACGACCAAGATAGGTTGCAAGGGTTTGTTTGGTTAAGTCATCTTCGGTCGGCCCTAGCCCCCCGCATAAGATCACCAAATCACTGCGTTTAGAAGCCTGATCAATAACAGTCTTCAAGCGATCCTCATTATCTCCAACGGCCGTTTGAAAATAGACATCCACACCGATTTCTGCCATTTTTTCGGACAGGTATTGCGCATTGGTATTCACGATTTGACCAGTTAAGATCTCTGTGCCAACGGCGATAAGCTCTGCTTTCATATATCCACCTACTTCATTATTCGAAAACTTGTTTTTATTTTATCACAATTTGACAAACTTTTAGTTTATGTAAAATAACTGATTTTTTCTGAAAATTGCGTTACACTAGTAAGCAGTTTAAATACCTTACGCTTTTGCATTAAAAGATGATCAGGAGAAAGTATGTCAACCTTAAGCTTACAACATATTCATAAATCCTACTACCTAGGTAAAGAAGAATTCCCTGTTTTAAAAGGGATTGACCTCACTTTTGACCAAGGGGATTTTATTTCCATTCTTGGAGAATCTGGCGGCGGAAAATCAACCCTTATGAACATCATCGGTGGTTTGGACAGATCATACGATGGTGACGTTATTATCAATGGCCAGCGTCAAAAAGATAAGAAAGAAAAGTCCATGGATCAATACCGACGTGATACCATTGGCTTTATCTTTCAATCCTTTAACCTAATTAATTACCTTAGCGTCTTAGGAAATGTCATGACCAGCCTACAGATGACTAAGCTAAGTCACAAAGAACAGGTCAAAAGAGCCGAAGAACTTCTCAAGCAAGTCGGGCTTTATGAACACCGTAGAAAAAAACCAGCCCAACTATCTGGTGGCCAAAAGCAACGGGTAGCTATCGCACGCGCTCTAGCCAGTGATCCTGACATTATTATCGCTGATGAGCCTACTGGAGCTTTAGATAGCCAAAACACCAAGGAAGTCCTCAAACTCTTACAAGGGATTGCCAAAAGCGGCAAAACAGTGATTGTCGTTACCCACTCCCAAGAGGTAGCTGATACTGGCTCTCGCATTGTCCGTCTGGCTGATGGTCGCGTCATCGGTGATGAACGCCTTCGAGAACCCTTTAGTCAGTCGGCTCCTCAAAAAGAATTTGCAGCTCGTCCACTCAAAACACGAGATATTTGGAAAATGGCCTTTGCCCACTTTCGAAATGCTTGGAAACAAAATCTCATGATAACCATTGGGACAGCTATCGGGCTATTCTCAGTCATGTTTTTCCTTGGTCTCGGAAATGGCGCCACCAATTACATGAATAGTTTTATTGATGGCATCGCCAATCCTAAGGCTTTCCAAGTTTTCAAACCCGATCAATCTAGCATGAGTGAGCAAGATGCGACTGATGTTGCCAAAGTTAAGCATGTCACTAAAGTCGAAAAAGGCTATATGTCACCTGCTTTCCAAGTAACGCTTAAAGGACAGGAAGCTAATGCTAAAACCCAGTCGAGTCAAACCGAGCAAGAGGGACCAAACAACCTGATTACTAAAAATGCTACCTTATTAGCAGATAGTATTTCCAATAAACAGTATCCCAAAACAGGTGAAATCGTCTTATCCGAAACGCAAGCGAAACGCCTTGTCGGCAAATCGTTTCAAAAAATTGTTGGAAAAACCGTTACCTTAACCCTCCCCTTAGGTGATAAAGGTATGCTAACACAGGACTTGACTGTTTCAGGAACCAGCACTAGCTATAACATGGTTAATTATGGTGATTTACAAGGTGCGGCAAACAAAGCCAATATCGATCTTGAACCTAATTTTGTAACAGCTTCTGTTGATGACCTCAACAACACCAAAGCGGCTCAAAAAGCTGTTCGAAATCTCAAAAATAATGGACAGAATCGTTTCCGCGTCGCCAGTATCGGTGATATTTTAGATAGTATCGTACAAGTCACCTACATTGTTAGTGTTGTCTTAGCCCTTATTGCAGGCATCTCACTCTTAGTGAGCATCCTGATGATCATCGCAACCACTTATATGAGTGTTTCTGAACGAACAAAAGAAATTGGTATTTTACGTGCTATGGGAGCTCGTCGCAAAGATATTCGCCGTCTCTTTATCAACGAAAGTTTACTACTTGGGATTTCCGCAAACATTCTAGCTATTATCACAGCCTTTTTGGCACAAATAGCCGTTAACAAGCTGGTTTACGGGACAATTAAATCAGAAATCATTCAAATCTCTCCAACAGCTGTCATCGTTACCGTTATTATCGGTATCTTAATTGCACTAATTGCTAGCATTGCACCTGCCAGCAAGGCTGCCCGACTCAATCCAATCGAAGCTCTAGCTGCTGAATAAATTCAATAATTTCAAAAAGACTGGGAAAATCCCAGCCTTTTTCTTAAGAAAAGTTTAATAAGATCTAATGGGCAAGTGGTTCCTTATTTGCTGATATCACCGTTTTTTACAGTTTTACTCAGCTGTGTAGGGATATTAAGAACGAATTCAATAGAGTATCGATACTTTTTCCGCTTCCTTTTTTGGTTAGTTGACAGCTTTGTCAAGTTTTTGTCAACTCTGAATTATTTAAAGTTACAATCATTCTCATGGTCGTTAACCAAGCCCGCTGCTTGTAAAAAAGATTGGACAGCAACAGGTCCAACAAACTTGAAGCCAGCTTTTTTAAGTGCCTTGGATATTGTTTGGGATAACTCTGTTTTGGCGGGAACTTGATGGTAGTCTGTCACATCATGAACCCCTGGCGTTCCATTGACAAAAGACCAGATATAACTATCAAATGACCCGTGAATCTTTTGTATGTCTAAGAAGGCCTGTGCGTTGGCCCTTGTTGCATAAAGTTTGAGGCGGTGTCGAATAATAGCCGAATTTTCTAAAAGGGCGTCTAGCTCAGCATCTGTCATATTGGCTACCTGATGAATGTCATAATAATAAAAACACTCACGAAAAGCTTGCCGTTTATTCAGAACAGTCTCCCATGACAAGCCTGCTTGATAGGTTTCCATGCAAAGCAGTTCAAATAGGGCCTTTTCCTCATGAAGCGGTTTCCCCCACTCTTCATCATGATAAGCAATATAAAGCGGATTAGTTTCCTTAACCCAGGAACAACGTTTCATGTGAAACCTCCATCTTCTATAACCGATTAATGCTCATAAACAAAGCACTTACCACAAGCCTTCGAGCATCGTCTGTAGCTATTAGCTTTTGTCTAGGATGCTATTTCATCAGCATTTTCAGAGCTGACTTGATATACTGCTCTGCTGTCTCATTTGTCCCCTCAAAGAAGGCCTTGATTTTCTTGAGTTCGCTAGCTTTGTAGCCTAGAGCTAGCAGAGCTTCCATAGCTTCATCCAACGGCTCATTTGTTGCAACGCTTTTTGCTTTTGATGCTTTGTCATTTTCCACAGGTGTCTCAACAAATTTTCCGGCTAAATCAAGGATCATTTGTTGGGCCGTTTTCTTGCCAATTTTAGGGAATTTCATCAAGTATTTGATATCGCTTGTATCAATAGCATTGACCAAACCTTCATTATCATCCACAGCCACAATAGCAAGTGCCGTCATCGGACCAATCCCTGAGACTGAAATCAACTTGAGAAAAACATCTTTTTCATCATCCGTATGAAAACCAAAAAGAAGATGGGCATCTTCTCTAACCACATGGTGCACGTAAATCTGCACGTCTTGATTGACGCTGTCTGAAAAGGAATAAGGATTAGCAACATAGATAATGTAGCCCAATCCGCCCGCCTCTACTACAATAAACTTAGCAGTGATTTTTGTTAATCTGCCTTTGATATAATCGTACATGAATTCTCCTTAAGAAAGATGGTGCAACTTGGCCGAATGCACCATAAGATAAAGTCCCAATGAAGCTACAGCAACAAAAGTTAGTTGAACACCGATAGCACCTGTAAACTCACTGAGAGAGACCATCGCTCCAGCAATAATAATTCCTAATGGTTGGGAAATCGCTAAAAAGCCTGAATAAGAACCAATCTTGTTGTCATCCATCATCTTGACACGAAGCACTTGATTAGCTGGTATATAGATCATTTCACCAATCGTATAGACAACTGCCGCAAAGAGAATGGGAAGCAGTGTTTTAAAGGTTAAGGCGCCAAAAATACCTATTGCAAAAACTATTGCCCCCGTAATCAGCTGAGGTAACAACTTCATTTGCTGGGTAAGGCGATTGACAGCCGTCATCAGAAGGACGATCATGACTGTATTAATCAAAACAGCTAAGCTAAGCAACTTTGGTCCACTGATAGGCATACCCAATAAAGTTGTCTCTTGATAGATCGTCTTGTAATGAATGGGAATATAGTTATCAACTTGACCCCAAACCGCCGCAAAAAGAATAGTTCCCATCGTATACACCATAAAAACAGTATCTTTCACGACCTCACCGTAGTTTCGGAAAGTCGCTGTGAGACCTTTACCGTGTTCAAAAACGAAGCCATCTGGTCTCGTTTCTTGAAATTTCCAAAACATGATCACATAGGAAAAACCTGCAATAGTCGTCATCACTAATAGCAGTTCAAAGAAGTGGTGATCGTAGAAAGCACCTGCAATACCTGCCCCCATCATAACAGCGACATTTATTAACCAATAGTTAATGGTGTACACAAACCGACGATTTTCCTCTGTCGTGAGGTCAATCAACATGGCTTCATAAGCTGGATGCGCAAAGTTAGAAGCCACCTCAACCATAAAAATACCTACAAAAGTTAAGAAAGGCTGAATGTGGCCTGGAATATTGGCCAACGTGGTCAAAATATAGCCTAGAAAAACACCAAAATTGCCAATATCTGTCACCTTTTTCCGACCCAAAGAATCCGATAAATGACCACCATATAAAATCCCAATAAAACTAACGATTTGCGTGATGATCACTAACAAACCCGTGATAAAGGCCCCAAAATACTGCACATAATACATGGACATAAAAGGAAAAATCGCACTCCCCAAAATAATCGATAGGAAACGCAACTCCTCCCGCCACTGTAACTGCTTCGGCAGGTTAAAAAATTCTCTCATAATCTCTATTGACACCTTATTGACACAATTGTCAACTTAATATTTCCCTAAATCTCTTAAGCTGGTATGATTCTCTTGAATACGTCTAAACATTTTTTCCATATCTGCAGTTGAAAAATTAATCAAAACAGGTCGTCCATGCGGACAATTGTAAGGGTTCTGACAATGTGACAATTGGTAGATTAAATTCCGAGCCGAATAATCATCGATGATATGATTGGCCTTGATAGATCGTTTACAAGACATCATAATCGCCAACTCAGCGCGGTATTTCTTAATCGAAACTTCATTGGTTAAAAGGAGCATGTCACAAATCTCATAAACACCAGACTCAATCTCCTCTTCCTTCATCCAAATCGGATGTTCGCGTAGGATAAAGGTATTATCACCATAGACCTCCAAATTAATCCCTACTTGATTTAACATGGCCATTTTCTCTTGTAAATTCAAAAAATCAGCCGCGGAAAATTCAAATAAATATGGGACTAATAACTGCTGTAAGGAGCTGTCAACATCACCGATTTTGTCGCGATAGTATTCGTACTTAACCCGCTCTTGAGCGGCATGCTGATCAATGATATACAGTCCTCCCTTGCCCTGGGCGAAGAGATATGTTCCATGCATTTGACCAAAATAATCAAGTTCTGGAAACGTTGAGGTTTCCTCGTTTTCTAACTTATCAATCATCCGATTGATTTTAGACTGATTTTGAAAATCTAAATGTTCATGCTCATCATTATGAAGCAGATCAGGATCTCGTTCCGCAAATTTAACCTTTAGTGAGGCACTTTCTGTGGAATTTACACCTTTGTCAATGTTGTTGTCAAATTTGTCAACATCCTTTGCTGTTGTAAATTGTGGTGACTCTTCAAGAATATTGGGTTTTGTCACAAAATCCTGCTTATCAGCATCATAATAGAGATGAGATTGCTTGAGGGACAAGCTCGTCTGAACCGGCTTATTTCCTTTTTGGGTTGCTGTTTTAGCTAGATTTTCCAAAGCATCAGGAATCAAATCCTGCTCGCGAAGTGCTTCTTTGATGGCTGTGTTGATCAAACCCATCAGCTCTCGCTCTTTTGAAATGCGAACTTCCTGTTTAGTGGGATGAACATTGACATCAGCCAAATAAGGGTCTATTTGAATATCAATCACTGCAATCGGAAATCGCCCTACCATCAACTTAGAACCATAACCATCCAGAATAGCACGATTCAGAAGGAAATTTTTAATATAACGACCATTGATCAATAGCGTAATATAGTTGCGATTGGCTCGAGTTAACTCAGGAAGGCTGACATAGCCAGAGACTTCGAAATCAAGGTCTGCTGCAGAAATCTCCACCATTTTTTTAGCTATATTAAGACCGTAAATACCAGCGATGGCCTGCTTTAAGTCACCCGTACCTGCTGTGTTGATCATCTGTCGCCCATCGCTCATTAGCGTAAAGGAAACCTCAGGATGTGCCAAACTGAGACGATTAATAATATCGACAATATGGGCTAATTCTGCCTGCAAACTCTTAAGGTACTTCAACCGGGCAGGGGTATTGTAAAAAAGATCTTCAACGACAATTTTGGTTCCAACAGGTCTTGAAAAAGGCTCTACAGAGTCAATAAGTCCCCCTTTAGCCACCAAACGGTAGCCAGAAATCCCCTCTGCAGTTGCACTTTCCATCGTCAACTGACTAATGGAAGCTATAGAAGGCAAAGCCTCACCACGAAAACCAAGTGTCCTGATACGAAATAGATCTGCCTGATTCTTAATTTTGCTAGTTGCATGACGTCTCAAACTCAATACCATATCATCTTGCGCCATGCCGACGCCATTATCCGTGATAGCGATCTGTTTTAAACCAGATTCTTCAATCACAATGCTGATTTGATTAGCCTGAGCATCAATAGCATTTTCAACCAATTCTTTGACAACACTAGCAGGACGTTCAATGACCTCACCAGCAGCGATCTGATTGGCAAGAACTTCTGGTAATTCAATAATCTGACTCATACTTCCCTCACTTTGCATTGTTTTCTATTATATCATAAAACTAAGGCTAGCCGACGACTTAAAAAGCCTATGAGTCATTCATAGGCTTAAATCCTTACAGCATCTTTTTTAAGTCAAAGAGCGTTGTCATAGCTTCCATCGGAGTCAAATTAAGAACATCAATAGCCTCCAACTTAGCTAATACCTCAGACTGCTGAGCCGTATCAAACAAGGACAGTTGCTCAAGAGGTTCCTCAAGAATGTTTTCCTCTTGTGCTGGGGTTTCACCGCTCAACTTAGCCGAATGAGCCTCTAGATCTTGCAAAATCACATCAGCTCTTTTCAAAACAGAGTCTGGTAAACCGGCTATTTTGGCAACATGAACCCCATAAGATTTATCTGCCGGACCCTCTGCAATTTTATGAAGAAAGGTAACCTCTCCTTTTTCCTCAAGAGTCGCCACATGAACGTTGACAAGGTTTGTCAACTTAATTGACAATCCTGTCAACTCATGATAGTGCGTTGCAAACATGGTTTTCGCTTTGAGTTGGTTATGAATATGCTCAATAATCGCTTGAGCCAATGCCATACCATCGTAAGTCGCTGTCCCTCGTCCCAATTCGTCAAATAGGATCAAGGAATGCTCCGTTGCACGACTAATGGCCTGATTAGCCTCCATCATCTCTACCATAAACGTTGACTGGCCAGAAATCAAATCATCCGCCGCCCCAATACGTGTAAAGATAGCATCGAAAATAGGAAGATTAGCAGCTTCTGCAGCAACGTATCCACCCATCTGTCCCATGACAACTGTAAGAGCTAACTGTCTCATATAAGTCGATTTACCACTCATGTTAGGGCCAGTGATCAACTGAATACTGGTATCAGGGTTAAAGTGGATACTGTTAGGAATGTAGACCTGTTTGCCCATGACTTTTTCAACAACTGCGTGCCGCCCTTCCTTAATAGCAATCAACTGACTCTCGTTAAAAGTGGGTCTAACATAATGGTTAGTCTCTGCAACTACCGCTAAGCCTTGTAAAACATCCACTTTGGCAATATATTTGGCCAGCACCTGCAAACGGTCAATATAAGACTCCACCCGCGCTCGAATGCGCATGAAAATATCATATTCCAGGTTTGCTGACTGCTCACGCGCCTCCAACATATCTCCTTCAATCTTTGCCAGTTCAGCGGTACCAAAGCGCTCAGAATTTTTCAACGTAGCCTTTCGGAAAAAATAATCTGGAACCAATGCTAAATTGGAATTAGTGATATGAAAATAATAGCCGTCTTTTTTATTATAATCAATTTTTAAGGTCGAAATCCCAGAGGATTGGCGCTCCTTAGCCTCTATATCAGCAATCCAAGCCCTCCCCTCTTTCATCACCTTACGGTAATGATCCAAGGTCTCATCGAACCCCGCTCTAATAATACCACCTTCTGAAATAGTCGCCGGTGCTTCTAGATCAATGGCCGATCGGATCAAAGCTTCCAGTTCTGGAATACTATCTATCTGTTGATTGATACGATCAAGAACCTCTTGTTCAAACTGGGCCAAAATCGCCTTGATAGCTGGCACTTTAGATAAGGTATTACCCAATTGCAGCAAATCTCTGGGGCTCGCTTTCCCAAAGGAGACACGACTTGCCAAGCGTTCAATGTCGTATACTCCCTTCAGACTTTCTGTCAAATCATTACGATTAATGAAATCATCCAAAAAGACTTGAATAACCTCTTGGCGCTCATTAATTTCAGAAAATCGAATCAAGGGGCGATCAATCCAGTGACGCAGCAAGCGAGTTCCCATAGCTGTTTTGGTTTCGTCTAGTAGCCAAAATAAACTGCCCTGTTTCTTACCTGTTCGCGAATTTTCTAACAAGTCTAGGCTGGCCTTGGTCCCGTAGGTCATTTGAAGGTAATCCTTAACCTCATAGCGTACCAGTGACTGAATGTGCTTCAGTTCGCGCATCTGAGTGCGGTGAATATAGGCCAACAATTTTAGGGCGCTCGTCTTTTCAATCAACGATAAACCCTCTATCAACAGTTGCTGATCTTGATAACAGTCCTCTTCAAACGACAAGACTAACTGCCATTCTTTGGTAAAGAGATGAGCAATTTCATCAGTCACCTCAAAGCCAAGGACGAGTTCTTTTGCCCGAAGATTTTGGATTTCGCTTTTAACAACCGAAAAATCCGTCAACTCCGTCACCCTAAACTCCCCTGTCGAAAGATCCATATAAGAAAGGCCGTAAACTTGACCATCAAAGTCTAAGGCAACCAAAAAGTTATTAGCACTGTCTGTCTTACTCGAGTCAACCGCTGTTCCTGGTGTAATAACTTGAACCACATCACGCTTAACCACACCGACAGCCTGCTTAGGATCTTCCATCTGCTCTGCGATGGCCACCTTATGGCCCATTTCTACCAAAACATCTATATATGCTTGAGCCGAATGATAGGGAACCCCCGCCATAGGTATTGGATTTTCAGCATTCTTATTCCGACTAGTCAGACTAATCTCTAAAATTTGTGCTGCCTTAACCGCATCTTCATAAAATAATTCATAGAAATCGCCCATGCGAAAAAGCAAAAAAGCATCTGGATAATCAGCCTTAATATCCAGATATTGTTGCATGCCTGGTGAAATTTTTTCTTTTCCCATATCTTATCCCTCTATAGCTGTGCCAAAATATCTCGGTAAAGTGTCTCAGCCATTTCCTCACTCTGACAAATGACTAGTAGTGTATCTGCGCCAGCAACGGTCCCTAAAATATCCCGACGACCCTCTTGATCAATGATATTAGCTAAAACATCAGCCTCACCCAAGTTCGTCCCCAAAACAAGCATAAATTGCACTTGGGACACTTTATGAACAAAGGTACTGATTTGCTTACTGAAATCATCTCTCCCTAACTCTGTCAGACTATAGTATAATTTGCCATCTGCATTTCGAATTTTAATAAGACCGATCTCGCGTAAATCTCTAGACAAAGTAGCCTGGGTTACTGTAATACCTTGATTTTCAAGATGGTATTTAATTTCTTCTTGTGTTCCAATCTTGTTATCTCCGATGAGACGTTTAATTTCATCCTGACGCTGTATTTTATTCATTTTTAAAGTCCTTTTTAGTCATATTACCTTATAAATTATAGCAAAAAAGCAACCCTTTTTCATCTCTTATCGAATTCCTTAGAATTTTGGCAAAGTCCCTTAAGGATTTGTAAAAATATGTTAAAATAGGTAGGACAAAAAAATCACAGGAGGTATCATGACTGATAAACAATTAATCGCTTCTGAACTCGCCAAAGTCTTAACAGATTTAGACCAAGAAGCTATTGAACATTTACTTGAAAAACCTAAAAATGCTAGCATGGGGGACCTAGCTTTTCCTGCTTTCTCATTAGCTAAGGTCTTGCGGAAAGCACCAAATCTGATTGCAGCGGAGGTCGCTGAACAAATTGATGCTTCTGCCTTTGAAAAAGTGCAAGCCGTTGGTCCTTATATCAACTTCTTCTTGGATAAATCAAAAATTTCAGGTCAAGTTCTTGCTGATGTCATCGAACACGGTAGCCACTATGCTGACCAAAACCTTGGACAAGGTCGCAATGTTGCCTTTGATATGTCTAGTCCTAATATCGCTAAACCTTTTTCAATTGGTCACTTACGTTCAACTGTTATCGCTGATAGCTTGGCAAATATCGTTGAAAAATTAGGCTACAAACCTGTTCGTATCAACCACCTTGGTGACTGGGGCAAACAATTTGGAATGTTGATTGTCGCCTACAAAAAATGGGGTGACCAAGCCGCTGTTGAAGCCAATCCAATTGCAGAACTTCTCAAACTTTACGTGCGAATCAATGCTGAAGCTGAAGAAAATCCTTCCCTAGATGACGAAGCTCGCGAATGGTTCCGCAAATTAGAAGCTGGTGATGAAGAAGCTGTTTCGCTATGGCAATGGTTCCGTGACGAAAGTATGGTAGAGTTCAATCGTCTTTATAAAGAATTGGATGTGTCCTTTGATTCATACAACGGTGAAGCCTTCTACAATGACAAGATGGATGAAATTGTTGATCTCTTAGCTGAAAAAGGGCTCCTCCAAGAGTCACAAGGTGCTCAAGTGGTTAACCTTGAAAAATACGGTATCGAACACCCAGCGCTTATCAAAAAATCAGATGGGGCAACGCTTTACATCACCCGTGACTTAGCTGCTGCCCTTTACCGCAAGCGTACCTATGATTTCGCTAAATCTATATACGTTGTTGGTAATGAGCAATCCGCTCACTTCAAACAGCTCAAAGCTGTTCTAAAAGAGATGGGATATGACTGGTCAGACGACATGGAGCACGTTGCTTTTGGATTGGTTACCAAGAATGGTAAAAAATTGTCAACGCGTAAAGGAAACGTCATCCTACTTGAGCCTACTATCGCTGAAGCTGTTAGTCGTGCCCAGTCACAAATTGAGGCTAAAAACCCTGACCTGCCAAATAAAGAAGCTGTTGCACATGCTGTCGGCGTTGGCGCTATCAAATTCTACGATCTCAAAACAGACCGTATGAATGGTTATGACTTTGATCTTGATACTATGGTTTCTTTCGAGGGAGAAACAGGACCTTACGTTCAATACGCTCACGCCCGCATCCAGTCTATCTTGCGCAAAGCTGACTTCACACCAGACGCTAGCGCTAACTATAGCCTATCTGACACCGAAAGCTGGGAAATTATCAAGCTAATCCAGGACTTCCCACGTGTTATCAGACGTGCCTCAGATAACTATGAACCATCAATTATCGCGAAATTTGCTATCAACTTAGCCCAAAGCTTCAACAAATATTATGCTCATACACGTATTCTTGATGACAATCCAGAACGTAACAGTCGTCTTGCTCTCTCATACGCAACCGCAACTGTTCTTAAAGAAGCCCTTCGTCTCCTTGGCATTGAAGCACCAAATGAAATGTAATCAAATAAAAACCACGTCTGTTGATAGACGTGGTTTTTGCATTATGGCAAAAATCTGACATAAATCAAGGCAACCATGGTAGCTAATACTGCAAAAATTAAGGTAAATCCAAAAACAATCAATGGCTTTTGATAAGGGTACTTAGCCGTTTCAATCCTAACCTCTAAATCATCTAGGGTTCTTCCTTGACTAAAAGCGAGAATTTGACGATAGGTTTTCAAGTCATAATTGTCTTTGATTTTTTCAACCTGAAGGGCATAATAAAGGCCCAAAATAGCCAGTGGTATGTAAACCAACAACCCCCACCAACCTAAATAATAAAATGCGGGAAATACTATCAGTATGAGAGCTAACATTGTCCACAACATTCTTTTTGTGTAGTAGTCCATATCATTAACATCTTGCTGTTTGACTATTTTTTTCATTTTCTCAAGATCTCCTTCTATCAATTGATCCAAGGAAATCTTAAAACATTGACTCAGCATAATCAGCGACTGCACATCAGGATAAGATTTTTCAGTCTCCCAGTTGGAGATTGTCTGTCTGCTCACATAGATTTTATCCGCCAAATCTTCCTGAGACATGTTTAAATTTTGCCGATAGCTTCTAATATTTTTTCCAACGTTCATCATTACCCTCCTTCCTCAAAAGACTAAGACTGGTGACTCCCTTGGTCACTCTTAGCTTAGCTCTTACCTATCGTTTATTCTATCAAAGTTTTTCAACATCAACTCAAAAATATGGTGTCAAAAGTCTTTGTCACCAAGATAACACAAAAAACATTGACAAGGTTGTCAACCTATTCTCTCCTTTTTCATAGACACCGGCAGATATACTCAAATCTCTAATCACATCATCTGTCTTTTGGTAATGAAAGTGCTATAATGAAGTCAGAAATAGGAGGTACTGATATGTCACATTATCAAAAAATCTATGAAACTTCTGCTGTTAATACTGGCGGTCGTAGCGGTATTAGCTATGTCGAAAACAGTAGTTTTCAAGTCACAATCTCAAGCCCTAAAGAAATGGGGGGCGACGGCAATGGTACAAATCCTGAACAATTGTTTGCACTTGGTTACTCAGCTTGTTTCAATAGCGCCTTAGAAGTTGTCCTAGGACTAGAAGGCATCAAAGCTAAATCAATGATTACACAACGCACACAACTTTTCAAAGCAGATGGCCCTGACTTCAAACTCGGCGTTGAAATTGAAGTTTCTGTTGACGGTAAATCGGCAGATGAAGCTAAAGAGCTCGGTGAAAAAGCTCATGAAGTGTGTCCATACTCTAAAGCAACACGTGGCAATATCGATGTTACTATCATCGGTGTTGACTATGATGCTAGCAAAGAAGCTAGATAAGCTCATTATATTTAAAAGAAGGTTGACAACTCTGTCAACCTTCTTTTTGTCATTCTTTATCATAATTTTTTCGTCTAATTTTGAAATCCGAAGACACTACTTCGTCGATATTTAGGACTGAAATAAAGGCATCTGGATCAAGTTCTGCTAAAATATCTTTGACATCGCGCACCTCATTAGGGTTTAAAACCACATAAAGCACATCAAAACCACGTCCTGTATATGCACCTTTTCCTTGAAGATAAGTGACACCTCTATTAATTTCTTGTAAAATAGCTGCCGCTGCCTTATCTGATTCCTTAGTAATAATCAACATTCCCCGAACTATGTAGCCACCATTTTGAACAACTGTCAACACTTGACTAAAAACAAAGCTCGCTATCAGAGTATAAAGCATGTGCTTCAAATCAATATAGACTAAAGAAGAGGCTAAAACAACCACATCAATCAAAAGAAGGGTTTGTCCCAACTTCATACCGGTTCTTTCTTCTAACACCCTACCGATAATATCTGTACCACCTGTTGTAGCTCCAAAACGAAAGACAATACCACTTCCGATACCTGCAAATATACCTGCTACAATAGCAACTAACATCATGTCATCCTGTAAACCTAGGTTGACAGGTATCTTTTGCCAAAATCCAATGAAAAATGACATGGCCACTGTTCCATAAATGGTTAGCAGCAACGATTTTTTACCGAATACACGGGCACCTAAAACAAACAAAGGAAGATTGATCAACAAAGTTGCCCACGCCGGATCTATCCCAAAAAGGGCATGTAATATCAAGGTAATCCCAGCAACCCCACCTTCTGCTAGGTGATTGGCCATATTAAAATTCACAAACCCAAATGTGTATAGGGACACACCCAGCGTAATCCAAATCAAATGAATACTATCCGAAAGATGCCATCTAAATTTCATACCATTACCTCATTAAAAATCTATTATTCCGACTTGTAAATACCCGCACAAAGAGTCATAAAAAGAGCTTTTAGCTCCTTTTACCTTGTGCTATCTAGGAAAGTTAGTGAAAAGTACAGCCAACTTTTGAAAAACTCTTTTTAATAGTCCTTAAATTGGCCAATAATCTGCACATTCTCTGAGATAGAGACAAAAGCTTTTGAGTCTGCTTTAGCCATTAGGAGCTTAAACTCTATATACTCCTCGCGAGTAATGATGGTCAGCAGAACGGCTTTGTCCTCGTGATTGTAAGTACCGTGGGCATTATTGATGGAAGTTACGCCACGGTGCAGTTTTTTATGAATCATAGCAACCACACGCTCTGGCCTTGAAGTGACAATCATCGCTTGCATTTTTTTCTGCTTAGTGTAAATAGCATCTGTTACACGACTGGAAACAAAAATAGTTACCATAGAATAAAGCGCATATTGCCAACCAAACAAAAGACCGGCAAAAATCATAATCATCCCATTGACAATAAGGGAAATACTTCCCACATTACGACCTGTTTTCTTGCGAATGGTCAAGGAAACAATATCAGTACCACCACTGGAGATCCGCGAGCGCAGCCCAACACCAACACCTAGACCCATAAATAGACCACCAAAGATAGCATTAATCAGAGGATCAGAAGTCAAAGTTACCTGAGGGACTAGATGAATAAACAGGGAACTCATTGAAACAGCGATAAACGTAAACACTGTAAACTTATGACCGATTTTAAACCAGGCTAAGAGTAAAAGTGGGAGATTTATCGCATAGAAGGTCAACGAAATAGGCAGATCAGAGCCAATCACTCTCTCTGACAAGGCTGAAACAACCTGTGCCAACCCGGTTGCTCCACTTGAATAGATATGTCCAGGCTGGAAAAAGAAGTTGACCGCAACACTGGATAACATACCATAAAGCAGAGAAGCGGAAATCTTCTCTGCATATTTTTCTCTAGAGATACTTCTCAGTGTCCGCCACAAGCCAAATCGTTTGGCAACCACGTTCACTTCATATCTTACTTTTTTTAGAAAACTTGTTTTTTTAGTCATTTAACTGTATTTGTAAGGCTAATTCCTCAAGTTGTTTATCCGCAACCAGACTTGGTGCCTGCGTCATCGGATCTGTCGCTTTGTTATTTTTAGGAAAGGCGATGACTTCACGGATGTTATCTTTACCAGCCAAAAGCATGACAAAGCGGTCAAGACCAATCGCCAAACCACCGTGTGGAGGGAAGCCGTAATCCATAGCTTCTAATAAGAAACCAAACTGCTCATAGGCATCTTCATCAGTAAAGCCAAGTGCTTTTAGCATACGCTCTTGCATGTCTTTTTGATTGATACGTAGACTACCGCCACCAAGTTCATAGCCATTCAGCACAATATCATAGGCAACCGCGCGGACCTTAGCCAAATCCCCCTCAAGTTCATGAGCTGAATCTTCTGTTGGCAAGGTGAATGGGTGATGGGCTGACATGTAACGACCTTCTTCTTCAGACCATTCAAACATTGGCCAATCAACCACCCAAAGGAAATTGAATTTAGAGTTGTCAATCATGTCAAGTTCTTTAGCAATGCGTCCACGTAAAGCACCGAGTGTATCATTAGCAACTTCAAGCTTATCAGCCACAAAGAGAACCAAATCGTTTTCGTCAAGTTGTAAAGTATCTGTCAATTGATCTTCAATATTTGTCAAGAACTTAGCAACAGGACCAGCAATTATGCCATCTGTTACCTTAATCCAAGCAAGACCTTTTGCACCAAATTGTTTGGCGAATTCAGTCATTTTATCAATATCTTTACGTGAGTATTTATCGGCATGTCCTTTGACGACAATAGCTTTAACAGCTGGTGCTTCTGAGAAGACTTTAAAGTCAACGTCCTTGACAAGCTCTGTCAAGTCTTGTAAAAGCATATCAAAACGTGTGTCAGGTTTATCGGAACCGTAAAGGTTCATGGCATCATCATAGGCCATACGAGGGAAAGGCAGCGTCACGTCGATCCCTTTAGTATCTTTCATGACCTTAGCAATCATACCTTCAACAATATCTTGAATCTCTTGTTCATTAAGGAACGAGGTTTCTAAATCGACTTGTGTAAACTCAGGTTGACGGTCACCACGCAAGTCCTCATCACGGAAACATTTGACAATTTGATAATAGCGGTCAAAACCAGCATTCATGAGCAACTGTTTGGTGATTTGCGGGCTTTGCGGAAGAGCATAAAAATGCCCTTGACTGACACGTGATGGCACCAAGTAATCACGCGCCCCTTCTGGCGTTGACTTAGTCAACATTGGAGTCTCAACATCAATAAACTCAAGATCGTCAAGATAGTTACGGATAGAGTGGGTTACTTTGGCACGTAGCTTAAAGTTTTCCAACATCTCTGGACGGCGAAGATCCAAATAACGGTATTTAAGGCGATTATCGTCAGAAACGTCCACTCCATCTTTGATTTCAAAAGGTGTCGTTTTAGCTGAGTTTAAAACGCTCAAGGTACTAACTTTCAATTCAACAGCACCTGTTGCCAAATTGTCATTAGCCTGTTGGCGCCCTTGGACAATACCTGTCACCTCAATAACATATTCATTACGAAGGCTTTCGGCAGTCCTCATGACTTCACTAGACACTTCTTCAGGATTGATAACCAACTGCATAATCCCTTCACGGTCACGCAAATCGATAAAAATCAGGCCACCTAGGTCCCGACGACGCCCTACCCAACCCTTTAAGGTGATTTCAGTTCCAATGTGTTCACTGCGAACACGGCCAGCATACATACTACGTTCAGACATTTTATTCTCCATGTATCAGTATTTCATACGCAATGCGTATCATTCCCTATCATTGTACCAAAATATGAGAAAAAGTCCCACCATATCAGAGGGACTTTCTTAGAATATCTTTAAAGCAGTTGGTCTAAAACTCCCGCAAAGTTACTTGTAATCTCATCAAAAGTAACCGTTACTTCCTGACGTGTGGCATTATTTTTAAGACTGACCCGACCAGCTTCTACCTCGCTACCGCCTAGTGTCATGACTACTTTTGCCTTAAAGGCATCTGCTGATTTAAATTGCGCCTTGATCTTGCGGCCAAGAACATCCCGTTCTGTTGTAAAGCCTTGAGCACGGACTGCTTGAACAAGCTCCAAAGCTTTGCTATTGGCTTCAGCCCCTAAGACAGCGATATAGAGATCCATTTCAGACGCAATCGGAAGCTCAATCCCTTGTTTTTCCAAAACAAGAAGCAAGCGCTCTAAGCCAAGACCAAAACCAAAACCAGGTGTCTCAGGACCACCGAAATACGCAACCAAACCATCGTAACGCCCACCTGCACAAATAGTCAATTCCAACTTATCAATAGTGGTGATGAACTCAAAAATGGTGTGGTTATAGTAATCAAGGCCACGAACCATATTGGTATCGATGACATAAGGAATCTTAAGCGCTTCAAGCATGGCACGAACCTCATCAAAGTGCGCTTGACTCTCCTCATCCAAGAAGTCCAAGATAGACGGCGCATTTTCCACTGCAATCTTATCTTCTTTTTCTTTAGAATCCAATACGCGAAGAGGATTTTCCTCCAAACGACGCTGACTATCTTTAGACAAGCTGTCACGCATCGGTGTCAAGTAATCGATCAAAGCTTGACGATAAGCCTGACGGCTCTCTGTATTCCCAAGACTATTGAGGTGAAGAACCACATCCTTGATGCCAAGTTCTGTAAAGAGCTGATAAGCCATAGCAATCGTCTCGACATCCGTAGCAGGATTTGAGGAGCCAAAGGCTTCGACACCAATTTGGTGGAATTCACGCAGACGACCTGCCTGCGGACGTTCATAACGGAACATAGAGCCGATATAGTACATCTTGACAGGCTTCTGAATCTCTGGTGCAAAGAGTTTGTTTTCCATATAAGAACGCACGACAGGTGCCGTTCCTTCCGGACGAAGGGTGATGTGACGGTCACCCTTGTCATGGAAATCGTACATTTCTTTAGTCACAATATCTGTCGTATCACCAACAGAGCGTGAAATCACCTCATAGTGTTCAAACATAGGGGTACGGATCTCTCCGTAATTGTATTTTTTAAAGGTTTCACGCGCAAAATTTTCCACGTATTGCCATTTGGCACTGTCTACAGGAAGAATATCCTGTGTCCCTTTTGGTTTTTGCAGTTTCATAATATAAGACATAGAGGTTTGACATCGGATCAATGAGGGAACTTCGTAAGACATTCCCTATCAAACCTCCCCTTTCTCTAGATTTGATCACCCTTATTCTACCATGAAAGCAATTTTTTTTCGATAATCCTTGCAAATAAGACAATATAAGAGCTTCATTTATAGCTAAAAACTATATAAACATCAGCTTTGCCATAGTTGTAAACTAAATGAAAATTTTTTCAAAAAAACTATTGCGTTCTGGAAATAATAGGACTATAATGCCTTATCAATATATTTCCAGGAGGAAACTAGGGTGTTCGAATCTTTCAAAAACGTCCTACTAGGGAAACCCCTAAAATCCGACGATGGTCATGGTGACAGTCATTTACTCAGCAAGTCACAAGCCCTCGCCATGTTGTCCAGTGATGCTTTGTCATCTATTGCTTACGGTCCAGAACAGGTCATCTTGGTTCTGACCGCTCTCTCAGCTGGTGCTATTTGGTGGTCCCTTCCTATCGGAATCGGCGTTCTCATCCTCCTCATCAGCTTGACCATCTCCTACAGTCAGGTCATCCACGCCTACCCTAATGGTGGTGGTGCCTACATGGTCTCTACTGAAAACCTCTCACCAAACCTTCGACTCTTATCAGGTGGGAGCCTTCTGATCGACTACATGCTGACAGTTGCAGTATCTGTATCCTCAGGGGCTGATGCCATCACCTCCGCCTTTCCTGGACTTAAGGACATCAACCTCGAGATTTCCATCGTCTTAGTCCTCATCCTCATGCTGATGAACCTACGTGGTCTTCGCGAGTCTGCCACTGCTCTCTTTATTCCTGTTTATCTTTTTATCGGCGCCATCCTGATACTCCTTGTCGTCGGCGTCTTTCAGATTATGACTGGAGACCTCGCCTATCACGCAACTGCAAGAGTGGGTAGCCCAGTCACTGGACTTAGTCTCTTTTTACTATTACGTGCCTTCACCAGTGGATCGGCTTCTCTAACAGGGGTAGAAGCCATTTCAAATGCTGTGCCATTCTTTAAGAAACCCAAAACCAAGAATGCCGTAGAAACACTGATCATCATGTCCAGTATTCTTGGCATCATGTTCATCGGCATTACTTTCCTCAACTATTGGTTGGGAATTGTGCCATCTAAAGACGTCACCATCTTGGCGCAAATCGCCCAAGCTGTCTTTGGTAATAGTGCGCTAGGGCAAGCCCTCTTTTATATTTTCCAGCTATCTACAGCCATGATTTTAGCTGTCGCTGCCAATACGGGCTTTTCAGCCTTTCCTGTCCTAGCTTATAATATGGCTAAAAACAGGTACATGCCACACTTGTATCTGGAAAAAGGGGCGCGCCTCGGCTATTCTAACGGTATTATCACCCTTGCTCTTGGTGCTATCCTCTTACTTTTCTTGTTTAATGGCTCTACCGAGGCCTTGATTCCGCTTTATACCATCGGGGTTTTCATTCCTTTTGCTTTGGCGCAAACTGGCATGGTCAAATACTGGCAAAAACACGCAGGTAAAAATTACCTCAAAAAAGCCAGTGCCAACATTCTAGGTGCGATTATCTGTTACGGTATCATCGCTATTTTACTAGCTTTTCGCCTCAAAGACATCTGGCCATTCTTCCCTATCATTCTTATCTTAATGCTGATGTTTATAGCCATTCATAAGCACTACACTAGAGTAGCAGAGCAATTGCGCTTACGCGAAAAGGACCACAAAATCGTCACCTATACTGGCAATCAGGTCTTGGTCCTTTTGGGCAATATGACCCAAGCCACTGCTCAAGCGCTCAGCTATGCTAATGCTATCGGGACTCAAGTCATCGCCCTCCATGTGTCCACCAAAGAAACACAAGAGAAAGATACCGAAATCCTTCATGAATTTAAAGCCAATTACCCTAATACCGACTTGGTGATTATTAACTCCGACTATCGCGATATTATCAAACCAACTGTCGACTATGTGCGTCAGCGGAGTCAAACTGCCAAAGCAGCCAACCAAACACTGACGGTCTTAATTCCCCAGTTTGTCCCTAAAAAACCATGGCAAAAACTTCTTCACAACCAAATGAGCTTACGCCTCAAATACTATCTACGTTGGAACGAAGGCATCGTCATCTCATCTTACTCCTATCACCTGAAGGATTGATAGCAACTATTATAAAAAGCAAGACTCCTTTGAATCTTGCTTTTTGTGTGCCCTTGATATAGGGGTTTTAAATCAATCTCGTCATCCAACCACCATTTTACGATCAGGAGCACAAGTATAGCCCAAAATAAGATGATGGGTAAAGCATAATACCATTTCTTGGGCTTGCCATCTTTCCAGAGATCCTGAGCAGCCTTTCGGTGTTTTTCTAGGATCTCTGTAGGAATAAAACGAATGGTCAAGACAACCAAGAGCGGCAGAAGAATAACATCATCCAGATAGCCTAAAACAGGAATAAAATCTGACACCAAGTCAACAGGCGATAGGGCACAGGCAACTGTCAGACCCGCAAAAATCTTAGCTAGTAGCGGTGGTTCCTTATCCTTTAAGGCAATAAACAAGGCTGGTATATCTGTTTTGAGCTGCTTAGCTCTCGTTTTTAAAGTCATTCTTCTCCTTTTTGGAAAACTTAGCACATGAAGTTCCAAAACTTTTGACAAAAACTTCTTATTCCCACACCTTATCACGCACAGACTTAATCAAGGTTAGTTTTTGCCATTGGTCTTTTTCTGTAAGGACGTTCCCTTCTTCAGTAGACGCAAAACCACACTGGGTTGAAACACCTAAGTTTTGATAAGGCACATAGATTGTCGCTTCTTGCAAACGTGAAATAATCTTGTCCTCATCTTCCAAATCAGCTGATTTAGACGTAAAGAGCCCCAAAACCAACTCAACATGGTCGCGGTGGTTCCAAATATCTGCTAGCGGTGTAAAATCGCCTGAACGCTCATCATCATACTCTAAGAAGAAAATGTCATAATTAAGCTGTCCGAGGTACTTGGCTACTGCCTGATAGGAACCCTCAAAAAGGTAAGTAGACTTAAAGTTCCCACGACAAATATGGGTAGCAATCGTTAAATTCTCTGGCAATCCTTCAAGGGACTTGTTAATCACATAAACATCATCTTCTGCAATTTCCTCAAAAGGTCGGCGCTTATCTGGCTCATTTTGATAAGTTTCTAGCTGCTGAATTAGATAAGCCCATGTTGTGTCGTCCAATTGGACATAACGTGCACCTAAATCATAAAAATGCTGAATGGTATCATGATATGCTTTCGCTAAACCATCCAAAAAATCTACCCAAGAGTCATAATAATCCGCATAAAGATCACTACGATGATCACGTTTGATGACCAAAGACGGACTTGGAATGGTCACTTTGGGTGTCACACCATCTGGAATGATGGACCGCAAATACTCAAAATCACGATAGAAAGGGTGTTCTGGATTTTCAGCTACCTTGCCATTTAAACGGATATTGGTTGTCCGTGTCTTTGCCCCATGAAAATGATAAGAATCTTCCTGCTCATAAGTCTCAAACCCTGTCAATCCCCAAAGGAAATCCAGATGCCACCAAGAACGGCCAAACTCACCGTCTGTGACTACCTTTAAGCCACTAGCCACTTGGTGATCAACTAAATCCTTCACCAACTTGTCCTGAACTTTTAGCAATTCTTCTTGAGTGAGCTCACCATTAATAAAGTTTTCTCTAGCTTCCTTGAGCTCAACCGGACGTAAATAAGAACCGACATGATCAAAATGATGATGTGCTTTAGACATAGACTTACCTCTTTTTCTTTTCTGGAAAATAGCAGAGCAAACATCCACTATTTGCTGTAAACTTAGGATAACAAAGCAAATTATAAGTGACAAATATAACTTTTTTATAGTATGTTATAGAGGTAAACTATAGATGAGATGAATCTCAAAAAAAGTGTCAAGTAACTTTACTTTACAAAAAAGATATGTTATCATGCTATAGTTGATGAGAATTCATCTCTATATTAATGGGCTGATTAGTCGCTAAGAATGGTAACATCAAGACAAATCCGTAAGTCCCTGAAGTATTTACTATCGAAAGGAAGAAAATAAAATGGCAGTACCTGCACGTCGCACCTCAAAAGCGAAGAAAAACAAACGTCGTACGCACTACAAATTGACAGCTCCAACTGTAAAATTTGACGAAGCTACTGGAGATTACTCACGTTCTCACCGTGTATCCCTTAAAGGATACTACAAAGGACGTAAAATCACTAAAGCTGCAAAAGCGAAATAATAGAAGGGAGATACCATGCGCGTAAATATTACACTTGAACATAAAGAATCTGGTGAACGCTTGTACCTTACTTCAAAAAACAAACGTAACACTCCAGACCGTCTTCAATTGAAAAAATACTCACCAAAATTGCGTAAACACGTGACTTTTACTGAGGTAAAATAAGGTTTCATTACATTTCAGTACATGCTGAAAAAGCTTGATTTCATGCGATTTCTAATTTTTTGAAATTCAGTAGATTGCAATAAAAATCAATCCAATGACTACCTTTTTGACTACTTTTTGTGAAATAAAAAGACGATATTCAAAAGGAAAACTCTAGCAACTAAGCTAGAGTTTTTTGATTTACTTTCTATCTGTTACTTCTGTTTGATTGTAAAACCTTTTTAAAACAGATAGTATAACATAGATGATAACCATATATAAAATAAAGGCTGTACGATCCCCTGATTTGAAAATACTTGGCGAGAATCCCATCATGGCATGGCTAGCTAAACCGACCGTGAAAAGGTAGGGTAAAGAAAGACTTTGAGACATCTCCCATAGACATAGTAAGATACAAAAGAATATCAGAATAAAGCCAACATTTAAAATAATTGAGACATCATTTGTCAACAATGTTGCAACCAACTGTAAAACCTGACTTAAAGCTGGACTTGATTGTTTTTCAAGCAGATATTGACTAAAAGCCTGAATAGTATAGCCATTATGGGTTAGTGTGATTAAAATGATGTTGATTGGTACAACTAATAGTGGGATAACAGACAAGTACTTGAGATACCATTTTTTACTATAAAGAATAGCAAACACAGCTAATAGTGTGACAAAGAATAACATCAGCATATTCTGTTGAACCAGTAGTACTTTACTTGTATTTGATATTCCGAGGTTAATCTTATCAAATAGACCAAACTGTGCAAATTCAGGAAAGAAGGTTGGGATTGATTGGACTTGTCGTGATTGATTACCTGGACTTAGAGCAATCAAGACAACATTAATCATCGTCAACCCCAGAACAAGGTAGTGGGCACAATGGATTTTCTCTTTAGTTACTACCAGAAAAAGCAATTTCCCAAGTAACATCAACAGGATAGTTATACAGACCTGTTCTTGATTGGTTGCAAATAACGTTAAGACAGATAACCCAAGCAAGGTTTTTGCTGTTACTGTTTTATCTAGCTGTTTCATAACAAAAATTCCTGCTGTAATGGGCCAAAGGTAATTAAGGCTTGTTGCTAACCAACCAGCTGATAAAAAGAGTGTGACAGGTAAAAACAAGAAGAAAATAGCCACAAGAAACAATCCTTTGATATGTCTCCCAAAGCTGGATTCCGTCAATAAATCCAGTAAGCTAACAAAGATAATGGCATTGAACACTCTAAACAACCATAACTGTTTTGAAATCAATACCAAGATAGCTTCAATAAAAATCCGTGAACTCCATTGTTGATAGCGGCCGACTAACCAATCTACAGAAAATGATTGATTGATAAAGAAGGCATCGTCTCCCATCACAGGAATGACCACTTGCCCGATCGTCATGATGACAATAAAAATACCCAATATACTCCAATACCCTTTTTCTTGACTTAGTTTCATTTTCTCTCCTTTTCTAAACTAACGTAAACATTCTTTTTTCTTTCTAAAAAGAACTATTACGTTCTAAATTTTATCACAAAAAGAACTTTTGAGTTAATTTATTCCATAAAATAAAACTCCAAAGTACTGATGATCTAGTCAAATTATCGCTATCATTTAAGTATGACATCTAACAAAGAATATGACCTATCTTTAGGCGAGCAGATTCGTCACAGAATCAAAGAACTAAGAAAACAACAGGGATTATCCCAAGAGCAGTTGGCGAACAAGGCAGATATGGAAGCTACTTTTTTAAGCCGTATCGAACGAGGGCACACCACCAATATTCAAATCAATACGCTAGAAAAGATTATATCTGCATTAGATATTGACTACCCAACATTCTTTTCATTTAATACTAGCGATCAACCATTACATCAGATTGTTGCTAAATTATCTCTTATTTCAAATCAAGAGGAAGCACTAAAACTAATCAACGCTTTACTAGATTGGAAATTAAACAACTAAATTAACATCAAAAAAACCGTTAGGCTATTAATCCTAACGGTCTTTTTATATTTTCATTGATTACCTACATAAGTTATAAAATCCAGTTCTCTTATCTTCTTATTGTAGTGAAGAAACATTTTATTTCCATCTATAAGTGCTTGCTCCCTGTTACGTTCCTCTTCTGAAAGCTCCTTCCCATCTGAGTGTAGTTGTAACGGCTCTATTATGGAGTCCAAGTTGCAGAAAAAACATTACAATAACTGAGAAGGTTTAGATAAAAAATAGGTGAATAATAGACGAAATGTACTTTTTTTTTGATACAATGTATCTATACACTAGTTTATTAATACAGAAAGGTCAAACTATGAAAGAAAAATTTCAAATGTGTAAAACCTATCTTCCAGTCGTCTTAGCAACGATTGGATTTGTCAACGGTTGCAAAATTATCTTTGGAGAATTAGGTAAGCCAAATGGCATGGAAGCTAAATATCCTCTCTTTCTCCTAACCATTTCCTTGGTCGCTATCTACCTCATTCCCCTACTAGTACTGACATATTACTTAGCTAAACGCTATAACATTTCTAAACAAGTTATAAGTCTTAGCTGGCTTTTAGGCTTAACAAGTAGCATCTCTTTTTCTGAACTGGGACATACAGCTATTGGATATTTCCTACTCGAAATTGTTAAAGCTAGTGATAATTTCCTAAAAGACTGGGGCGCAGCTATTTCAGGTCCATTTGCAGAAGAAATCGGTAAAGGGCTAACTGTTCTACTTGTACTACTTATTTGTAGAAAAATGACACTAAAAAATGCATTGGTAAGCGGAGTGATTGTTGGATTAGGTTTCCAAATCATGGAAGACATCACCTTTGTATTTAGAGACATGTTCATGAATAAGTTAGACGGCTTTGAAACCATTCTTGAACGCGTTGGTCAAGCTGGTTGGGTTCATTGGGTTTTCACGCTTCTCTTTGCCATTGGCTTAGTAGCCCTTCTCACGAAAAATACAGGTATGTCAAAAGCACAGGGAGTATTTTGGATTGGTGCAAGCTTTGGAATCCATTTTCTCTTTAATTCACCATTCAACACTGGTATCTTCAAGACAGTGTTCCCTATCTTGAGTATTCTACTTGGCTTACTTGCCTATCGAACGGTTGAGAAACTATCTGAATAGACAAAAAATCCGCCTTTGAGCGGATTTTTTATATTCATTCTTGTTAGAACAAGCCGATAGCTGTCCCGTATGCTGCCACATCCATGTTAGAACAAGCCGATAGCTGTCCCGTATGCTGCCACATCCATGTTGAGAGCTGCGGGAGCTTTCGGCAAACCAGGCATGGTCATGACATCACCTGTTAAGGCAACGATAAAGCCTGCACCCAATTTTGGCACAAATTCACGGAAACATCGGGATCCTTAAGCAAGTTCGGTACCTTAATGGCGATGAACTTCTCTGATCCGAGGTCAGCTCCGAAACCTGCTTCTGTGACCGTGTAGCCGCCAATCGCAAAGCTGTAATTGTTGCGAGAACTGAGTTACGTCCGTGGGCAATATTAGCAAATGGACCACCATGGACAAAGGCAGGCGTGCCATAGATGGTTTGGACAAGGTTTGGTTTGAGTATAGGTTCCATAACGATAAATATTGGGAGTCCAATGAGTGAAGGTTATCTGATTTTCTTCAATAGCCTCAAGAGAAGTTAGAACTACACCTCGACCACTAACCATATTTTTCTTATTACGATAGCCAAAAATTGAGCCTTTTTGCTCCTCAAAAAGAGTTGTCTGATATTGACTATTTTTAAATTTAAATTGTCTCAAACCATCTTTAAGAATCATGCGATGAATCTTCTCTACAGTCACTGCTTACTCCTTTCTAAAGAGAATAATAAAAGGGTACCAACTTTTTTTCGTTGATACCCACCATTTTTTACCAAACTACTTGATTTTTTTCAAAAATCTTAATACACTTTATTAAGTCATTTCATTTTACATAATTTTGTGTTATAATGAAATCAAATAATAAATCGCACTAGAAGTAGTTTCGTTCGATAGTGGTGGCTATCAACGAAGCTCCTGGAAAAATGTCGCCAAACGTTTTTCTGGGCTAGTCTTTTTTATTTTTCTTTGATTTAAACTGAAACCATTATACAATTTTTTCTCTTTCTAGCAACCGCTTTTCAAGAGATAACCCTAATCCCCCTAAAGACAGAATGCCAAAAGTAGATAGGTAACGATTTAATCTTTCTTCAATGCTTTTATATAATCACTCTTTGTAGAAAATAAATCCGTAACAACCACTACAGAATTATTTTCGTCAATAAGGTACAAGGCTAAATAATCTTTTTTCAAAGGGACTCCCCTAGTTTCCCAAGTATCATCCAATCTAACCCCAAAACGTTCATCAACACTAAATCCTCCATGGGGAAAAATTTCTAACCCGCTAAGAGCATCAAAGATTTCTGTAACTTTATTCTTCGCTGATATTTTAGAATAATTTTCAGCAATGTAAAGTTCTATATCAGCTAGCTTTTTGAGAACTGTGTCAGAAATTTCTACACGATATCGCTTCAATCCATCTTGTTCCTTATAATCCAAAACGCTCCCTCGCTTTTTCTAAAGAGACTGTTCTCCCTTCTTCATAATCCTTAATACTACTCTTCACTGTCTTTTGGATTTCTTGAAAAATAAGCTCTTTTTCCAGTTCTTCTTCAGCAATTAAATCGATTTTCCCAGTAATCGCAACATTTTTTAAAAATAGATTAATTGCTTGAGCAGTATTTGTATTATTTTCTTCAAATACTTTTCTAGCCTTTGTCAAAACATCTGTATATGTTTTTAGGTTATAATTTCTATCGTAAGCATATGCCATAGTGTATACCTCTTTTGATTATTTTTTTTGATTATAACTCTTTCTCCCCTTTATTTCAAATATTTTTAATTACTAGAAGTTTTCATTTACTCACCCTAAATTCTTAAACATTTAGATATCTGTTTGACGATTTCTCTGGTATCATATACTGAGATTAATGGTTAGTTATACTAGTCCACACTCTTTGATTTCATGATTAACTATACCTGTCCATATTCCTCGATTTCTTGACTGACTATACTGACCCATATTTATGTAATCAGTGGTGGACTATACTAGCCCATGTTCCTGAAATCATTGGATTACTACACTATCCCAGCTTTATGTCATTCATGGTAGACTATAATAGCCCATATTCCTAAAATTATTGGATTACTATACTAGTCCATATCCCTCAATTTCATGGTTAACTATACTTGTCCACATTCCTCGGTTTAATGGCTTGCTATACTATGCCATGTTCCTTGATTTAATGATCAACTATATTGATTAATTCTTGAGAATTTTATGATTTCTAAATTGTCAAATTAAGCTAGACTTTTCAAGTGACTCAGACAAACTTGGTAGGGGGTTAGATAATTCAGAGACTTTCTAGGAATTCTATTCCTTTTATCAGCTATAGCTGATAAAAATTGCTGAGAAATGCCAGTAAAGTCCATCTGTTTCGGAAGTCCATTCTGACGTAATAAGCCATTTGAATGCTCATTGAGACCTCGTTGACTGGGACAACCTGGATCGGCAAAGAAAATATCGATGTCATGTCTATTCGAAATAGACTTCCAATTTGAAAACTCTTTCCCACAATCAAAAGTAATCGACTTAAAGAGATGACTGGGAACTTGAGAAAGCCATTGATTGATGGCTTCCTCAATATCACTTGCTTTTCGTCCCTTAGTTTTCAGTGTCATGATTGCTTTTGAGAGTCGTTCTACTAAGGTAATGACCGCACTTTTGTGTTTCTCGCCAACAATGGTATCTCCTTCGAGGTGTCCGAACTCTGTATGAAAATCAGGATAGAGTTCAGCTCTTTCACGTAAATCTCTGCGAAAGGCTTGTTTTCCTCTTTTTTCGCTATGACCATTTGGTTTTCGTTTTCCTTTCCAAGGGAGGTCTTCCTTCTTGAACATACTACGGTCAGCCAGTCGATAGAGAGTTCTCATAGAACAAGAAATCTTATCTGGATAAGTTCCTTTAATGACATCAAGGCTAAAGCTTTGATCTAAACGAGTTTGAATAAAGTCTTTTTCTGCTTGCGAAAGACTTGTTTTCCTCCGGCCACAGCGTTTCTTATTGGCCTTATAGTGTTCATAATAGTCGTAGGCAGAATGTCCATCTTTGAGAAAGTTGATAACATGATAGACGGTCTGCTTTGATCTTCCAAGAGCCTTCATGATATCTGTAACTGTTGTACCTTCTTGGTAATAAGCCTCTATCGTTACGAGTTCATTTGTGGTAAGATGGAGATAGGTCATTTATGTTAGTTCCTTTCAGATAAATGTGGTAGTTTATCTGAGCCTAACATAGATGGCTTTTTCTGTCTAGCTTAATTTTACAAATTGGGAAATCAAAAAAATCACGATTAAAAAACCGTGACCTTCTCTGAGAGAATCGCAAAATTCTAGGTTTGCGTGTTTAGCGCACCCTTTGATTGCGCTAAACGCGCTGGCATACTGCCCGAAAATACAAAACTCAATCGTTTTGATTTTCTCCTGGTCTCGACACTTCGTGCCGACGTCTGCGAACCGCACAGACGAATGCTCGCCGAAAGTCGCAATGTCAAAAATTAAATCTAAAACAAAATATTAATTTTTACATAAAGAATCAATAGTGTTCCAAAAATCCTAGAATATCAAATAAGACAACTGTATCTTTTCATTTTCTAACTAAGGTTTCTTTCTCCATTTTAAACTTCTCTGTGTTACTTGACGATTCGTAAAAATTGGAATCACCCCTGGCAAAGTTTTTTGAGATTTGTTATAAATCATATTAGTCCTCCTTTGTTATTAACTAACTTGTTGCAAGCCTACTAAAAACTCATTGTATAATTTATTTCTACCAATCAATTGATTATGAGTTCCAAAATCAACGACTTGTCCTCCCTTGTCTAAAACTAATATCGAATCAGCTTCTTTGACCGTATGTAATCTATGGGCGATAGTTAAACGAGTTTTTCCTGCTGTCAATTTATCAATTGCTTTACTGATAATTCGTTCTGTAACACTATCTAAGCTTGCTGTAACCTCATCGAGTAGATAGATTGGATGCTCTAATAGTAACGCTCTCGCAATATTGAATCTCTGTTTCTGACCTTCAGACAATCCTGTGCCACTATCAGAAATCTCTGTATCTAAGCCGTTTTCTAAATCATTTACCAATTTAGTCAAACCAAGCTCCTTTAGAACCTCGTTGATACGTTCTTCAGATACGGATTGATTTTTTCCATAAAGCAAATTATCTTTAATGCTTCCATGAAATAGAGTATTATCCTGAGGAATGTAAGCAATCATATTTCTAATTTGTTCTTCTGACAGTTCTGAGAGACTTCTATTTCCAATCGAAATTTCTCCATCATAATCTTGATAGAATTTCATCAATAAGGAGAAGATGGTAGACTTCCCTGCTCCACTTGGACCGACAATTGCAACGTGCTGTCCTGATTCAACACTTACTGATAGACCATTCAAAACATTTTCTTGATCATATGCAAAATCAACGTCGTTAATTACAATATTTGGATCAACAAATTCCTTTTCTACTGTTTGAGCACTCTCTTTTTCAAGATTCAAAATTTCTATTAATCGATTTGAAACACTATTAAATTCTGTTAACTCTGTCATAGACTCAGAAATATCTGTGACTGGATCGATCAACTGAGTCATATATAAAAGAAATGTCATTAAAGTACTCATAGTCATACTACCTTTAGACACTTCCATACCAGCTACAACTAAAAGTAATATAATAAAACTCATCATAAGACCATTAACTAGAGTATTCTGGATAGATGATAGCCCAATAATTTTTTTAAAATTATTAGTTAATCTATCAAACGTATAAGACATGGCACTCTGCTCACTATCCTCCCCGTTAAATGCTTTCATTAGCCTAATATGTTTAAATCTATGGCTAATACGACTTGAAATCGCTCCTAATCCCTCTTGATAATCCGTATAGTATTCTTCCATCTTATTATTAATAGGAACCACTACAAAAAGTAAAATCGGAAATAGACATAGGCTCATTAGTGTTAATGGTAAACTAATTTTCAATAAAAAATAAATTGAACCAACAATAACAACTACATTCAAAATCAAATTCGGAAATACTACTGTGATAAAATTTAGTACTACTGACATATCGTTAGTCAATCGACTAGCTAAATCTCCTGAGGGATGAACATCTAGCTCTCGGACTGAGGCTTTTAGCAGAGAATGATAAATATATTTTTGAATCTTATTTAAAGATTGACTTCCGCATAATCCAATTACATAACTTGAGAAGGCTTGAATAAAAAATATTGATGAAATAGATATTATAGCTACTATAATTGTTACAGGACTAGAAATAAGAGTTGTTAAAAATTTCTCATCTAACAAATTGCCCATAAATTTCGGGATAAACAAACTCATTACTGTTCCAATAAAACTTAGCAGTAAACCACAAAGAAATTTTGACTTATTGAGGTTCTTGATAATTAATTTTAAAAGATTTTGATTCATAGTTAGAACTCCAAACTTTTAAATTTTTTTGCTCCAACTTTTGTAAAAATAATGGAATACAGACAAGTCGTTACGATTGTTCCCAGAATTGCTAATGGCATATTGTCATTACCTAACTCAAGATATCCATTTGGAAAGAGCAGCGCTACTGGTCCTCCAATAATTGGGGTAATCATCATAGTAATGGTCAATACTACAGCGGTTACCATGGTAGCTCCTGTACTACAGTATAGACAAATGACACTGGCTATAGTTACAGAAAAGATATCCTTCATAAGAAACCCTAACAAGCTTAACACACTTTTAAGCGTGATAGTAATAGTACCAGCAAGGAAACTAGATGAAGCAAACGGCAGATGCACTACTCTTGTATAATAAACTACCGCAGACATCATAGCAAATAAGAGGTGAAAAATTACCACGATTAAAATTAAACTAACATACTTAGCAAAAAATGTTTTAGTCCGACTCAAATCTCGATATAAAAACATAGTGTGCTCATCTAGCTCTCTTTTGAAGACAGATATTGTCAAAAAATAAATTGCTAAAGTTGGTAGAATAAAGCCATCTACCGAACTCATCATCATATCTATAAAATCAATCCCACTAATTTTATAGCTATCGAGTGTTTCAATCTGCATAAAATTGGAGTTCCCAAAAAATGAACCTACTAAATATACTAGCGAAAATAGAGTAAATGATAGATAAACTTTTACCTCTTTCCGCTTCCAAACAGAGCTAAAGACGGCTTGAAAAATTTGTTTCATAACTACGCCCCCTTATTAAAAATTTCCTTCAAGTGATTTTCTTTGACTTCAATTTTAAAAATTAATTCCTGTTCTCCCAATACTCCAAAAATCTTATTTAAATCTTCCGACGTTGTTCCTGTTGAAATATCTAGTAAATTATCAGTCAAATTGATTGTATCACTCAACAGAGGATTGAGGATCTCCATATTTTTAGTACTATCTAAATGGACTACTACACTTGGATGCTCAGAACCTTCGAATGAATCGGCTAATTTACCGCCTTCAATATAAACATATCTACTACACAATGCCTCCAATTCTCCTAATTGGTGGCTAGAAATCAACATTGAAATCTGACGTTCACTAGACCATTTCTTGAGAATATCAATCAACTTTTGAACACCGATTGGATCAAGACCAACAAATGGCTCATCTAATATTAGGAAATCTGGCTCTGCAACCATAGCAATTGCTAATGCTGTTCGTTGTTTCATCCCAAATGAAAATCCTTTAGGTTTACGATTCCTAGCATTCCAAAGTTCAACTAATTTCAATGTTGATTCAATATTAGGATATAGCTCTTCTTTCCCGTGTAGCTTTAAATAAAATTTCAAATTATCGACAACACTCATTTCTGGATAAAAGACCGGATCAATCATAATTCCAAAGTCTATCAAGATATTATCCTGACTGTTAATATCAACTCCATTATATGTAATAACCCCTGAGGTAGGTTTTAAGGATTTTGCCATCATTTTCATCAAGGTAGATTTTCCAGCACCGTTTTTGCCAATTAATCCAACAATCTCACCCTTATTAATCTCCATGCTAACGTCTTGAAGAGAGTAGAAATCATTTCCTTTAAATTGTTTTGAAATTTTCTTGATTTTAAGCATATTTAACACCTTTATTTTCTTTTTTCTTAGCAGTATTCGTAAATAAGTAATATGCGATAGAGGAAGCATAATAAACTAATACAACAAATGATACTTGTGATGAACTAAATAGATTTTTAGCTATATCAACACTAATATCTCCATTAGATAGGGTATTCATATTGATAAATTCTAACCATACTCCCGATTTTGATGTGATATAAGCAAATAAGAAGTATGATAAGAGTGAAAATGTTGGAAATAAAAGGCTAGAAATCAATTTATATGTTTTATTTTTTTGAATTTTAGTAAACAATATATTGATACAAACTGGCAATAAATATAACAATCCCAAAAATACCGGTACTGTAAAAGAATTCAAAAAACTGGTACTAATTGCAATTAAAAGTAAATAGAAAAGTAAGTTAAAAAAAATAAATAGCATAACGTTCTCCTTAAAATAGTATTTTTGAAACTATTAAATTATATAACCAGTGACCAGCTATGGCATACTGTAAACCGAACTTTGTTGCAAATATTGAGAATAGAATTCCTAGCGGAGTCCTAATCAACAAATTATCCATAATAGGATAATCCATATGTAGAATAAAACCAAATAGTATGGATGTTAATAATATCGCAACAATATAGTTATAGTCTCTACGAAGCATTCGATAGATGACATATCTGAATAAGAACTCTTCACACATTGAAATAATCATCTGATGAAAGTACTCATCGCTTTGGATAAAGAAATGATTGACCATAAAAATGATAATTGCAATTACAACGTATTGTTTAAAATCAAAAGTTACTTCATGGTACTTTTCTTCTCTTAGATGATTACGTGATATAGTATACGGTAGTACTATAAATCCAAGTATCATAAAAGTTATTAAAGATGCCAAGTACATATTTTCTATGCTACTAAACGATGCTATAAACAATATAGATGTTCCTAATGCATAACATAATGAAGCTATAACAATTAGCCCTAAACTGATAACTAAAGACTTATATTCAATTTTCTTAATCATTTTAAAACTCAACCTTCTTAAATCTATTTTTAGCTATAAAATAGCATACTAAGTAATAAATTGTAGATATAATTAGAATGAGCAATAAAGATGTTACAAATCCACTTGAAGAGACGAAATTAGAATATGTTAGAGGAACTAAGTATTTGATACCAACTAGAAGAGTACCTGTTACAGTAAACAATACAAAGAATACTCCAGATAAAACTGCTGCCAATGTTTTAGATCTCACAGACACCATTACTACAATCACAATAGTAATTAGATTCAATAAAATAGTAGCTAGTATAGTCAAGAACGACTGTTCAAACACCAAATGCACATTAGGAAACAAATTCATACTTACTCCAAATTTAGGCAACATCAAACCATAGTAAGTAATCAATGTTATTAATAAAGTACTTAATAAATATATTCCATAAATTAGTGTAAGACCAAATATTTTAGAGTTAAAGATTTTAGATCGTTGAATATCCTTATATAAGAACATAATTCCACTATCAATTTCATCTCTAAAGGTAGAGGAAATTACAATTGAAAAAATCAATACTGGCAAAGTTAAACGATATTGAGTTAGTAAAGTTGTCTCTAAAAATGATAGAAAACTTTTCGTGTATTCAACATCTAAGGCTTCTAAATTTCCAGATAAGAATGGAACAATAATAGGAAGAAAGCAAAATGATAAAAATATTTTTGTATCTCTTCTACTGAAAATTGTTTTAAACACTGATTTTAACATAAAATTTTTCTCCTAATTTTTAATAACCAATAAGCTAGGGATTATATATTGATAATCCCCATCTTATTGATAGTTAAAACTATCAATAATTTCTAGAGAAATGCATACTTACATTGTGTAATAGTAAACTTGATTGATCCAAGTTTCAACGTATTATGTTTTGATTTTACTGTATATCTGATTCTCTCGTAATAAATTAGATGCTGCGACGACCGTTACGATATGTTACTGATACTGGGCCAACTTTAACTGTGTTGCGTTTTGTTTTTACTGTTTTCTTTGACATGTGACTTTCTCCTTGAGTGATTAGATGCTACGACGACCGTTACGGTATGTTACTGATACTGGGCCAACTTTAACTGTATTGCGTTTTGTTTTTACTGTTTTCTTTGACATGTGACTTTCTCCTTGATTGATTAGATGCTGCGACGACCGTTACGGTATGTTACTGATACTGGGCCAACTTTAACTGTGTTGCGTTTTTGTACTTTCTTAGTGCGTTTTGGCATATTTCTTCCTCCTATGATTACAATGTGTGGCGACCGTTTTATAGTGATATAGTCAAATGAATTAACTTTCAGACAAGTAACTGAGACGCGGACAGTACTTGAGTACGGCAAGTCGAAAGTGACGATGTATCAAAGTTAATTCAAAAGACTATACTTAACGAGTATACTCCGTTTGTCTTATCTTCAATATTTCCAAGGAAACCTAGGTTTCTTGATTCGATTGGTAATGTCTTCTGGTGAAGACCAAATATTTTGATGTGTTGGTAATCTACGATTCATAACTTCTGTCTTTCCTCTCTGATTCTATTATTTTTTTAAAGGTTCTTATAATTAACACCCATCCCTGGGATGAATTCTATAAATAATTTGTCTTAGCATTGCGCCTCTCCTTAATATTTAATTAACTACTCGATTAATGAAATTATTACGTCGTTTACGTTTTCCAAATCCGATTTTAGGTTGAATCAAATTGAATTTAAACATATCATTTCCCTTTCGTTAATCATTTATTCTGACTCGGTTTTGTTTTGCCTCGTCCTTACACAAAACAGTATATCCCTAATTCTAAAAAAGAAATGATAAATCTAATAAATGGACTATTTTTGATAACGAACGTAACTTTACAAAACCGTTCATTACATTTTTTACCCTTTTCAAATAAAAAAGAAGTTATTTTTTGAAACTAATAACTCTGCTTCAAAAAATAACTTCCTCTTGAATCAATGAAAGTAAACTAATTAACGTTATCTCTCATTATACTTTTCTCTGATAATACTTCCTAAAAATTGTGAATCTGATACTCTAATACTCGACTGATTGGCAAGTTCCTTGAGCATCTGCCTTTCAGACGGCAATAAAGTAAAGGAATATGTCTTTTTCTTCTCTTCTTCTATAACTACCTCTGTTTTATAGTCCGACTCCTTTACCTCTTCTTTAGCTTTATTGAAATTTGTAAATCTGTTATCCATTTATTTCCCCTTTTATAAAGTTATGTATAATAAATTATAATACAATATATTGCAATGTATTATATTGTATTTTCTATCTTATTAAACAAATCTTCGATACTTTTGAAAAATTGTTTATTTCTTGTTTTCTCTGAACCAGACATATTTTCTTGCTGCTCGAATATATCCTTATCTAACAATAAACTTTTAGCCAACAACTCTTTTTTAGGTAAATATCCTAAAAAGCGTTCATCTTCTACAATAGTCTCTAAAAATTCTTTAGAAGTATTCCCTATGTGTTCAATCTTATTACCAATTAAGTATGCCTCTGCTTGGATATAGGACTTTCTAGTTATAATATCTACAACTTCATTTTTTAAATTCTCTATCGTATTTTGTAACTCTAACCAGGCTCTATAACCATTACGTGACGGCTCTGATATCCCTAAAACTAAGTCTGCAGCTGCAATGAAATTAGATGTCACCAAACTCGAATCATTATGAGTATCGATAACTATATAATCATAATCAGTTAAGTTCTCAATGTTATCTGCAATCCACATAAACATGATTAGACAATTGTTCTGACGTTTGCGTAAGTCCAATACATCATCAGTGAGCCGACTCGAACCATTAATGAAATCTAAATTTTTATCTATGTTTAGAATCTCAAACTCGCCATTTTTAAAAATATCAAAGATGGTCTTGCTACTCTTATGGTTAAATGAATAGCTTAAATTACACGATGAATCTCCATCAATTAGCAGTACTTTCTGTCCCTTTATCCTAGAAAGTCACTTAGAAAAATTGTAGGAGAAAGTTGATTTGCCTGTTCCTCCCTTATTAATATTGACCGTAATAATTTTCATGATTTCTCCTTTCGTCAAATGCATTATACCACAATATATTGCAATATAATATAATATAATGTATTATATTATATCAGTCGTTTGGAGAAAAAATGTTTAAAAAATATAGTTATGTCCCTCAAATAGATATGAGAGATTGCGGTGGTGCGGCTCTTTCTAGTATTATCCAACACTATGGTTCTTACTATTCTCTTGCTTACCTTAGACAATTAGCCCAAACTAACATGGAAGGAACTACCGCCCTTGGTATCATTACAGCTGCAGAGAAGTTAGGCTTTGAAACACACGCTGTACAAGCTGATATCTCCTTATTTAAAATGGATAGTATTCCTTTTCCTTTTATTGTCCATGTTAATAAACAACAAAAGATTCCTCATTATTACGTTGTCTATGGAGTCTCTAAAAATAAAATAATCATAGGTGACCCTGATCCGTCTGTAAAAATTACGAAATTGTCGCAAGAAATTTTCGCTTCCGAGTGGACTGGAACAACTATTTTTATTGCTCCAGGAAACAACTATCAAATTCACAAAGAAAAAAAGCATAGTTTAATAGACTTCATCCCAAAATTTAGAAACTACACTACACTAATTAATAAGATTATCCTACTGAGTATTCTAATTACAACTATCAGCATCCTAGGTTCTTATTACCTTCAAGAAGTTTTAGATGCTTATATGCCTAAACAAAAGTACTCCTCTCTAAACATCATTACCCTAGGGTTGGTTGTTTCTTATATAGCTCAGCAAATATTCTTCTACATCAAAACCTATCTTTTAGAGAAACTAAATCTTCACCTAACTTCAGAATTATTTTTAGATTACCTGAAACACATATTTGATTTGCCTTTAAGCTTCTTTTCTACTAGAAGAACTGGTGAGATTATTTCTAGATTTACAGATGCAACAACCATCATAGATGCTCTTGCAAGCACCCTTCTATCTATTTTTCTAGATGCTACGATAGTATTCACTATAGGGGGTGTAATGTTGTTCCAGAACCAACTTTTATTCTTAATTACCCTTGGAGTAATACCAATCTATGCCCTTATTATCTTTATCTTCATACCTATTTTTAGCAAAATGAATAATGAGGTCATGCATGAAAACGCAAAATTAAATTCTCTACTTATTGAAGATATCAATGGGATAGAGTCAATAAAATCATTATCTGCAGAAGCTATTCGTTTTCAGCATCTTGATAAGATGTTCTCTAAATATCTTACTAAATCCCTTAAACTGAGCCGTTTTGAAGCAATACAACAAGCCCTCAAGCAAGTTGTCCAATTGCTGCTAAATCTACTAATCTTATGGATTGGCTCTAAATTAGTCATCTCACACAAATTATCTGTTGGTCAACTGATCACCTATACTACTCTGCTTATCTATTTTATTACTCCTTTAGAAAATATCATCAATTTACAAACTAAATTACAAGCTGCTAAAGTCGCAAATAATCGGTTAAACGAAGTTTATCTGGTAGAATCTGAACATAAACCAAAGATAGGTAAAAAATTAAAAGATATAGAATCTGATTTCATCAAAATTCATAATCTATCTTATCAATATGGATTTAACTCCCCTACACTTAAAAATATAAATCTTACTATATATCCTGGTAAAAAAGTTTGTTTTATTGGTGAGAGCGGGTCTGGTAAAACTACTCTAGCTAAACTGATTGTTCGATTTTTTGAACCAACTTCAGGTACGATATTAATCTCTGGAGAAAATCTGGCAAACATCGATAAAAGAGAAGTAAGGAAACATATAAACTATCTCCCTCAGCAGCCCTATATATTTAGCGGCTCTATCCTTGATAATCTTACCCTAGGTTCAAATGACATCAGTGAAGAAAAAATCATTATAGCCTGTCAAATAGCCGAGATTCTAAACGATATCCTGAACATGCCTCTTCAGTTCCAAACTGAACTTACTGACGGTTCAACCTTATCCGGAGGACAAAAACAACGCCTCGCACTAGCTCGAGCTCTACTAATAGATTCTCCCGTAATGATTTTAGATGAATCTACTAGTAGTCTCGATGTTCTTACTGAGCAAAAAGTTATTAATAATTTATTAAAACTCACGGATAAAACCATTATCTTCATCGCTCATAGATTAAGCATTGCTGCCCAATCAGATTATATCTTCATTTTGAAAAATGGAGAAATTATTGAAGACGGAACACACCCTAATCTGATACAAAATAATGGATACTATTCTCAATTAATTAGCGCTAAAAACTAAAAAACTCCCATTCGTTATATTTTTTCTACCATTTATTACATCCTTCTAAAAAAGAGACATCTCCTTTGTATAATTAATTTATCAAAAATAAATCAAAGCAATAAGGAGAGATGCTCAAATGACAACTTCAATCAAAGACTTCGCTAAAAATTTCCAAGTACTGAATTCAGCACAACTCAAGGCAGTTATTGGAGGCAATGGAGGAATTGTTCAACCTTTGACTGCCAAAAAAAAGAAACCTAGATTCTAAAAATTGATGATAAAAAGCTCAAGCATCAGGACATGCTTGAGCTTTTCATAGTAGGTGACCATCATACAATCTTTAATTCCTGTGTGAATTCATGATTGATACTTGTTGTATCTAGAGTTACTTTTGGATATTTTGATAATATCTTTTTCACATTAGAAAGACCTATTCCTCGTCCGTCTCCTTTTGTTGATACTCCATATTGGAAAATATTTTTAGTGTTAATCTTACGAGTAACTGTACTATTTTGGATAACTAAAATAATTGCATCCTTATCTTGAAAATATGTAAAGTGTATCCGTGGGACTTCTGCATCAACTGTTGCCTCTATTGCGTTATCTAAAAATATAGATAATATCGTAATAAAATCAACTAAATCTATTTGCGGAGACCCAATAGGTTCAGCTATTTCTACTGATATATCAATTCCTCTATTTTGTGCTTCAATCAACTTTGCCGAAACTAGACTCTTTATTGAACTATTTTCTAAATTTGATAAATCTGCAATATCATATTTGCTTTCGTAGAATTTCTTATCTGAACCATCTAAAATAGATAGATACAACTCCTCGATTGCATTAATATCTTTACTTTTTATTGCTTCATGAAAACTAACTAAAATATTAGTATAGTCATGCCGAAAACTTCTAATTTCCTTATATAGTGACTCTACATGATGACTATATAAAACAATATTTTTTAGCTGGCTATCTTTACTTTCTTGAAGCTCCTTTTCTTTATTTTTCTTTACTCGCTCATTCATTTTAAAAATTATCCCAATCATAAAAATGAGATACAAGATAACAATATGTCTTCGTATGTAGCCAAAATCTAAGGTACTATCAATATAGCCCCATTCACTCAGAAATCTAAAATTATCAAGCAAATAAACTAATAACACATAAATCAAAAGAGAATAATTGAAAACATATAATATCTTTTTCATATTCATTTGTTTATTCAATTGTTCCCCAAAATCCTTGAAATCTATCATTAATAGTTTAAAGAAACCAAAGCAAAGTAAAAATCCAATACCATAATCAATCCAAGCAGACCAGAAAAATTCATACCATTGATTATCAGACATTCTAAATAAAAAACGATCATATAGATTAGCAAAATTGGAAAAGATTTCAAAAATTACAAATGGAAAAAAACTATAAAAAATGTATTGATACCAATTCCAATTAAATCTTTTTTTAAACAAAATTAATGATAAAGGTAGGAATAAAATCTCGCCCCAAAAAACAATATCATAATTTATGATATAAATTCCTAGAAAAAGAAACGGAAGTAAAAAATAATATAAGTTTATTTTTTGATTAGCAATATAGGATAAAATTACTATTCTAAATATCCATCCAACTAAAAATATTCCTTCATACTCTAGAGTCATTTATTATCCACCTTTTCAATCAATCCTTTCAGTTTCAATCTTGACACAAAGCATGATTCATCATTTTCAAAATAAACAATATGATTTGCTTTATCAATACGAACAACGTTTTCTGGATTTACAACGTAAGCTCTGTGACTCTGGTAAAGACGCTTATCTGCTTTAGCAATATCTGATACTTTACCATAAAACTCCATATGCCCTTTTTTAGTTGTCAAAATGACCTTGTGAATCGTTGAAGAAGTCTCAAAATATAGAATATCGGAAAAAGGAACTTGAACCTGCGAATGCTCAGATTTAAAACTAAATGAATCTTCCCCTACTGTTTTATTAACACTACTAGCAGCATGCAACAAAACTGATGTTACGGCTTCCTGGTAATCATGATCATTCAGTCCTTTATCAATGAAATCCAAAGCAGATACTCTATAACGATAGGTCACTGGCATAAACTCTGAGTGAGTCGTCACAAATACAATTGAAGCACTCGGATCCTTTTCACGAATTTCACGTGCAATCTCCATACCTTTTTTTCTTCTCCTTTGATTTCAATATCTAGAAAGAAAAATTGATGATTTCCTGTTTCTTTAATCGCCTCTAATAACTGTTGTGGCTTCCCAAATACCTCCAAATAGCGATACTTCAGATTATTATCGACCATACATTTCTTTATTGCTGTCTCAATACGAGTTTGCTGAAAAAAATCATCTTCCAATACAAAAATATTTAGCATTATAAACTCCTCTTAATCTATAGACTCTTCCACTCTTTAAGAACATCAGTTAAACTTCTCCGTGAACATTCAATTGAAGCAACTTCACTATTATCAAATATAATCTGTCTGGTTTCTGTATCAATAGCTTTTACACGTTTAAGATTTACTAAGTATTTCCTGTGACAGCGTTTAAAAATCAATCCCAAACTTACCTCAAAATCCTTGATTTTTCCATAAGCCTCATAAACTCCATTATCAGTAATAAATCGTAAAACCCTAGGACGTTCTGGTATTGTCCCAATATATAAAATCTCTGAAAACTGAATTTTAACTGTTAAAGTCTCTTTTTTAGCAATAATATAGTCCATAATTTCCTCCTTGCTATAACCAACCTAATCATAACAAAGAAGTCTTTTAAAAAACTCTCAATGTAACCAATGGTGTTTATTCAATAATAAACGGTCAAATCTTACCAACCATTATGAAATATCTTCCATTGGTGACAGTTATTCGCTGACAATAATTTATCATGCTAAAATTGATTATGAAAGGTATGAAAGGTATGAAAGGTATGAAAGGTATGAAAGGTACTGTCTATGTGATTCAACCATTTAGATATAGACATCCACTAGCAAAAATCCTAAAACAATCACTCAAAAAGAAATATCCTGGTACTAAATTCAAAATAAAACAAAATTATACTCAGCAAAAAACTACTTTCAACAACACATATTTTATCATAAACAATCCCCAACTAAAATGTTGGGACGGACTTCAGATTTCAAAGAAAATCAGAGAAAATGAACCTAAAGCAATATTAATCCTCGCCTCTACAGTTATGGATTACACTACATTTTTTAGAAGTCACATTGGTTTCTTAGGAGTTATCGATCTCCAAAATACTACAGATGCTGAAATTCAAAGTTATCTAGAAGATAGTATAAAAATGTTATCAAACAACACCTAACGGTGTTTCAGATTGAAGACAAACTCCTTAGAAATTGATTTTTCTTTTTGGTAATACTTAGGAACATAACGAAGAGCAGCTACAACTGTATCACTCTCTGAAAGAATCAACTAAGTCTCAACCATTACAAAAAGCTCCACAAGTGAATGCGGAGCTTTTTGACTATATCTTAGGTAGTTTGGAGCGATTGAGTAATAGAGAGCTAATCAGAACTGACAGTGAGCTCATGGCCATCGCCAAGCCTGCCAACTCTGGGTTCAGAGTCACACCAAGAGCGACGAAGAGTCCAGCCGCAATTGGAATACCAATCAAATTATAAATGGAAGCCCAGAAAAGATTGAGCAAGATACGGTTGAAGGTTTTCTTACTCATATCGTAGGCTTTGACAACACCAAGCAAATCGTTTTGAATCAAGACAACCCCGCCTGACTCAATGGCAATATCTGTACCAGCCCCCATGGCGAGTCCCACATCGGCTAGACTAAGTGCCGGTGCGTCATTGATCCCATCTCCGACAAAGGCGACCTTGCTGTTTTTCTGCAAGTCTTTGATTCGATCTGCCTTCTCCTGAGGAAGCACTTCTGCGATGACCTGATCAATGCCCACTTCATCAGCGATGGCTTGCGCTACGCGCTCGTTATCTCCTGTTAACATAACGGTTTTCAGTCTGCGAGCTTCCAAGGCTTGAATAGCACGTTTGGAGGTGGCTTTGGGCACATCCTGGATAGCAATGAGTCCAATGACCTGATTTTCTTTGGCTAAGATAACCACCGTTTTGGCTTGGTTCTGCAAGTCCTGCATCTGAGCTTTGAAATCCTCAGAAAATTCTCTGCCTTCATGCAGACGACGATTTCCCAAGAAAACACCCTGACCACCATAATGGCCCTTAACCCCTTGTCCTTCAACGGCTTCGAAGTTTTTCAAGGGACCAGCTGTCACACCCTTATCCTCTGCATAAGTCAAAATAGCCTTGGCCAATGGGTGCTCTGACGACACCTCTAGGGCAGCGGCTAGCTCAAGAACCTCTTGCTCATCTCCCACCACATCTGTTACCTTGGGTTTTCCAAGCGTGATGGTACCTGTCTTATCAAAGACAACCGTCTCGATCATTTGCAATTCTTGCAAAACCGTTCCGTTTTTAATCAAGACACCCATCTTAGCGCTTCGTCCGGTGCCAACCATAAGTGCGGTTGGGGTTGCTAAACCCAGTGCACAAGGACAGGCAATGATCAATACTGACACCGCGTAAATCATGGCTTGTGTCGCTCCGCTGTTTAGGAAAACAAACCAAATCATGAAGGTCAAAATAGCCAAGATAACAACTACTGGCACAAAAATACCTGAAATTTTGTCGGTGACATCTTGAATAGGGGCATGACTAGCTTGCGCTTTTTTGACAAAGTCTACAATCTGAGCCAACATGGTATCCTTACCCACCTTAGTCGCCTTAAAGGTAATGGTACCATTAGCATTGATCGTTGAGCCGATAACCGTATCGCCGACAGATTTAGATACTGGCATGCTTTCACCGGTCACCATAGACTCATCAATGCTGGTCTTTCCTTCTGTAATGACACCATCAACCGCAATTTTTTCGCCTGGTTTGACCTTGATCAAGTCGTCGATGACAATATCTTCTAGAGCAACATCTACAAACTCACCCTTTCTAAGGACACTGGCTGACTTGGCTTGCAAATCCAGTAATTTCTCAACTGCCTGAGAAGCATTTTTACGCATCCGCTCTTCAAAAACCTGTCCCAAAAGTACAAACATAATGATAAATCCAGCACTTTCAAAATAGATCGGCAGCCCTTTAAAGAGTGCATAAACACTATAAACATAAGCAACCCCAGTCCCTAAAGCCACTAAGGTATCCATGTTGGCATTATGATTTTTAAAAGACGCCCAAGCACTTTTTAGAAAAGGCAGGCCAGCAAAAGCCATAATGATCGTCGTAAAAAAGAAGGTCCCCCACTCGATAACCGTATGATCCACAATATGGGTGTACATGGCAACCATAAAGAAAACCAGTGGTATCGAGCAGATAAATGAGATCCAAAAACGTATTCTAAGTGACATAAGGCTCCAATCTATTTCACAACTAGGGTGCCGTGGTACATATCCATGCCACAGGAAAAGCCAAATTCCCCTTTTTCCCGTGGTGTCAATTCGATAGCAAAATCCTCATGGACAGGTAGGTCGGCTTTTATATCAAAATCTGGAAAAACAACTTGATCGAAACAAGCAGAGTCCGTTTGACGATCAAAAATGATCTTAGTCGGTACGCCGACAGAGAGTTCCAAGCGATCTGGCTTATAGCCACCATCAACAGTCACGCGCACTTCTTGCACGCCGTCTTTGATAACTGCTTTTCCGACATTTTTCTTTTTAAAAAACATGTTAAAACCTCATTTCTATTTGATAATCACTTTGCCGTGTATCATATTCATCCCACAAGCAAAATCAAACTCACCCGCTTCTTTTGGCATAATGGTGATCGGAAAATCCTTCTTCATGGGAAGATCTTCATGAACCCCAAAGTCTGAGAAAACAACTTGATCCAAACAAGACGATGGGTCTTTGCGATTGAAAATCAAGGTTGCTGGAATGCCTTTTTTTAACACAATCGTCTGTGGAATATAGCCTCCGTCAACAGAAACCTGAATTTCCTGATGGTCCCCCCGTACCACTGCTTCTTGCTGAGACACTTCGTGCTTACCGAAGAACCACCAAGCAATAAAACCAATCATCGCTACACCTAAGATAAAAACAATACTATTTGTCATAAGCACCTCTTAAAGCTAATTGTAAGTTCTTTGTTTACATTTGTAGATACATTTATAACTTAATACTACCATTGGTATCTACAAATGTCAACACTTTTATAATACTAGTTAGTGTTATTTGTTTTTTGTTAAAGAATAGAGTACAATAGTCACAGGAGGATTGCTTATGTCTAATTCTGTACCAGAAACTATAAAATCCTATCACCCCAAACCTTTGGGACAGGAAAAAGCTTATGCCGTTTTATTGCCTCTGGTTAAGATCAAGGGGGCGTGGCATATCTTGTATGAGGTGCGCAGTGAGGAAATTTCGCAACCTGGTGAGGTAGCCTTTCCAGGAGGACGAATCGAGCAAGGAGAATGTCCTGAAGACGCTGCTATTCGTGAAACCCAGGAAGAATTAAATTTGCCCAAAGAAGCCATTTCTATTTTTGGGGAGATTGACTATTTAGTTCAAGGCCAGCGCACAATCCATTGCTTTATCGGCAAGATTGATATTACTGACCTAGAGAGCCTTTCACCGAATAGTAGTGAAGTGGCTAAAGTTTTCTCAATTCCACTTGATTCGCTCATGGAAACACCTCCTACTTACTATAACCTACAAGCAAAACTAAAACCTGACGCTGATTTCCCACTTGATCGTTTGGATAAAAATGGCAAGAAATACCGTTTTGACTCCAGAGCCAATAAAATTCCTTTTTATGAGCAAGGCCAAGAACCCCTTTGGGGCATGACAGCTATGTTCACGCATCGTTTCACCGAAATCATTAAAGAATGCACGTTAGATTAAAGAACGACTGATATTTTTGGGACAAGCAAGGTTACAAGTCTGCCAAGATAAGACGGATTACTGTTACAGGTGGAGGTTGAAATATAACATCCTGTTTGGTTCAAACTAACAAAGAGGTTTCCCTGTGAGAAATCAAGAGCATCTGACTCCCTACCCTTCCTAGAGTAGATAGTCAGCATCTTTTTTAGGTGGTCGCTCGGAAACAAAGATATGATCACAGACTTAAATACTAGGTAGGCTATTTTGAAACTAGCTCGAACAAACTAAAAGACAAAAAACTTGTCTACAAATAAAGGCGCGTGAGCAAACAGTCGCCTTTTAGAATGCTGTCAATACTAATTTCTTCTTTTCAGCCTTTTCTTCCAAGAGCCTATGCCCTAGAGCTGCCTCTGACATCGGTAACAAACGCACCTGCTCTTCCAACAACTCTCCTTTAGCAAAGGCTTGGTTTAACTGTTCGCCAACCCTTTGTAGCTGAGATAAGGGTACCTGACTGATGACAAATCCACGAAGAGACTGAGATCGCATATAGAAGGTCTGAGGATTAAAGATTGCCTCCTTGGGTTTGGTAATCATGGTAACCGCTCCATGATGTGCCAGTAAGTCGAGATTATCTTGCAAAGCATTCTTACCAGATGTATCAATGATGTGATCAAAGCCGTCAGGTCTAAGTGTTCTTAATTGTGAACCTAAAGCCTTATCAGCATAGGAAAAGCACTCCCTAGCCCCTAATCTTCTCAGCAAGTCAAAGTCTCTAGGATGAGATGTCGTGGCAATAGTCGCCCCCTTAGCTTTTGCTGCCTGAACTAACTTAGTCCCAACATGACCGGCAGCTCCTTCTACCAAGAGCCACTGACTGGCTTCAAGTCGCATCATCTCTTCAACGACAAGTAAAGCTGTAGCCGCCGCATGGACAGAACCTACTAGTTGATAAGAATCTACTCCCTTAGGCGCTAAAAAGGCGCGATTTTCGGGAATAATAGCTAGTTGGCTCGTCACACCTTGACGCCCATCATAGCCCATACTATTCGTCCACACTCGGTCTCCAATGTGAAATTGTTGTACCTCAGCCCCTACTGCAACCACACGACCAATAGCATCTCGTCCAAGGATAAAAGGTGCGGGAAGTTGAGTTTGGTAAATCCCTGACCGAATAAAGGTATCAACCGCATTGATAGCAACAGCCTCTACTTCAATAAGAAGCTCTCCATTTTTTGGCTTGGGATCAGCTAGATCTCCCCAGATAATACGATCCGTTGTCCCTGTTTCAATGATATACGCAGCTTTCATCGTCAGCCCTCCTTGAGATCTATTATAGTCTTTTCCAAACAAAAATGAACTGGAAAAACCAGTTCATTGTGACCTATTTATGATTCAAACCGCGTTTTAAGCTCTTTAAAAGACCGATATCATCTGTCTGCAAAATAAGTCCTGCATAGGATTTGCCGATATAAAAAGTTGCCACCACAGCTGTCACAACTAGGAACAATAGAGAGAGCAGGGCTTCCCAGTTACCAGCATAGCCATTAATCAACCTAATAGGCATAAAGAAAGAAGAAATAAACGGTAGGTAGGAGCCAATCGTTAACAAGATATTATCTTGTCCCTGTTGTCCCAAGGTAATAGCCCCAATAAAACCAACAATCACGATGTAAATAACGGGCTGCACTGCCTTATTGACATCCTCCACACGAACGACCAAAGACCCACACAAAGCCGCCAAAACAACGTAAAGTAAAATGCCGAAGATAGCAAAGAAAAGCATGCTCCAATCCAAATGATCAATTACCGTATCAAGCATTGGCTTAACCGTATCCATAAGATTCTGACTCATGCCCAATTGCGGTAAGAAGTGATAGATCAGTACCCCACCTAAAGCATAGATACCTAAATGTGTGGTAATAACCGCAAAAATCCCTAAAATACGCCCGTAAAAATAGAGATTGGCAGGAACACTTGAAAAAATCACTTCCATAATCTTGGTCCCTTTTTCACTCGCTATTTCTTGAGCAGTTGAGCTTGCATAGGTAATGATGACAAAATACATAATCATCGTTAAGCCGAAGAAGGTGATGTATTTTCCAGCTTTCTCTAAGTCACCTGTCTTGCTGATGTTTTCCTTAAACTTAGGCTGTTGGCCCAAGGTTGCTACTTGATCAGGATTTAAATCGGCTTGAGCCATATTGAATTGACTTTGCAGGATTCCCAGAGCTTGCAGAAACTGTCCTTTTGTCGTATCTGACAAGCTAGTGTCACTATGATAAGTCGCTTCAAGAACACTAGCAGAGCTATCCACCATCACGTAGCCTGAAATTTTCTCATCTTTTCTAGCCTTTTTGGCTGCTGCTTGTGTCTCATAACGCAAGGTGGTGTCATCAATCCCTTTAAAACTATCCTTTAAAGAATTATCCGATAGCACAATAGCCACCTTATCCGTATTAGCAGCTGAAGATCCGGTCAAATAACCTATACCAACTGAAAAAAAGAGGAAAAGAAAAGGTGAGAGAACCATCAATAGGAAGGCCCAGGACTTGACTTGCCGCAAATAGGTTTCCTTACACACTAAAAGCAATTGTTTCATTCTGTCACCTCTGCTTTCATTTTGAAAATTTCATCAATAGTTGGTGCCTGTTGGTCAAATGTAGATATATAGTGCCCACCACTAATAGCTCTAAACAGCATCGGACCAGCGGCCTCATCATCTAGAACCAAGCGCCACTGACCTTGCTTAGTCTTACTAATAGAAGCCACGTGGGCTAGATTTTCCAGACGTTCTCTTGGCACATCATTTGAAACAAATAGACGAGTGCGACCAAATGAATCGCGAATCTCTTGAATACTGCCATTAAGCACGACCTCACCATCGCTAATCATAACCAAGGAGTCGCATAACTCCTCAACGTTAGTCATGACATGGTCTGAAAAGATTATCGTCGCTCCGCGATCTTTTTCTGCTAAAATAATCTCTTTCAAAAGAGCCGTATTAACAGGATCCAAACCAGAAAAAGGCTCATCCAAAATAATCAAATCAGGTTCATGAATCAGCGTAATAATCAACTGGATTTTTTGCTGATTTCCTTTTGAAAGGCTTTTAATCTTATCTGTTAGTTTCCCCTTAACTTCTAATTTTTCCATCCAAAGTGGAAGTTTCTTACTTACTTCTTTACGAGACATTCCCTTGAGACTAGCCAAATAACGAACTTGCTCAAAAACAGTCAACTTAGGCATGAGACTGCGTTCTTCTGGTAAATAACCAATCCGATTATTAACTTTTGTTGTCAATGGATTGCCATCTAGCTGAATCTCTCCATCATAGTTTACAAAATTTAAAATGGAGTGAAAGAGCGTCGTCTTACCAGCACCGTTTTTTCCAACCAAGCCACAAATGCTACCTGATGGTACTTCAAATGACATTCCTCTAAGCACTTCATTCTGCCCATAACTCTTAGAGAGTTGTGAAATCCTAATCATCCCTACCTCTTTCTAATGTTGGCTAACGTATTTTGCTATAAACCCAGCAAAATGTTCTTAATAGTTCTATTCTAACATAAATAGTAGTTAATCTAAAAAACATTTGTGAAAATTATCTTTTAAAAATATATTATTTTTTTATATATAAAATATTGACATATATATAAAATCATTCTATAATCAATATGTAGAATAATTATATATATAAATTTTATATACCAAAAGGAGCTGATGACATGTACTTTCCAGTATCATCAACCCTGATTGAATTTTTGATTTTAGCCATTTTAGAAAAAGAGGATTCCTACGGTTATGAGATTAGCCAAACCATCAAATTGGTCGCAGCTATCAAGGAATCCACTCTCTACCCCATTTTAAAAAAACTAGGGCAGGCTGGCTATGTCTCTAACTACAGTCAGGAACACCAAGGGCGTAAACGCAAGTACTATGCTCTAACGACTGAGGGAAAAGAGCACCTCACTTATTTAAAATTACAATGGAAAAGTTATAAAGATACCCTAGATGGGATTGTGGAAGGGAGTTTGAGACATGACAAGGACTGAATACTTAAAGCAGCTAGATAACTACCTGCACCGTTTACCAGAAGAAGATTACCAAGAAGCTATGGAATACTTCACCGAATATTTTGACGAAGCTGGACCTGAAAACGAGGACCGTGTTATCGAAGAGCTGGGAACACCTAAAGAAGCTGCACAAGATATTCTCAATGCTCTTTGGGATAAAAAAGAAGGCGAGGCAGACCATAGCAAAAAATCGCGCGCTAAAATCCTCTGGATTGCCATCCTAGCACTTTTTGCTGCACCTTTGGCACTTCCTGCTATCATTCTAGTCGCAGGGCTTATCTTTGCCTTCATTGCTATGATTTTTGCCTTTGTTGTCGCAGCCCTTTCACTCCTACTAGCTGGCATTGCTGTTTTAGGTGTTCTCATTTGGGAAAGCTTCACACTGGTGCCAAATTCTTTAGCAGCAATGGCTTTAGGGATTGGAACGGGGCTGTTAGTCTTAGGAATAGGCTTACTTCTTTGGCTCCTGTTGATAGCACTAGCAACAGCAATGACTCGTGTCCTCCTAGCTATTATTAGTCGTTTCACTAAGAAAGGAAGTGCAGCATGAAAAAATCAAATAAATTCCTTTTCATTCTTTCCCTCATCTTTATTGGTTTTGGAACAGTAGCTATTTTATGGGGAAATAGCCATGATGGTCTAAAAGACATCAAAGAAGCAACAGCAGCTAAAAAAGTCGAACAAGAGCTATCCAGTTTTAAACACTTAGAACTCAAACTAAACACCCGTGACCTCATTATTGAACCATCCAAAGATGACAAATGGCATCTGACATACTACACTGATCGTAAGGTTTTAGGAGAATTAACAGTTAAACAAGATGATGATAAACTATCTCTCAACCAAGCTGATGAAACTACCACTGTCACAGGACTACTATCAGCTTTAGGGTATTACCTCAACAATCAAGACATAGATAGCCATGATGTTGTCTTATCTGTTCCTAAAAATGCTAAATTTGATAGCATAAAAGGCTATGTTTCAGGCTCAACCCATCTCTATAATTTCCCAATCGAAGAGGTCGATCTAACATCTGAATCCATCTACACTGATGACACAGTAATTTCAAAAGCTAACTTTTCAGCTAATTCTCTCTACTTGGACAATAGCAATATCAGTCAATTGAAACTAGATGCATCTGATTACCTTTCTTTAACAAATTCTACAATTAAAGAGGCTCAGCTTGATGGAGAATCTACAATTCTAGAAGTCGATAAAAGCCATCTCCAAAATACTTCCATTACAATTGCAAATGGAGCCTTCACCTTAACAGATACTGAGCTAGATAATGTCAACCTATCCGGTGACAGCAATGCCATTACTGCTAAACAATTAGCTCTCAAAAATCTCATTGAAATCACCAGCGACTATAGTGACATCACTATTCATCTAGAAGAGAAGACACGTTCTACAACCAACTTCAATCTAAAAGTAACAAATGAAGAACTCAAAGTTTCTGATGCCATCACTGGTTCAGATCAGATTACTGCTGATGAGAATCAAGAAAATCATAGTTTTAATAAACAAGTAAAAGATAACAACGCAACCTTAACCATCAACAGCAAAGAAGGTCCTATCTCTATCAACTAAGGTTACGATAAGAAAAAGCTTCCCAAATTCGGAAAGCTCAGAATATAGACAAACCCTCTAAACGATAGAGAAATTAAAAGTGTAAGATTTTTATAAATAAAACAAACTCTTAGAAATTTTGATTTATACTCTTTTGACTTAACTTTGAGACATGGTTACTTTCGACTTCCCCTACTCATACTCAATGAAAATTAACAGCAGAGTAGGCGACACAGATAGCAGATAGAACTGTCTTCATCAAATCAAGTCAACACGGTCTGCTTTTAATTTTCGAAGAGTATCAAGTACTGTCTGCGTCTTTTTTCTACCATTTATCAAGCTTATCAAGCTTTTAATCGAAAAATTTTTTAAGACAATAGCTTGGATTTAGCTATTGTCTTATTTTTCTGCTCTAATTAGCGTCAAAAAGTGTACACGAAAATAACACCTTATTTTGTTATTTTTTGGATAAGGTGTTACAATGATATAGCATAAACAGTTTTACCGATTTTGGGTTGAAGCGTAATCGTAAAGTTTGTTATGCGTTATGAGGTAATACATTGTCCTGATGAGGCGATGTATAGAGGCAATCGTATGTGGCTTCGTAGAAGTCGTTTGCGATCGTCTTTTTCGTTTCTCATAGAAGTCTGCGATATGACAAGGATTAGTGTGACTAGCTGAAGCGATATTGTGAATACACTTGAACAGAATCTTTCTAGCATAAGGATTTCCTCGTTTGGTGATGTGTTCCTTGGCAAGGAAGTTCCCAGACTCATAGTGTCTCAGGTCAATGCCGATAAAAGCATTGATTTGATTGGCGGACTGAAAACGGCGAATATCTCCCAGTTCACCAATAATGCTTGTTGCAGTAGTTTCAGCTATTCCAGGAATAGAGAGCAGAATGTCATATTCAGGTAATGGCTGAGCTAGTTCCACCATTTGGTCTAGGACAGTTTGTCTCTGTTCAGAGAGCCGAAGCAATTCTTTTCCATAGTAACGCACCTCTTCCAGCATTGGAGAGGTTTTCTTGACGGCACAATACGATTGATTAGCTAGTGCTATCAGCTTCTCAGCTAGATAAGCAACACGCTTGTCAGAGATACGTTTTGATGTCGAGTTTCGAATGACATGTAATAATTTATCACTGCTCAACTCTAGCACCATTTCCTTACAAGGAAAAGCTGTGACCAAATTCCAATATTGTTCACCAGTTGGTGCGGACAAGAGGCTTTCCAACTCTGGGAAAGTGACTTGCAAGGCCTTGTGGAGACGGTTCTTAGTTCGAACAATATCTTCAGTCAGATTTTGATAGAAGCGACTTAGATCACGTAACTCTTGATAGACGTCCTCTTGGACGTCAGTTGGTTTACGATTAAGAAGAAATTGAGATTGTGCTAATTTTTCAGCGTCGATTTTGTCTGTTTTACGGACACGTAAGCTGTCTAGTTGCTTCTTAGCTTCTAGGGGATTTAGCCGTGTATAAGCGTAGCCATGATTATCCAGAAAAGCTTGAAGACGACGAGAATAGACACCTGTTGCTTCGAAGACAATCTCAGGATTAGAGACAGTTTTCAAGTCTTCCAACAAGCGAGAAAACCCTATGGCATCATTGGTCATTGAATAACCATGAATTTTCTCACTATTGATAACAATAGCCACTTCCGAACTTGCCTTACTCACATCAATCCCAAATACTGCACGCATGATATTACCTCTTTGTCTTGAATGATTCCTTGTTTTAGTGATGTCATTTTCAATACTCGACGTCTGGCGTCCCACATACTTTGATAACATTCTACCTAAAACAGGTGTCTTGCCAGTTTTTGTTGCGATGTCTAGCGTCAAAAGAACCCTCGACTTAACACGACACCTCTACTTTATCATCTTGAGAATGAAAAAAGTAGCGAGTACTCTCTCCCGTCGGAGATTTCTTCACTACTAATCTTAGTATGTTTTGTTCCTTGTTCTGAAAGTTAATTCATTTGACTATAGTAATCTTTTGCATTTTCTTTCTCCAAGAAAGCACAAAAGGTTGAATAAAATCGTCCAAAATGGAGTCTCCTTCAACCTGGAACTCTCCAAATTTGAAAACTTTTTCTTAAAATAGTAAGGTAACGAGGACTAAAATAGCCAGACCACCTTGTGTCAAGATGATTTTCTTATCAGCCGTCAATGCTCCATAAGCTGCGGCGAGAACCACATTAAGCAAAAACACTACTACCAGCGTCTAATTTCCCGTAAAAACCCCAAATAAAAGAAACATAGCAATCAAACCATTGTAGATACCCTGATTCTTAAATATAGTCTTTTGAATTAACTTTGATACATCGTCACTTTCGACTTGCCGTACTCAAGTACTGTCCGCGTCTCAGTTCCTTGTCTGAAAGTTAATTCATTTGACTATAGTTTCTTGACCGAGTCGCGCGAGCGCTCCTCCTGAGACATATTAAAGACACGACCTGTTGCTTTCGACTGGGTTGCAAAAGTCTCTAAATACATGGTATAAAAATGTTCCAAAGCTACCAAAGTATCTAAAATAAGCGTAATAATTGATATACTTTCCTCTTTTCTGAAATAGCCTCACTTAGACTAACTTTATCTTGTTATCATATTACAAAAAAAGCTAAATCACACTTATTTTGTCTCTTACATCAAAAACATGTTAACTTATTCACAATAATGTGATACAATAAAAGAAAAATGAAAGAGTAACCTATGAATAAAGATACCGTTATCAAGCGCCTACGTGAAGAGCTAAAAATGCCTAAATTCAATGCTTTCTTTGAGGAAAAAGACTATAGCGAAGCAGACTATCAACAATTAAAAACCGACCTACTCAATTACTATCGTGACTATGTTGATAATGTTGAAGCAGATTTCCAAGGTGGTTTAAAGACCAACGATGGTCGTAAATAAATAATACTCTTTAAAAATCAAAAGCAGACCTTGTTGACTTGATGTGATGATCTTCAGTTCTATCTGCTGTCTGTGTCTCCTAGTCTGCTTTTGATTTTCATTGAGTAGCAGTTGAACACTAGCAAATTGCTAGTGTTTTCTTATTCTAGAAAAGAAAAAAGCTTTGATAGGAAGACCTGCTCAAAGCTTTTTATAGGGGCTTATTTTGCAAATTCAGCAGCTTTTGTACCTGCCTGACGACCGAAGACAACGATGTCAGCAACAGCGTTACCACCAATACGGTTGCTTCCATGCACACCACCAGTTACTTCACCTGCGGCAAAGAGACCCGGGATAGTTGATCCATCTTTTTTCAATACCTCTGTATTAGTATTAATTTTTAAACCACCCATGGTGTGGTGGATACCTGGTGCAATCTTGATTGCATAGAAAGGACCTTTTGAAATGTCACGGTCCATGCCTGTCGTACGACCAAATTCTGAATCTTTCTTATCAGCAACAGATTTGTTCCAAGAATCAATTGTTGTTTTCATGTTCTCTGCTGAAACATCCATTTTCTTAGCTAGTTCTTCAATAGAATCAGCTTTGACAACCATGCCTTTTTCTTCGTAAGTGTCAATTGATTTTGAATGTTCACGAAGTTGTTGGTCAAAGACAACATACGCTGAACGTTCTGGAAGTTTGTTGATAGCTGCAGAAACGTTATCACGTGTTTCCATTTCATTGTAGAAACGTTTACCCTCTGCATTGATAAGGACAGCACCTTCACCACGGATTGCTTCTGATACAAGGAAAGGATCTTTACCTTTTTCTTGATAGACAGTAGGGTGAATTTGGATTTGATCCATTTGAACAGTATCTGCGCCGAGTTTCTCAGCAAGGGCAACACCATCACCAGTTGCACCTGTATGGTTAGTTGTCACGTAGTTTTTCAATTCTGGTTTGTATTCAGTGATCATCTCCATGTTAGCACCGAAACCACCAGCTGTATCAACAACGGCTTTGGCTGAGATTGTTTTTGTTTTCTTAGCCATTTTAACTTTAATACCAGTTGCAGCACCATCTTTTTCAGTAATCTCAGTTACGTCTGCATTTACAAATACTGGAATTTTTTTCTCTTTCAAGTTGTTGTAAAGACCATCTACCAAGTAACCACCTACAGCTGAACCATCTGCTGGACGGTGAATACGTTCTTTAGAGAAACCACCTGAGAATGTAACATCACTCAAAGTAATCCCCATACTATCCAACCAGTCAATCGCTTCAGCAGAGTTATCTACCATGTAGCGCAGTAATTCTGGATTGTTAGTACCTTTACCACCTTTTAAAGTTTCTTCGTAAAACAAATCATTAGTATCTTCGATACCTTGTTCCTTTTGGAATTTTGTTTCTGAAGCATTCATACCACCTGATGATTTGTTGGTATTACCACCGATGATAGGCATTTTTTCAAAAATAGCAACCTTTGCACCAGCCTCTTGAGCTGAAAGAGCAGCTGCCATACCAGCACCACCAGAACCTACAACGACAACATCATAGCTATCTTTGACCTTTGATGGATCTGTATACGTTTTTTGTGAAGCACCTGAAACAGCTTCTTCTTTTGAAGACGATGATTTTGTCTCTTTAGAAGCATTAGATGATTTTCCACAGGCTACTAAGACAAAGATTGCTAAAAAACAAGCTAAAATCTTAAACCAATTTTTTTTCATGTCAATCTCCTTGCATTTTCTTTCACAAAGAATTGTATCTTAAAACGGAAACGCTGTCAATATTTTGTGAAATTTTTTCAGAAAAAACAATTAAAAAACAAAGTATCAAAGGCGTCAATTTGCCACTTTCACTAGCCAAATCAAAACATTAGAGGAAGAATTAGGTAAAAAATCAGGATTTTAAACAAAGCAAAAAGCCCGTAACCACGGGCTTTCAAAGTACTTAATCTTAAAATTAAAGCATTTTGTTGTAGAATTCAACGATAAGTGCTTCGTTGATTTCTGGGTGGATTTCATCACGTTCTGGAAGGCGTGTAAGTGATCCTTCAAGTTTTTCAGCATCGAATGCTACGAATGATGGACGTCCAACTGTAGCTTCAACTGCTTCAAGGATAGCTGGAACTTTAGCTGATTTTTCACGAACTGAGATTACTTGACCGACTTCAACGCGGTATGATGGAATATCAACGCGTTTTCCGTCAACAAGGATATGACCGTGGTTTACGAATTGACGTGCTTGACGACGAGTAGTTGCAAGACCTAAACGGTAGACAACGTTGTCAAGACGACGCTCAAGAAGAAGCATGAAGTTGTAACCAAGGATTCCGCCTTTGATTTTAGTAGCTTGTACGAACAAGTTACGGAATTGTTTTTCACTCATTCCATAAGTGAAACGCAATTTTTGTTTTTCAGCCAATTGCAAACCGTACTCAGAAAGTTTTGAACGGTTGTTTGGTCCATGTTGTCCTGGAACATAGTTACGACGAGCAAGCTCTTTACCTGTTCCTGTAAGTGATAAGCCTAAACGACGGGCTTGTTTCCATGATGGTCCTGTATAACGTGACATTTAAAATGTCCTCCTCTTTATTTTTTGAAACTAGCCTAACTAGCTTCCATTTCTGAGGAAATAAGATTGTTCAATCCTGATTCGTGCAGATGCCCTTCGCCTAAACAGCCAAGGTTACTTGTATTTCAAGGTATCTGTTGACGAGCTTCATAATGAACTGCCATTATTTCACACAAAGACTATTCTATCATTTCTGCCTATCAATGTAAAGGACTTATATTATTTTCTTAACAGTTAAATAGTAACATAATAATCCTATCACTACTGGAATGACGCTGACAACGATGGGCTGAAATCCTGACAGCAATCCTAAGATTATAAAAACAATGATATAGACTAACAAAGCAACTGTCAGTTTCTTAAGCTTTTGCGATGCCTCTTCGTTTTCTTCCACTAACATTACTTCAAGTGGCACATCAATAGTCTCACTAATCCTCATCATATTCCGCTTATTGCGATAGGTCTCTCCATTTTCCCATTTTGAAATCGTCTTATCAGAAACATCTAACTGCTCTGCTAATTCTGCTTGTGTCAATCCATGGTCTTGACGGTATCTTTTTAAGGCTATGGCTAAAATCGTTTCTTTGTCCAAGCATACCACCTCCTTCTTAGTTTCAAGATTACCAAAATCACACTCTCTTTGACAGGAACACACTAAAAGGAGAGAAAATGAGAGTCAACTAGTCACTAGAAACTCACACACTATTGTCAACTTCCTTTACTTAACTATCAATATTATTGTAAACAAAAAACCTCCGTAGAGGTTCCACATTATTCTGCTATTTTTTCTTCGTCAAAGTAACGAATCAAGGTTTTTTCTGTCAAAATATCAGAGTAGGTGTAAGACTCAACGTAAGAATTATTGATAGCCCCTAATTCATCTGATTGTTCATTGTATTCAACGATGAATAATGATTGGTATACTTCAATTAAACGTCCTGTTTTAGTTTTTTCACGTTTACGACCATTCTCTAAGGTTAACTCAACCAATTGTCCTTCATGATTTTTGACATCATCTTTTATTTTCTTCATTTTAGCTACATCAGCAAATGCATCACTCATATCATTTCTCCTATTCCCTTAGACAATTGCTTTACACTATTGTCAACTTACCTATCAAGTTTAAAACTCTTCAAACTGAGCTATACTTGAAAATTTATTATATTCTTTTTGGAACATTAACTTAACAGTTCCACGCGCACCAGCACGGTTTTTCTCTAAAATAACTTCGACCGTATTGTCCTCTATGGCCTCTTCTGCCTCCTCACCTTCTTTACGGTAATAATCATCACGATAAAGAAAGGCAACAATATCCGCATCCTGCTCAATGGATCCTGATTCTCTGATATCCGAGAGAACTGGTCTCTTATCTTGACGTTGCTCAACGCCACGAGAAAGCTGACTAAGGGCGATTACCGGAACGCGTAATTCTTTAGCCAAAATCTTCAATTGTCGTGAGATCTCTGAGACCTCTTGTTGGCGGTTTTCAGGGCGTGTTCCTGTAATGAGCTGCAGATAGTCAATGACTATCAAACCAAGGCCGCCCTCGACTTCTTGTGAAAGCTTACGAGAACGAGCTCGAATCTCAGTAATCTTAATACCTGGTGTGTCATCAATATAGATTGGTGCTTCAGCAAGTGCCCCTTGGGCTATCATGACATTTGTCCAATCTTGTTCCGTTAGTTGACCTGTCCGTAAGGCATGTGAATCAATCATACCCTCTGCAGCCAACATACGGTCAACCAAACTTTCCGCTCCCATCTCAAGAGAGAAAATGGCAACAGCCTTATTTTGCTTCGTTCCAACATTTTGAGCAATATTAAGAACAAAGGCAGTCTTACCGACCGCAGGACGGGCAGCTAGAATAATTAACTGGTCTGGGTGTAAACCAGTTGTAATACGGTCCAAATCTCTAAATCCTGTTGGGAGCCCTGTCACATCTGATGTCTGCTGGGAACGCATTTCAAGACTCTCAAAATTTTGATCAAGCACACTGGCGATTGTCCTGAAACCACTACGATTACTATGCTCATTGATATCAATTAAAGCTTTTTCAGCACCTTCAATGATCTCTTCTGAATCCAAAGACCCTTCATAAGCCTCGTTGACAGTCTCTGTCAAGCGCTTGATGATATTACGTAACATGGCTTTTTCAGCTACTATTTTAGCGTAATACTCCGCATTAGCACTTGTCGGCACACTATTGACTAACTCAACAATATAAGAGAGGCCTCCGATATTTTGAAGGTCTCCTTGACTATCGAGAATATTACGAACAGTTGTCGCATCAATAGCATCATAGTGGTCACTGAGAGCGATCATGGCTCTAAAAATAACCTTATGCGCATATTTATAAAAGTCATCTGCCTCAATAAATTCACGAACAGTAATCAACTTATCAGGCGAGATAAAGATCGATCCCAGAACAGACTGTTCAGCTACTAAATCTTGGGGCTGTACGCGTAACTCCGGTCCCTCTACCAAAAACCTTTACCTCCTTATCATATAGTGATGCCACTAAGCTTCTTTGATGGCCAATTTAATCTCAGCAGTAACTTCTTTATGCAGTTTTACAGGAACCTCAACCAAACCAATGGCACGAATGGGGTGATCCAATGTAATATGGCGTTTATCAACCTTAATATTGAATTGCTTTTGCAGCTCTTCTGCAATTTTTTTAGCAGTAATAGAACCAAAAGTACGTCCGTCAGGGCCAACTTTTTCAGAAAATTGAACACGTGTTGTCTCTTTTTCTAATTCTGCTTTTACAGCCTTGGCTTCTGCTAGTAACTCTGCTTGATGCTTCTCTTCAGATTTCTGTTTCCCTTTTAATTCACCAATAGCTTGACTAGTAGCTTCTTTAGCAAGATTTTTCTTAAGCAAAAAGTTTTGAGCATATCCAGTTGGAACCTCTTTGATGTCACCTTTTTTCCCTTTACCTTTGACATCCTGTAAAAAAATAACTTTCATGATCTATTTCTCCTCTATTTCTTTATCAATAATATCAATTAACTGAGCTTCCAAATCAATAACAGTAATATTATCACACTGGCAAGCAGCCTGGTTAAAGTGACCACCTCCACCTAGTTTTTCCATAATACGCTGGACATTGATGTTATTGCGACTGCGTGCTGAGATAGCTGTCTGACCTGAAGCATTTTTATAAATGACAAAACTAGCTTCGATATCTGCCATTGTCAAAAGATTATCAGCCGCTTTACTTGCAATCACATTATTATAAACCGTATCCTCCGATCCGCTCGCAATCATTAAGTTACGCTTATACGGTTTAGCTTTGAGAATCAATTCATTGACCTGGCGGTACTCGTTGAAATCTGTCGCTAAAATCGACTGGATGTCGACACTATCACTTCCCAAACTCCTTAAATAACTAGCCACATCAAAGGTACGACTGGTCACGCGCGTTGAGAAATTTTTAGTATCTAGCATAATACCAGCCATAAGCAGACTAGCTTGTAACTTATTCAACTTAGCATCCTTGGCATCTTGGAAAGTAATAAGTTCACTCACCAACTCAGCAGCTGAGCTGGCCCCACTTTCAATAAAGGATATGGCCGCATTATCTGGGAAATCATCATCTCGACGATGGTGATCCACAATAATCGTCTCTCTAAACTCATCAAACAATGACTTAGAAAGCGTCAAACTGGTTTTGGAATGGTCTACCATGATGAGTAAGGAGCGGTTATCAACCTTTTGAAATGCTTCCGAAATCGTGAGTAGGGGAGTTGTGTCATCTTCTTTGAGACGTTCAATTGCTCTTTGGATATCCATTCCCATGTCATTGGGATCATAAACAACATAGGACTCAGCAACTAACTGGCTCGCAAAGAACTGCATCCCTACAGAAGAGCCTAGCGCATCCATATCCAATCGCTTGTGACCAACCACAAATACTTTGTCAACCGACTTGATCTTATCAGAAATGGCACGCATCATGGCACGTGTCCTCGTTCTGGAACGCTTGACTGTTGAAACCGTACCACCTCCAAAATAAAGAAGCTCCGCATAATCCGCATTTTCTTTGAGAACTGCTTGATCCCCACCACGAACCAAAGCAATGTTGAGATTTTCTTGGGCAATGACACCAATTTGATCATGGTGACTCTTACCAAAGGCGATTCCCATACTCAAGGTTAGAGACAACTCATACTCTTGAGCTTCTTCTCGAAAACGGTTTAAAATATCAAATTTGTCAGCTATCAAACTTTCGAGTGTTTCATAGTCTGTGAAAAAATAGAAGCGATCCATCGCGACACGACGATAAAAGATAGCATTAGCTTCAGCAAAATTAGCTATGAAATTCGCAATAAAACTATTAATCGTCGAAATATCTGCATCTGCTAGATTATCTGTAAAATCATCATAGTTATCAACAGAGATAATACCAATTACCGGCTGTTTCTTTATGGCAGCTGCACTGACTTCAGTATTCTGAGGCGTATCAATAAAATAAAAAACACCTGATTCTAAATCTAAATAAGCATTATATCGTGCTTCTCCAATGGAAATCACACGTGTAATGTTATCGTCTTTGAAACTATCTATCAAATCCAAGACAACAGGTGAGTCAAATTGACCGGTCTCTTGATCACTAAAAATTAACTGAGCGTAAGGGTTATACCAGTCGATTTCACTGGCTTTGGAATCAAACTTAACAACCCCAACAGGCATCTTATCCAGTAGGTTTTTTAAACTAACCTCCGTTTGGTCATTAAGCAGTTCAATCTGCTCATCCTCTGATAACTGATAACTTTGTTTTTGGATATAAAGTAAGGCTGTAAAACCAAAACACGCCAAAAAAATAACCAGTAATAAGCCTGTCTCAGACGATAGCAGACGGACACAAATAGCCAAAAGTCCAAAGATAATCATCCCAATCATGATGAGATGGATTGTTGCAAATCGAAATCGTTTCATGTCATAACCTCTTAAGTCGTTATTATATCACAAAAAGTCCTGAAAAACAGGACTCTTTGCATACCACTAAGATTACAATTATATTACTAAACTTACTGTTGACGACGCGCCTTGTTGTTGCCCTCCAGATAAACCATCAAAATAGAAATGTCTGCTGGATTGACACCTGAAATACGACTGGCTTGACCGATTGTTTCTGGATTGATTTTCTTAAACTTCTGTCTTGCTTCTGTTGCGATAGAATCAATGGCATCCCAGTCAATGTTGGCTGGAATGCGTTTTTCTTCCATACGCTTCATCTTATCAACTTGATCAAGCGCCTTATTGATATAGCCTTCATACTTGATTTCTGTTTCTAGAAGTTCAATTACTTTACTATCCAGGTCTTCAGCCGCTGGGCCAACAAAATCAGTTGCCACTTTATAGTCAATTTCAGGACGACGCATAAAAGCCTTAGCCGTCATGGCATCTGTCAAGGGTTTAAACCCTAATGCTTCAATACGCTCATTGGTTTCCTTGACAGGTTTTAACTTAACCGTGTCAAGTCGTGTCAACTCATTGTCAAATTGATTCTTCTTGATTTCAAAAGCATTCCAGCGCTCATCATCAACCAAACCAACTTGACGACCAAGTGGGGTCAAGCGCATATCCGCATTGTCATGACGAAGAATGAGACGGTATTCTGCACGAGATGTTAAGAGACGATATGGCTCCAAAGTGCCTTTAGTAACAAGATCATCAATCATCACACCAATGTAAGCATCCGAACGCTTCAATATGAATTCAGGCTTCCCTTGGACCTTAAGCGCAGCATTAATACCGGCGATAATGCCTTGCCCTGCTGCCTCTTCATAGCCTGATGTCCCATTAGTTTGACCAGCTGTAAAGAGACCGGAAATGGTTTTGGTCTCTAAAGTTGCCCGTAGTTGATGCGGCAAAACAATATCGTACTCAATCGCATAACCCGTCCGCATCATTTCAGCATTCTCCAAACCTTTAACCGAATGAATCAAATCACGTTGCACATCCTCTGGTAATGAGGTTGACAAGCCTTGCACATAAACTTCATCCGTGTGACGCCCTTCTGGCTCAAGAAAAAGTTGATGACGTTCTTTGTCTGCAAAGCGCACAATCTTATCTTCAATTGATGGGCAATAACGAGGACCAACGCCCTTGACAACGCCAGAAAACATGGGCGCACGGTGGAGATTATCTTTAATCAACTCATGACTGTCTGCATTAGTATATGTCAACCAACAGTCAACCTGGTCAGTAATATAGTCTTCATCCTTAGACATGAATGAGAAGTGATTTGGCTTACTATCTCCAGGTTGGACTTCCGTCACAGAATAATCAATAGTAGACCCTTTGACACGTGGTGGTGTCCCTGTTTTAAAGCGACCAATTTCAAGTCCATGCTTGACAAGGTTGTCAGCCAGTGTAATAGAGGCCAAGCTATTATTAGGTCCAGACGAATACTTAAGTTCACCTAAGATGATTTCTCCACGCAAGGCTGTTCCTGTTGTGATAACAACGGCACGCGCCCCATATTTTTGACCTGTCGCTGTCAAGACACCGACAACCTGACCATCTTCCACCAAAATGTCATCAATCATTGATTGACGTAGTGTCAAGTTGTCTTGTTTTTCAACCGTTTTCTTCATTTCTTCAGCATAAAGATGCTTGTCAGCTTGGGCCCGAAGAGCGCGAACGGCAGGACCTTTACCTGTGTTAAGCATCTTCATCTGAATATAAGTTTTGTCGATGTTTTTCCCCATCTCGCCACCCAGGGCATCAATCTCACGCACTACAATCCCTTTAGCGGAGCCACCGATAGAGGGGTTACAAGGCATAAAAGCTAGCATATCTAAGTTAATGGTCGCTAGTAAGGTCTTTGCTCCCATACGGCTGGCAGCCAAGGCTGCTTCCACACCCGCATGACCCGCACCAACAACAATCACGTCAAACGTTTCACTAAAAGTATGTTCCACTTTAATCTTCTCCATCTTTATTTACAATATGTTTCAACTGGCCATCCCAGTTTTTTAAAGCTGTTTTGAGGAAGTTGGGATTTAGATTTATATTCTCGAGATCATTGAGAGATACCCACTCGCATCGTCTTGTTTGGCCTCCCTCCTCCATCTCTGAATTTGGAGATGATAACGGAGTAACAACATAATGAAATTCAATCTGATGATAATGAGTATTTTCTAAAGAAAAGTGATTTTCAACGATAAAAGCTAGTTGACCAACCTCAATCTCAACCCCAACCTCTTCATAAATTTCACGTTTGATAGCATCCTCTGTCAACTCATTGACAAGAATTGCACCACCGAGCAAATAATACTCATCTTTTGGTGATTTAGCTAAATAAAGCTTATCATCTTTTAGCATCAAAGCTGATACTCGAACGCCAAAGCTATGATAATCAATCTTAGTACGAAAATCCATTCCTTTCCTCCAGTTAAATTGACACTCAAAAAATCAAAAATAGACGAGGCAACGTCAACGATATATCATTTTGATTCTTGAAGAGTATGAACACAAAAATAGCCAAAACTCTCGAAAACTGCAGGACAAAAAAGCCTACAATTCCCATGAGCTTTGACCATCATAGTTCTTGTTGGAAATATTGTATCAAATCTGCTTCTAAAGTTCAAACCTTATAAGCCGTTAACTTCTCTAAAAGGAGTTTATTCGTCCCGTTTTGATAAATATAATCGACAAACGTTTTTCTTCTTAAACTTTTAGTCAATAGATATTCATTAAAGTTTGGTAAAATTTCCAAAAAAGAGCGTGTTGTCAACTGATGAAGATGCACTAATTCAGTTGCTTCCTTCCTTTTACGTTCAGCATCTTGAACTGGATAGCCTGTATTAAATTCTCCTTCAAATAGTTTTTCTAAGGTATAACGCAAATTCAACTCGCCAGACCAACCAAAATTTAAGCCTAGTGGTAAAGAAACTACATTACCGTTGTTAATCCGACCAAATAGATAGGCATCCTTAGGTGTTTGAACAAATCCACAACGTAAACCTGGCAAACTATTGCAAGCCATCATCATTCCTTGACCAGAAGAACAGCCCGTTACAATAAAATCAGCTGCATTTGTTTCAATCAACAGACTAATCATAACAGCTACTTCCACATAGGTGTAGTTTTCTATTTCTTCTGGAAACACGCCTAGATTAACAACATCATGGTGTCCATCCACTACCTCACAAACTGTGTCAAACAGGAGCTGGTTGATCTCAGTTCTTGTACTAGCTTGAATAACTACAACACGCATTCTCTCCCCCTTGACATCTCTCTGTTAACTAAATATACTGACAAGCCTCTCCATCTTTATAGGCCATATCAATCATGCCGCCTCCTAGACATTCTTGTCCGTCGTAGAAAACGACAGCTTGTCCTGGTGTGATAGCACGCTGTGGCTCAGCAAAGATAACCTCCGCCTTGTCACCTTTGACCTTGACAGTTACTTTACTATCTGGTTGACGGTAGCGGAACTTAGCTGTGCATTCTAGACTGAATTCTTCAGGCATGTCACGTGTAAAGTGAATAGTTGAAGCGTCAAGTGAGGTTGACATGAGTGACTCATGATAGAAACCTTGTCCAACATAGAGAATATTTTGTGACAAGTCCTTACCCACAACAAACCAGGGAGCATTATCACCACCTTGTTGACCACCGATACCAAGACCACCACGTTGACCAATGGTATAGTACATAAGACCGGCATGTTCGCCCATATCGCGACCGTCAACTGTCATCATACGCCCTTTCTGAGCAGGAAGATACTGACTAAGGAACTCTTTAAAGTTCTTCTCACCAATAAAGCAAATACCAGTAGAGTCTTTTTTCTTAGCTGTTGCAAGCCCAGCTTGTTCTGCTATTGCACGTACTTCTGGTTTTTGCAAATGACCAAGCGGAAACATGGTTTTTTGCAATTGTTCTTGTGATAATTGACTTAAAAAGTAAGTTTGATCCTTGCCATTGTCAGCTCCACGAAGCATGCGAACAGTGCCATCTTCATCACGCGCAACCTGCGCATAATGCCCAGTGGCCACATAATCAGCTCCCAGACTCATGGCATAGTCCAAGAAAGCCTTAAATTTAATTTCTTTATTACACATGACGTCTGGATTAGGCGTACGTCCCGCACGATATTCCGCTAAGAAATACTCAAAAACACGATCCCAGTACTCTTTTTCAAAGTTAACCGAGTAATATGGAATCCCAATCTGATCAGCTACCGCTGCCACATCTTTGTAGTCTTCAGTCGCTGTACAGACGCCAAATTCGTCAGTGTCATCCCAGTTTTTCATGAAGACACCGACAACGTCATAACCTTGCTCCTTCAGTAAAAGAGCTGTTACAGAGGAGTCAACTCCCCCGCTCATGCCAACAACGACACGAGTCTTTGAATTATCACTCATTGATAATCCTCCCATCAAATAAGATACACATCTGATAAAACTAGTGATAGAGTGATTCATACTCTGATATCAGGCAGACTTCAAATAATCCCTCTTAGTCACAATCATTTTAAAATGTGCTCACTGTTAAACATAGACTTGAAGGGTCTAGTTTCTCAAAAGTCGATTTGAAGGTCGATTTTGATTGCCTCAAAGGCAGACTACATTATATCATGATTCTGCCAAATCACCAAAATGGAACTGCCAAATTGTTGACCAAATTCTGCTATAATAGAGGTGACTTTATGATTCAAGGAGAAATGGCATGAAACCTCTAAAATTTCAATCCGTATTTGATATTATTGGGCCTGTAATGATTGGTCCATCAAGTAGCCACACAGCCGGTGCTGTTCGTATTGGCCGCCTCATTCATAGTATTTTAGGTAAGGAACCTGTTGAAGTCACCTTCTCGCTATTCAATTCATTTGCCAAAACTTACCGAGGACATGGTACTGATCGTGCCCTTGTAGCAGGTATTATGGGTATGGACACTGATAATCCCGATATCAAGAACTCTCTCGAAATCGCTCAGGAAAAAGGCATTCGAATCTATTGGGAGATTCTCAAAGAAGGCGATGCCCCACATCCCAATACCGTCAAAATTCAGGTTAAAGATAACAAGCACAATAGCATGAGCCTTACAGGCATATCCATCGGTGGAGGCAACATTGAAGTCACCGAGTTAAACGGTTTTGCAGTCACCCTTCAAATGAATACTCCAACACTGATTATTGTACACCAGGATATTCCTGGTATGATTGCAAAAGTCACTGATATTTTATCGGACCATAATATCAATATTGCTCAAATGAATGTCACCCGTGAAAAAGCTGGACAAAAAGCCATTATGATTATTGAAGTTGATTCTAGAGACTGTGCCGCAGCTATCAAAGCTATCGAAAACATTCCCCATCTTTATAATGTCAACTATTTTGGATAAGGAGTACGACGATGTTTTATTCTATCAAAGAGTTGGTTGAACAAGCCCAAAATCATTATCAAGGATCCGTTGCAAAACTCATGATTGCTACAGAAGTAGAGCTTACTGGACGATCAAAAAGTGAAATTATCCATATTATGGAAAGAAATCTAGAGGTCATGCTAGCATCTGTTTCAGATGGGTTAAATGATCAGAAATCTGTCAGTGGATTGACAGGTGGAGATGCTTTAAAACTCGATCACTATATACAATCTGGCAATACCCTATCTGAAAAAACTATTTTGACAGCAGCTCGCAATGCCATGGCTGTCAATGAACAGAATGCCAAAATGGGATTGGTCTGTGCCACACCTACCGCTGGGTCTGCCGGCTGTATCCCCGCCATTATTTCAACAGCAATTGAAAAGCTTCAATTGAGCCATGACGAACAACTGGATTTTCTTTTTGCAGCTGGTGCCTTTGGACTGGTTATTGCAAACAATGCTTCAATATCTGGTGCAGAAGGTGGTTGCCAAGCCGAAGTTGGATCTGCTGCAGCTATGGGGGCTGCGGCCATAACCTTAGCTGCTGGAGGAACAGCTTATCAAGCTAGTCAAGCTATTGCTTTTGTCATCAAAAACTTATTAGGATTGGTCTGTGATCCTGTGGCAGGCTTGGTCGAGGTTCCTTGTGTTAAACGCAATGCTATGGGTGCCAGCTTTGCCTTAGTGGCTGCTGACATGGCTCTAGCTGGTATTGAGTCAAAAATCCCAGTGGATGAGGTCGTTGATGCCATGTATCAGGTCGGTAAAGCCATGCCTACTGCTTTCAAAGAAACAGCTGAAGGTGGACTGGCTGCTACACCTACTGGCCGACGCTATGCCCAGGAAATCTTTGGAGGCATCTAAATGAAGCAAATCATTTATCTTGTCCGACATGCTGAACCAAACTATGATAATCACGATGACATAAACCAAGAGTTAACCCCAAAAGGTTTACAAGATTGTCAACGGTTAATTGACTATTTTAGAGTTATCTCAATCGATCAGATTTATTCTAGTCCATACAAACGTGCTCTACAGACAATCCAACCACTGGCAACCGCAAGGCAGCTACCTATTAATACTAGGGAAAATCTTCGCGAACGTAAAGTTGACAGTGTCTGGATTGATGATTTTGAAGCATTTCTTGTCAATCAATGGCAAGACTTTACATTCAAACTCTCTGATGGTGAAAGTTTACAAGAGGTTCAGAAGCGTCAAATTGAAGAAGTTAAAACTATTTTAGAAGATAACAAGCAGCATACGATTATCTCTTCACATGGAACAGCAATAGCGACTATTTTAGCGGCATTTGACAAACAATTTGGCCTAGACGACTTTCAAAGGATTAAAACTCTATTCCCATTTGTCGCAGTACTGCAGTTTGATCACAGACAAATCCAGTCAATCCACATTGACAATATCTTTACAGGAGAATGCCATGCCCGCTATCTTATTTGACTTATACGGCACTCTTTTAAACACTGGGAAGGGAATTCTCAATTCCTTTCGCACACCTTTGAACACCATGGTATCCAATCTTTAACAGATGATGACTACTGTAAGCTAATTGGTCCTCCATTGGAAACAAGTTTTGCTCAATTTTTTAACAATCCAGAGGATATTGATAGCGCAATCAATATCTATCGGATCATTTATGCTAAAATTGGACAAGCTGACACTTCTATTTACAAAGGCATCCCACAAGTTTTAAAGTAGTTGCAAGATGATCAGTATAAGCTTTATGTGGCAACTTCTAAGAAAGAAACAATTGCAAAGGAAGTACTAGAGTATTTTGACTTAACTAATTACTTTACAGGTATTTACGGATCTCTTGATACTCGTTTTACCAAAGAAAGTATCATTAAAGCCTGTCTGACTAGGGAAAATTGTGACCCAAAAGAGACCCTCATAATTGGTGATACCGCCTATGATATGATTGGCGCTCACAAAAATAAGATCAAAGCTGTTGGGGGTGCTCTGGAGTTTTTGCACCAAGCAAGAATTACAAGATGCTGGAGCTACTGCTCTCGTGAAAACACCCTTTGATTCGTTACAAGCTATCAAAAGAGCCTGAGACAAAAGTCTATCAGTCATAAAAAAATCAGAGATTCACGTTTGATGTGAGTCTCTGATTTTAATTTCTTATCATTCTTGTATTGTATTTCAGTAGATTATTGGCCATAAGAACCAATCCCATGTCAATCTTTACTTGACGTTAGCCCCTTAGTTGACAACGCTTGTAACTCAAACAAGCCTTTATCTGCCCAAAGACAGGCTCCGCATCAACTTGATGTTGTGCGAAGATGCGACTGCCTTCTTCAGATAAAAGCGCTTGACTCTCTTTTCGTTTCAACTCTAGGTACCTCTGGTTGACATAGTCAAAAGGTAGCGTCCGTGTCTATCTTGGAAAAACTGTTGCGACCGTCAAAGACTTCTCGGTAGTATTCGTACTTTTCAGCCCGAACTGAAAAATCGTCTCTTACTTTTCGGAGAGCTTTCTTGCGTTGACGCCGCTTTGTTTTTCTCTTATCTTTCCCTTGACAGGATGCTCTTCATAGACTGATTCATATCCTCTAATTCATTTCTAAAAGAATGATAAAATCAACTAACTGTCCATAGATTATTCTTTCTTCATCTAAAGAGATAGCTTCCTTAATGAGTGGGCTAATGTCTTCTTGAAAGGTGTGACGAATGCTTTCTTGAAGTTTGGCAGAGAACTTATCCACAGCTTTCTTCCAAACAAAATGATATTTATTGGCGTTAGCTTCAATCTTAGTTCCATCAATATACAGACAGTCCAGAGAAATGAAGTCTTCCATCTTGAGACGAAGAGCGAACTCAATGAATAACTCTCGGATTAAATCCTCCATGACTTTGGCGACACGGAACCGATTAGTGGTTCGACTCACCACTGGTTGACCTGTCAGATACTGCATGACCAGGATTTCTACCATTAATTTTTCGATTTTGCGACCGGAGAAGACACCTTGCGTATAAGCGAATAAGAGAGCCGATAACAACATCTTAGGATGATAAGATGGACGACCAAAGGTATAGTAGAAGTCATCGAAACAATCTTCCTCTAGTTCATTGACCACTTTTTCAATCGTGAAGACAATGTGGTCTTGTGGTAAGTAAGAACTAAGTTCAAGTGGCAATATGGTTTGGTTTGTGTTATAGTGGATATGCATGAGTTAGCTTTTCTAATATTTTCTTAGCAACTACCCGTGGTGCTAGTTAATCTCAAAAATACAATAAAAAGCCCAAAAGGACTATACTGTAAGTGCCTAAACAAACAGGAGGTTAGTACAAATGAGCCACTTACAGTATACAGCTAAATCTCATCACTAACAATGGAATGTACTCCAATTCAAAAATTTGTCATCACTTCTACCAAAACTATTGCCCAGATTCCTTCAAACATCGGCGTAATGTTGGCTTAGTCAAAGTTTCAGATGAATCACTCCTTGTCTTGCTTTTGTTACAAGCTGAACTAGGCATGACATCACAACGCTATTTCTACAAGGTCTGTCACTTATTTCCTTGCGGGTGTCTCCTAGAAAGAAGTCGCTTCAATCGACGAGCAAGACAGTTGATTGGGTTAGTTCAAATCATTAGACAAGCCATGAATAGTCACATGTCTCATGAGACTATCGTCATCATAGACAGTTTGCCCTTACTGCTTTGTCAACCTGTTCGCAATCACAGAGCTACCATTTTTAAAGGATTAGCCGATATTGGCTACAACGCCTCTAAACATCTTTGGTTCTATGGTTTCAAGGTTCATATGCTGGTGACCTTACCTGGCTATATTCTGAATTATGTTGTGACATCGGCTTCTGTCCATGACATCAAGATGATTTATGGGCTATTAGAGGAGTGTTGGCAGTCGGTTATCCTAGGTGATTTAGGCTACCTTATCAGTGATTTCACACAGGACTTAAAACAGGAAGGTTACCATCTATGGACGCCATTTCGACAAAACATGGCAGGAGCTGAAGAACATAGCGATTGGAAGGTGTTGGCAAGGAGTTTGATAATCAGCTGATTGATGCGGTGTTAGGAGCATTCGGTATCACCCCGTTCACTTAGTCAAGCAGGATGTCCTTATGACTATGCCGTAGCTGAGAGCACCTATCGTTCCTTCAAACTGGAGTTTATCAATCAAGAAACCTTCCACTCTCTGGAAGAATTAACCCTTAAAACCAAGGATTATGTCCACTGGTGGAATCACCATCGCATTCACGGCAGTCTCAACTATCAAACACCCATGGCTAGGCGAGTAATCGCTTAACAAAAAACACTTTATAAATTTTGTACAGAAAAGGGTTGCCTTTTCATGGAAAACCTTGCAATAGTCAAGTTAACGTTATTACAAACATTAAAAATTTTGGATTGAAACATCCCAATAAACTTATTTTACGAGGAGGAAATGGACAATGAAAAAACAAGACTATATAGAAATACTTCAAGATGTCATTCAAATTGAGTCAGAAAATGGTAATGAAGAACAAGTTGCTAATTACTATAGAGATCTTTTAGCAAAGTATGGTATTCCTGCAAAACTAGTAGCTTATTCTGAAGGAAGAAGTAGCCTTATTTCCGAAATTTCAAATGGTTCTGGTCCAGTCCTAGCCTTATCAGGACACATGGATGTTGTCAGTGCTGGAAATGTTGATGAATGGATTCATCCACCGTTTTCAGCCCATATTGAAAATGATGTGATTTGGGGTAGGGGATCATCAGATATGAAGGCTGGATTAACAGCACTAGTTATCGCTTTCATTGAAATATATCAATCTAAACAATTTAAGGGAACATTGAAATTAATAGCCACTGTTGGTGAAGAGGTTGGTGAGCTTGGTTCTACTCAGTTAACTGATTTAGGCTATTTAAATGATGTTGAGGCTATTATAATTGGGGAGCCATGCAATATTGGCGTCGTTTATGGTCACAAGGGTTCTCTTAATTATAAGGTTACCTCAAGAGGTACAGCCGCCCACTCTTCAACACCTGAATTAGGTAATAATGCCATTGATCATCTCTTAGTCGCTATGACTGAAATTTCCGAAAGAATTTCTCGGAAGTCAGAAAAAATTGTAAATGACGTTTTAGGGCAAACTTTCCATAATATTACATTGGTTACAGGTGGTAGCCAAGTTAATTCTATACCAGAATACGCTAGTTTTGAAGCTAATGCAAGAACTATTCCTGAATTTGATAACCAAGATTTGATGGAAGAAGTTTTCTCAGTTATTCAGGAGTTAAACAGTAAAAACGGCTTTTATCTAGAGGCAACTATAACAGCTGATCAACCACCAGTACAGACTAATCCCAAGTCAGGATTAATTGAGACTATTACTGAAGTTGCTAATACCGTTAGTACTTTGAACCCTCAGTATTTAATTCGTCAGATGAATTCGGTGTTAGATAAAGATGAACAAATTAATTTTGAGGATTTTACTGGATTAAATCAAGTAAAACCAATGGTTGTATCAGGTACAACTGATGCAGCACAATTTATTAGAGCAAATAATGATTTGGACGTAGCTGTGTACGGTCCAGGTATGCCAACACTTAACCATAAAATAAATGAAAGATTACCTTTGGAACAATACCTAGATTTTATTGAGGCTTATAAATCCATTATTTCAGCCTATCTGATGGGTGGCAAATCAAAAGTTACCAAATAGTTATTTTCCCTTGTTGTAATTATCTGAAAAGGCAACCCTTTTCTGTACAAAATTTATAAGGGCACCTCTAAAAACTTCAAGTAGTTGTTAAGTAAGCCCTATTTGTAAGCATTATTTCCAGTAAGCTTCGCTTTCGAAGCTTACTTTTTGGACTCTTTGTCAACTGTAGTGGGTTGATGTCAGCTATATTCTAGAGAGGACCAGTTTGGTCTTCTCTTTTTTAATGTTTAGTGCAATGAGAATCCATTTTTTAAAGTTTTCAAAGTTTCTGAAATCAAAGGCATTTCGCTTAATGACTTTGATAAGGTTGTTAGTAGCCTCTAATTTTGCGTTTGAATAAGGCAGCTCAAGAGCATTAATAATCTTCTCCTTGTCTTTTAAAAAGGTTTTAAAGACAGTCTGAAAAATAGGATCTACCTCCGAAATTGTCTCTTCAATGAGGTCAAAGAAATGTTTAGAGTTTTTCTCTTGGAAATGGAAAAGTAAAAGTTGGTAAAGCTCATAATGTTCTCTCAATTCTTGAGAGTATGATAGTAGCTTTTCTAGGATTTCCTTGTTGGTTAAGTGCGCACGAAAGGTAGGACGATAAAAGCGCTTATCGTTGAGTTTGCGACTATCTTGTTGTACCAGTTTCCAGTAGCGTTTCAGGGCTCGATTTTCGTGTGTTTTTCGGTCAAATTGGTTCATGATTTGAATGCGGACACGGTTCATAGCACGGCTCAGGTGTTGCACAATGTGAAAGCGATCCAGAACGATTTTAGCATGCGGAAAAAGCTGTTTAGCCAGCTGATAATATGGACTAAGCATGTCCATAGTGATGACTTTGACGCGATTTCTGACTTGTCTGGAATAGCGTTGAAAATGGTTTCGAATAGTAGCTTGCGTGCGTCCGTCGAGAATTGTGATGACTTTTAGTGAGTCAAAATCTTGGGCGATGAAACTCCTTTTTCCTTTCTTGAAATGGTACTCATTCCAGCTCATCTTCTCAGGAAGCCAATTCTAATCGGTTTTCAATTGGAATTCATTTAGCTTGCGGATGACGGTTGAGGTAGAGACAGCAAGGCGCTTGGCGATGTCGGGCATGGACTGTTTTTCAATGAGCAGTTGGGCAATTTTCTGATGGACAACAGTTGCGATTTGGTGGTTTTTATTAACCAGAGAGGTCTCAGAGACAGCTACTTTCCCACACTTTTTACACTTGAAACGGCGTTTTTTCAAACGAATGAGGGTTTTGTAACCGGCACACTCCAGATAAGGGATTTTAGAGGCTTTCTGGAAGTCGTATTTGGTCATCTGACCGTGACAATTGTGGCATTTAGGAGCGAGGTAATCCAGCTTGGCTAGAATTTCTTTATGCGTCGTAGAGTCTACATGATCTAGAATCGTAATGTTAGGGTCTTTTATTCCCAGTAGGTTTGTGATAAAATCAAATTGTTCCATATGAACCCTTTCTAATGTGAGTTTCGTCGCTTTTCATTATAGGTCATATGGGGATTTTTTCTACACTTAAAAAGGCTCCATAATCTCCATAGAGGATTTACCCACTACAGTCTTATAGAACCTACAAAAAGCAACGGCATCAAAACCGTTGCTTTTTGCTTTAATCAGGAAGACTTTTGTCCCATACTCTTTTCAATTGATTTTTAGTATCCCCAAGCTGCTAAACCTTGAGCATTGTAAGCTTTGAGAGCTGAGTTAATTTGATCTTGTACAGTTGCAGTTGATCCCCAACCTGGCATCGTTTGGAAAAGACCTGACGCCCCTGACGCATTGCGAGCACCAACTTGACCATTTGATTCACGCGCAATGATATGTTCCCAGGTTGCTTGACTGACACCAGTTGCTGCGGCCATTTGAGCTGCTGCATAAGAACCAGTCTCGCCAGCTGTGTTGCCATTTGCTAAAGCATAACCAGTTGAAGAAGTTGTATAAACCTGTTGCGACTGAGTTTGGGGTGCGGGTGCTGCATTATAAGCAACTTCTGTAACAACTGGTGCTTGATTCGCAGCAGGAGCAGTCTGAGCGCTAGAGGCAGCTGTTTCAGCTACAACAGTTGCTTCTTCAGAAACTGTTTCCGGAGTAGATTCAGGAAGTGTTTCCTCACTTGCTGTCGTCTCAGAAGAACTTGATGATTCTTTAGAAGCTTCTTTTTTTTGTTGTTCGGTTGATGATGGTTTAACTTCCTCTTTGGAAGATTTTTCGGTAGAAGAACTCATTTTGACTTCTTCAGATTCTGCTTTTGAAAAATAACTGTTTGAGCTAAAAATACCAGTTAGTGTAAAAATAGCAGCGATAGCTAACAAAGGTAACAATAATAGTGATAATTTTTTCATTTTATAATCTTTCTTTAAATGATTTTGTACCATAATTTCATCTATATCAATAATCCTTATTCATCATACTCCTCATTTATTACTTTGAAATTGAGTTTATATGACAAATATGACAATTGCATTGTGAATTGATAAAGAAAGACAAAAAACCTAGCAAAAATACTAGGGAATTCTTTTAGTACCAGCCGTTGGCATTCCAAAATGCTAGTGCCGCACTCCATGAACCGTAGCGATCGTTAACATAAGCATCTGCTACTCTTTCTTGATTTTCAGGCGAAAGGTCGCCGTTTAGATAGGAAATGGTTAATTGATAACGTCCATAATATTGCCCATTCTGTGCAGTGTAACTACCACTTGATTCTCTTTGAGCGATCTCTTCTTTAGCAGCCTGATCTGCTGCACTCAGAGAACTTTGAGGTGAACTAATAGGTGATACAGGCGTTGTGTTTGACTCAGTTAGACCATCAATCGTCAAAGTCTGTCCCACTTCTAAATAATTAAGATTACTGATATGATTTTGTTCCGCTAATACCTGAATACTTGTTTGGTAGCGATTAGCGATTCCTGACAAGGTATCTCCTGCTTGAACAGTGTAAGTCTCTGCCCCGACTACTGATGCTAGGGATAAAGCAACTAAAGTAGATATACCTAAAAGAGATGATTTAATGACCTTTTGTTTATTTAGCATAATTGCCTCCTTTGTGTCATTGTTGGTTCATTGACAGAACCTTACTCATCTTACCGCTTTGACGTAACAAAGGAGTTGCAATTTGATTAAATTCATAACAATGCGGTATTAAACATATAAAAAAATTGAGCTGAAGGCTCAATTTTCCATAGGCTGTAACTATTTAAACAGGTGTTTTTAAGAAAAACAACAATAACCCTAATCCTAAAAAAGCTAACAATGTTAAACTGTCTTTCAACTGCCAATCCAATTGACGAAACTTGGAACGTCCATCACCACCCTGATAACCTCTAGACTCCATAGCCGTTGCTAGAGCATCAGCTCGTTTAAAACTAGACGCAAATAAAGGAATCAAAATAGGAATAATGGTTTTCACTTTTTGCATCAGACTGCCTTCACCAAAATCAACACCACGCGCTCTCTGTGCATTCATGATACGTGTAGTATCATCCATTAAAGTTGGAACAAAACGAAGGCTAAGTGACAGCATAAGCCCAATTTCATGCGCTGGAACCTTAAAAATACGAAAAGGTTTTAACAAAGATTCGACAGCATCCGCCAAACTGAGTGGCATAGTGGTTAAAGTCAATACTGTAGACATCAAAATAATTAGGACAAACCTCATAAAAATAAGAAGCGCTTGTGCAAGTCCAAAATCCGTAATCTTAATAATCCCAAAAGATACTAGAGGTGTCCCTTGTTGGGTAAAAAATACCTGAAACAATGTAGTAAATAAAATAATTCCAATCATGGGTTTGACACCGTTAATAAAAAAGGTTAGAGGGATTTTTGATAACAAGATAGCAAGGAGCGTAAAGGCTAATATAAGGCCATTGGTTAAGACATTATTTGCCCAAAAAACAATAACGATAAATACCATCATAGCTAGCAGTTTACTACGAGGATCCAAGCGATGAACAAATGAATTTCCCGGAATATAACGCCCTAATATTAACTTATCCACCGTTTACCTCCTTAATAAACTGATCAATGGTTATTGGTAAGGAGTCCATCTCATACCCTCTTTGTCTTAACCGATAAGCAAATTTGGTAATTTTAGGAACCCCTACTTGCTTCTCTTCTAAGAAGGCAACATCTTGAAAAACATCTTTAGGTTTTCCTTTTGCAGCAACTTGCCCTTTTTCAAGCAAATAAACATAATCAGCATACTCGGCAACATCATCCATCATATGCGTCACCAATACAATCGTTAGGCCTGAATCATGTAACTTTTTAAAAAGTGTCATCAATTCTCTACGACCTCGAGGATCAAGGCCGGCTGTCGGTTCGTCCAGCACTAATATTTCTGGCTGCATGGTCAAAATGCCTGCTATAGCCACTCGTCTCATCTGTCCACCCGATAAATCAAATGGATTACGTTCGAAGTATTCTTTCGAAATACCTACCATTTCAAGGGTTTCACGAGCGCGTTGTTCTGCTTCTTCTAATGACACACCAAAGTTCTGTGGGCCAAAAGCAACGTCTTTTAGGACAGTTTCATCAAATAGCTGACTTTCAGGAAATTGAAACACTAAACCTACTTTTTGTCGCACCGGTTTAATCGTTTTTGATTTTGTTGCTGCATCAATCTTGATAGAATCGACATAAACCGCTCCTTTTGTCGGAATATTGAGGCCATTAAGCAACTGCATAATGGTCGATTTACCAGATCCCGTATGCCCTATAAAAGCTGTATAAGAGCCTTTTTGGATAGTCACATCAACATCAAAAAGGGCACGCCCTTCAAAAGGGGTCCCCGCTTGATAAGTGTAGCTTACTTGTTCGAGAGAAATTCCCATAACTTATTTTCCAATTCTGTTTCTGTCATATATCCCTTAGAGGGATAGCCTATCGTTTTCAAAGCTTCTTGTAGACGGATAGTAAAAGGCAAATCCAAACCTAGTTGAATCACTTCTTCACCTCGTTCAAAAAGTTCTTGAGGGGTTGATATGGATTCAATTTCACCAGATCTCATTACGATAACACGATCACTCATTACCACCTCATCCAAATCATGTGTAATCGAAAGGATTGTCAGTTGAAACTCTTGTCGAATTTTTTGAATGGTGCTCAACAACTCCTGACGTCCCTCTGGATCAAGCATACTAGTAGACTCATCAAAAATAATAATCTTAGGACGAACAGCAATAGCTCCAGCGATAGCAACACGTTGCTTCTGACCACCCGATAGTCTGGCTGGCTCACGTCGCCTAAATGAAGCCATATCAACGAGTTTCAAGGCTTCTTCAACTCTAGTCGCCATCTCGGAGTGACTGATACCTTTGTTTTCAAGACCAAAAGCGACATCATCTTCAACGGTTGCCCCAACAAACTGATTATCAGGATTTTGAAAGACCATACCAATATCTTGTCGAATCGTCCAGATATTATCTTCCGTCAACTCCTTACCAGCTATGGTGATTTTGCCGGATTCAGCCAGTAATAACCCATCCAAAAGACGAGCTGTTGTCGATTTTCCAGAACCATTATGCCCAACGATCGAAACCCATTCTCCCGGTTTCACGTGAAACGAGACATCTTTCAGAGTATAGTCCTCTTGATCCTCTTGGTATTTAAAAAACAAGTGTGAAACGTCAATCATTTCTCTATCCTTTATTTAAAGGTATCTTTGAATAAGAAACCAGCTCCTTTAAAATAATCGTATCCTGAGTAGAGCGTGAAGAACAAGGCTATATAAAGCATAATCGTTCCCAGTACTTGCAAGTGGCATAACAGCAAAATAATGGCCAACATCTGTGTCACTGTCTTTATTTTTCCAGGCATAGCTGCTGCCAATACCTGACCACCCGTTTCCACTAGCAATAAACGAAGCCCTGTAACAGCCAACTCACGACAGATGATAATGGCAGAAACCCACGCAGGAGCCAAATCTAGTCCAACAAGCATGATAAAAGCACTCATAACAAGCATTTTATCTGCCAATGGATCTGCGAATTTACCAAAATTAGTGACCACATGCCATTTTCGAGCTAGATATCCATCCAAATAGTCCGTGAAACTAGCCACAGCAAAAATAATCGCTGCAACAATATGACCTCCTAAACTATTTGAAAATGAGGTTAGTAATAAGAAGACAGGGATCATGAGGATCCGAATTACAGTTAGTAAATTAGGGATATTTTCTTTTTTTGTCATTTTTCCTTACTCAATCATTAATGTGATATAGCCTGTTGCAGCTGGTGATAGGGTAGATAAATCTAAGTCTTGTCCATTCACTTTTATAGTGACACCAGACGAAGCTCCCAAGGTAATAGTAGTCTCTTGTGTTTCCTCAGACAATACAACTCTAGCTGTGGTCGTCTCTTGGTTTAAGAATGACCCAGACTCATAATTAGAATTGGATACAGCAAACCATTTGTCAGTTGAGTCTTCTGTCAGTGTTAAAACAATATCGACAGGTTTCTGTGCATGACTTAAATTAGCACTTAGTGTAACACCATCAACCGATGGAGTTACTGTAAGATTTGGAGACTCGCTCGAAGATGAAGGAGACGTTGATGCTGTCGTAGTAGACGTAGCTGTTACCGACTGAGATGGCTCTGATGCGGATGTACCTGCATTAGACGACAATTGTGAGAGCAGTGGTCGTCCTAAAAAGATAAACAAGACTGCCAGGACTAACAAAGCCAGTAAAGTAAGGGGAAATATTTGAGATAAATTGACTTTTTTAGGTTTTTCTCTATGACTCGTTGCGGTGTGTTGTATCACCTGAGTTCGGCTGTAGTTTTCTTCCGGAAGATCTAGTTCAGCCATTTTCTGCTTATTAAGCAGCTGCTCCTGTTTTTCAGCAACCGATAGATGATAATCTCGCAAAATAGCCTCATCATCTAGATCCACTGCTTGCGCATATTTTTTGATATAGGAGATCTCATAGGCCTTACTTGGCAAAAGGGCAAACTGATCCATCTCAATAGCCAGTAAGAAAGAGGATTTGATACCGGTCAAATCTTCAAGATTATCTAAGCTTAATTGCTTAGCTTGTCGACCATCTCTCAATTGTGTTCCGACTGATTTTTTGACCATACGCTATCCCTCTTTTCTAATCCATCTATTATCTTCCTAGTATACCAAAAAATCACTCAATTTCCCATGACTTATTTCGGGAATATTGTGAAGCTCGTTGCTTCCATGTTCGTCACAAAATGATCCGCTATTTCATAGACATCTGCTAATGTCATATGCCTTATAATCTCTCCTGTCAGCAAGTAGTCTTCTCCGTCAGCAAGAGACAGAGTAAGGTAACCCGCTAAATGGTCAATAGTATCTAATGTCTTGATAAAATGACCGTAGATTTCCTTTTTGACAACTGCTAAATGGTCTTCAGAAAAGTCTGAGCTTGTCTTAAATTTTGTCAATACTGTTTTTATCTTGGCAGTCATAGCAATAGGTTGATCGGTATCTAGCGATATACTAACGTACTTAAAGCTATTTGTTACGTCCAAATGAAAATCAAACGAATAATCGATCAATCCGTCTTCATACCACTTTTGATATGTTTTAGAAGTCCAACCAAATAGCATTGCTAAAAACAACTGTAAACCTACTCTGTAGGCTTGTAACTCAAATCCATCAAGCTGCTCAGCCAATCTAAAACCGATACCTAACTTGGGTTGAGTGACATCCATTTCCAGACGGCCACTTGGTTCTACTGGTTTTATAGCAACCGAGGATTCTACAGCACTTCTTGTTTCTATTTCAACTACGTTGTTGACAGTTGATTTGACACTTTCGTCAACTTGATTGACAATATCGTCAACATCGACATCTCCAACAATAACCATCGTGAGCTGAGACCATTGATAGAATCTCTGATAAGCTCTTTTTAAGTCATTAGAGCCAATATTTTGAACGGATGCCACATTACCAGCAATATCCTCACTAAGTGTCGACCCAGGATACAGGTTTGCAAGAAGTCCCTTACTTAGCTGATACTCAGCATCATCCTCATACATCAATAATTCCTTTTGAATGACGAGCTTTTCCTTGTCAATACTTTCTTCTGTTATTTGAAGATCACTAACTAAATTGACAAGTTTGTCAATTCCTTCATTGATATTATTGACAGTGGAAAAATAATAAACGGTTTGCTGATAACTGGTATAGGCATTTGCCTCCAGCCCTAAGGTGGTAAATTCTTCTATAACATCACTGCCATCACTACCTTCAAAAATTTTATGCTCTAGAAAATGGGCTAATCCAAGAGGATACTCATCCGTTTGCCCATCCCTAGCTTCGCCTCTGGTGATCGACCCGAATGGCACTGATAAAGCAACTTGCTTTTCTGTAAACCCTTTTCTGGGAAGCACAAGCAACCGTAAACCACTGTCCAAAATCACCTCATGAAGTGCTAACTTTAATGACTGGTAAGCTTTCATTTTTTTCAGCATGTCTAAGATACTCCTTCTAATAAATGAACAGCCTGAAGCCGTAATTTTTTAGCAACTGCAACGATGGCATTTTTATCTATGGCATCAATTTCTATTAACAAACGCTCGATAGAGAGGTCTTCTTGGGAGTAGTAATCACGAAAAGCCATTTCTATCAATTGATTTGGCGAATCTTGTGAAACTAATAATTGATTTTTTATCGCCAACTTCGCACGGTCTAAGTCTGTCACTGTAAATTTTCCAAGGCGCATCTCCTTAACTTGTCTCAAAATGAGACGAAGAACTTCCGTCTTAGCCGTTTTTTGAATGCCAGCGTAAATAGTGGCCAATTGTGAGAAGTCATCATAGTAGCTTCCAATCGCATAGGTTAACCCCGTTTTTTCTCTAACATTGACAAACAATTTTGACGTCGGTAAGTCACCTAATAAGGCATTATAAACAGCCAGAGATAGCATTTCTGGGGCATCGTAACTAAAGGGCATATGATACCCTAACATTAAAATACTTTGCTGACTTTCTTTAATCTCACACCTTTCTGAAATGACATTAGTGTAAACCTGCTGATACTGAAGATCTAGGGCTACCTGACGTGGACCAAATGGAAACTGATGCAACTGTTTGATCACATCATAATCGTCAAAATCACCAACAATGAACACATCGATTTGATCATGATGGAGCATACGTTGGAATTCTTGATAGGCTGTAAAGGCATCTTCACGTGACAGTAAGTCTTTGGTCGTTAAACTTGACAAAGCTTGACAAGAATCTTGATAAAAACCTTTTCGCAAACCTTGTTCAGCAAGATAAAATAAATCAGCATTCTCACTGTCAATAGCTGCCATTAAATTTTGTTTTTCGACTTCAAAACTGGCTTTTTGATACTGTTCTGTTGCAACTAGGGGATTGAATAGCATATCTTTCAACAAATTCAGCAAAGCTTCTAAAAGAGACTGAGACTCAAAACTATAACTATCACTGATTACGGAACAATTGATATCAAGACAGTGCGTTTTTCCTTTAGTTACTAATGTTGTTGACAAGCTTGCTCCAAATAAATTAGCCAATGCTAATCTAAAAGCCTGATTAGTGGGATAAGTCATTGTTGCTGTCTCTAACATCTGAGCTACTAAAGCTCTTCGAGCAACTGTTTTAGAACGAAGCTGTCCACTAAAACGGCATTTTATATGGACTGTTTTCAAAGATTCATTCTTAATAAGATGTAAATTAACACCCTCTACAATTTCCATTAGGACTCCTTAAACAAAGGTTAGTTGGATAAATTATACCATTTTTTATGATATAATGACTTGAACTAAGATACGGAGACGACTATGGACTACAAATTATTTGATGATTACATTACACTACAAGCCCTTTTGAAAGAAACTGGCATTATCCAAAGTGGTGGTGCCATTAAGGGATTTTTGGTGCAAAACACTGTTCTCTTTAATGGGCAGGAGGAAAACCGTAGAGGAAAAAAATTACGTTTGGGAGATCAGGTGAAACTTGTTAATAGCGATTTAACCATTCGTCTAGTCGAACCGACACCTGAAGAAAAAAAAGTACATCAGGAAGCTTTAGCTGAAAAAGCAAGAGTTGCTGAAATCGTCAAAAAAATGAACAAGACCACAAAAAAACAAGCTTCTAAAATGAAGTCACAGAAAAAACCAGTGCGTTTTCCAGGAATGTCCTAATTATGTGGATTGAAACCATTCAACTAACTAATTATCGCAACTACCAGTCGATCGAAGCAAACTTTTCTCAAAACGTTAATGTCTTTATTGGTCGCAATGCCCAAGGAAAAACAAATTTCCTAGAAGCTATCTATTTTTTATCTCTAACGCGCAGTCATCGGACACGGTCAGATAAAGAACTCATTGCCTTTAAGCAGGACAATCTCCATATTACTGCAACTGTTCAGAAAAAAAACGGGAAAATGCCTCTTGAAATTCATCTTTCTAATAAAGGGCGTATTACCAAAGTCAATCATCTCAAACAAAATCGACTATCCGATTACATTGGTCACCTAACCGTGGTGCTATTTGCACCAGAAGATTTACAACTTATTAAAGGGGCACCAAATTTAAGGCGAAAATTTTTAGATATTGACTTAGGGCAAATAAAAACACTTTACCTAGCAGATTTAAGCCAGTATAACCATATCTTAAAACAGCGTAATGCCTATCTAAAAACGACAGACAATGTTGACACTACTTTCTTATCAGTACTTGATGAACAACTAGCTGACTACGGTAGTCGCGTTATGACACATCGCTATCATTTTATCAAAGATCTTGAAGTTGAAGCCAACAAGCATCACCAGACCATTTCAGAAGATCGTGAATCCCTTAAAATGTCTTACATCTCGTCGGTTCCATTTACAGATCTGTCAACCTTGCGTCAAGAATTTTTACAACAACTTGACAAACATCGTAAGAGAGATATCTTTAAAAAAAATACGGGGATTGGTCCCCATCGGGATGATATAACCTTCTATATCAATGACATGGATGCCATATTTGCTAGTCAAGGGCAACACCGTAGTTTAATTTTATCCTTAAAAATGGCCGAAATTGAACTGATCAAACAAGCAACCAACGAATACCCTATCTTACTTCTTGATGATGTTATGAGCGAACTTGACAACCATCGTCAAGAAAAGTTGCTAGAAGCTGTTTTAAACCAAAATGTACAAACATTCATCACAACCACTAGCCTCGAACATTTAAAATCGCTCCCAAAAACGATTACCTTATTCCATATAGAAGAGGGTACTATAAAATCAGGTACGTAATACGACCTGATTTTCTTGTTTATAACAATGTTAATAAGATTTCACGATCCCCAATAAAATGGCGCCGAGCACAAATAAAATTGTTCCAATCGTAATCCATTGTAGTTCTTTCTTGGTTTTCTTCTCTCCTAAAAAGAGAATACCAGCAACGATAGAGATTACTGCACCAAGTTGTGAGAAGCTAAAGGCGATTGCTAGGCCTGCTTCTGCAGCTGCTAATAGCATAAAGATATTACCTGTTCCCCATAACAAACCTACCACAGCATTTTTTAAAATAATCGGCTCAAAGGACAGATTACTTCTCATAAACAGAAGGGCACCAAGAACCATCCCAATAGCCATAGGTAACAGAACAGATAGGGCTTCAAATTTCATAATATTATTAAACAGTACAGCATATGAAACATAGCCTAACGTTGAGTAAGTTAAGGCCCTAAAACCTTTTGGAAAATCACGATTTTCTAGACTTGTTGTATCATTGGCAGTATCACGACGACTTGAGAAAAAGAAGCCAATCAATAAAATAATTAAAGCAAATATTCCAAGAATAAATTGGATTGGTTTCGTCCATTCTTGGAAAGCTAGAGCCCCAATCAAACTACCTAAAACCAACTGTGAACCACTAGATAGCGGTTGTGCAACTGAAACCCCCATATATTTCATGGCATGAAATTGCCCGTTTTGTCCTACCGACCAAAGTAGTCCCCCTATAATGCCTACAATCCAAAGCGTCATAGACATTTCTGGTTGTACAATGACCCAAGAAACAAAGGCAAAAAATAGAGCACCTAGCGTTAGTCCTAAGGTTTGTTGATTCGCAGTTCCCCCTATTTTATTTGATGTAAAGCCAATTAATCCCCAAGCAAACATCGGGACAAGTGCGTATAATATTCCTTCCACAATAATTCCTTTCTAAAAAACTGAATGAACTTACTTTATTAAAGTTTAAACAACTTGTCAATGATTAATCACTAATTTAATTAGTGACAAAATAAAAAGGAATCCCAGGATCCCTTTATTATCATCTTATAGTGCCTATCAATGAACAGAATAGTTAGGCGCTTCATTGGTAATTTGAACGTCGTGTGGGTGACTTTCTTTAAGACCCGCACCTGACATTTCAATAAATTGAGCATTATCACGGAGATCTTTTAAGTTAGCAGCTCCCACATAGCCCATCCCTGAGCGAATACCACCAAGCATTTGGAAAACAATATCTGCTACAGAGCCTTTATAAGCAACACGCCCCTCAATTCCTTCAGGAACCAACTTGTTAGCTTCATTGACTGCACCTTGGAAGTAGCGATCGCTTGAGCCTTTTTTCATGGCTGCAATAGATCCCATGCCACGATAAGTTTTAAATTTACGCCCTTGGAAGATTTCTGTTTCTCCAGGTGCTTCATCAGTTCCTGCAAACATGGAACCAAGCATGACGGCATTACCACCAGCAGCAAGAGCTTTGACAATATCTCCAGAATACTTGATACCGCCATCAGCAATAATGGTTTTACCATATTCACGCGCTACACTTGCTGCATCATAAATGGCTGTAATTTGAGGTACCCCAACACCTGCAACCACACGAGTAGTACAAATAGAACCAGGTCCAATACCAACCTTAACCACATCAACACCCGCATCGTAGAGAGCTCGTGCACCATCTGCTGTAGCAATATTACCTGCAATCAAGGTCTTGTCTGGGAAATGGGCACGGATTTCCGCAATTTTACGGAGAACTCCTGCAGAATGCCCATGAGCTGTGTCAATAACAATGGCGTCTGCCCCTGCTTCAAAAAGCGCTTCCGCACGGTCAAAGGTATCTGAAGTAACACCGACCGCACCAGCTACCAAGAGACGACCAAATTCGTCCTTGGCAGCATTTGGAAATTCAATGACTTTTTCAATATCCTTGATGGTAATCAAACCTGACAAACGGCCATTTTCATCTACTAAAGGTAGTTTCTCAATACGGTGCTCATGTAAAATACGCTCCGCTGTTTCCAAATCAGTACCTACTTCAGCAGTGATTAAATGGTCACTGGTCATATGTTCTGAAATGAAGGAGTTATAGTCTGAAATAAAGCGCATATCACGATTGGTAATGATACCAACCAACTTACGATTGTCCATTGAGTCAACAATCGGCACGCCACTAATACGATAACGTTGCATCAAGTCCTCGGCTTCATGCACTTTTTGATTTGGCGTTAAAAAGAATGGATCGATAATAACACCATTTTCCGAACGTTTTACTTTTCGAACTTCTTCAGCTTGTTCCTGAATAGACATGTTTTTATGAATAACACCTAGCCCACCAGCACGCGCAATCGCAATAGCCATCTTACTATCTGTTACAGTATCCATGGCCGCTGTAATAATCGGAATATTCAAGGTCAAATTAGCTGCTAACTTTGTTTTCATGCTAACTTCATTTGGTAGAACATGGCTCTCAGCTGGAATAAGTAGGACATCATCAAAGGTAAAGCCTTTTTTCAAAAATTTAGATTCCCAATTTGACATGAAAATTCTCCTTTTATCTTTTGTCTAAAATTTTATTTTTATTATCATATCACGCTAAAATATTTTGTCAACTGCTTACGCCTCAATTTTTATGAGAGAAACCAAAATATAAAGAATTGTTATTTTCCGAAAATTTTTAAAAATTTCCCTAAAAAAGTTCGTTTCAAATGAACTAAAAAAAGCGGTCCTTCGAGACCTGCTTTTTAAAAATAATTAATACCCATCGCATTTTTGACTTCTGATAAGGTTTGTCCAGCAACAACACGTGCTTTTTCACTACCTTCCTTAAGCATTTGGAAGACTTGTCCCATATCTTTAGCATATTCCAAACGACGTTCGCGAATAGGAGATAGCTCACGTTCTAAAATCTCCAATAAGTAGCGTTTGGTTTTGACATCTCCGAGACCACCTCGTTGGTAGTGCTCTTTCATTGCTGAAATTTCTGCTTGATCTTCCTCACGACCAAAAATATCTAAATAGTGGAAGACCATATTTCCCTCAATTTGACCTGGATCTTCAACACGAATGTGATTTGGATCAGTATACATGCTCATAACTTTTTTACGAACCGTATCCATATCATCAGATAAGTAAATGCCATTTCCAAGTGATTTAGACATTTTAGCATTGCCATCAAGACCTGGCAAACGTCCAGCCGCTTCATTTTCAGGATACATGCCTTCTGGTTCGACCAAGACATCACACTGGTAGGTATGATTAAAGCTACGTACAATTTCACGTGTCTGCTCAATCATGGGTTTCTGATCATTACCTACAGGGACCAGGTTAGCTTTAAAGGCCGTAATATCTGCCGCCTGCGAAACTGGGTAAACTAAGAATCCTGAAGGAATAGATTCACCAAAACCTTTTTGAGCAATTTCGGTTTTAACAGTTGGATTGCGTTCCAAACGCGCTAGTGATACCAAGTTCATGTAATACATGGTTAATTCAGCCAATTCTGGAATCTGACTCTGAATAAAAATAGTCGCCTTTTCAGGATCTAAACCAGCTGATAGGTAATCCAAAGCCACATTTCCAATGGACTCCTTGATGATTGCTGACTCTTTGGCATGATCCGTCAATGCCTGTTGATCAGCCAAAAAAACAAACATGTCATATTGATTTTGATTTTGTAAAATCACACGATTTTTGAGTGAGCCTACATAATGCCCCAAGTGCAATTTCCCCGTTGGACGGTCGCCTGTTAGAATAATTGGTTTCGTCATCTTTCTCCTTTACACTCACTTGACAAGATTGTCAAGTTTCTTATTTATCAAAAATCCCCCACGTAGAGTACTCTACGTGAGGGCGTCAATTTTCAATTGCGCGGTACCACCTCAATTAGCACTATGTGCCATCTCTTAAGATATTACGAAGCATGATACCTTTTGGTTTCATGTGAAACATCAGCCCACTTGGTCAAGTTGTCTTACTGATTTTCAGCAACCACCAGCTCTCTGAAAAGACATGACTTAACTACTTATCTGACCCTTTCATTCTAGGAAAAAGGACAACTATTGTCAAGTTTTTCAAAAGAAGTCTTGACCTTCCTCACTACTATCAGCGATAATAGATAAGGATTTTAAAGAAGGAGCTAAAAATGACGAAAAGAATCGTAGATTTTTTATTTGTAACCATGGGTTCTCTGGTATCAGCAATTGGATTTAATACCATGTTTATTGATAATAACATTGCCTCTGGCGGTATGATTGGTATTGCTGTCAGTTTTAAAGAACTTTTTGGGTGGTCGCCATCATATTTTTTACTCTTAATCAATATTCCTTTACTGCTCATTTGTTATATCGGTCTTGGCCGCGCTACCTTGATCAAAACCTTATATGGTTCCTGGATTTTTCCGCTTTTTATTGGTTTGACTGAGCCATTGCCCACACTTACCCATGACCACATGCTAGCAGCTATTTTTGGAGGTGTTATTGTTGGTTTTGGCTTAGGAATGGTTTTTTGGGGAAATTCCTCAACAGGGGGAACTGGGATTTTAACCCAAGTCCTTCATAAATACAGTCCTTTATCACTTGCGATGGCCATGTTAATCGTAGATGGGATCAGTGTTGCAATGGGATTATTTGCCTTTCCTGTTGAAACTGTTATGTACTCTATACTAGCCCTCATCATTATCTCATACACGGTTAATACTATGGAAGCAGGTGCCTCTTCTGCTCGTAATATGATGATTGTTTCATCTAAATACGCTGATATCAAAAAAGTGATTGCTTCTGACCTTGATAGAGGAGTTACAACCATACCTATCAAAGGAGGATACACCGATAAGGATCAAGTCATGCTCATGACAACTATTTCTAATTTTGAGGTGCATCGTTTTGAAAAGGCTATTGCCAAAATAGATCCTTCAGCTTTTGTCATCATCACACCAGCTAGTCGTGTTACTGGCCGCGGATTTAGCCTAACAAAAGATTATAAAGTCCCTGAGGAAGATATTATCTTACCGGGCTAATCATTGAAAAATCGCTATTTTTCTAGTAGAATGAAGTAGCATATTATAGATAAAATGAGGTAATCACATTGCTTACAGTTTCAGACGTATCTTTACGTTTTAGTGATCGCAAACTTTTTGATGATGTTAACATCAAATTTACAGAAGGAAATACCTACGGACTTATTGGTGCCAATGGTGCCGGGAAATCAACTTTTCTAAAAATTCTTGCTGGAGACATCGAACCATCTACAGGGCATATTTCACTTGGTCCAGATGAGCGTCTATCCGTGCTTCGTCAGAACCACTTCGACTATGAAGAAGAACGTGCTATTGACGTTGTTATCATGGGTAACCAAGAACTTTACGACATTATGAAAGAGAAAGATGCTATCTACATGAAAGCTGACTTTTCTGATGAAGATGGGGTTCGTGCTGCTGAACTTGAGGGACAATTCGCAGAACTTGGCGGCTGGGAAGCAGAATCTGAAGCTTCTCAACTCCTCCAAAACTTGAACATCCCAGAAGAACTTCACTACCAAAATATGAGCGAGCTTGCTAATGGTGACAAGGTCAAAGTTCTCCTTGCCAAAGCCCTCTTTGGTAAACCAGACGTTCTACTTCTTGACGAGCCTACCAATGGTCTTGACATCCAGTCTATCTCCTGGTTAGAAGATTTCTTGATTGATTTTGAAAATACCGTTATCGTTGTCTCCCATGACCGTCACTTCCTAAATAAAGTATGTACACACATGGCTGACCTTGATTTTGGTAAAATCAAACTCTTCGTTGGTAACTATGATTTCTGGAAAGAATCATCTGAGTTGGCTGCACGTCTCCAAGCAGACCGTAATGCTAAAGCTGAAGAGAAGATCAAGCAATTACAAGAATTCGTTGCCCGTTTCTCTGCCAACGCGTCAAAATCAAAACAAGCGACATCTCGTAAGAAAATGCTTGATAAAATTGAACTGGAAGAAATAGTCCCATCAAGTCGTAAATACCCATTCATCAGTTTCAAAGCTGAACGTGAAATGGGGAATGACCTTCTAACCGTTGAAAACTTATCAGTGACGATTGATGGTGAAAAAATTCTCGACAATATTAGCTTTATCCTTCGTCCGGGTGATAAAACGGCTCTTATCGGTCAAAATGATATCCAAACCACAGCTCTTATCCGTGCCATTATGGGGGAAATCCCTTATGAAGGTACCGTTAAGTGGGGAGTGACTACTAGTCAATCTTACCTTCCAAAAGATAATACTAAGGATTTCGAAAATGGTGAAACTATCCTTGAATGGTTACGTCAGTTTGCTTCTAAAGAAGAAGACGATAATACTTTCTTACGTGGTTTCTTAGGACGCATGCTCTTCTCAGGTGACGAAGTTAACAAGTCTGTCAATGTCTTGTCAGGAGGAGAGAAGGTACGCGTGATGTTGTCAAAACTCATGCTTCTTAAATCAAATGTCTTGGTACTAGATGACCCAACCAACCACTTGGATTTGGAATCTATCTCAAGCCTTAACGATGGCCTTAAAGCTTTCAAAGAATCCATTATCTTTGCCAGTCATGACCATGAGTTTATCCAAACACTTGCTAATCACATCATCGTTCTTTCTAAAAACGGTATTATTGATCGTATTGATGAAACTTATGACGAATTCCTTGACAATAAAGAAGTGCAAGCCAAAGTTCAAGAGCTTTGGAAAGACTAAAAACCAAAACTCAGTTGTTCATCAGCTGAGTTTTCTACTATATCTTTACAAGAGGTTTACAAGTTTAAACTATGTCTACACATTTTACATTAAAAAAAGGATTACCCTACTTTCTAGGTTTTCTCTTACCCTTTTTCATAATGACTATTGTGCTCTTAACAAATGAGATTTGGTGGGGAAGCGATCGAACCATTCTAGCCAGTGATGGCTTCCATCAATATGTTATTTTTGCACAAGGTTTGCGCAATATCTTGCATGGATCAGACAGTCTTTTTTACACCTTTACAAGCGGACTTGGCCTCAATTTTTATGCGCTCATCAGCTATTACTTAGGCTCTTTTCTATCGCCTTTTGTCTTCTTTTTCTCTTTGACATCCATGCCAGATGCGATCTACTTATTTACCTTGATCAAATTTGGCTTATCTGGTTTGAGTATGTACATAGCTTTACGGTCTCTTTACAAGACTGTCAATCCTTATTTACTGCTCTCACTATCTACTTCTTATGCCCTTTTAAGTTTTGCAACCAGTCAACTGGAAATAAATACATGGCTTGATGTTTTTATTCTCTTACCTCTGATTATACTGGGATTACATCACCTACTAGAGCAGCGACAGTTCTTTCTCTATTATCTTAGCTTGACCATTTTATTTATCCAAAATTATTATTTTGGCTTCATGATGGCTATTTTTTTAATACTCTATTTTTTAGCGCAGATGACGCGATATGCTTCTTGGAAAATACGGTTACGGCAACTTCTGGACTTCTCGCTCATCTCTCTCTTTTCAGCCTTATCAAGTGCCATTATGCTAGTGCCTACCTACTTTGACCTCTCAACACATGGAGAAAATTTTTCATCTTTTGACAATCTTTTTTCAAAAGATGCCTGGTATCTTGATATTTTTGCTAAAAATATGATTGGAGCCTATGATACAACAAAATTTGGATCCATCCCAATGATCTATGTGGGATTATTTCCACTAGTTTTATGCCTTATTTTTTTCACCTTATCAACGATAAAGTGGCCAGTTAAACTATCCTATGCTTTATTACTCAGTTTTATCCTAGCAGCCTTTTATATAGAACCTTTGGATCTACTTTGGCAAGGTATGCATGCACCTAACATGTTTCTACATCGCTACTCGTGGGTTCTTTCATTAACCATCATTCTAATGGCAGCTGAAGTGTTATCTCATGCTGAAGCTATCAAATGGAAACGTCTTTTTATTCCCTTTATCATACTTTTTTTAGGATTTGTGACAGTAGGTCTTTTTCAGAAAAACTATGATTTTCTATCTCCAACCCAACTAGCTTTAACGCTAATCCTATTGGCTGCCTACTTTGTCATTCTGATAAATTTGAATAATCGCTTATTACCTCGGCAATTTCTTATTAGCTTTACACTTATCTTTACACTCTTTGAAATCTTTATCAACACTTTTTTAGTTGTTGGCAGTTTGGGAGATGAGTGGGTGTTTCCAACAAGAGAAGGTTATGAAAAACAGCTCACCAGTATTGAAAAATTAGTAACCTATACAAAGTCAAAGGAAACTGACTTTTACCGGATAGAAAGACTTCTTCCCCAAACAGGCAACGATAGTATGAAGTATAACTATAACGGTATTTCTCAATTTTCTTCAATCCGAAACACAAACTCTAGTAGTCTATTGGACCGGTTAGGGTTTCAATCTTCAGGGACCAACCTAAATTTGCGTTACCAAAATAATACAATCATTGCAGACAGCCTTTTTGCTGTATCCTATAATTTAGCCAGTACTGATCCCAATAAATTCGGGTTTCAATTGGACCAGACGCAAACAGACATGTCTCTTTACAAAAATACCTATGCTTCATCCTTAGCTATATTGACACCAAATATTTACAAAGATATCAAGTTTACAGTCAATACACTGGATAATCAACGAAGCTTCTTAAATAGACTAACCGGCTTATCAGAGAATTACTTTCAACGGCTACATCAAAACATTATTGGTCAACATACCCAACTTAATAATCGCATAACACTAAAGTCTGACACCAAAAAATCTAGTCAAATAACCTATCGATTGTCAGTACCTGCTAACCAACAAGTTTACGTCAGCATGCCTAATATTACCTTTAGTAATGACAACCAACAAGATGTTACAGTCTCTGTCAATCATAAATCACAGGTTTACACTACTGACAACGCCTATTCCTTTTTTAATATTGGTTATTTTGAAACACCTCAGCAGGTTGATGTCACCTTAAGTTTCCCTGATAATGAGACAATCTCTTTTGATAGCCCCAATTTTTATGCCCTAGATACCAACACCTATCAAAAAGCAATGGCGATAATAAAGCAACAAGATGTTACTACTCGAACCCAAAAAAATACAGTTATTACTAAATTTAAGGCTAAACAGCGAGCTTCCCTAGTTTATACACTACCTTATGACAAGGGATGGACAGCTCACTTAAATGGTAAAGTAGTCCCTATTCAAAGGGTTCAAAAAGGATTCATGAAAGTAGATGTGCCAAAGGGTGAAGGAGAAGTAATCCTGACCTTTATTCCAAAAGGATTGCGACTTGGTACGATCTTATCCCTTGCTGGTTTTCTGCTTTTCATCCTTTATCGTCAATTCATTAAGCGATTGAAGTAAACAACAGAAACAAGTTTTAACCGAAAAACAGCTGATACTGATGTATTGCACCCCAAAAGTTAGACAGAGAATCTAACAATTGGGGTCTTTTTTGATGAAATCAAGTTATGAAGATAAACTAGAAATATACGAGTTGAGAAAGAGCGGAGCGGAATGACATAGTCTCAGATTTTCAATCTTAAATACATGATAAAACTTATTGTATAGGTATGGCATAGGGATTGTTCAACGAGAAAAAATAACGATTATCCTCTCGAATTAAAACAGGAAATGATCGATAAAGTCTTAATTAATACTCAATAGCCGTGCTATGCTGACAAACTGTCTTTCCCAATACCATAAAAATGGTCATACTATTCTTGAAAAACCAAGAGGGAGACTGAGTAAGATTAGAAACCAAGGGCAATAGTCCTGATAATGGCATAATGGAGTCTTTCTTCGGCATTCTCAGGTATGAAATGTTTTATAGATTTGAGAAATCTTATAAGTCACTGGATGAACTTGAGCAAGCTATTAGAGATTATATTTTTACTACAACAGGCGAATCAAAGCAAAACGAAAAGGACTTAGTCCTGTGCAATACAGAATCAAATCCTTGCAATAATATAATGATTTCTCCAATTTTTTTGGGGGTACAGTACATCGATACCAGCTATTTGGGATTAGAATTCAAAAGAAAATTGACCTGGCTAATTAGCCAGGTCAGTTTTAAGATAGTCCGTACGGGATTCGAACCCGTGTTACCGCCGTGAAAAGGCGGTGTCTTAACCCCTTGACCAACGGACCATTTGGTGCCTTATTTAAGACTCTTATTATTATATCAGATAAAATGAATTTGTCTAGCTTTTTTTCAAATTTTTTTTTGTACCTTTGTCAATGATGTGAGACCTAAAATGTTATTTTGAAGTCTTCCATTTGTTAAGCTTTACTAGGAGCTAGCTCCTAGTAAAGCTTTTCTGATATCGATAGGAGATTTCCAGCCTAAAGTCTGCATAGGGAGTCGATTGGAACGGTACAGATAGATTTTCATCTGCTTGATTAGATCGTCATAGGAATAGAAGGTCAAGTGCTGGTAGAAACGTCGATTGTCATTTCGATGACTGCGCTCTACCTTTCCATTATGCCTTGGTGTTCGAGGGCGAATCAACTTGTGCTCAATACCAAGTTCCTGACAAAGTAAGTCTAGTGGGTGAACTTGTTTG
>NZ_ATVP01000006.1 GCF_000420785.1 Streptococcus hyovaginalis DSM 12219 | reverse complement strand
AACGACTTTAATGTCGTGAACAGAGGCTGGTGTCACAACATAGTTGAGAATAACCCCCGACAAAGTGACCAGCATATGGACTTTAAAACCATAGCACCAAAGGTTTTTAGTGGCATTATACCCAATATCAGCGACATCATTGAAAATCTTGGCTCTATGATTGCGAATAGGCTGGAAAAGCGGCAATGGAAAACTGTCCATAATCACAATAGTATCTGGCGAGATTGCCTCACTCAAAGCTTGTCGAATGAGCTGAATCAACCAAATGAGTTGCCTTGTTCGTCTATTAAAGCGGCTTCTTTCTAGTAAGTTACGACCAAAGAAAAGCTGACTTTAAACCATAATAATAAGACTGGATCAAGCCCAGTCTTATTTCTTTTATTGCCCACTTTGTTTAGGTTTTTAGCCAACTCCTGTTGGTTTTTTAGTTTCTGTTTCGACTTGTTCTTTTGCTTTCGCAGGATCGCCGTTAAAGCCCATAGCCTCTCCTACTCTGATAGCAACGTCTGTGTCATCGTATTCCCCATCAAACATGTAAGCGCCTGAGCCCATAGCGTATACAGGAACCTTATCCCCAGAGTGGTCTGTGGTTGTCCAAGCCAAACCTGCCTTTTTGTCTAGGATTCGCGTTGCTGTAATGGCGATTGGTGTGTAGCCTCCATAATGAACATGCTGGTCATCATCGTCTTTTTTAGATTCTTCAAAAGCAGTCTTGAGTTCTTGGTATTCCTCTTTTGAGCAGAGTTTACGATTTTCAGCTTGTTTAGCTAAATAGCTATCTTTTTCGCTGTTTGAGATTGATTCTGATGGTGCATCTGGATCTAGCTGTAAGCCAAAGAAATCTTCGATTTTAGGTACAAACGCTTCAAAGCTTAAGGATGGATTTTTTTCTAGCTCGGCTTGTACCAAGTTGTTAAATTCAACCTGAGACCCTTTTTGATGAGTTAGTTGGTCAAAGAAGGTTTCATAACCTGTTGAGCTATTTCCAATGGTGAAGCCACCTGTTGCATGGTCAGCAGTAACGACGATTAGTGTTTCATCTGGGTGCTCATTGTAAAAATCAATGGCCGTTTGGATCGAATCTTGGAAGCCAATGACTTCCTCAACGGTTGTTGCAGCATCATTGGCATGTTCTGCCCAGTCGATTTTACCCGACTCAGCCATCATGAAGAAGCCCTCAGGATCATCTTCCATGACTTCAATCCCTTTTCTGACCATGTCATTGAGGTCTTGCTGGCCTTTTTTCTGGTCAATCTTATAAGTCATAGCCCCATCATCTTGCAAGTCTTCTGCCACAAGGTAAACTTTTTCTGAATCCTTGTTGATAGCTTTAGCCTCTTCCTTGGTATCAGCGATAGTATAGCCTTTTTCTTCCATAATTGCGTAGAGATCTTTTTGATCCTCGTTTTCACCAGTTCGATGTTTGAGAGAGCCTCCTGCGAAATAATCAAAGTCCGTTTCAGCCATCTGGAGACCGATATCATAGTAAGAATTGCGAGATTCTTCGTTGGCATAAAAGGCAGCAGGTGTGGCATGATTTAGGGTTACAGAAGAGACGATACCTACCGCTTTACCAGCTCGCTTCGCTTTTTCAGCAACGGAGTCAGCTGATTTTGTAAAATCCCCTGACAAGCCGATGGTGTCTGTTTGTGTTTTAATGACTGTTCCAAAAGCAGTTGCTGTTGAGGCAGAGTCCGGAATAAAGGAGTGGCAGTCGTACTGTGTTTTCATCCCAACCACTGGCATTTCTGTGAAATTCATGCGGTCAGGATAGACCTCCCCTTTGTTAGTTCTGGTATAGCCTAAGTAATTCTCAGCAGCTGTCACAGGTGTTACCCCCATGCCATCACCGATAAAAAGGAAGACGTATTTAGCTTGATTGTCATTGACTTTAGAATAGTCTTCTGTTTTTGCTCTACCTGTATCATAGAGCTGTACATCTTTGCCATTGGCTGTTTTTTTAGCGGCAGAGGCATCGTTGACTGCCTTAGTATCTAATTTGAGATTTGCGCCTTGCTGACAGGCAGCTAAAATCAAGCTACTACTTGCGATTAGTAATCCCACTTTTTTGGCCAGGGTCCATTTTCTTTTCATAAGTATCTCCTTAGGTATTTGGAATCTATTTCCATCTTTAGTCTAATCAAGAATTGTAAGGATTTGATGGAGATTTTGTAAAAAAGAAGTAAATATTGTGTAAAGAATCACATAAATAGCTGTTTTTCTATCTATAGGTTTCCAAAAGATAAAAAAGGTCAAAAATAGTCAAATTTTCTATTGACCTTTACTGACCAATGATGTATAATAAGCATGTAAGGAAGAAGAGGTCCTTACAGACACCCATGACCACTGAACTTGGATGGCTTCGATTAGTAGCCATTATCTTTTTAAAGAAAAGGTCAGAGATGGTCAGTTTAAAAATCAAAGGAAGATGGAGGTGCATGATGATTCATAGAAAGCTTAGTATCCATTTGATGGGAGATGGTTTAGTCCCAAGTGCGGCACCAGAAATCATCCTTAGGCTCTTAACTCAAAAGGATATGTTTACAAGATGACCAGGTCTATTTTTTTTAGAAAATTGGTCAGTATTAGTCAGAAATAAAGTGAGGAAACAATATGAACAACAATTTTAACAATATGGACGATTTATTTAACCAACTAATGGGCAATATGAATGGCTATCGCTCTGAAAACAAACGCTATTTGATCAATGGCCGTGAGGTAACGCCAGAGGAGTTTGCTAAGTACCGCCAAACAGGGCAATTGCCAGCATCTCTTGCTGAGGAAGCAGTGGAAAGTCAAGGCGCAAAGCTTAAGAAAGATAGTATCTTGCAAGAGTTAGGAACTAACTTGACCGAAGAAGCGCGTCAAGGACGGTTGGATCCCGTCATCGGGCGCAATAAAGAAATCCAAGAGACAGCAGAAATTCTAGCGCGTCGTACCAAAAACAATCCTGTCTTAGTAGGTGATGCAGGTGTTGGTAAAACAGCTGTCGTAGAAGGTTTGGCTCAGGCAATCGTAGCAGGCGATGTTCCTGCTAGCATCAAGAATAAGGAAGTCATCAGTATTGATATTTCTGGCTTGGAAGCAGGGACTCAGTATCGTGGCGCATTTGAAGAAAATATCCAAAAACTCATGTCTGATGTCAAGGAAGCCGGTAATATCATCCTCTTTTTTGATGAAATTCATCAAATTTTAGGAGCAGGTTCAACAGGCGGCGATTCGGGTTCCAAAGGTCTAGCTGATATCTTGAAGCCAGCTCTTTCACGCGGTGAATTAACAGTGATTGGAGCAACGACTCAAGACGAATATCGCAACACCATTTTAAAAAATGCTGCCTTGGCACGTCGTTTTAATGAAGTGACGGTTAATGCCCCATCAGCTGAGGATACTTTGGAGATTTTAAAAGGGATCAGGTCCTTGTATGAGGCGCATCACAATGTTGTCCTACCAGATCAGGTTTTAAAGGCAGCGGTTGATTACTCTGTACAATACATTCCCCAACGTCATCTGCCAGATAAAGCTATCGATTTATTAGATATGACAGCTGCTCACTTGGCAGCGGCCCATCCTGTGACCGATATCAAGTCCTTGGAGGCGGAAATTGATCAGCAAAAACAAAGACAAGAAGACTTTGCTGAAAAAGAAGATTATGAAAATGCTTTGAAAGCTAAGGTCAGAATTGAGGAGCTTCAAAAGCTTATTGATAATCATACGGAAGATAAACGCGTCACAGCTAGTGTCAATGATATTGCAGAATCCGTTGAGCGTTTAACAGGTATTCCTGTTTCACAAATGGGTGCTTCCGATATTGAACGTTTGAAAGGCATGACTGAGCGTTTGGAAGGTAAGGTCATTGGTCAGAATGATGCTGTAGAAGCTGTTTCTCGTGCCATTCGCCGTAATCGCGCAGGTTTTGATGAAGGCAATCGTCCTATCGGTAGTTTCTTGTTTGTCGGACCTACCGGTGTCGGTAAAACAGAGCTGGCGAAACAGTTGGCTTTAGACCTATTTGGCACGACAGAAGCCATTATCAGACTGGACATGTCTGAGTATAGCGATCGTACCGCTGTGTCTAAGTTAATCGGAACGACAGCTGGTTACGTGGGTTACGACGATAATGCACACACCTTGACAGAACGTGTGCGCCGCAATCCTTATTCCATCGTGCTTTTGGATGAAATAGAGAAAGCTGATCCTCAAGTGATTACGCTTTTACTCCAGGTTCTTGATGATGGCCACTTAACAGACGGTCAGGGCAATCAGGTAAACTTCAAAAATACCGTCATTATTGCCACCTCTAACGCTGGCTTTGGTTATGACCAGCCTGATCAAGAAGAGATTGCCATTATGGATCGCATTGCGCCATATTTCCGTCCAGAATTCTTGAATCGCTTTAACGCTGTCATTGAATTCTACAAGCTTAGCAAAGAAGATTTGAGAGCCATTGTTGATTTGATGTTAGCTAAAGTTAATCTTACCTTGGCTAAAAAGGATATTGACCTAAAGGTATCTGACCAAGTGATTGATTACTTGATTGACAAGGGCTATGATGACACTATGGGGGTAAGACCGCTACGTCGGGTTATTGAGAACGATATCCGAGATAAAGTGACGGACTTCTACCTTGACCATTTGGATAGCAAGCATTTGAGAGCTGACCTTAAAGAGGGACGAGTAATCATTCAAGCGGCTTAAGGAGTCATGTTTAGGACAAAAGTATAGAATAGCAAGTCTAGGTTGGGTATGTGCCCAGCCTTTTTGGCATGGGAAGGAAATGAGAGATGCAGTGCCTCGATGATAGTTTTTGATATCCTACTTTTTCCAGTATCAGCTTCTATGATATAATGACAGTATGCAATCACAATTACATCAAAGAGATGGCTATTGGTACCATCGTATGGCTTTTCAATACCCAATGAGCCAGGCGGACGTTTGGGAGTATTTGACCAAGACTGAAAAACTCTCTTCCTGGTTTCCAGAACTGGAAGCTTCTGAAAAAGCCTGGCATTTTGTTATGGTAGATTTCCGCGAAGACTTACCTTTTTTGGAGTGTCTGCCAGAAAAGAAATTGGCTGTTCAGTGGGATCAGGCTGTTGTTACCTTTAGTCTTACGGAAGACGGCCTTGTTTTTCAAGAAAAAATCCCAGTTTCCTACCAAAATGAATTTGCAGATGCCATCAAGGATATGGTGGGCTGGGCTGTCCATATGGAGCGCCTAGAAGCTCTTTTTAATGGCGAGTCCCTACCTGATTTTGAACCTTTAATAGCTAAGTGGGAAAAATATTTGCGTCAAGAAAGTGCCAAGCATGTTTTATAGATCTTACTACCAGTCACCCCTTGGGGAAATCAGTCTTTTGGCTGATGAGGAGTCTCTTTTGGGGATTTACTTTGTCGGACAAGCTTACTTTGAGCGTGGGTTTGAGGTGGCTCAGATTGTGGAGCAAGAGGTAGCTCCGCACCGGGAGGCTAAGGCTTGGCTAGATGATTATTTTGCAGGGTGCAAGCCCAAACCTAGTCGATTGAGACTGGCTCCGCATGGGACTGCCTTTCAGCATCAGGTCTGGTCAGCGCTAGCGGCCATTCCCTACGGTCAAACGACGACCTATGGTCAACTGGCTACAGAGCTAAACTGCAAGTCTGCGCAAGCCATTGGCTCTGCCGTTGGCAAAAATCCTCTATCCATTGTTGTGCCCTGCCACCGTGTTTTAGGGGCTGATGGTTCCTTGACAGGTTATGCTGGTGGCCTTGAGCGCAAGGCAGCGCTCTTAGAATTGGAGAAATGATGTATACTTTTTACGAATACCCTAAATGCACGACTTGCAAGAAGGCTAAGAAGGAGCTGGACAGGCTTGGTCTGGCCTACGAGTCAGTGGATATCAAGACTAATCCACCCAAAGTCAGCCTCCTCAAGGAGCTTTTGGAAAATTCTGGCCTTGATTTGAAGAAGTTTTTCAATACTTCAGGCAATTCCTACAGGGAGCTGGGTCTCAAAGATAAGTTTGACAGCCTGACGGTTGATGAGGCTTTAGAACTTTTGTCAAAAGACGGTATGCTCATCAAACGCCCCATTCTTATCGAGGATGATAAGGTCCTACAAATCGGTTATCGTACACCATATGCAGAGTTGGATTTGTAGATAGCCTAAGGTAGAGAGAAAGCCTAGACAGTTATCACGATTTGTTAATAGGCTTCTTGTTAATCCACCATTATCTGGGGCTGTTTCGGTTGAAAATGGGACAAATGCAGTTGGCATCACAGGTGCAGGTTTAGTAAAGAAGTTTACTGAAGATTTTCATCAACTCCCCCTGCACCTCAGTGTTAGGACTAATCTCATGATAGTAGTCTAGAATTGAGTCTAGTTACTAGAAGTGTGGTTATTATTCATAAAAAAGGAAGATTATGGTTTTATCAAAAAAACGGGCACGTAAGGTTATTGAAGAGATTATCGCTCTCTTTCCAGATGCTAAGCCTAGCTTGGACTTTCGCAATAGTTTTGAACTCTTAGTGGCAGTAACCTTATCGGCACAAACGACAGATGCTGCCGTTAACAAAGTGACGCCTGCTCTCTTTGAAGCTTTTCCAACGCCTGCGGCTATGGCGCTCGCGGAAGAAGAGGAAATTGCTACTTATATTTCTCGACTAGGTCTTTATCGCAATAAGGCTAAATTTTTAAAAAAATGTTCTCAACAACTTTTGGAAAACTTTGGCGGCGAAGTGCCTAAAACACGCTCTGAATTGGAAAGTTTGGCTGGTGTGGGACGAAAGACAGCTAATGTGGTCATGAGCGTTGGCTTTGGTATCCCTGCTTTTGCTGTGGATACACACGTCACAAGGATTTGTAAACATCATGATATTGTCAAAAAGTCGGCAACCCCTCTAGAAATTGAAAAACGTGTCATGGAAGTTCTGCCTGAAGAAGAATGGCTTCCCGCTCACCAGGCTATGATTTACTTTGGACGGGCCATTTGCCATCCTAAAAATCCTCAATGTCACGAGTATCCCCAACTCTATGATTTTTCAGGATTGTGATTTCTTAGTCGCTTTCTTAAAAACTTTGGAAAAGTCCTGTGATGGCTCTTTTTCTGCTTCTTTAGGGCTGAAATGCTTACCTGATTTTAAGAATTTATGCTATAATAGAGACACTATATTGACATTTTAGGAGAACATTGATGGAAGACCCCGGTCAGTCCTTGATTTTACAATTTATTTTATTACTTATTTTAACCCTGTTGAATGCCTTTTTCTCAGCTAGTGAGATGGCGTTGGTTTCGTTAAACAGATCTCGTGTTGAGCAAAAAGCAGAAGAGGGCGAGAAGAAGTTTGTCCGTTTGGTAAAGGTGTTAGAAAATCCTAATGACTTTTTATCAACGATTCAAGTGGGGATCACTTTGATCAACCTCTTAGCCGGTGCTAACTTTGCGGATTCATTGGGTGAGGTTATTGCCAGTTGGTTTGGGAATTCGAGATTAGCCGATACAATTGGTAGTGTGATTTCGCTTATCTTCTTAACCTATATCTCGATCGTTCTTGGTGAACTTTATCCCAAACGTATTGCCATGAACCTTAAGGAAAACCTAGCGGTCATTTCAGCACCTGTTATCCTAGTTTTGAGTAAGCTTGTTAGCCCATTTGTTTGGCTACTGTCAGCATCGACCAATCTACTTAGTCGTATTACGCCAATGAGTTTTGATGATGCGGATGAGCAAATGACTCGTGATGAAATTGAGTACATTTTGACCAATAGTGAAGCGTCATTGGATGCAGATGAAATTGGCATGCTTCAAGGGATTTTCTCACTTGATGAGATGATGGCGCGTGAGGTCATGGTTCCTCGTACCGATGCTTTCATGGTGGACATCAATGATGACATCAAAGAAATCGTCCAAGCCATCTTGAAAGAGAATTATTCTCGTATCCCAGTTTATAATGGGGATAAGGACAAGGTTATCGGTCTTATTCATACTAAAAAGATTTTGAACGATGCCTTTACCAATGGTTTTGACAACATCAACATCCGACGGATCATGCAGGAACCACTGTTTGTTCCTGAAACGATTTTTGTGGATGACCTGTTGACACAGTTACGAGCGACACAAAATCAAATGGCTATTTTATTGGATGAATATGGTGGGATGGCAGGTATCGCGACCTTAGAGGATCTCTTGGAAGAGATTGTCGGTGAAATTGATGATGAGACTGACTTGGCTGCGGAGTCTGTTCGTGAAATTGCTGAGAACACCTATATTGTCCAAGGGACTATGACACTGAATGAGTTCAATGATTACTTTGAAACGAATTTAGAGAGTGATGATGTGGATACTATCGCAGGGTTTTATTTGACAGGTGTTGGCTCTATTCCGAGTCAGGAAGTTAAAGAAAAGCATGTGGTGGATAGCAACGATAAGCGACTAACCTTGATTAATGATAAGGTAAAAGATGGGCGTATTACCAAACTGAAATTGTTGATTTCAGATATTCCCGAAGAAATAGAAGAAGACTAAATCCGAAAATCACAGATGGAAACATTTGTGATTTTTTCTGTTCTATAAAAGAAGTTTTCTGTGATAAGACTTGTGACTCGGTCATATCTTTTCTTTTAATAATGAAAAGTGTATAATAGAATTCATAAAAACGGTTACAAAAACATTTTCACATGAGGAGGTTGCGATGGCAGATATTGATTATTCACAAGTGACGGGAATGATCCACTCGACAGAAAGCTTTGGATCTGTTGATGGGCCGGGCATCCGTTTCATTGTTTTCATGCAAGGCTGTAAAATGCGTTGTCAGTATTGCCATAATCCCGATACTTGGCAAATGGAAACCAATAACTCTCAGGAACGAACTGTTGAAGATGTTTTGAATGAAGCGATGAAATACCGTCATTTTTGGGGTAAAAACGGAGGTATTACAGTTTCTGGTGGAGAGGCTCTCTTGCAGATTGAATTTGTCACAGCCCTTTTCCATGAAGCTAAAAAATATGGTATTCATTGTACCTTAGATACCTGTGCATTACCTTTTCGTGATAAACCGGCTTATCATGAGGTCTTTGATAAACTTTTAGAAGTGACTGATTTGGTATTGCTTGATATCAAAGCCATTCGCCCTGAGAAACATAAAATAGTGACAGGGCAGTCGAATCGCAATATTTTAGCCTGTGCGCGTTACCTTTCTGATAAGGGAGTCCCCGTTTGGATTCGTCATGTTTTGGTACCAGGTTTGACGGATTTTGATGATGAGTTAGAGGAATTAGGTCAATTTGTCAAAACTCTGAAAAATGTGGATAAATTTGAAATATTGCCTTATCACACCATGGGTGAGTTCAAATGGCGCGAGTTAGGTATCCCTTATAAGTTAGAAGGTGTCAAACCACCGACACCAGCACGTGTGCAAAATGCTAAAGACATCATGCATACGGAAAGTTACACCGATTATATGAAACGTATGCAGGGTGCTTAAGTGATATAGTCAGAGCTTGTTCTCTGGCTTTTTTTATGGTTTAATTTGTTAACAGGCTCTTTGGTAACTTACCTAGACTTATGGTATAATGTAGGAGAATTTGAAAAAATAAAGAGGTATAAATATGTCTAAATTTTTAGTTTTTGGTCACCAAAATCCTGATACGGATGCCATTGCTTCATCATACGGTTGGGCTTACTTAGAACGTACAGCTTTTGGTCGTGATGCTGAATCTGTAGCCCTTGGTACACCAAATGAAGAAACAACCTTTGCCCTTAACTACTTTGGTGTCGATGCACCACGTGTTATAGGATCTGCTAAAGCAGAAGGTGTTAACCAAGTTATTTTGACAGACCATAACGAATTCCAACAGTCTATCTCAGATATCCGCGAAGTAGAAGTAGCAGCTGTTATTGACCATCACCGTGTAGCTAACTTTGAGACAGCAAACCCTCTTTACATGCGTTTAGAGCCAGTCGGATCAGCATCATCTATCGTTTTTCGCGCCGCTAAAGAAAATAATGTTGAGCTTCCAAAAGAAGTTGCTGGTCTACTGCTTTCAGGTTTGATTTCAGATACTCTCCTTTTAAAATCACCAACAACCCACGAGTCAGATTCACAAGTGGCTAAAGAATTGGCAGAAATTGCTGGTGTTAACTTGGAAGAATATGGTCTTGAATTGCTCAAAGCAGGGACAAATCTTTCTAGCAAATCAGCAGCCGAATTGATTGACATCGATGCTAAGACCTTCGAGCTAAATGGTAATAATGTCCGCGTCGCTCAAGTGAACACGGTTGATATTGCTGAAGTCTTGGGACGCCAAGAAGAGATTGAAGCAGCGATTTCTGAAGCCATTGTTTCAGAAGGGTATTCGGACTTTGTTTTGATGATTACAGATATCCTCAACTCAAATTCAGAAATTCTTGCCCTTGGTTCAAACATGGACAAGGTAGAAGCAGCCTTTAATTTCAAACTTGAAGATAATCATGCCTTCCTTGAAGGTGCTGTTTCACGTAAGAAACAAGTCGTACCACAATTAACCGAAAGCTTTAATGCATAACTTACAAGAGAGAGTTAATCTGAACTTTTGAGTGACTAGGTTCGGGATAAAATGCTTTATTGCTATACCCGTTTAAACTTACCTCTGAATAGTCAGAGATGGCTAGGCGATAGATTATGCTTAGACATATAAGGTTTGCATCTGTCAAATAGAGTTATTCGTGTTGCGACCTGCAAACGGCTGACGATCTTAGGCAATCATCCAGATGCTGAGTTGACGTATTGATTGCAATCGTAAAATAAGAGCTAGGGTTTGGGCCCTAGCTCTTGTTTTGTTGATGTGATTCTAGATTGATGAAAAGCCATTTCGCAACTTTCCTTAAATGGCTTACTCATTTATTTAAAGAATCGTTCTTAAAAATTGTTAGGTAGACAGTTTTGATAAATAGCTCCAGCGTCCCGAGACTTTGTTTATCACGTTTTTAAAATGGATTGAGCATAGTTGGAAGTTGCCGTTGAAGATAGCATCGCTTACAAAAGATGTTTCTATTTATCTTATATTAGCAGTCTTATGCAACTTATGCTATCAAAAGTATCGTTTGTCTCTATTATAGGAGTAGACAGAACTAGACGAATTTAAATGTTATTTGCTACATTCACGATTTTAAGAACGATGCTGTACATATTATCTCATGCTAAAGATAAATGCCAAGTCTTTCTCAGCGATCGGTTTTTAACATGAGGTATAAAAAGTAGGGAGCACCAATCAGAGTTACGACAATACCGGTAGGGATTCCGGTGCCGACCAGCAGGACACGTCCGATAGTATCGGAAATTAATAACAGAAGCATACCAACTAAAAGACTTGCAGGAATACTGAGGTGATAGTCATTGCCTAATACTTTTTTAGTGATATGCCCAGAAATCAGACCAATAAAGGTCATGTTACTGACAATGACAACGCTTAGTGATGCTAGGGCTGTAGCAAGCATCATAATGATCAAGCGTTGTTGCTGTAGATTGAGTCCTAGCGCTAATGCGGATTGTTCGTTCAAACTCATAATATTTAAGGACTGGCTCTGACTATAGGTCAATCCCCAAAGACAGATCATAATGACCCCAAACAAGGCTAATATATTCCAGGAGGGGGTAGTGATTTTACCGCTTAACCATTCAATGATGAGATTAATTTTAAGTTCGGATAAAGATGAGAGGATAGTAATCATCATACCTGAAATCATACTGGACATCCCAACTCCAGTAATCACTAGCCGTGTAGGACTAATACCGTGGTTTTTTTTACGAGAAATCCAATAAACAACAAAGATGGTGATGGTACCACCAGTCATTGCTGCAAAGGGCATTGCAATGATCGCTTGAAGATCTGATAGATTAACGAACCCAATTAAGAGAGAGATGAACAAGCCAGCGCCCGCATTGACTCCCAAAATACCGGAGTCAGCCAATGGATTTTTGGTCAGATTTTGTAGTAATAGACCTGCTAAAGCTAAGGAGCCTCCTCCCAAAAGACAGGCAATGATTCTGGGGAGTCGAATCGTCATCATGATAAATTGTGTCGTACTTGAAGCATTGCCTTGAAGAAGCTCCCAAACATCTATTAGAGAAGTATTGGCGTAGCCAACAGAGAGTGAGGCAAGTATGGCAAGGCTTAAAGATAAGAGAAGGAGCAGCCAAATATAAGATGTTTTGATGGTTGTTTGTCTCATAAATAGCCTCCTCGTCTAATAAGCCATAAGAAAATCGGGAGACCAATCATACTTATAATAGCCCCTAAGGGAATTTCAGTGGGAGGATTTAGTGTTCGCGCTAATAAATCAATCCAAATCAAAAAGGTGCCACCAGAAAAAGCAGTGATTGGTAATAAGAGTTTGTAATCTTTTGGGAAAATCATCTTTAGAAGATGAGGAATTATCAGACCGACAAAAGCAATAGAACCAACAATGGCAACAGCTCCCGCTGAAAGAGAGAGAACAATGAGTAGTGAGATTACGGTCGTTGACAAGTTTTCTTGTCCTAATCCTTTGGCCACGGTCTCATTAAGGCTGAGGATGTTGAGTTGATGCGCTAGAAACTGTGACAAAACGATACCTAGTAAGATAAAAGGCAAGACAATTTCTAGCATTTTCCAATTGGTCTGTGCTAGCCCACCAGCCTGCCAACCAATGACACTGGCTTCTAATTGAAAGAACAGAGTGGTGGCTTGACCAATCGCTGAAAAAAGAGTTGATACCATTGCACCAGCAAGGATGAGGCGTAGTTGGTTGTATCCTTTTCCTCTACGATAGGATAAGACAAAGACAAGTAGGGTTGCTAGCGCTGAACCTAACAAGCAAACGATTAAAATATGTGTATAGTGGAGATTTTTAAAAAAGGCTTGAGCAAGGATTAGGGCTAGGCCAGCTCCGGCATTAATCCCTAACAGACCTGGATCTGCGATAGGATTTCTTGTGATCCCTTGCATCATGAGGCCTGATTCAGCCATGGCTGCCCCAACGAAGAAGGCAGCGATTAAACGGGGCAAGCGGATATCGATAATGATATCTTGGACCTTAGAGTCCTTAAGAGGAGAGGTTAACACTTGTCTCAATTCGTGGTGTGAAAAGTGAATCGCACCTAGGCGTAAACTGAGGTAACTCCCTAATCCACATAAGAGTAGCAGTAAGAAAAAAACAAGCCAAAGCTGGTTTGGCTTATTTAATCGCATATTCCTAAACATCAGAGGATTCCTTTAAGTCATTTATTTTTTAGCTTGAACAGCTGTCACGAAAGCATCGAGTTGACGCTCTAGAGAGAGAGGGTCAGCAAAGTAGAAGAGGTCGTAATCAACTTCAATGACATGACCGTCGGAAACTGCTGGAATATTTTTCCAGACATCACTTTCTTTCAGTGAAGCAGCTACTTGCTGGTTATCCTCATTGACATTGACGAGAGCATAGTCTGTGATATAGTCACCTAAAACTTCCTGTGAAACGCCTAACCAGCCCTCTTTGAAAACATCATCTTGAACTTTTTGAGGTGCTTCATATCCCAGGGCTTGGTAGATGAGCTCACTCCCGCGACCAAAAGCTGGTCCATAGAGGTAAATATTTTTATCGTAAAAATCTAAAACAGTGAATTGGGTATCGGAAGGCAGCTTTTGAGAGAGCTGGTCTTTTGCCGCTGCCACTTGCTGATCCCAATTTTTGAGCCATTCAGCAGCTTCTTTCTCTTTATTGAAAAGTTGACCAAACTGCTCCATTACCTGCAGGTAGTCACTAGCGCCAAATTCAATAGATAGAACAGGAGCGATTTTTTTGAGTTGTTGAATATTGTCATCGAGTGAAAAAACGATAATCAAATCAGGTTCTTGCGCAGCGATAGCTTCTGTATCGGCAGAGGTTAGCTGAGGTAAGTCTTTAAGTTTATCACCAAAGGCGGGATTATTTTTTTCTAAATCGAGTGAGTAGGAGGAAACATCAATACCTAGTTCGAGGAGATATCCTGTATAAGAGTAGGCGAAATTAACCACTTTTTTAGGTTTCTCAGGAATATCACCATAATAGGTAAATCCTTTTAGCTTTGGCAAACTTGAGCGATTGGTTTGAGGAGCTGATGTTTCTTCTTTCTTAGTGTTGCCACAGGCCACTAATAGGCAACCGATGACAATTAGAGCAAGGCATGAGATAAATTTTGAGTATTTCATAAATCCTCCAGGTTAGGGTAATAATTGGTAGCTAAGTAAAACAGGGACCTTTTGAATAGGATCTTCTACAAGGTGTGCCTTAATGTTAAAGATGGTCTCAAGGTTCGATACGGTTAAGATATCAGATACAGCTCCTTGATATTGAATGTCCCCATCTTTCATGGCGATAAGTTGATCAGAAAATCGAGCAGAGAGATTGAGATCATGTAAAACCATCACGATAGTTTTGCCATTTTCTTGATTTAACCGCTTGAGAAGTTCCAAGACTTCTAATTGGTGATTGAGATCTAGATATGTAGTTGGTTCGTCTAAAAAGATAGTATCTGTATCTTGCGCGAGTGCCATTGCAATCCAGACACGCTGTTTTTGTCCACCACTTAAAGTATCGACATCATTGTTAGCGAGACCAATCGTGTTAGTGACCTCCATTGCCCAGTGGATGCGACTACGATCATATGCTGTTAAACTGCCGAGGTATTTTTGGTGGGGGTATCGCCCGTAAGAAACCAATTCGCAGACAGAGATCCCCTCTGTAGCTTCTAAAACTTGTGGTAATAAGGCGATTTTTTGAGCCACTTGTTTCGTCGGCAAGGTAGCAATAGACTGCCCGTCTAAATAGATAGCCCCTTTTTCAACCTTATGAATACGCGTAAGGGCTTTTAACAGGGTTGATTTGCCACAACCATTGGCGCCGATAATAGTTGTAATAGCACCTTGGGGTACATCTAGTGATAGGTGTTCAATGATCATTTTATGGTCGTAAGCTACCGAAATAGTTTCAGCCTTTATGTCAGACATCGTAGCCAATCCTTTCTAATTTGTATTTTTGTAAAAATGCCTTCTTCACCTTTATAGCTAGAGAGGCAAGAACTTAGCAAGCACTTCCCAAATGTGCGGATACGTGTTTGATTATAGCACAGTAAAAGGGCTATCAAAAGCCCTTTTACTATAATAAGAATGGTTCAAAAAACACCTGATAATGATTCTAAAAAACTATAAAAAAGATTGTGCCACAGCAAGATCACCTAGGTAAGGTGAGCGCTCACCTTTGACAATTTGATAAGCATCAGCTCCTTTGCCAGCAATGATGACAGCGTCTTTAGCTGTTTCGGTACGCTGCATAGCTTCTTTAATGGCTAATTCGCGATCGATGATTTTGTCAACTGGACGATTGATATGACTGGCAATCTCGTCGGCAATAGCCTGTGGTTCTTCAAAATTAGGGTCATCAGCTGTCAAGATGACATCAAGCTCTGGATACTGGTTGATGACCTGTCCAAAATCGGCGCGACGACTTTCGCCTTTATTTCCAGGAGCTCCAAGGATCAAGATGATTTTCCCTGTTTGGTGGTGACTGACGACATCAAGCAATTTGGTCAGACTATCCCCGTTGTGAGCGTAATCTACAAATACCTTGGCTTGATTAGCTTGGGTGAGGACTTCCATACGCCCGGGAACACTGGTTTGGGCAATGCCTTTTTGAATATCTTTAGGGCTAGCCCCTAGTCGTAAGCAAGCTAGACCAGCAGCCATTGCATTTTCTTGATTGAAGTGTCCGATAAGTTGGATATCATAGTGCTCAGCTAATTTTCCTGTCGTTTCAAAAGTGAAGGCAGAGCTCTTTATAATCAGGTTTTCGGAGTCTCCACTGTAGAAATCATGAGGCCTTGTTGCTACTTGTTCTTTGACAAGTTCAAAATGATCCATAGCGCTATTCACAACAACTGACTGGCTATTTTCTAGGAGCAGGCGCTTGTGGTAAAAATAATCTTCAAAAGTTGGGTGTTCAATGGGACCAATGTGGTCTGGACTGATATTTAAAAAGACACCAACATCAAATGTTAAGCCATAAACTCTTTTAACCAAGTAAGCCTGACTAGAGACTTCCATGATTAGGTGAGTCATTCCATTTTCAACCGCCTCCGCCATCATTTTAAAGAGATCTAGGCTTTCTGGTGTTGTGAGTGTTGATTTAAAGAAGTGCTTGCCATCTAATGTGGTATTCATTGTCGATAACATAGCTGGTCGATGGCTTTGTTTTAGAATATTATAGGCGAAGTAAGCTGCTGTGGTTTTTCCCTTAGTTCCTGTGAAACCTAATAACTGCAATTTTCTCTCTGGATGATCGTAAAAAGCCATCGCAAGCAAACTCATGGCTTGTTTGATATCATTGACTAGAATGACCGGGATTCCAACTTGATAGTCTTGTTCAGCAATATACCAAGTAAGTCCCTTTTCAATAGCTTGGTTGAGAAATTCCGCCTTAAATGAAGCACCTTTCACAAAAAAGAGAGTTTCAGCATCGACATCACGGCTATCATAGCTTAGTTTGGTAAAGGTCACCTTATGACAGTCGTAGACGTATTTCCCATTATCGCTGATTTCACGGTAATTCGCGTCATTTTTTAAAATATGTAACACAGTCTCTATTTGTATCATAACTCCTATTTTAGACTTATGGTTAAGGTTTTACAAGTCCTAGGCAAAAGTTTATAATGAATTGAAGAAAAATTAGAAGGATCACTTATGTCTGAAACAAAACCGAAGATCTCTCAACAAGAGCAGATGATTCGAGGAACAGCCTGGTCTGCAGCTGGTAATTTTATTAGTCGTCTCTTAGGAGTCGTTTACATTATTCCTTGGTATCTGTGGATGGGGCAACATGCTAACGAAGCCAACGCCCTCTTCACACAAGGTTATAATATTTATTCTCTCTTTCTTTTGATTTCGACCTCTGGTTTGAACGTAGCAGTGGCCAAACAGATTGCGAAGTACAATGCCATGGGTAAGGTAGGAGAGGCTATTCAGTTAATCCGTGAATTTTTAAAATTGATGCTCCTACTGGGTTTAGTTAGCGCAGGGGTGATGTACTTTTTATCGCCAATGATTGCTAGTGCGTCTGGTGCAGGAAAAGAGCTTATTCCTGTTATTCAGAGTCTATCTTGGTCAGTCTTGATATTTCCTGTCATGAGTGTCATCCGAGGTGTTTTTCAGGGTTACAATGATCTGGCTCCCGCTGCGAAAAGTCAAGTTGCAGAGCAGATTATCCGTGTGATTTGGATGCTTTTAACAGCTTATTTCATCATGCAAATAGGTTCTGGAGATTATGTCCAAGCAGTGACCCAATCCACTTTTGCGGCCTTTCTAGGTATGATTGCTAGTATGGGGGTGTTGCTTTACTACTTAGCCAAGGCGCAGCTACTTAAGCCTATATTTTTGGCAAAAGAGAAAAATATTGCAGTTGATGCTAAGGCTCTCCTCATCGAGACTTTTAAAGAGGCTATTCCCTTTGTCGTTACTGGGTCAGCCATTCAGGTTTTCAGTTTGATTGACCAAATGACCTATGTTAATGTTATGGAGAAAATGACCGATTACAGTAAGTCTGAGTTGTTGGTACAGTTTGCTTATTTTGCGTCAAATCCCAATAAAATAGTTATGCTTTTGGTTTCAGTAGCAGCTTCCATAGGAGGTGTTGGGATAGCACTTTTGACTGAAAATTATGTCAAAAAAGATATGAAAGCGGCAGCTGATTTGATTACTAATAATCTACAGATGCTCTTCATGTTTATTGTTCCTGCTATTGCGGGGGTGATCATTTTGGCTAAGCCAGTTTACACCATATTTTATGGTGCTCCAAATGAGATGGCTTTAGGCCTCTTTATCGCTGCCATGATCCAAACCATTTTCTTAGCCTTGTATGTCATGCTGTCACCAATGCTACAAGCCATGTTTGAAAATCGTAAGGCACTTCGTTATTTTGGCTATGGTTTAGTCACCAAGTTGATTTTGCAATTTCCTACGATTTACATGTTCCATAGCTATGGTCCGTTATTATCAACTTCTATTGCGTTAGCAGTGCCTATCTGTCTTAGTTATAATCATTTGCAACGTGTAACCTCGCTGGAATCCTCTCATTTGAGCCGACGTCTCCATTTGATTAATATCATGTCGCTGATTATGAGTGTCTTGGTCGTTCTGGTAACCTTTGTCTTGGGCTTTATCTTAAATCCTGAGAGACGATTTGACAGTGCCGTTTATCTTTTGATCGCCGGTGGTGTAGGGATTATGAGTTATGGATATCTCTCATTGAAGACACGTATGTTGGATAAACTTATTGGAGGAAGAGCTAATCGTTTGCGTGAAAAATTAAGAATAGGCTAACGACAAGAATGATAACCAGGAGAAGTTCTGACCAACGGTGCTTTTCTTGGTTTTTTTGGTTATAAATAAAAACTATTTGAATCTATTACCAATCGGTATAATAAGGAGTCGTTTATCTGCTAAAAGAAGTGATAAAATGGTGCTAAGTGACAAAATACTTGACGAATGAGCAAAATGGACAAAGGAGAGAGGTATGACAGAAAATTATCAACTGGCAACTTTATTAGTACAAGCAGGTATCAAATCAGACGAGGCTACAGGAGCTTTAGTGGCACCTATTCATCTGTCTACGACCTATCAACATCCCGAGTTTGGCCAATCAACAGGATTTGATTACACACGAACCAAAAATCCTACGAGAAGCACTTTGGAAACAACCTTGGCCAAAATTGAACACGCTGATTATGCAATTGCGACAAGTTCAGGGATGAGCGCAGTCGTCTTGGCTTTTTCTGTTTTTGCACCAGGCAGCCGGGTTGTTGCTGCGCGTGATTTATATGGGGGTTCTTTCAGATGGTTTAAGCAGCAGGAAGCTCAAGGAAATCTGTTTTTTACTTATACCAATACTGAGGAAGAGATGATTTCAGCCATCGATGAGACGACAGATGTTGTTTACATTGAGACGCCGACCAACCCTTTAATGATTGAATTTGATATTGCTAAAATAGCAAAAGTCGCGCATGACTATGGCGCACGGGTTTTGGTGGATAATACCTTTTATAGCCCTATTTACCAAAATCCTATTCCACTAGGAGCAGATCTTGTGATTCATTCAGCGACAAAATACCTATCAGGGCATAACGATGTTTTGGCAGGCGTTGTCGTGACTAATGATCTTGAGCCGTTTGACCAACTCATGTATCATTACAACACGACAGGACCTAATCTCTCCCCTCTTGATTCCTACCTCTTAATGCGTGGTCTTAAGACACTAAAATTGCGTATGGAAGCTGCAACAAAGAATGCGAGAGAATTAGTGACCTTTTTAGAGAACCATGAAGCTGTCAAAGAGGTGCTCTATACAGGAAAAGGTGGTATGATCTCCTTTAAAGTCAAAGATCAGAAACAAATACCAAGCCTATTAAATAATCTCAATATTATTAGTTTTGCTGAAAGTTTAGGTGGTGTGGAAAGTTTAATCACCTATCCGGCAACGCAGACCCACGCAGACATTCCAGAAGAAGTGCGAGCTTCATATGGTTTAACCGACGATCTTTTAAGACTGTCGGTCGGTATTGAGGATATTATTGATTTGAAGGCAGACTTAAAACAAGCTTTAGAAAACTAAGGAGTTGGGTATGACACAATATAATTTTACGGTTCTCCCAGAGCGATTAAAAACGAATGCGATCAAGTGGCAAAAAGTAAAAGAAGATCCAGATATTATCCCATTATGGATAGCTGACATGGACTTCCAGGTCTTTCCAGAGATGACTAGAGCTTTAGAAACCTTTGCGAAAACGTCTGTTTTTGGTTATGATGCGCCTAAAGATAGCTTATTTACAGCCATTCAAAATTGGGAAAAAAACCAACATCAAGTTGACATTTCAAAAGACGATATTGTTTTGATTGAGGGTGTTGTACCAGCGATTTCCGTAGCTATTAATGCTTTGACAAAAGTAGGGGATGCTGTCCTCATTAACACCCCAGTTTACCCACCTTTTGCCAGAAGTGTGAAGCTTAGTGGTCGACAATTGGTTACAAACACATTGGTCGAAGTTGACGGCCATTTTCAAATTGATTTCCAACAGTTGGAAAAAGATTTGGTAGACAATGCTGTTAAACTTTATGTTTTTTGTAGCCCACATAATCCAGGTGGTCGGGTCTGGACGCCAGAAGAACTTCATAAGCTAGTAGCCTTGTGTCAAAAGCATAATGTCTACTTGGTGTCAGATGAGATTCATCAAGATTTGGCTTTGTTTGGGCATAAACACCATAGTTTACTTTCTGATACCTTTGGGGAGAAAGAGCGGATAATAGTTTTAAGTAGTGCAACAAAGACCTTTAATATCGCAGGGACCAAAAATAGCTTTGCCTTAATCCCGGATCCTAAACTACGCAAGGCCTTCAAAGATGCCCAATTGATTAACAATCAACACGAAGTATCAACGTTAGGCTTCCTAGCAACAGAAGTAGCTTTAACGCAAGGTCAGAATTGGTTACAAGAGTTGAAGAATGTTTTGGAAACTAATATTGATCTAGTCGTTAGCGTATTGGAGTCACAGACAGATATTAAAGTGATGAAGCCAGAAGGTACTTACTTAGTTTGGCTAGATTTTTCAGCTTATGACCTTAGCCATAATGAGCTTGGTCGAGTGCTGGAAGAAGATGCCAAGTTAATTCTCAATGACGGCATTACTTTTGGGAAAGAAGGAAAATACCACTTCCGCTTAAATACTGCAACACCAACAGCGCTATTAAAAGTAGCTTTAGAACGTCTGGTGAAGCATTTTCCAAAGTCTTCCTAGTATTTTTCTGAAATGCTTTCGATAAATCCTCCCTTAGTGGCGGATTTTTTGATATAATAAATAAAAAACGATAGAAAGTGGTTTCAAATCATGGGAAAATTCCAAGTCATCTCACATCCGCTAATTCAGCATAAGCTATCTATTTTACGCCGTTCAACAACAGCAACAAAAGACTTTAGAGAATTAGTTGATGAAATTGCTATGTTGATGGGATACGAAGTGTCACGTGACTTACCTCTTGAAGACGTTGAAATTGAAACACCTGTAACAACAACGGTTCAAAAACAACTGGCTGGTAAAAAATTAGCTATTGTTCCGATTCTCCGTGCGGGTATCGGTATGGTTGATGGCCTCCTTAGCTTGGTTCCAGCGGCAAAAGTTGGGCATATCGGTATGTACCGTGATGAAGAGACATTAGAGCCTGTTGAATACCTTGTGAAACTGCCTGAAGATATTGATCAACGTCAAATTTTCTTAGTTGACCCAATGCTTGCGACAGGTGGTTCGGCGATTTTAGCAGTGGATTCACTCAAAAAACGTGGGGCAACAAACATTCGTTTTGTTTGTTTAGTAGCTGCACCAGAAGGTGTTGAAAAATTACAAGCAGCACACCCAGACGTAGATATTTACACAGCTTCGCTTGATGAAAAACTTAATGAGCATGGCTACATTGTTCCTGGCCTTGGTGATGCAGGTGATCGCCTCTTTGGCACAAAATAAAAATAGGATGAATATTATTTGGAGGGGAGCAAGCGATTGCTCCTTCCTTTTAAGGTGTTTTTAGCACTCTAAGGGATAGAATGCTAAAAAAATGAGTTTTTTATTTGACCTTTTTTGACCTAAGTTTTATAATAAAATCAGTCAAAAATTTGGTGACCATATGTTACCTAAAAATGTCATCGAATATGTCCTACAGGTGATGAGAAAAGGAGAGCTCCTAAAGCTAGTTCTAATCCTCGTTTCTCATGTCTTGTATGGGCTTAGAATCTTAGTTTAAAAGGGAGAACAGTATGATTCCTGTAGTTATTGAACAAACGTCGCGCGGCGAACGCTCTTATGATATTTACTCACGTCTCTTAAAAGATCGTATTATTATGTTAACAGGTCCAGTAGAGGACAACATGGCTAACTCAGTCATTGCCCAGTTACTTTTCTTGGATGCACAAGATCCAACTAAAGATATCTATCTTTATGTTAATACTCCAGGTGGCTCTGTATCAGCTGGTTTGGCTATTGTGGATACAATGAACTTTATTAAGGCTGACGTTCAAACCATTGTTATGGGTATGGCAGCTTCAATGGGAACGATTATTGCTTCATCAGGTGCCAAAGGGAAACGTTTTATGTTACCAAATGCAGAGTACATGATGCACCAACCAATGGGTGGTACTGGCGGTGGTACCCAACAAACAGATATGGCCATTGCAGCAGAACATCTTTTGAAAACACGTAACAAATTAGAAAAAATTCTTTCTGACAATTCTGGTCAAACCATGGAGAAAATTCATATTGATGCAGAACGTGACCGTTGGATGGATGCTGAAGAAACCTTGGAATATGGTTTTATCGACGCTATCATGAACAATAATGAATTAAAGTAATTCTGGGGTAAAAGGAACCCTGCTGAGCAGTTCTTAAAATCCTTTAAGTTTTTGTCGCTTTCTTGTTTCCAAGCGACAACCTAAAAAGATTTCGAATGCTTGAAACGACAGTATTTCAAGCATTTTTATAATGTTGGAAAGTCGCGGTTTGTATTCGCTCTGCTGACAAAATAAGCCCAAATGGTTATTTTTTCTAAGCAGAGCTACTTAGTCTGTTTAGAAGAGTATCATTTTTCTATGTTCGGAACCCTGCTTCGGCGGGTTTTTTATTGTTAAAAATTTGATATAATAGTGGCAAACGCGTAAAAAAAGAAGGATAATATGGAAATCAAAGAAAGAGTTGGGATAGCTGTCTATCTCTACTATAATCGAGATGCTAGAAAATTAAGCAAATTTGGAGATGTTTTATACCATTCCAGGCGCTTCAAGTATCTGATTTTATACATTAATCGTGACGATCAGAAGACAGTTGTCTCCAAATTAAAGCAAATGAAGATTATCAAAAAAGTTAAGCCATCTGCTTTTGATGATATTGATCGCTCATTTGTTGGGAATTTAGGAAACCATAGAGAAGAGAGTGTGATCTGATAGACGCTCCTTTTATAATTGTCACAATAAGCTAAAAACTAGTGATAGGTATTAAAAAGTATATTTTTTGCAAAAGATTGCTGGCTAAGGAGATAGTAAATTTCTCTAGAGGCTGTCATTATAGGGTTTTGGAGCAGGAAAAGGAGTTTTAAAAAAGAAGAAATAAAACTATTGACAATTTTCTGATAATTCAGTATTATTATGTAACATACTTGAAGGAGATTATTTGATATGAAGAAAAAGTTAACATTTGCAGCAGTTGCATTTATGAGTACAGCGGTTCTTGCAGCTTGTGGAGCCGCTCCAGGAAGTTCCCCATCAGGTAGCTCTGAAGCTGCTGGTACAAAAATTGGTGATACCATCAAGTTAGGTGTTAACTTGGAAGTGACTGGTGACGTTGCTGCTTATGGTGTTCCTGAAAAACAAGCTGTTGATTTGGCTGTTAAAGAAATCAATGATGCAGGTGGTGTTGACGGTAAGAAAATTGAATTAGTATCGAAAGATAACAAATCTGATAACGCCGAAGCAGCTACAGTAACGACTAACCTCGCGACTCAAAGTAAAGTTAACGCTATCGTTGGTCCAGTAACATCAGGTGCGGTAGCCTCAGCTAGTCCAAATGCTCAGTCTGCAGCTGTTCCGCTTGTGACACCAAGTGGTACTCAAGATAATCTGACAGTTGATAAGAATGGTAAAACTTATGACTATATCTTCCGTACGACTTTCATTGACAGTTACCAAGGTGAAGTGTTAGCGCGTTACGCAACTGAAAATATGAAAGCTGACAAAGTGGTTCTTTACTTTGATAACTCAACGGACTACGCTAAAGGCGTTGCCGAAGAATTTAAGAAAAACTATAAAGGTGAGATCGTTGCTGAAGAAAACTACCAAGCTAAAGATACAGACTTCCAATCAGCTTTAACGAATCTTAAAGATAAAGACTTTGATGCGATCGTTCTTCCAGGCTACTATCAAGAAGCTGGACCATTGTTGAAACAAATGCGTGAAATGGGTATCGATGCACCAGTTATTGGTCCAGATGGTTTGGCAGATGATAAGTTAACAGAATTAGCTGGCGCTAAAAATGTAACGGATGTTTCTTACATCTCAGGTTTCTCAGCAACTAGCTCAGATAAGGCGGCAGAATTTGCGAAAAAATTCGAAGCAGAGTATGGTGATGCACCATCAATGTTTGCGGCCCTTGCTTATGATTCTGTTTACATGATTGCTGAAGCTTCTGAAGATGCTAAAACATCTAAAGATATCGCTAAAAATTTAGCTAATATCAAAGATTTTGAAGGTGTTACCGGAACAATGACAATCGATGATAAACACAACCCAGTGAAATCAGTTACTATAATCGGTCTTACAGAAGGCAAAGAAAGCTCAGCAACAGTTGTTGAAGCAGAATAATTTTTGATAAAGAGACACTTGTTTTAAACTCGTTCTTGTTATCAAATGGTATACATGATAACATCTGAGGAGTGATCCTTCTCAGGTGTTCTTATTTTGATAGAAAGTTTGGTAAACTCTTATGTTACAACAACTTGTCAATGGTCTTATTCTAGGCAGTGTGTACGCCCTATTGGCACTTGGCTATACCATGGTATATGGTATTATCAAGCTGATTAACTTTGCGCACGGTGATGTCTACATGATGGGAGCCTTTGTCGGTTATTATCTAATTTCAACGTTTCATATGAACTTTTTTGTAGCGCTTATTTTAACAATGATCATCACAGCAGCTATCGGGGTTCTCATTGAATTTTTAGCTTATCGTCCTTTGAGAAATTCAACTCGTATTGCAGCTTTAATCACAGCAATTGGGGTATCCTTCTTTTTAGAATACGGAATGGTTTACTTGGTAGGTGCTGAAGCACGGGCCTTTCCTCAAGCTATGAAAACAGTAAAATATGATCTGGGTCCAGTCAGTGTGACCAATATCCAATTGATTATTTTAGCAGTGTCTATTATTTTGATGTTGGCACTGAATTATATCGTTAAACAAACTAAGATGGGGAAAGCGATGCGTGCCGTATCTGTGGATAGCGATGCCGCTCAGTTGATGGGGATTAATGTAAATTCAACGATTAGCTTTACCTTTGCGCTGGGTTCTGCGATGGCAGGTGCTGCAGGTGTCTTAATTGGTCTTTACTACAATACAATGAACCCATTGATGGGAATGGCACCAGGAATTAAGGCTTTCGTTGCCGCTGTTCTTGGAGGAATCGGTATCATTCCTGGAGCTGCAGTCGGTGGCTTTATCATCGGGATGTTAGAAACCTTGTCAATAGCAATCGGCTTATCTAGTTATAAGGATGCTGTCGTTTACGCTATTTTAATTGTTATCCTACTCGTTCGTCCTGCAGGAATTCTTGGTAAAAATATTAAGGAGAAGGTATAAGCAAATGACAAAAAACATCAAATCTATTTTAGCTTGGTTTGCGCTTATTGCAGTTGCTTTCCTAGTACTTAATCTATTAGTCAGTGCAGGCGTTTTGGGACTTTACCAAATCCAAATTTTAATGGGAATTGGTATCTCAATGATTATGGCTATGGGAACAAACCTTGTTCTTGGTTTCTCAGGTCAGTTCTCTTTGGGACAAGCTGGCTTTATGGCTATTGGTGCTTACGCGACAGCTATCATGACGAATAGTAATCCGACTTATGCAGGTTTTTACATCTCGATGTTAGTTGGGGCATTGATTGCAGGTTTAATTGCAGTCTTAGTTGGCTTTCCTACGCTTCGTTTAAAAGGGGATTATTTGGCGATTGCAACTTTGGGGGTTTCAGAGATTATTCGTATTGCCATTGTGAATGGTGGTGAACTCACAAATGGTGCTGCAGGATTGACAGGTATTCTTCCTTATACCTCTTGGCCAGTTGTCTTTATCTTTGTGGTATTGATTGCTATTCTTATTATGAATTTCTTACGAAGTTCTATTGGTCGCCAAGTGATTTCTGTACGTGAAGATGAGATTGCTGCAGAATCTATGGGAGTTAATACAACAAAAATTAAGGTCATTACGTTTGCTTTTGCGGCTATGACAGCAGCTATCGCTGGATCGCTTTACGTTGGTTATATCGGAACTGTTGCGCCTAAAGACTTTACGATCATGCGTTCGATTGACTACTTGATTATTGCGGTATTAGGAGGTCTAGGCTCAATGACAGGAACAATTGTCGCTGCTATTGTCCTAGGTATCTTGAACATGTACCTGCAAAATGTGGCAGAGCTTCGGATGATCGTTTATTCACTAGCCTTGATCTTAGTTATGGTTTTCCGCCCAGGCGGCTTATTGGGGACTAAAGAATTAATCCTATCGAAATTTTTCCAGAAAAATAAAGGGGGCAATAGCTAATGGCCTTACTTGAAGTTACAAATTTAACCAAACATTTTGGTGGTTTAACAGCCGTTGGGGATGTTACTCTAGAGCTGAATGAAGGAGAGCTTGTTGGGCTCATTGGCCCTAATGGTGCCGGTAAGACGACACTGTTCAATCTGTTAACGGGTGTTTACGAGCCTTCAGAGGGGACAGTTGTGTTAGATGGTACCTTACTTAATGGTAAGAACCCTTATACCATTGCCTCTTTAGGGCTATCTCGGACCTTCCAAAATATCCGTTTGTTTAAGAATATGACGGTCTTGGATAACGTCCTACTTGGTATGAATAACCATCACAAACCTCATACGTTATCAGCTTTATTGCGCCTGCCTAAGTTTTATAACAGTGAAAACAATCTTAGAGAAAAAGCTATGGAATTGCTGACTATTTTTGGTTTAGAAACTAAAGCTGATCATTTAGCGAAAAATTTACCTTATGGGCAGCAACGCCGTCTTGAAATTGTTCGAGCTCTAGCGACAGAACCTAAAATTCTCTTTCTAGATGAACCAGCTGCGGGGATGAATCCTCAGGAAACGGCGGAATTAACAGCGTTGATTCGCCAAGTTAAGGAAGAATTTGGTATTACGATTATTTTAATTGAACATGATATGAGTTTGGTCATGGAAGTGACAGAACGTATTTATGTTTTGGAATATGGTCGTTTGATTGCACACGGGACGCCAGACGAAATCAAAAATGATAAACGCGTTATTGAAGCTTATCTTGGAGGTGAATTATAATGACAATGTTAAAAGTTGATAACCTCTCAATAAGCTATGGTGCCATTGAAGCGGTAAAAAATGTTTCTTTTGAAGTTAACGAGGGAGAAGTTGTTTCCTTAATTGGCGCCAACGGTGCAGGGAAAACGTCAATTTTAAGAACGATCTCAGGATTAGTGCGTCCTAAAGAAGGTAAAATCACTTTTTTAGGCAATGAAATCCATAAAATACCAGCTAGAAAAATTGTTGCAGATGGCTTGTCACAAGTACCTGAGGGACGTCATGTCTTTGCGGGTCTAACTGTTATGGAAAACTTAGAGATGGGTGCCTTTCTAAAGAAAGACAAAGACCAGAATCAAAAGAATTTAAAACGTATTTTTGAGCGCTTTCCACGCTTGGAAGAGCGTAAAAATCAAGATGCCGCTACTCTCTCTGGTGGTGAGCAACAGATGTTAGCCATGGGGCGTGCTTTGATGAGTCAGCCTAAATTATTGTTGCTAGATGAGCCATCAATGGGCTTGGCTCCGATTTTTATCCAAGAAATTTTTGATATTATCCAAGACATTCAAAAGCAAGGAACAACAGTTCTTCTTATTGAACAAAATGCGACTAAGGCTTTGTCAATTGCGGATCGTGGCTATGTTTTAGAGACTGGGAAAATTGTTCTTTCAGGAACAGGTCAAGAACTTCTGGAATCAGATGAAGTTAGAAAAGCTTACTTAGGTGGCTAAACTATTAAAGCAGTTATTTGAGTCGATGGCACTTTTATAGTTATTTTTAATAACTGATGGAAGTCAGCTGTCGATTGATGAATGCCTACGATGCTGTCTATTCTTCGTTTTTATTACGATGTCGTCATGATGTTGGTAGGATTCTGTTTGATATGATGGTATACTTGTAGTAGCAAAGGAAATGTGAAGTGAATGCAAAGGAGAACCTATGTCTGTTAAAGATTTCATGACGTCAAAAGTTATTTATGTGTCACCTGATACAACCGTTGCACATGCTTCGGAAAAGATGAAAGCACAAGATTTACGCCGTTTACCTGTTATTGAAAATGACAGATTAGTGGGCCTCATTACCGAGGGGACGATGGCAGATGCAACTCCTTCCAAAGCAACCAGTTTATCGATTTATGAAATGAACTATTTGCTAAATAAGACCAAAATTCGTGACATTATGATAAGGGATGTCATTACCGTATCACAAAATGCCAGTTTGGAAGATGCTGTCTATATTATGATGAAGCATAAGGTGGGAGTCTTGCCAGTGGTTGATAATGACCAATTATATGGTATCATCACTGATCGCGATATTTTTAAAGCTTTTCTCCAGGTATCTGGTTATGGTGAAGAAGGTGTACGCCTTAATATATTATTGAATGATACGATAGGTAGTTTGGAAAAAGTTGTCCGTGTGATCAGTGATCATGGTTTGAATATTTATCGGACAGTAGTTGCTAATCATAAGTCTGGTAAGATTCTAGTTGAAATTCAAATAGAAGGCCAGACAGATACCCAAGCCTTACAAGAAAGGTTAGAGGCTCAGGGGATTACAGTAGAGAGTATCACGAAAACCGAGGCAAAAGCAGGCTTTTAGAAGATAAGAAAAGACGATAAGGATTCTTGTCGTCTTTTTGAATGAAATCTGCTAAAATAGAAGTATTATGACTAATGGATTTTTGATTTCCTTCGAAGGACCAGATGGCGCGGGTAAGACGACTGTTTTAGAGAAGATATTGCCTTTGCTCAGATCCTCACTGACACAAGATATTATAGCAACGCGTGAACCGGGTGGCGTAGCTATTGCAGAAAAGATTCGTCATGTAATACTAGATGTTACTCACACCAATATGGATCCCAAAACAGAGTTGCTGTTGTATATGGCAGCTCGTCGTCAACACCTCATTGAAAAAATATTGCCAAGTTTGTCTAATGGGGCTATCGTTTTGGTGGATCGCTTTATTGATAGTTCTGTTGCTTACCAAGGGTATGGGCGAGGTCTTGAAATTGCTGATATTGATTGGCTAAATGCCTATGCAACAGATAAGCGTCAACCCGATTTAACGCTTTATTTTGATGTTGCTTCTGAGATTGGTTTAAAGCGAATTGCTCAAAATAAAAATCGTGAAGTTAATCGTTTGGATCTGGAACAACTAGATATGCATCAGAAGGTACGTCAAGGGTACTTGGAATTGTCTCGGAAAAATCCTCATCGTGTGCTCACTATTGATGCTAGTCAAGATCTCGAACTTGTCGTTGAAGAGACACTGCGCATTATTCAAGAGAGATTTAAGGAAGTGAAAGATGTCTAAAAATCCATTGACGTCACTATTAGAATGGCAGCAACCTCTTCTTTTTAAAGCTATTCATAGCATTTTAGTTGAAGAGAGACGTAGTCATGCATATTTGTTCACGGGGGGCTTCGCTAGCTGGGAAATGGCGCTTTGGATGACGCAATTTCAGTTTTGTGAAGTTACGGATTCCCCAACACCGTGTGGACATTGTCGTTCCTGTCGTTTGGTAGCGGATTGTGACTTTGCAGATCTGGCCATTTTAGAGCCAAGTAATGGAACAATTAAGACAGATGATGTCCGTTCACTCCTACACCGCTTTTCAAGTACGAGTTTTGAAGGAAAAGATCAGGTTGTGATTATCAAAGAGGCTGACAAAATGCATCCCAATGCAGCTAATAGCTTGTTGAAAGTTATGGAAGAGCCTCAAAGTCATATTTATCTTATTTTATTGGTTAATGACGACAATCACCTATTGCCAACAGTCAAAAGTCGTTGTCAACTGTTTCATTTTAAGAAGAATGAGACGATCCTTGTAGAAGCTTTAGAAAAAAGGGGGTTGTTGAAAAATCAAGCGAGCTTACTCGCCAGTTATTCGGTGTCTTTACAGCAGGCAGAGACTTTAGCTGATGATCAAAAGGTTTTGCAACTCATCTCTGTATTGGAGACGTATAGTCAGCTGGCCTTGACCAATAAAGAAAGAGCCTATCTAGAAGTAAGTCGCTTGGCCAATTTGGCTAAAGAGAAAGAACTGCAAGACATGAGTTTTCAACTGTTGATTGCCTTATTTGGTAAAGCTTTGGAGCAAGAAAAAGCGTTGGCTTTGTTGGATGCTATTGATTTAGCTAGAGACATGTGGCAACATAATGTTAGTTTTCAAAATGCTCTGGAATATATGATTATTAACAGTTAATAGATAAATGTCGTTATCTGCAGATCTTAGGTGACTGTGAGAGCTGTCGTTCTCTATTCATGCTACGGATAACCGTACGATTTTAGATATATAACGACCTAAGGAGGTAAATGGTGGTACCAAAAAAAGAGTTATTTGATGTATTTGATGGCTTTTCACAAAATCTTATGATTACCTTGGCTGAAATTGAAGCGATTAAGAAACAGGTTCAAGACTTGGTTGAAGAAAATACGCAGTTGCGTCTCGAAAACAATAAATTACGAGAGCGATTAACACAGGTGAGTGATAACCAGTTTGAGAAAAATCACCATCAAGTCAAGCAACATTTGGATAGTATTTACGAAGATGGCTTCCATATTTGTACCGATTTTTACGGGCAAAGACGTGAAAATGATGAATCCTGTGCCTTTTGTTTAGAACTCTTATATAGGGAGTAAGTATGCAAATTCAAAAAAGTTTTAAGGGGGATAGCCCCTATGGCACACTATACCTTGTTCCAACTCCGATTGGAAATTTAGCTGATATGACCTATCGTGCGGTTGAAACACTTCAGTCAGTGGACTATATTTGTTCTGAAGATACACGCAATACAGGCTTACTTTTAAAGCATTTCGAGATTGAGACTCGGCAAATCAGTTTTCATGAGCACAATGCCTTTAGCAAAATTCCTGATTTACTTGATTTGTTGAAAGCTGGAAATTCCTTAGCACAAGTTTCTGATGCAGGGATGCCTTCTATTTCGGATCCTGGTCATGACCTGGTTAAGGCGGCGATTGCTGAACAGATTAGAGTTGTTGCTTTACCGGGAGCGTCGGCTGGGATTACGGCTTTGATTGCTAGTGGGCTGGCTCCTCAGCCACATAGTTTTTATGGTTTTTTACCACGAAAATCTGGCCAACAAGTTGCTTTTTTTCGTGACAAAAGAGATTACCCTGAGACACAAATTTTTTATGAATCGCCTTACCGTGTGGTAGCTACTCTGGAAAACATGCTTACGGTCTATGGTGATCGTCAAATCGTGTTGGTAAGAGAGTTGACTAAGCTTTTTGAAGAGTACCAACGTGGTAGTATTCGTCAGATATTAGCCTATTTAGCAGAGAACCCCTTGAAGGGAGAGTGTCTCTTGATTGTGGCAGGTTCTTCTGGTGAATCGCAAAAGGACGACGAAGAAACTGTTGATTATGTGTCAAAAGTTCAAAAATTGATAGACGATGGTAGAAAACCTAACCAAGCGATTAAAATAATTTCTAAGGAATATGGTCTAAACCGCCAAGAGCTTTACCAACAATTTCATAATATTAAATAATATGTTTGTTAACAGAACCGCTATAAAGCTTGTATCTAGAGTATTTATAGCGGTTTTTGTTAAAATTTAGCTAACACATCATGTTGAAAAAGTACAGAATTTTCTGTAAATAATGTCTTTACATCTCATTTTATTTATGTTGCATTATATGATATGGTTTTTGAAAAAGAGATGTGGTTATGACAATTGACAGTTCTAGTATTGCTTTTATCCTAGCTTGTTCGGGATTGGTTTTTCTTATGACACCGGCTTTAGCTTTCTTCTATGGTGGTCTTGAGAGACGAAAAAATGTTATTTCTACCATGATGATGGCTGTTGTCTCACTTAGTATTGCCACTATCATGTGGTTTGCTGTTGGTTATTCTTTATCTTTTTCAGGGGATGGTAGTCTTATTGGTGGTTGGGACCATCTTTTCTTTGCAAATGTTAGTGATTCAGTGAGTACCAGGAATTTAGCTATTCCAGATAGTTTGTTTGCACTCTTTCAAATGATGTTTTCGATTATTACGATTGGTATTTTGACAGGATCTGTGGTAGGGAGAATGCGATTTAACCCCCTTTTAATCTTTATTGTATTTTGGTTGCTATTGGTTTACTACTCATTTGCGCATATGGTGTGGGATGAGGGACTTTTGGCTCAATGGGGAACCATTGACTTTGCTGGAGGAGATGTGGTTCACATTACCTCTGGAGTGAGTGGACTTGTTTTAGCTCTGGTTATTGGTAAGCGTCGTGATTTTGATCGCTTAGAATATCGCCCGCATAATGTTCCTTTTGTTCTGTTAGGAGCAGGACTTTTATGGTTTGGTTGGTTTGGCTTTAATGCGGGATCGGCCCTAGCTGCAGATGCTCTGGCAGTTCATGCTATGGTAACGACACACCTTTCTGCTGCAGCAGCTATGTTTTCTTGGATCTTGCTAGAGTATCGGGAAAATGGGAAACCTTCTTTAGTTGGTGCTTCCACAGGTTTAGTTGCGGGTCTTGTTGCCATTACACCTGGAGCGGGTTTTGTTTAGATCTGGAGTGCTCTGTTGATAGGCTTGATGGTTAGTCCAGTATGTTTTTATGCTATTGCCATTGTCAAACATAAGCTTGGCTATGATGATGCTTTAGATGCGCTTGGTTGCCATGGTATTGGGGGAATTTTTGGTGGAATTGTAACAGGAATTTTCACGACTCCCGACCTGGCTCTTGATAAGGTTAATATTGGTTTGATTTATGGTAGTCCTCGTTTGCTTTTGGTCATTTTAATGGCTATCGTCTTTACCGTGGCTTGGTCGGCCCTTGTTAGTTTTGGCATTATTAAAGTGATTGGTCACTTCATGACACTTCGAGTTTCAGATAGAGAAGAAGCTATTGGACTTGATGACAGTGAACATGGAGAAACAGCTTACCCAACCTTTATGGGGTTAGATTCATAGGAGATCGGTTTATGAAAAAAGTAGAAGCAATTATTCGACCAGAGAAGCTAGAGGATTTGAAAACGGCTTTAACCCAATCGGGTTTTGCAAAAGGCATGACGATTTCACAAGTATTAGGATACGGGAATCAAAAAGGCCTTGTGGAAATCGTTCGTGGGCAAAGAGTAACTCCAACTATGTTAGCCAAAGTTAAGGTTGAGATTGTCGTAAAAGATGATGCTGTGGATGATTTAGTTAATGTGATTATTTCTGTTGTGCGAACAGGTGATGTCGGAGATGGAAAAATTTTTATTCTGCCGATTGATGATGCTATTCGTATTTGCACAGGTGAGCATGGCGGTGATGCCATTTAGAGATATGCTTAAAATAACATAAGGTATAAACCCAAAACGCCTCACATCATGGCTTTGGCTAACATGGTGTGAGGCGTTTTTATGATGTGATTTTTATCCGTCTCGCTTCGTAAGGTGCGAGACAAATGCTCCTTTTAGCTAATAGAAACAGTGATCAGATTAGGTGAGTCTTTTGCGTCTGTGGTGCTCTTTCTGAGATAGAGTTCTGCTAGATGGAAATTCAAAACTAGCGCCTATCTATCTTGTGATAAGGTGGTTGAAAGGGATTGTTATAGTTGGATAGGTCCTCTAGACAAGCTGTGTTCCATGGACTTGTGCAGCTCCTGTAAGACGACAAAGCTCCTCATAATTTTTGGTAGTGACCCCGCCGCCAATTATGATTTCGATGCGGTTATCAGCATAGGCGATTAGTGATTTGATGTGGTCAACATGTTCGAAAATATCAGATTTGGTATCAGGGTGACCATGTGTCAAGATGCGGGTGAAGCCATAAGCAATCAACTGGTCTATCGCTTCAAATTGCTGATCTATTGGGATTTGATCAAAAGCCATGTGGAACACTAAGGGGAGGCCTTGAGTGGCAGGAAGGAGTTGTTCAATAGCATCGCTATCTAACTGGTTATCCTCTGTCAATACACCTAAAACAAGGGAATCACTGCCTAGTTCAACGGCTTGCAAAATATCATCTTCCATAGCGCGCAACTCTAGATCATTATAAATAAAATTTCCACCACGCGGTCGGATCATCACAGCTGTTGAAATTTCTTTGTCATGTAGGTAGTGATTGGCTTCTTTAATAACGCCATAAGAGGGGGTAGTGCCTCCTACTGCAAGATTATCGCAGAGTTCTACACGCCTGATGTCAGGGCTAGAGAGGGAGTGTAAAGCAGTTAAGTTTTCGGCACAAAATTCTTTAATAATCATTTTAATCCCTTTATATAGCGTATTTACAAGATTTTGCCCCAAATCTGCCCCAAAAGTTTTAGAAAAGTGTTTTGATTTTGTCAAAATCGAGCATCTCTTTTTCTGCTAGTAGGTGCGAATAGGTATTCAGTGTAACGGTTGGGTCTTTGTGTCCTATCAGTTTTGAAATGGTTAAAACTTCAATGCCGTTTGCTAGCAAATAACTAACATAGGTATGTCGCAATGAGTGGATGTGGACAGGTCGCCCAACAAGTGTCTTTAAACGTGAGTTTAAATAGGTTTGTGTTTTGGTTGGAAACAGACGATTAAATTCATTTGGTTGCCAATGAGTGGCTTTATAATCTTGTAGTAGCTCTATTGTACCATTATCAATCGGCACTGTCCTGATAGATTGTTGATTTTTTGTTGGAGCAAACCCGTTTTTAGAATAGATATCCCATGTTTTATTGATGCTTACCTGATGATTTTTGAAATCTATATCATCCCATGTTAAACCTAATGACTCACCAACACGCATCCCAGTTACTGCCAAAAGGTAGATTTGTAATTGTCGGTACTGGTAGGGATTTTCCTTAGTGTACTTGATAAGGTTTAGGTACTCGGTTTGGGTCAAGAATTTCTTTTCAAGGGGATTGGGTTCTACCTCAGATGTAACTTTTGCAAGGTCAGCAAAGTTTACTTTTATCAATCTATCCATTACTGCATATTTTGCACAGGATTTAATCTTGGTGTGGATAAGTCTGAGTGTTGATTTCTGGTAATGTTTCCCCATTTCATTTAGAGTGGCTTGGTAAGTAGATGGGGTGATATCAATCAATTTAGCTTTAGCAAAATATTTTATAATAGCAGAAGTAGCAGTTTCATAGTGTTTAATAGTTCCGACAGAAATCGCAGGAGCACGATGGATTTTGTACCATTTCTCAAAGTATTCAGCAAGTGTGATACTCTTATCTTCTATAACACCTTCTGATAGCTCTATTTCGGCTTGTGAAGCTGCTTGAACTGCCTCAGCTTTAGTTCTATACCCAGACTTGGATTTTTGCTTATATGAGCCGTCTGGGGCTTTATATGAGATACGGTATTCCCAGCCATTTTCTCTTTTTCTAAAATATGCCATATTGATTTTACCCCTTTCTTTTGATAAAATGGGTACAAGAAAACCGCCCATTTAATGGCTGTTTCTTACACGAGATACCTCACACTCAAAGTTTGGCGATGGAGAGTGTGGGGATTTTTTTATAATTGAAAAACTTTACTTGTCTAAATTATCCACAGCATATTGTGCTTCTTCTTCGGTAAATTTATCACCATATTCAGAAATTAGTTGATCGTAAATGGCATCTGTAGACATAGCCATATTTTTTTGATAACTTTTAGCTGATTTTAGGGCATTCTTTTTATAGTCAACCTTTAGTTTGTCAACAGCGTACTGAGCTTCTTCTTCGGTAAATTTATCACCAGCATCCGAAATAAGTTGGTCGTAGATGCCTTGCTTAGACATATGCATGGTCTTAGAATAACTTTTAGCTGACTTCAAAGCATTCTTTTTATAGTTAACTTTAATGTTATCAACAGCATATTGAGCATCCTCTTCAGAAAATTTATCAAATTCTGATGTCAATTGATCATAGATGCCTTGCTTAGACATGTGCATCGTTTTAGCGTAGCTTTTAGCAGAACGAACAGCATTCTTTTGTTCTTTAGTCGCTGCATAAACAACCGCTTGTGGTTGCGAAAAAGGAATATCAACATGGGCAATAGAAGCTGTTCCTAAAAGTACAGCTGTACCTAAAATAATAAAATGTTTCTTTTTCATAACATTTCCTTTCTTACTAGCTTTTAATGTGTTTCAAGCAATTGCACATTATTGTTAAATTATATCCGCTAAATTATAAAACTCTTCTTTGACCATAGCCTCGTCAGCCATGGTTTTTAGTTTGTATTTCTCCATAAAAACCAGGTAATTGAACTGTGTGCGGTCTTCCGTAAGTGCCAACTCTTCTTTCATGAGGTGATGTATCATATTTCTATTTGCGTCTAATTCACATCGTTCCCTAAAAATCCGATATTGGCTAGGAAAATGTTCTTTATGCCCTAACTCATGTAGGGCAACTTGCTTTTGTTCTAGTTCGGATAGATTTATATCAACCGCTAGAACTTTGGTGTCTGGATTGTAAAAACCTGAACTATGCCAGTTTGAGGCATCAAATAGACACAGTTCAACACCAAACTCTTCACAGAGTTCGTCAAGTGTCATAGATAATCAGTCCTTTTGTTTGTTTTTGAAATGGGCAGTTAGTACAGCAGTGATGAAATCTATATCATCATCATTTAGTGGCTTACCATCAAATAACATAGTATTCGCCGCTGCTTTCCTCAAGTCGATGACTTGACCATTTACAATTGCAGTCTCATCCGTTGCAATCTTTGGGTTGTTTGTTCTACCAAGTAGATAATCAGTGGAAACACCGAAATAGTCGGCGATTTTTTGCAAATTCTCTACTTTAGGATTTCCCTTTTTCATACTGTAAATATAATTTTGACTAAAACCTAGTTTATCTTCAAGTTGATTTAGAGAAATCCCTTTCTTTTTGCATAATTCCTTTATTTTTTCAAATGTTGAAAACATTGTATTATCAACCTTTCTAAGAGATTGACAAAAAATATTTAGATTTAATTCAAAAAGTGTTGACAAATTTTAGAATTAAGTCTAAAATAGTTTTTGTAAGATGATTGAGTTAAAAAAAACGAAGTCAAAAACATTCTAAAAATTAAATATAACACGGTCGCCAAACTGTATTTTTAAATGATTAGAAGAGTTCTAAACGTTGTTTTTATTATGTTTTTATTTTAGATCTAATTCTAAAATAAGTCAAGTGTTTTATAAAAACATTTCTAACTCTTTCACTTACATTTTAAAAGAAGGGGGATAAATTATGCCAGATACAAATAATGGACGGCAAAAAATTTTAGATTTTCTGAATGAAAACAACATTACGTTAACGACGCTTGCTGTCCAGTATGGAATGGTGCGTCAGGATGTCACAAATATTTTAAATGGCAAACTAAAAAATCCACAGGCAAATCGTTTCATTGCTCGTGTGATTGAAGATTTTAAGATTAGGTAGGAGGTTAATGATGGAGGAAACAATTACCATTTCAAGAACGGAGTTAGAGTTGATGATTGCCGATGCGATTGCTAGAAATACTCTTCCAAGGAAAAAGAAAGATTACAGAGATGTTCATATTACACATTCTGACATAGAGAAAGTTAACAAACAATTTCCAAATATTTCTAAGTTGCTAAGTCGTAGTTTTTCTTCTCAAATTACAGATTTACCATCTAAAGAAGAGATACGTCTTGGCTTGAGTGTTCCAAATGATATCTATACAAGACGTAGATTTTCAAGCGGAATTGAAAATTATGTACATCATAAGATCTATATATCTTCTGTTCAAGAATTGCTTAGAGGCCTATCGTTAGCGATTATGGGAGCATCAATAATTAAGGATTTAGATGATGATGAGTTCGAACATTCATTAGAAATTTATAATGAATTTAAAAATCTATTTCTTAAACTATATGAGGAACGATTGGTAGCTGAAGAAAGAATCTTGGAAAATATGAAAGAAAATTAGGTAGGAGGCTGTTTTTGAGTGAATCAAAAAAAGCACCTAGGGCGGCAACCCGTAAGGTACTTGCTAAAAATTATTTACTCAATTATACCATAAAAATGAATGATTTAGATGATATTCAAGAACTTTTATTAGCAAATTGGCAACGGAAGTTTCACCCATTAAGCGAGGTATTGATTAACAGCCTAGTCGGGCTTAGTCTATATGATACGCTTATGGTTTTGGCTATGGCTAGAAAGGGACATTATGGATGACATTGCTGAAAGCCTCATTTCACGATTTATAAGTCAGCTCAAAGCACGGTTGATAGAAGTGTTTGAGGTATTTGATATTGAAATGGCACTACCATTGGTACTCAATGGCAAACAGTGCAAGAAGTTGCTGGGGATTTACAACGATGATAAGTTCCAAGAAGTGACCAACTTGCCAGGTTTTCCAAAAATTGCTGAAAGAGGTAAACACCCACGCTATCCAAGGGATGCCGTTCGTGAATGGGTCAAAGAGAATTGGAGGTTACTAGCATAATGCAATATATCTTTCAGAAATACGCATGAGAACTATACCTCAATGAACAATGCTTTTTTGCAAGATGATAGGTTGAGCTTGCAGGCAAAGGGATTGCTTGCAACGATACTAGCCAATAAATCAGACTGGCGTATCTATGTTGGCGAACTTGAAAAAAGGTCAACCAATGGTAGGGATGCCCACAGAAAAGCATACCGAGAGTTACAGAATACAGGTTATATACGAGTTGTTAAAAAAAGTGATGGGAAACACGGTGTACAAACTTTTGTATTTGCTCAAGATACCCCTATCACAGATAGCTATTTTGAGTATATCAAGGATAGGTTAGAAAAAGAGTTATCCACAACTGAAAAAGAGTAAACCCTTTTTACTGAAAAACCATTTTATGGAAAATCCAAAAGTTGGAAAACCCTTTTTACTGAAAAACCATTTTATGGAAAATCCAAAAGTTGGAAAACCCACCACTAATAAATACTAACTATACAACAAGTACTAATATTAAACAATCTAAGCCTAACGGCACTAACTAATAATAATTACTAAAAAACAACAAACTCATCCTTATAGATAATAAGGGATTTACAGAGTTTTCAACAAGGAGGAAAGAAATATGCCAAATTGGGCAGAGGGAACTATTAAATTAAGAGGTAGAGCAGAAAATATTGCATCAGCATTGAAACACATGCTAGTTGATGAAACTGTTACGGTAGAGGAGGAATATGATGGCGAGTTAATAAAATTAAATACTACTCAATCATATTTTTACATCAAAGGCACAAGGCGTGCGTTTATTGAAAGTAATTCACTTGAGCTTTGGTTAGATGATGATTTCTTAATTGTTGAGTTAGGTAATTTTAAGCAAGCTTGGGCTGCAATTCCAGATAATTATCAAGATATTTCAAAACAATTTGATGTTGATATTAAAATTTTCACTTTTGAACAAGGCTATGAATTTACACAAGAGATTGAAATTTCAAAAGGTAATGTCATCAAAGATATTGTGAACGAAAAATTTGATAATTACCAATGGGATGTACCTTTTAGCAAACTTGGAGGGTAAATAGCATGGCAGAAACACTAAGAAAAAAGTTGCTGAATATCCAGCGAGACTTAAAAGCTCCCAAAGGACAATATAACAACTTTGGTAAGTTCAGCTATCGTAACGCTGAGGATATTATGGAGGCTCTGAAACCATTGCTAGTTGATAATAATACCATTTGCTACTGTAAAGATGATTACATTGAGCATATCGGAGAACGCTATTACCTTGTAGCTACTATTGTTTTTGCAGATGTTGAAACTGATGAAGAAATCACAGTTAAAGCAAGAGCAAGAGAAGAAGAAAATAAAAAGGGTATGGATGGTTCACAGATTACTGGTGCAGCATCAAGTTATGCTAGAAAATATGCTTTAAGCGGTCTTTTCTTGATTGATGATAATAAAGATGCTGATAGTGATGAGTATCAACAACAAAACAATAAAAATCAAGGTAAGAAACAGCCATCAAAACAAAATCAAGCTAACCAGCAACAGCAGCCAAACAACCAACAGGCACAGCAACAAAATCAAGTCAGATATATTGACAACATTCAGTACCAAGAGATTTACAAATCTATTCAAGAATTTGCGACAGTTAAAGGTGCACCATTTGATACCGTCGCAAGTTTTGTATTGAGTAAATACCAAATTCAAGATTTCCATCAAGTACCAGTTGACGGTTATAACTTAGTGATGGAATATCTCAACGGACAAATTCAAAAAGCATACGCAAAACAAGGAGCATAAAAAGAATGACAAAAGATGTAACCAATAGCACCTTGACAGAAATCAAGGTAGATTTTCAACCAGCAGTAATTAACATTGACCGTGAGGCTATTGAGGCACAAGTAGCCGCCGCTGTTGCACAGTATAGCGGTCGAGAGGTGACTGCAGAAAATTACAAATCAGTTTATGATGAACGTACACGTTTTAATAAGCTAATACAAGGGCTTGACAACCAGCGTAAAGATTTAAATCGTATGGCTAATGAGCCAGTAAAAGATACGGAAATCTGGCTAAAAGAAAAGGTTATTAAACCAATTGAGGATGTCACAAAAATCATGACAGTAGGGATTAACGCTGTTGATGAACATAAGAGAATGTTGCGTTTAGATGTTGTCCGTGCAACCTTTGAAGACAAGTGTATGGTGGCTGGGCTGGAAAAATCACTTTTTGAAAGCAAGTATGATAACTATGCAAAATCAGATAAATTCAAATCTGGAAAATTTGAGTTGAAGAAAGATACTCTTGATGAGATGGATAAGTTGGTACTTGCTGAATTTGATGCACTTGAGCAGTACAAAGCTAATAAGCAAGCTATCCGAGAACACGCTCAAGAATACAACTTGCTAGCAGATGGCTATATTAGAGACCTTGAAGATGGTAAATCACTAGTAGATGTTTTGAAAATCATGAAAAGTGACCGAGATGCTATTGCTTTACACAAAGAGCAACAAGAGGCTCAAGCTAAAGCAGAGGCAGAGCGCAAAGCAGAAATTGAACGTATGGCACAAGAACAAGCCAACTCAAATATCAAGGCATATGATGCTGATACAGGCGAGATTTTGGAAAGTACACCGATTACACCTCAAGCACAAAATACAGCACCAGAAGTACCAAAATTTGAGCCTAGCGAGCCAATGAAAGTCACAATGCTATTGACTTTGCATGGAGGTAAGCCGCAACTAGACCAACTCAAAGAATATCTTGAGGATAACTTTATTAGTTTTGAAACTTTAGGAGGTATCTAATGACATTTAATGAATTAATTGAAAATGTAAAAGGCTGGTCATCAGCAAAAGAGATTGATAAGGCGAGCCCATTATCTCAAATGCTCAAACTCAATGAAGAATGGGGAGAGCTTAACGATGCAACAGTACGCAAGGATAAGGAAAAGGTAGCTGATAGTATTGGGGATATGGTGGTTGTTTTAACTATTTTAGCCCAACAAATGGAGTTATCTAAAATCTCTCTAACTATTAATCCAGATGAAAATGGGCAACACAATTATTATTACTTGGATGAGTGGTCAGTAGAAGTGCTTTACTTGCACATCGCAAAAGAAATCGGATTGATTGCTAACAGTTTGATTGATATTTCAACACGTTTAAGTCGTATTAACTCACGTAGTCGAATTCAATTAAGCATCCGTAATATTGCTATTTATCTAATGTTTGTAGCAAAGAAATTTGATTTGACATTGACAGAATGCCTTGAATTGGCATGGAATGAAATCAAAGACCGTCAAGGAAAAATGGTAGATGGTGTATTTGTTAAAGCTGCTGATTTAAAGGAGAGGGAAGATGAAAAAGTATGATGGTGAATTAAAAAAATATTACGTATGTGGCGTTATTGATGATTATCCAGAGAAACAACTTGACCTTGGAATGGAAGTAATGGCTAATAATCCATATATGGCAGCAATAATTGCACATAAATCAATCGAGGATGATTTTATGTTGGATGATCCAACTATTACTGATGTTGATATTTTGGAGGTGCAAGATGGAGATTACTAATAGGGGTTACGTCAATTTCAACAGCGACTATAACCGCAAAGAAATTAACTATTGCACAGCATCCATGAGTTTTAACAACGGTAAGGATGAAAATGGAAATTATAAAAGTGGCTATATTGGTGTTATTGCATTTGGAGAGTTAGGGGATATTCTCTATGATAACTCTGGAAATTTAGTAACCGTTTCTGGATATTACAGACTAAATGAACATGATGGGAACAAATATCCACAAGTAGTTATTACCGCTATCAATGGTTACGCCCCACAGAACAATCAAAGCAGAAATAACAATAATCAAGGTAATTATAACCAGCAGCCAAACAGCCAAAGCAAAGGAAACTTTGGAGGTCAACAACAAAACTACAGCAATCAAGGTGGTAATTTCCAAAATGGAAACAACCAAGGTGGCTATCAATCACCATTTGATAGTCAATCACAACAAGGCTCATTTTTCCAAGGGCAGACTACAAATCCTATGGATATTGATGATTCAGATTTACCTTTCTAAAACAGGAGTATTGAGATGGAATTTCATGAAAAATTACAGGTATTTAGAAAGTCAAAAAAAGAAAACTCAAGCAGAATTTTCAAAGGCTTTAGGTGTAAATATAAGGACTTATCAACGCTGGGAACGCGGGGAGATAAAAATTAGTCTTGTAAAATTAACTGCAATTATGAACATTTTACAAGAAATGGGTTTTGAATATCATGATTTTATTGGAAATAGCGAAAAAGTTGTTATTGATAAGTCAGTGTATGACGAGTTGTTAAAACAATCAGAACGATACAAACAGTTAAAGGCAATGTTGAAAGAAATAGTACAGGAGTAATCAGATGAAGAGAGTAAAAGTTGATTTACAATGTCCATATTGTGGATTTTGTAAGATTTTAAAAACAGCACCGCATAGAAAAGCTGTTACTTGCCCAACGTGCAGACAGCCAGTATTTTTGAGTTGGGCAACTGGTTTTGAGGGTGAACTTGATGAGCATGGATATTATTTCCACGCTTACGAGCCTTTCAATATCCGTAAAATCAATAAAGAGTTTCAAGATGTCTTTGAGGATGCACCACCAAAACACTCTTTCACTATTAGAAACAAGATGAGAGGGTGACAGTGTGTAGAAAATGATAGTATGGGCGCTGTTTGATAGTGGTAATGGCTCATATACTAAGGCTATCAACACCATAAATAGTTCAGGGGGGGCGAAGATTGAAGTATATCCCATAGGTATTGACATAGAAAATAAGAACAATCATTTTATCCCCCTCAATCTTGCTGATTATTCACGGTTATTTGGTGATAACAAGCTATTTGATACACTTGACGAGCTACCCCATCCAGATTTAATAATAGCTAGCCCACCTTGTGAAAGTTGGTCAAATGCTAGTGCAATTGCAAATGGCAATGCTTGTTGGAAACAGGAAGATTTATCAGATAGCTTGTTTGAACCTCAAATTCCCCCTAGCATGTTTACAATCAGAACGAGTAAAGATTATGAAGATGCTTACCACAACTATCAGTATGATAGGCAGTTTATGAAACGTGTTAATGGAGAGCTATGTGCGTTTAACACTATTGGAATCATTAAACGTTATCAGCCAAAATATTGGATAATCGAAAATCCAGCTACAGGGCGCTTGTGGAAATACATTGAGCAAATTATAGGGTTTCATTTACCTTATAAAAACCCAACACGATACAACAACTATGATTACCCTTTGCAAAAACCTACAAAATTTGCAAGTAACCTTTTTCTAAATCTTAATAATGAAATAAATCCAGCAGAGGTTGAATGGGGTAATTTCTCAAAATCATACAATGAGCGGTCTAATATACCTCAAAAGTTACTTTTAGATATATTTCAGACTGTATTAAACCAATTTGAAAAGGACACAGAAAAAAATGACAAAAATTGAGCTTATTATGACACTTACTGTTCTCATATCTATTACATGGGCAGGCATGATTACAATTTATGCTTTGCAGGCTATCAAAAAGCACAAAGCAAAGGTATCTCATTACCAACATCCACAAATACAATGTGAGATTGCAAGGCATGTGATTGTCAACAAATGGTACACAAATGGTGGGGAGGTTTACAAATGAAAGTATTTGATGGCATAAAAATGCGAAACATTCGCAAAGATGCTGGACTTACTCAATACGATATAGCCCCAATGGTTGGTATTTCTCAAAATAGAGTAAGTGATATTGAAAGAAATGTTACGTCTCCAACATTAGAGGAAATTGATGCTTTCGCTGAGGCTTTGAATACTCATGTTTCTGTATTTTTAAGTGATGACACAGAAATTGAAGTTATCACAAATACTTTTACTAAGAAGAAAAAGGAAACAGAGCAACAGTCTTTTGAAGGGATTGCAATTGATGACTTACCGGGGCAAATTGAGTTATTTCCAAATGATAAGTTACCTATTGGCAGTGATTTGGCTGGCTATGTCATTCTAAATGCAGAAACGTATACAGAATTACTTGAAAGTCAAGAAAAATTGCATAAGTTGCAAAATCTTTTGAAATAGTGGAGGAACATCATGGAAAAGAAACTAATTGGGCTTGACCTATCCCATATCGCAGAGGGTGGGCTACAAGAAAAGCTAGATAATGAGCTTGAGAAAGTCTTTGATAACATCTTAGACCTCAACACAGAGGCTAAAGCAAAACGAAAAATAACAGTCACGCTTACTATGTCCTCTAATGAAGAACGTACAGTAGTAGATACGACTATGGAGGTAAAATCAAAGCTTGCCCCACAAAATGGAGTAGCTACTACAATTCTTGTTGGTCGTGATTTAGATACAGGGCAAGTGCATGCTAACGAATTAAAAAGTACAGTACCTGGTCAAATGTATTTTGATGAAAACGGAGAAATCCTTACAGACATTGGACAATCGGTAGATGAAGTTGAGCAAGAAACACCACAACCAGACATTATTGATTTTAATAAAAAGAAAGTAGGTAAATAATATGACAACAGAAAATCTTAAAGCAGCATTGGAATACGCAGTAGAACTAAATGAGCATGGTTTGGAAATTCTAACAGCAGCAGATGGTACAGAGTATTACGATGCTAACAAATTCAACCTAAAAGAGCTTGACCCTAAGCGCTATCCAAGAACACTTGAGCTATCAACATTGACAAGTCTTGTTGATTACCTAAAGACAGACCTAAACGATTTGAAAAAGCAACGCTTGATTGTTTCAGTTGAGAAAAACGATGAAGTTTGTGTATGGTCGGAAAATGATGAATTAGAACATCGTACATTGCTTGTCGCTGTCAAAGCACGCATTCCAGAGTTGTCTTTTGGGCGTTTCCTATCATCAGAACAATTTAATATCATGTTGCAATCAAACTTTATTGATGACAATGACCGTGGAACATTACTAGAGTTTGCTAGCGCATTGAAAATTGAGAATGGTGCTGAAATTGAAGATAATGGGGTATCTCAAGTGGCAACTGTAAAAACAGGTGTAGCAAGTCTTGCTAAAGGTAAAGCGCCAAACCCAGTTACTTTGCGCCCATATCGTACATTTAGCGAGGTTGAACAACCAGCAAGCCTATTTGTCTTTAGGATTGATAAGCAAGCAAATATGGCTTTATTTGAGGCAGATGGTAAGCGTTGGGTGGCTGATGCAGTAGGGAACATTGCAGCCTATCTAAAAGAGCAACTAGCAGACCAAAAACACATTACAGTATTAGCTTAAAATTTGGAGGAAATAACAATGACTAAAGAAACTAAAAACCCAGTAGCAGCTGAAAAGTTAGGTGGTAAATAGCATGTGTTGGGTAGTACAGATACCAATTAAAGGGCGTGGAGATACCATCAAATATGAAAAGCATGAATTCAAAACAAAGAAAGAGGCTGAACGTTTCAGAGGTAAATTAGGTAGAAACTCTGAACTTTATAAAGTAAACTATTTGAGGTATTAGCATGGATGGATTTCTAAAACTTATGGTCATCAGCGCTTGCTTACTCCTTGCCATTCTGATTTTTGTTACAAGTAGCAAAACTTACAAAGAGGATAAATCTGCTACTATAGCTTGGTTTATTGCTGATGCCTATGCTATTGGTTTGATTTATACTGCTATTAAAATATTGATAGGGGCGTAAGATGAAAGATGCTGTAAAATTTTTATCGCTCATATTGGTAGGTACCTTTGTTGTAAGCTCTTATCTAATTATGGATTTACAAAACCGGGTACATGAGCTTGAGAAAAGAAAGCCAGTTATCATCTATCAAGTGGATAATGCTGGTGGCAATCTTATTGGTACAGTAACAGATAAATCAGTTGTTAACGGTCATCACACAGTTACTATAGGAGCTTATGGTAAGTTTCTTGTGACAAAAGAGCAATATGACAGTATCAATATTGGCGATGATGCCCCAGATTATTTGACAGAAAGAGGTAGTTGAAAATGAAACATGAATTTATCAAGGTAACTTACCTAAGCGGTGGTGCTGAGTGGACAGTTGCTTTAGCAGTGGATGAAATTACGAGGTTATCGTATGATTTCAACATTTTAGAAGTTAAGACACCATTCCTAGATGGGAGCAATACATTACAGTTATCCCAAGATGAATTTAAGAGGGTGAAGAACATCTTACTAGAGAGGTAACTAATGAATAATGATGCCAATGCAGTTGAGATGCAACTTTTAACAGGTAAGAAGATTGTTGAGAGTGTGGTTGAGCTTGTCAGAAAAGAAAACCTGAAAGAGGTTAGTTTTGGAATGACAACTAACTTAGTTGATTATCCATTTGAAATAATTATTAGGAGAGGTAAAAAATGAATGTTGTAATCTACGGAATTGCTAAATCAGAGGAGTTTGAAAATGAAATGGAATAAATTAACAACCAGAGTGCTAACTAATGAAGAAAAAGAACTATATTCAGACTACGATTTTATGTGGGATAGTCAAACACCAGACATTGGGGAGCAGGTATTGGTCTATGCTAATGGTCGTATTAACATTGACACTTGGGATGATTTTGGACCATATGGTGTAGGATTTGAAAATATTGATGAGGATGTTATCTATTGGATGGCATTGCCAGAGCCGCCGAAGGAGGAATTAAAAAATGAATAAACGACAAAAGAAAAAACGCCTTGAGCGTGAAAAAAAGGAAATGTTAAGAAGTATAAACTTTTTGGAAAATGCCTATACACAAGCAGCTAAGGAGATGCGCCTTGAGTATCATCAGATGCCACAAGGAGAAGAAAAAACATACCAAGATTTCTTTATAACTGGTTTCGAGTATGCAATAAAGGTATTTGATTTGGCTAAAAACCAAATCAGGAGCATTGAATGAAATTTGAGTTTTCTCTGCCACGCAACACAAAGTTAAAAGCTCTAAATATGGTTGTTAATAGCAATGATAGATTTCATAATGTTGATAAAGCCAAAATAACCAAGCGTATTAGAGTTTTTGCTTATTGGCACACTTTGGCAACAAAGGATAAAAAGAGGGCTGCTTTTAGCTCCTCAATTCCTTGTGAGGTTACAGTTACAATTTACAGCCCTACCAAGTCAAAGCTAGACCCACCCAATTTATATCCGACAGTAAAAGCTATTATTGATGGCATGACTGATGCAGGTATTTGGACAGATGATAATCACAAGGTTATTAAAAAGCTGTCATTTGTCTATGGTGGTTTGAGTGAAGAAAAGGGGCATTATAGGCTAGTGTTTGACATTGAGGAGTGGAAGACATGACTTTATATTCTCAAGAATGTTTTTATTGTCATGAGATGGTGCATGAGTTAGTACAAGGTTTGTTTTGTGACGATTGTGCTGAAAATATAATATATTCAAGTTATGATGACATAGGAGGTTTGTATGATTAAAGTTTATGTCAAGTGTGATGGATTTAAAGCGCAGGTATTTCATCAAGATGATGTCAAATTAGAAAATATTAGAGATAAAATTATATCTCAAATGAATAATGGGCATACAGTTATTTTAGGGGAAGATAGAGATATTTTATTAAATCCTAAATTTATTAAAAGTGTACAATTTATAAAGGTAGCAGATGACTAAAAAGAAAATAGAGCGCCTATCGGTTATACATCGTAGAGAAATCAATTGGCTCAAGTGGTATTTTTTGAGAGATAAGAAAAACCCACAAAGAACAATACTCGAACAAAAGATACATGAGGCTTTTTTAGAAAATAACATTGAACAATCAGCTTTTTTAGTTAATCTGAAAAGTGTAACGGATGAATATATCAGAAAATCAGATAAAAAATTGTTGAAAGTAATAAAAGAGGTTTATGTATTTGAAAATATCAATGTCATTGGCGCGTGTCATAAAATTTTATATCTAAGTCCTAGCCCAGCTTACTCTTACATCAATAAATGGTTTGATAAGTATTTTGTTTCAACTTATAAACACATACCATTGTCTAAATAACCGTAAAAAGCCCCTATCCTATGTATCTATAATCAAGGTACATAGTTTTTTATTAGGGGGATAGTATGGGTGATTTAAAACCGTATCACAGACAGAACACCATTAACCAATATAATTTATTAGATTATGATGCCACGCGCACAGATGGCAAGCATGATATACCGATGCTTGAGTCAGTTGACCATGTACCAAATACATTACAGGGATTTAATTATGTCTTGAATAAACCAAATTATTCAGCAGGTGTGCATTTTTTCTTGGATGATTATCAGTTTGAGAGAGTTTGGAAACGCCCAGATTTTTATATAGAGAAACTAGCTGGTTTTGATTGTGTGCTTACTCCAGACTTTAGCCTATATACAGATATGCCAATAGCCATGCAACTATGGAATGTGTATAGGTCAAGAATGATAGGGCAGATGATGCAGAATTGGGGTTATACAGTGATACCAACCGTATCATGGACAACCTCAGAAAGTTATGGATTTTGCTTTGATGGTTTACCTCATAATAGTACAGTAGCAATCAGCACCATAGGTATTAAGAAGAACAAAGAGCGCTTTTCTTTATGGAAAAATGGTGTAGATACCATGATTGAAAAACTAAGTCCTAAGCGTATCTTGGTATACGGTGGTAAGGTAGATTATGATTATAAAGGTATCGAGGTTATTTATTTTGGTAATGACACAACAGAAAGGATGGACACATGGGTGGCAGAGGAGCAAGCTCCGGAATGAGTGATAAAGGTAAGAAATACGGTACAGAATATAGCACCTTACATACAGCAGGTAACATTAAATTTATTAGTTATAATGGTGGTAATGCAAAAACACCAATGGAAACTATGACAAAGGGCAGGGTCTATGTATTGATTAACAAACAGAAAGATGCCCCTAAAAGTATCATTTATTTTGACGCTAGCAATAAAAGAAATAAGCAAATTGATTTAGACCATGAACATAAAGGTATGAAACCACACACCCATCATGGTTACAATCATGCGGAGTATGAAATTGGTAAAAAAGGTGGTACAAATCTAACAACCAAAGAGCATAAGTTGGTTGAAAGAGTAAATAAAGAGTGGTATAATTACATTAAGAAACGCAAGGAGTAGCATAGGGGGAGTGCGCCTTGATTGAGGATGCTCAGGTTCAAATCCTGACGCTTGCGTTACATCTTTGCCCCTTAATTGGGGCTTTTTTTGTGCCTAAAATCCAAAACAATGGTAAAACATCCCCTTTTTAACCATATAAAATGAAATCATGAGTAGAAATACTTGTGATTTTTTTGTTGGAAAGGAGGTAGCGAATGAATGAAAGACAAAGGCGCTTTGCAGATGAGTACATAAAGACAGGTAATGCAACTCAAGCTGCTATAAATGCTGGGTACAGTGAAAAAACAGCAAACAGAATTGCTAGTCAAAACTTGTCAAAACTTGACATAAAATCATACATTGATGCACAGATGCAAGAGCTGCATAAGTCAAATATCATGGATGCAAAAGAGGCTTTATCTATCTTGTCAGACATTGCAAGGGGTAAGAGAGATGAAGAAGTGTTGATACTTAACCCAACGACAGGGAAAGTTGAAAGACACACTAAGAAAGCAGACAACGCCACAGTTATTAAAGCCATTACTGAAATCTTAAAACGTTACCCAACAGCTAAACAGTCTGAAAAACTAGAACTTGAATTGGCTAGACTAAAAGAACAATTAAACACGGGCAAAGATGAAGATGATGAAATTATCATCATTGATGATCAGGCAGGAGAATTGGAGGGATTGATAGATGACCTCTAAAAAACCTAACTTTATCAAGGAAGATAATATAAATCCCCATTTTAATTCTGTATGGGTATCGCCAAAGCCTTATAACGTTCTAAAAGGTGGGCGGAACTCTTTTAAATCGTCTGTAATCGTCCTAAAACTGGTGTATATGATGCTTAGATACATCAGAGCTAAGGAGACAGCCAATGTGGTTGTCATTCGTAAGGTAGCCAATACAATTCGTGACAGCGTGTTTAATAAAGTGTGGTGGGCTATTGGTATGTTTGGGGCTGCTGGACGATTTGATAAGACTGTAAGCCCGTTTAAAATCACTCATAAAAAGACAGGCTCAACCTTTTACTTTTATGGTCAAGATGACTTTCAAAAGCTTAAATCAAACGACATTGGCAATATCATAGCCGTTTGGTATGAGGAGGCGGCAGAATTTAGCAACCAAGAGGATTTTGACCAGTCAAATGTGACCTTTATGCGGCAAAAGCATCCACGCGCTAAATTTGTACAATTTTTTTGGTCTTACAATCCGCCAAGAAATCCTTACAGTTGGATAAATGAGTGGTTTGAGAGTATCAAGACTAATCAAAATTATTTAGCCCACTCTAGTACCTACCTTGATGACAAGTTAGGGTTTGTAACAGATCAGATGCTAGAGGACATTGAGCGCATCAAAGAAAACGACTATGACTATTATAGGTATTTATATTTAGGAGAGGCTGTCGGTCTTGGTAATAACGTTTATAACATGAGTACATTTCACCCATTAGATGTCTTGCCAAGTGACGATAGGCTTATTGGTATATCCTTTGCACTTGATGGAGGACACCAACAATCAGCCACCGCTTGTTGTGCTTTTGGTATCACAGCTAAAGGCAAGGTAATCTTATTTGATACTTGGTACTATAGCCCAGCAGGTCAAGCAGTAAAGAAAGCACCTAGCCAACTATCACAAGACATCAATAGCTTTATACAATCCGTTATCAGCAAGTATAAAGTACCAATCTTGCAATATACAATTGATAGTGCAGAGGGGGCATTGAGAAACCAGATGTATCTTGATTTTGGTATTAGGTGGCATCCGGTAGCTAAACTAAAAAAAGTAACAATGATTGATACTTTCCAATCATTACTTGCACAAGGTAGATTTTATTATATCAATACAGAGGATAACAAGGTATTTATTGAAGAACACAAAATGTACAGATGGGATGAAAAGACCATACAATCTGATAACCCAAATGTCATTAAAGACGATGACCACACATGCGATGTCGCACAGTATTTTATATTAGACAATGCCAACATACTTAGTTTGCGTGTGGGTAATTCATAAGGAGGGCAAACATGAGCCTAATTCAAAAAGTAAAAGACTTTTTCAACCGTGGGAGGTATAACATGGAAACATCAAACCTTAACAGCATCCTTGACCATCCAAAAGTAGCTGTTACACAAGCAGAATTTAGCAGAATACAACACAATCTATCTTATTATCAGTCTAAGTTTGATGACATTGAGTACATCAACACAGATGGCGATAGGAAACGTAGAAAGATGCAACACTTACCTATTGCACGAACAGCAGCCAAAAAGATTGCTAGCCTTGTTTATAATGAGCAGGCAGAAATCACAGTAGAAGATAGCACGCTTAATGACTTTCTAAATGACATGCTAGGGAATGATAGATTTAACAAGAACTTTGAGCGGTATTTGGAGAGTGCATTGGCTCTTGGCGGGCTTGCTATGCGCCCTTACGTTGATGGCGATAAAATACGTGTAGCATTTATTCAAGCACCAGTATTTTTGCCATTACAGAGCAATACACAGGATGTATCAAGTGCTGCTATCTTAACCAAGACTATCAAAACTGAAAATAGAAAGAATTTGTACTATACACTTGTTGAGTTCCATGAGTGGGTAACACCAACTGGGCAAGAAGTGGGCAGTACGAAAGATAAGAGCCTATACCGTATCACTAATGAGCTTTATAAATCAACATCTGATAGCACACTTGGTGAGCGTGTGAATTTGAGCGAGTTATACCCAGACTTGCAACCAGTAACACCAATACAAGGCTTGTCACGACCATTGTTTACTTATCTCAAAACACCCGGCATGAACAACAAAGATATTAACAGCCCATTGGGTCTATCAATCTTTGACAATGCTAAAACTACCATTGATTTTATCAATCGTACATATGATGAATTCATGTGGGAGGTTAAGATGGGGCAACGGCGCGTGATTGTACCGCAACAATTGACTCAATTACAGGTACAGAATGAAAATGGAGAGATAGCATTTAAACGCCGTTTTGATGTAGAACAAAATGTTTATATGCAGATTAGTGCTGGTAACATGGACAGTGGAGGTATTGTTGACCTCACAACGCCTATTAGGTCATCCGACTATATTTCAGCTATTTCAGAGGGTCTTAAATTGTTTGAGATGCAGATTGGCGTATCAAGCGGCATGTTTACCTTTGACGGACAGGGTGTTAAGACAGCAACAGAGATTGTAAGTGAAAACTCTGATACCTACCAAATGAGAAATAGTATTGTTGCTTTAGTCGAGCAATCTATTAAAGAACTTTGTGTGTCCATGTGTGAGCTTGGTAAAGCTGTTGGTATTTATAAAGGTACTATACCGGAACTTGATGATATATCAGTAAATCTCGATGATGGTGTGTTTACTGATAGACATGCAGAGCTTGATTACTGGATGAAGATGGTAGCAGCTGGATTTGCAACACAGAAAAGAGGTATTGCAAAAACACTTGGTGTTACAGATGATGAGGCAGAGAAAGAACTTGCTGAAATCAATGGAGAGCTACCACCAGAGAATGATGCAGAGCTTGCCCTATACAGTAAACACACACAAAACACAGTAGGAAACAGTAAAGATACAGTAGGAGAAGAAGATGGCGAAGTATAAGAAAAAACCAGTTGTAATTGAGGCTGTTAGGTTTATTGGGTCAAACTATGAAGAAATCAGAGAGTTTATTGGTCAAAATACATTATGCTCTGATTTAAGTGTTGTCATTCCAACGCTTGAGGGAGATATGGTAGCTCAAAAGGGGGATTATATTATCAAGGGTGTAAAAGGTGAGTTTTATCCATGTAAGCCAGATATTTTTGCTGAAACCTATGAGGTAGTTAGTGAGGCTTAACTATGAGCGATACAAAGAAACGCCCAACCATCAATGACCAACAGCTTTCTTTACATATGCAAGGTGTGAGTGATATTTACTCTAAGATGCAGATTGAGCTATTTGATAGCATGATTAGACGATTAAAAGAGCGTGGCAATGCTGACCTTGCAGAAAATCCCTATATTTGGCAACTCGAGAAGCTAAATGATATGCACATGCTCAATGAGGAAAACTTGAAAATCATTGTTGAGCGTACAGAAATTGCAGAGAGTTTATTGCGTGAGGTTATTGAAAACGAGGGCTTAAAGGTATATCAAGATACTAAGCAACAACTAGAGGAGGACTTGAAAAGGTCATCTAGTTGCGAGGTTAGAAACGGTGTAACTGATGCCTTAGAGGCTTACACACAGCAAGCTATAAGTGACCTTAATCTTATCAATTCCACTTTGCCAGCAAGCATACAGGCTGTTTTTAAGTCGGTGGTAGAACAGACAGTAGCTCAAGTGGTATCTGGTACTAAAACAAGTGACAGAGCTTTACATGACACAATCATGGCATGGCAGAAAAAGGGTTTTACAGGTTTTACAGATAGGGCTGGTAGAGATTGGAGGGCAGATAGCTATGCTAGGGCAATCATTAAAACAACAACTTACAGGGTATATAATGACATGCGTACCAGACCGGCAGAGGAGCTTGGTATTGACACCTTTTACTACTCAATCAAATCAAGTGCTAGGGCTGCTTGCGCCCCATTGCAAGGTAAGATTGTTACAAAAGGAGCTGGTAGGATAGAAAAAGGTATTACCATCCATAGCTTGCTTGATTATGGCTTTGGTACTGCTGGTGGGTGTTTAGGTGTCCATTGTGGGCATTATCTGACACCGTTTATAGTTGGAGTAAACACTATTCCAGAGTTACCAGATTATATTAAAGACCTAACACCAGAGCAAGCAGAAGAAAATGCACGTATCGAGGCTAAACAAAGAGCCTTAGAGCGTAACATTAAGCATCATAAGGAAAGATTACACTATGCAACGACAATGGGTGATGATGAGCTGATACAGGCTGAAAGGCTTAAAGTTAGAGCTTATCAAGGTAAAATCAGAGTTCTTGTTGATAATCATGATTTTCTAAATCGAGATTATAGCAGAGAGCGTATATATGTTTAATTGTCAAGAGGGTTACATATCGTAGCTCTCTTTTTTGTGTCTAAAACCGTAAAAAATCCCATTCAATCCAAATTAAACTGAAATAGTAAATCAAATATTACTTTTAGCGGGAGTTATCCGCTTAAAAAGAACTAGGAGGTAAATATGGGGCTTACAACAGAGGCATTATCAGAGCTTGGATTGTCAAAAGAACAGATTAAAGATGTGTTTGCTTTATATGGTAAAGATTTAAACGCAACAAAAGCTGAACTTGAGACTATCACACAAGAGCGAGATAGCCTTAAATCACAGTTGCAAAACACAGAGGCACAGCTTGAAACGTTGAAAGCAGATGCAAATACAAGTGCTGAACAGAAAGAAGCTCTTGATAAATTGCAAGCTGAATATGACAAATACAAAGCGGATGCAGCTGCTGAACTTGCACAAACTCAAAAGGTCAATGCTATCAATCTTGCATTGAAAGATACCACCGCACACAATCCATCAACCTTGATGAAGTTCATTGATGTTGATGTCATTGAACTTGATGAAAATGGTAAACCAAAACTAGATGACATCATCACAGGTTTAAAGGAAAGTGACCCATATCTTTTCAAGGCAGATGATGACAAACCTAACCCAAATATCGTTGCGACTGGAAATCCAGTAGCAAACGGCACAAATGATGCTGACCCATTCCAAGCAATTATTGATGGGTACGGTAAATAAAAGAAAGGAGATTAGACATGACTAATCAAAATAACCCAGTACGTCGCTATGAAAAGCAATATGCTGGTATTTTACAAACAGTATTTGGTGTTAAATCAGCCTTTACTGGTGCTTTGTCTGCTATCCAAGTTTTGGATGGTGTGCAAGAAAATGCTAAAGCGTTCTCTGTTAAGACTAATAACACACCAGTAGTTATTGGAACTTACAAAACAGGTGAAAATGATGGGGGTTTTGGTGATGGTTCTGAAGCCAATTCACGTTTTGGAGACTTAACAGAAATCAAGTATGAAAATACTGATGTTGAGTATGATTACACCCTAACTATCCATGAAGGTCTTGACCGTTACACAGTAAATAATGACCTTAATGCTGCTATTGCAGACCGTTTGAAACTGCAATCAGAGGCGCAAACACGCAAAATCAATAATCGTATTGGTAAATTCCTATCTGATAACGCTGGTGTAACAGAGGCACTTGCTGATTTTACGGAGGATAAGGTAAAAGCCTTGTTTAACAAAGTCAATGCTTACTACATCAATCAAGAAGTAACTGCACCAATTACCATTTACCTACGCCCAGAGCTTTACAATGCGATTATTGACATGACAGCCAATACCTCTGCTAAAGGCTCAAGTGTATCTATTGATAACAATGGGCTTGCACGCTACAAAGGATTTACTTTGGTAGAAACACCAGCTCAATATTTCCAAGAGGGTACGCTTGCTGTATTCTCACCAGATGGTATTGTTATCCCATTTGTTGGTATCTCAACAACTCGTACTATTGAGGCAACAGAGTTTGATGGTGTGAAACTACAAGCAGCTGCTAAAGGTGGTACTTACATCTTGGATGATAACAAGAAAGCAGTTGTTAAAGTCACAGGAACAGTCGTCTAGGAGGTAACCAATGGCACTTTATAAAGCAACAAAAAATCTAGTTTTTAAATCACTAGGTAAAGGCGTGATTGTCGATGAGGTTATTGAGCTTGAAACTGATTACGCTGAAAAGGTCAACAAAGACCTCAAGTTAACTTTTCCAGATGTTGCTGCTGTCCTTGTTTCAGTTGATGAAACTGTTGAGGAAAAACCTAAAAAGACAACACGCAAAAAGAAAGCAGATGATACTGAAACAGTAGAAGAGGCTGTTGAATAAATAAGGGGTGGCAACACCCTTTGTTTTTAAGGGAGGTTACTATGTCTTATTTAACCAAAGATGAGTTTGTTGATGATTTAGGTTTTGATGATGTGACTGACTTTGACAAGCTAGCTAAAAGGGCAGAAATTGCTATCAATCTCTATACTCAAGGCATTTACCAACAGTACATTGACTTTGAGACAGAGGCAGATTATCGCAAGTCTGCTGTAAAGCTAGCTACGGGCTTTCAGATTGCTTATTTGGATAGCTCTGGCATCACAACAGCTGATGAAAAACAAACCATGTCGAGCGTATCTATCGGTCGTACCAAGATTGATTATGGCAGTCAACACCGTATTTCAGCAGGTCAACAATTCAACCTTTGTTTGGATGCTGAAAACGCCCTAAAACAAGCTGGATTTAGCTTAGTTGTGGGGGTTGATTATGATAGATAAACGGCTATTGACTGATGCTATTTCTGTCCGAAAGGTTGCGGGCAAGAATGGTTATGGAGATGAAAGCTACTCTGACCCATTGGATATTAAGCCAGTAAGGTTTGATAGGTCGGTGCAAGTTGTGGGTACTAACAACTCTAAAACACGGCAGAAAGTCGGAAAAGTATTCATTTACCCCAGATTTATTGATGTGACAGTTGATGATAGTTGGCTGGGTGCGTTGGTCAATGATGGGGTGCGTGATTACCTTGTTACTGGTTATGAGGTCAATACCCTTAACGGTAAAATTTTCAGTTATGAGGTGGAGGTTATCTAATGGCTAAAGGCTTTGTTACCCATGCCCACGTTGACCTTGGAGGTGTTACTAAAAAAGTATCACCAGAGGCAGTAAGGAGAGGGCGGCAGGCAATGGCTAATCAAATTTTATTAGACACAAATGCCTATGTACCGTTGAGAGATGGAGCTTTAAGGGCTAGTGCAACCATTGGCTTACAAGGTGAGACTGTCAACTGGAATACTGTTTATGCTAGAGCACATTTTTACGGTACAAATGGCATTGTGACTTTTAGAGAGTACACAACACCAGGTACTGGTAAAAACTGGTATGTGAAAGCTAAAAACAAACACCTTGACAAGTGGAAAGATACAGCCGTTAAGGCGATGGGGCTTAAATAATGCAGAATAACAAAAATTTTCAAGATGTGCTACTGGCACATATTAACAACATCAAAGACTTACCACTAAAAGCGAGACTGGATTATTTTGAGGATGATAAAGATGATTTAGTTATCAATGCTCTAAGTGGTGGAATTATCGACAAAGAGTACATGGATGGTACTAGGGAGGTATCACTACCATTTGAAATTGCTGTAAAAAGCAAAACAAATGGAGTAGCCAATGACATTATTTGGCTATTAAATGGTGACTTATCAGATTTTGACCTTGATTTACCTAGCACCGACAACTCTTATACTTTTTTATCGTTGAAAGTGGATAAACCCGGTATCAATGGTAAGGATGAACAAGGTTACTTTGTTTACTCAATGCAAGTAATTGCAAAATTAGAAATTACAGGAGGATAATTCAATGGCACGAAATAAAAACGCCAAGCGTAAACACGAAATTGCACCATTTGACCCTGAGAACCCAACTCAAGTGCCAGATGAGGGCGCATGGAAACGCCTAGCTAAGTATATTGAAACTATTGATGATGAAACAGATGAAGATACAGATGACACTGGTTACTATGATGGAGATGGTACACCAGAAGAAACTGTATTGTCTGTTGTTGGTGGCTACTCATTTGAGGGTTTGTTTGACCCAGAAGATGAAGCTCAAGCGATGATTGCAGCTATGAAATATAAAACTGGTGATGCACGTCGTGTGTGGCATCGAGTGACAACAGCTGATAACAAAAAGACTTATACACAAGTTGCTAACGCATCTGAAATCAAAGCAGGTGCAGGAGATGCAACATCGTATGAAGAATTTGGCTGTACGCTTAAATGGATTAAAGAGCCTATTGAGGCTGGTGTTGGTGGGTAACCCATCATTTAACTAACAGACATTTTGGAGGAAAATAACATGTCAAACAATATTATCAATCTTAATTTAGGCACAAAGGCACTTACTTTTAATTTTGGTGAGTTCCATCTAGATTACTTATCAGATGATGAAAAAGATGATAAGTTACGCATCAAATCACAAGAACTTATGGAAAAAGCAAATGTTCTTGAGAACAAAGAAGAAGAAATGGATGACCGAGAAATTAGGGTTAATATCAAAGCGCTAATTGATGAATTCTTTGAAATTCTATTTGATGCAGATGCTCCACAAAAAATCTATGAGGCAGTAGGCAAACACACATGGAACTATCTAAATGTTTTCTTGCAGATTTCAGCAGCTATTCAAAAAGAATGGGATAAAAAACGAAACGATGAAAATTTCAAGAAGTATCTTGCTGAATAATGTTTGATATTTCCAAAAAAATGGATGACAAGCTGGTACTTAAAGATAAAGAGTATCAGCTTTTATTATCGTTTGACAGGGTCTTGTGGGTTTTTGATATGTGGAATAAAGCACATATCCCAATGGAACTAAAACCTAAATTAGCTTTAGCCAAATTAACTAATGATGTGATTTTTAAGGATATGGATACTGAGGAGGCGTTAGCTATCTATGCAGAAGTATTTGAGAAACACATACAAGTTACTAGAGCTATTGATGAAGTTGATAGATATGACATTGAGGGTAATGTAATGCCTAAAAGATCTAAGGATGACTCAGATAGCGATGATAAACCTTTGTTTAATATCAAATATGATGGTGAGTACATTTTTTCATCGTTTATGCAAGCTTATAACATTGATTTGATTGAAGAACAAGGGAGATTACACTGGCAGAAATTTAACGCTTTATTATCTGGTTTACCAGATGGAACAAAGTTTGTTGAAGTTATGAAAATTAGAGCATGGAGACCCTCAAAGGGGGAAGATGCTAAAGAAAAACAAAAGATGCGTGAATTACAGGAGCAATACGCATTACCCAAAAATTAATATGGAGAGGAGGTAGAACATGGCAGACGGAAAAGTTACTATCACAGTTGACCTTGATGGTACAAGTGCCCAACAGGGAGTTAAATCGTTAAAAAGTTTATTGCAGGGGTTGGGTGATACCTCATCATCAGGATTTGGTAAAGGTTCTAAATCTGCCCTTGGTTTTGGCGCTATTACGGGTGTTGCTAGTGCTTTAGTACAAAAGGGTATGCAGATGGTTAATAACTCTGTTGGTGGAGCAATAGACCGCTTTGATACTCTCAAGAAATATCCAGTAGTCATGAATGCGCTAGGTTACTCAGCTAAAGATGTAGCTAAATCAACAAAATTACTCAGTGACGGTATTGATGGGTTGCCAACAACGCTTAGTGATATTACCAAATCAGCTCAAGTGTTTGCTCCTCTAACAGGTAGTGCAACTAGTGCAGCAAAGTCAGCTGTAGCCCTTAATAATGCTTTTTTGGCTAGTGGTGCAAGCTTGTCAGACACCAGTCGAGGTATGCAACAGTATACGCAGATGCTATCAACAGGTAAGGTTGATATGATGAGCTGGCGAACATTGATGGAAACTATGCCAGTAGCTTTAGATAAAGTAGCTAAGTCTTTTGGATTTACAGGTAAGTCTGCTAAAACAGATTTATTTAATGCTCTAAAAAATGGGGAGATAACCATTGATGACTTAAATAAAAAATTCGTTGAGCTTAACGAGGGTCAAAATGGATTTGCAGAACTCGCCAAGAAAAATAGCGCAGGTATTGGTACATCATTTGCGAACCTTAAAAATGCTGTTATCAAAAACTTAGCCAATATGATTGAGGCTATTGATAAAGGGTTTGCAAAAGCAGGTTTAGGTAGTATTGCAAAGACAATTGACGGTTTAAAGGGTGCTATTAATAGTACTTTCGAAACAATTACGCCAATAATTACAGACTTTGTCGCCAATGCTATCAAAGCTGCTAAAAAGATGTGGGATAGCTTTAAAGATACTGGGGCTATATCGGCAATTTCTAATGCTTTTGCCCACATTAAGGATGCTGCTGAACATGTTTGGGATAGTTTAACCAAAGGAAAAGAGATTGATTTTGGCGAATTAGGAAGTAAAATCGGAGAGATTGCTAAATGGTTAGCTGAAGCAGCGACCAAGGCATCTAATTTTATTTCAAACTTGCCACCCGGCACAATTCAATCAATAGCTGGTGCTGTACTTGGTATGGTTGGGGCTTTTAAAACAGTATCAACAGCAACTAAAGCCATCAAGGGTTTAAAAAATTCGTTTGGTTTACTAAAAACAGCTTTATCTAACCCATGGGGGCTAGCTATCGCTGGTATTGGTATGTTAATTGGTTGGTTTATTCAAGCATACACAACTAGTGAGACTTTTAGAAATAAGGTTAATGAAGTTGCAAAAGTGATTGGTGAGGTGGCTTCTAAGATTGCAGAATTTGTATCTGGCTTAGACCCATCTATGTTTACTTTGATTATGCCAGCATTAGCTATGCTGATTGCTAAATTCAAGAGTTTTAGCTCATTGGGTAGCTTGAATCCATTTAAGCTATTCAAAAAGAATGCCAAAGATGCCTTTACTGGTGCAAGTGGGTCAGCAACGCAGTCTAAAGGTATCATTGAGCAAGTCTTCTCTGGTCTAGGTACGTTAATAACCTCAATAGCGCAGGGCATATCTACTGTTTTACAGGGTCTTGCAACAGCGATATCAACAGTTGCACAGGGATTTGGTCAAGCAGCAGCTATGGCAAGTCCTACGCAATGGTTATCGATGGGGGCTGCAATGCTCATGGTTGGTGCAGGTGTAGCTTTAGCTGCTAGTGGTATCTATATATTAGTGCAAGCAGCAATACAGCTAGCAAGTGCAGGAACAGGTGCACAAATTGCAATGTTGGCACTTGGTGTTGGTATAGCAGCTTTAGCAGGTATATTTGCATTATTAGGTCCAGCTTTGACGGCGAGTGCTGTCGGTATCTTAGCCTTTGGTGCATCTGTTGCCTTAATTGGTGCAGGTATAGCAATTGCAGCGGTTGGCTTATCGGTATTGGTTAATGCTTTTGCTAACGCCCAAGGAGCTATTACTGCTACAGGTCAAGCGATAAGTGCTGCAGCTCAAGGTATAGGACAAGGTATTCAATCTGCTCTTTCTGGCGCTGCTCAAGTAGTACAGAGTTTTGGCACAGCCATTCAATCAGCGCTGGATGGTGTCGCTAATGTTTTTAGAAGTGTTGGAGACTCTGTTAAATCAGCTTTCGAAGGCATAGGTAATGTCATTAAAAGTGTGGGTAGTTCCATCAAGTCTGTCTTAGACGGTATATCTGGTGTAATTGAATCTATTGGAAAAGCTGCCTTAAATGCAGGTAAAGGATTTGATAAGTTAGCTGATGGTGTTGTCAAAATAACTAATACAAAGTTAGGTGATATGGCAGCATCTTTAGCGGCAGTTGCAAAAGGTGTTGGGAAAATTGCAGCTCATTCAGAAGGACTATCGCAAGCTGGTTCAGGAATGAAGAATTTAGGTGCAGGGATGCGGACTGTTTCAACAGCTGCTAGTACAGCTGTATCTGGTTTGACAATGTTTGATAGCAAAATTAACAGTTTAAAGACAGTTGTAATGAGTTTGCCACAAATGTTGACAAGTGCAGCTTCTGGATTTTCAAGATTTACTAGCCAAGCAGTTTCTGGTGTTGCAGGGTTATCTGCTATCAATGCACCGATTGCAACATTTAAGAGTCAAATTATGACAATTACCCCAGCATTAATGATGGCAGGTGTCAGCTTTGCCTCATTTGGTTCAAAAGCAATGGTTATTAGTGTAGCTTTTGCTACTGTTGGCGGTCTTATAACTGCATTTAATGCACGTGTAATGACAATTTCAACTACTATGACAATGGCAAGCACCTCATTTGCTATGTTAGGTTCAAGGATTTTGGCTGTTGGCACAGCTCTCATGACTGTATCTACTAGTTTTATGCAAGTATCATCTAGTGCAACTAACGCATCATCTCAAGTAAGAAATATGGCAACCAGCACACAAGCTGTTATTTCAGCCTTTAATGCTATGCGTGGACAAGTGCAATCATCAATGCAAGCTATTCTGGCTGTTATTAGGTCAGTTGGTAGTCAAATGAAGTCTCAAGGTCGCCAAATAGGGCAGCAGACAGCACGTAATTTAGCACAAGGCTTGAGTAGCGGAAGAGGGCAAGCAGTCAGTGCTATGACCTCTATAATGTCTGCTATAAGGTCTGCCGGGATGTCTGGTGTCGGTGCTATGCGCGGGATTGGTGCGATGATAGGGCAAGGGTTAGCCGCTGGTATGATGTCAGCTTTAGGAGCTGTAACAGCTGCAGCTAATGCCTTAGTAGCTCAAGCAGAAAGAGCAGCACGAGCTAAAGCACAAATTCACTCACCATCAAGGTTGTTTAGAGATAGCGTAGGGCGTTTCTTACCAATGGGGGTTGCTGTTGGTATTGAGAAAAACACCAAATATGTTGATAAGGCTATGGGTGGCATGTATGACAACATACAGGCATTTAGCTATAAAGCAGAGGATGTCATTGGTGTTGGTAAAACTAAGTTATCTAAAGTAGTGCAAGTTAAATCAGACTTTGAGAACGCTATTAAAACTAAAGTAGAAGTTGCTAAAGAGAAAGGTAACGACCTTATGAAAAAAGCTCTTGATATTGCCGAAAAAGCAGTAGAGCGACCATCCGAACTCATACTTGATGATGGCACTTTAGTTGCCAAAACAGGTGATAAGTATGACCAGTACCAAACAGAGCAAACTAGACGAAAAAATAGAATGAGAGGGATAAGACTATGACAAAAGAAATGACATTCAACGGCGTTGACATGTCACGTTTCTTTAGGATTACAGATATTATCCGCCCCATTGGTAATACAAGGAGCGTATCAACTGATAACGCTCCTTTATTGGGGGTGAATATCCAGCAAGTGAAACGTGGCGAAAAAGAGCATACCATCAAATTTGACATAAAAACATCAAATGCAATGGAGATGGAGCAGTTAAAGCATGAGTTAGCTGGTGTTTTAGATGTCTTAGAGCCTGTAAAAATTACTTATAGTGATGAGCCGGATAAGTATTATATGGGGCTACCGATAGATGACATTACCCCAGAAAACTTGACAAGATGGTTCCAACGCTCAGAACTAAAAATCCTTATACCAGACGGCGTTGCTCATAGCTCGACGTATAGAAAACTAGATAGCGGTACTGATGCAACACAAATGTCCGATAAGATGCTATTTACTTTAACAAATAATGGAACAGCCCCAGCGTATCCAATTATTACCGTGAAGCATAATGCTGAAAATGGCTATATTGGTTTAGTAAATCAAAATTCTGCTTTTGAGCTTGGCAACCGTGAGGAAGCAGATACAGAGACGGTTAAACAATCAGAGCTATTACTAGATTATAGAGATAGTAATATCATCACAGGTTTCAGTAAAGCACAAAAAAACGCTGCTATAAACAACGACAACATGCAAAAATTAAACAGTACACTTAATACTGTTAATACTTGGGGGAGACAACATATTCAACTGCATTCAAGAGGGGGAACTGTTGGGAATAATGCAGGTAGCCTTACTTGGGAGATACCGGTTGATAGTTCTGGTGGTGTTGGTTCATTAAATGATTATGTTTGGTGGAGACAAATCTTTTGGTTAGGTGCGTCTAACCAATATGGATTTATTAAAATTGCTGTTTCGGATGCCGATGGTAACTTTTTGTACGGAGTTGAGACATTTAAACGTTATCGAGGGCTAGAATGTGAATATAACTTTATGGCAAGTAATGGTAAAGGTGGCTATAACTTTATCAAGCGCTGGACATTTACAGGTACTCATTTAAATAACCATAATCCGTTTAATAGTACTCGTGGCTGGTCTGACCTAAAACGCAATGATGATAAGGTGCAAGTGTATTGGTGGGGGTCATATCCAGTATTTACTATTCCAGAAATAAAAGGGAAAAAGTCCGCCAAAATCCATGTTACGATTGGCAGCATAGGGAATAAACCAGTTGTGTCTCACATGTACCTTGATAGTATTTTTTACCGTAAGGATTTTGTGTCAGTAACAAAAAATATCCCTAATCGGTTTGCTATTGGTTCTAACGTCGTTATTAATAGTGAAGATGACACTATATATTGATGGTATCACAAAAGCCAGCGAGGTTGTGGATGGTTCCAAATGGATATCCATCCCACCCGGCACAAGTCAGTTAGAGTTATATGTATCTAGCTTTGTGAAAAATAAACCAACAGTAAACATAGAATTTGAAGAGAGGTGGTTATAAAATGCTTTTAACAATTCATGATGCAAACTTGCAAAAGGTAGCATTTATTGATAATGATAAGCAGAGCACTTTAAATTACTATGGCGACACTTGGACTAGAGACTTACCGACGGGGTCATCAACCTTTGAATTTACAGTATATAAAAAGGCAATTAAATCAGATACAGCCTCGCAAAAAACCTATAACTATCTAAATGAGAAAGCTTTTGTTTCTTTTAAGTATCATGGAAAGAGTTATGTCTTTAGCGTGATGACAGTTGAAGAAAATGAGCAAACCATCAAATGTTATTGTGAAAATCTCAATCTTGAGCTTAACAATGAGTATGCTAACCCATATAAAGCCACTAAAGCTATGTCTTTTGTTGAGTATTGCAATGCGATGGATTTGTTGAATTTCACTTATCTTTCTGTTGGTATCAATGAAATTTCAGACCAAAAACGCACGCTTGAATGGGAAGGGCAAGACACAAAACTTGCTCGCTTATTAAGCCTTGCAACTAAGTTTGATGCAGAAATTGATTTTGATACTGAATTAAACGCAGATAGCTCAATCAAGGCTTTCAAAGTCAACGTTTACCATGAGTACGATGATAACCATCAAGGAGTGGGGCGTGTTAGAAATGATATCCAACTAACCTACGGTAAAAATCTGAAATCAATTAAGCGTAAGATTGATAAAACAGGTATCTATAACGCTATCCGCCCAACAGGTAAAGGGAAAACAAAAAACGCCAAAGGTGAAGAGGTAGAAACTGTTGTAACTATTGGTAGTTTAGGTGCATGGTCAGAAAATAATGTAGACGGAGTACGTGAATTTTACCAACGTGGAGAAATGCTTTACGCACCGTTGTCAATGCAAATGTACCCATCAGCCTTTACGAGTAAAACAACAAATGACCAGTGGATAAGAAAGGATATTGAGGTTGATAGTGATAACCCTACTGTTATTCGAGCGGCTGGTATTCGTGACCTCAAGAAAAATGCTTATCCCGCTTTAACCTATGAGGTAGATGGTTTCATTGATGTTGAGATTGGCGATACTATAAGAATAAATGATGATGGTTTTAACCCTATTTTATTGATTAAAGCTAGGGTATCAGACCAGAAAATCAGTTTTACAAATCCCAAAAGTAACAAGACCACGTTTTCAAATTTCAAAGCACTTGAAAATATTTTATCTGATGGTATTCAAGCAGCTTTTGAGCGACTTTTTGAGGCTGCAAAACCTTACACTATTAAGTTATCAACTGATAATGGAGTTATTTTTAAAAATCAAATTGGGCAAAGTTTAGTGACACCGACCTTATACAAAGGAGGTAAGCCAGTAGTAGCTGGTGTTACATGGCGTTGGTCACTTGATGGAGAAGTGACAACAGGTATGACTTATCTTGTCAAAGGCTCAAGCGTAGTTGATACAGTTACTTTGACAGTTGCGGCTTATATCGGCAATGATGAGGTTGCTGTTGATGAGATTTCACTCGTCAATGTCGTTGATGGTAAACTTGGCACACCGGGAACACCGGGGCGAGATGGTCGCACACCTTATGTTCATACAGCGTGGGCTAATAATGCAACAGGAACTGATGGATTTAGTCTTGATAGCTCAATCAATAAGCTTTATATCGGTATCTATACTGACTTTGAGCAAAATGATAGTACAGACCCAACACGGTACAAGTGGACGAAAATTAAGGGAGAAAAAGGCGATAAGGGAGACCCGGGACAACGTGGACTTGATGGCTTGCAAGGAGAAAGAGGAGAGCAAGGTTTACCCGGTAAAAATGGTGTTGATGGTCGTACGCAGTACACTCACATTGCATATAGTAACAGCGCAGACGGCTCTAAAGACTTCTCTGTAAGTGCATCTGACAGAGCCTATATTGGTATGTACGTAGACTTTAATAGTGCAGACAGCACCAACCCAACAGATTATGCTTGGACACTTGTTAAAGGCTCAAATGGGGCAAATGGTGTAGCTGGTAAAGCTGGTGTTGATGGTCGCACACCATACTTGCATATTGCCTATGCCACATCAAATGACGGCTCACAAGGGTTTAGTACAACGGATAGTGTTAATAAAACCTATATCGGTACATACACCGATTACACACAGGCAGATAGTACCAGCTATACAGACTATAAATGGACACTTATCAAGGGAGCAGATGGTAACGGCATTGCCAATGTTACTAACTACTATCTAGCTACCACAGCATCATCTGGAGTTACTAAGGCAACTACTGGATGGACAACAACACCGCAGCAGATTTCAGTAGATAAACGCTATTTGTGGAATTATCGAGTTGAGCTATACACCAATGGTACAAGTAAGGAAACGACACCAGCCGTTATTGGTGTACATGGCGAAAAGGGAGCTACTGGAGCGGAGGGCATCCAAGGTATTCAAGGTGTTAAGGGAGACCAAGGAATACCGGGGGCGAAAGGTGCAGACGGTAGAACCCAATACACCCATATTGCCTATGCTGACAATGCTACAGGTGGAGGTTTCAGTCAAACAGACCAGAATAAAGCCTATATTGGTATGTATCAAGATTTCAATGTCGTTGATAGCAATAACCCAGCCGCTTATCGTTGGACAAAGTGGAAAGGTTCGGATGGAGCTAATGGTGTACCGGGGGCGAAGGGAGCAGATGGAAGAACGACCTATGTCCACTTTGCCTACGCAGAAAGTGCAGACGGTAGAACAGGCTTTAGTCTAACGCAGACTAGCAATAAGAGGTACATAGGTACTTACACGGACTATACTGCCACGGATAGTCAAGACCCAACTAAATATAGGTGGGTTGATATGGTTGGTACAGTTGAGGTTGGTGTCAGGAATTATCTCAAAGGATATAGATATAACGAAGAAATACAAGTACCAACTTATCAAAATACAGGTAGTTTTATTCAAATCTACAACAAGTTGACCTATCCTCTATCAGAAGCTGATGGTAAAAACTTCACAATATCATTCGAAGCTATTTCTCCAAATGGCGATACTATTATACATGTTTATAATTCTAATGTAGGTCCTCAATATTTTTACTTTCAGTCTAATAATGTTGGAACAGTTACAACTACGTGGAAGAAATTCAAAACTACCATAAATCCCATCACTCAAACTACATACACGGCATCGACTAACTCAAACCGGATTGAAATCTATGCTCCGTCTAAAACTGGAGTTAAAGTCAGAAATATCAAAGTTGAGTTAGGTACAGTTGCCACCGACTGGACACCTGCCCCAGAGGACATCCAATCTGATATCGACTCAAAAGCTGACCAGTCTCTAACTCAAGAACAACTCAACGCTCTTAATGAGCGTAATCAAATATTAGAGGCTGAAATGCAAGCTAAAGCTTCTATGGAGGCGTTTAGCGAGCTAGAGAAAGCCTATAATTCATTTGTTGCAAAAAATGAAAAAGATGTAGCACAATCTGAAAAAGATTTAATTGAAGCTGGCAGAAGAATTGAGCTACTAACAACTCAATTTGGAGGACTAGCAGAGTTAAAAACATTTATTGATACCTATATGAAAAGTACTAATGAGGGCTTAATTATTGGTAGAAATGATGCAAGCTCAACTATCAAGGTATCTAGTGATAGAATTTCTATGTTTTCTGCTGGTAAAGAAGTCATGTATATTAGCCAAGGTGTTATCAATATTGACAACGGTATATTTACAGTGTCGGTACAGATTGGAAAATTCAGGACAGAACAGTATCACTTAAACGCTGACATGAATGTGATTAGGTATGTTGGATAAGGAGGGAAATAATGGCTGAATTTTGGTCAAACAATGATAGAGGTTACCGTATTAGGTTATGGATTGACCAAACCTCTCAAAATATTGGAGGAAATAGTAGTCAAGTTAGAGTAAGGCTAGCATTGCTGAATGGTGGTTATACTTTCGCTGATTATAACTGTTCCGCTTATGTTGATTTGAATGGGCAGCGTTTAAATTGGACAGGTCGCCCTTCTGTTTTAAGCAACAACAGCACACTCATGCTCATTGACAAAACTGTCACAATTACTCACAATGCTGATGGTAAAAAAAGTTTTGCTCTGTCTGCTAGATTTAGCGGTAGTGGTGGTTGGTCTCCAGGAACTCTTACCATTGGAAGTCATGCGTTTACTCTTACTACAATTCCTCGCTCTAGTTCTGTTACTGTTGCCTCTGGAATTATTGGTAGTTCTGTTACCATAAATATTAATCGTCAAAGCTCTAGTTTTAAGCATACTGTACGCTATACTTGGGGGAGCAAATCTGGAACAATAGCAAGTAATGTGGACACCGCTACAACTTGGACAATTCCAAACGATTTTGCAAATGATATTCCTAATAGTACAAGTGGTACTGGCACAATCTATGTTGATACTTACAGTGGTAGCACCAAGACTGGTACACAATCGGTTAGTTTTAGAGCAGATGTTCCGTCAAGCATGAAACCTACATTTTCTAATGTTACTCTGACAGACACCAATGGGGCTGCGGGAAATTTATTAACAGGTAATAATTTCTTACAAATTATTTCTAATGTCCAAGTTACTTTTAATGGTGCTAGTGGTTCTTATAGTTCCTCTATAGTGGGATATAAAGCTGAGATTGTAAATAGAAACCAGGTTACTACCTCAAATGGTGGCACACTGGGGATTATGAATTTTAATGGTTCTGCTACTATACGTGCCAGTGTCATTGATAGTCGAGGTAGGAAATCAGATACTAGAGATATTACTATCAATGTGATTGAGTATTTTTCCCCCATCTTGAGCTTTTCAGCGGTTAGGACAAGGGAGACCCCAAACATCGTTCAGATTGTCAGAAACGCTAAAATAGCCCCTATCACACTATCTGGTAGTCAAAAAAATGTGATGACTTTGACATTTAAGGTTGCTTCTCTAGGTAGCACAAGTTATACCGCTGATAACGGTAGTGCCACAGGTACTTTTACAACCCAACATACGCTAACTAATTCAGCTGCTAATATGGCAGGTAATTATCCAGCTAACAAATCGTTTACGGTTATTGGTACGTTGGCAGATAAATTTACCAGTATTGAGTTTTCAGCGACTGTTGCAACAGAAAGTGTGGTAATGAGCTATGACAAAGATGGTCGTGTTGGGGTTGGTAAAGTAGTTGAGCAAGGTAAGGCAGGTTCTTTAGATGTTGCTGGGGATATTTTTGCAGGAGGTAAACTGATACAACACCATCGGTTGACAAATAATAATGGTACTAGTCGAAATATTTTTGTTGATCCAGATACTATTGTTGAAAATGGCTTTTACTACCTACTAAGCGGACCAAACAGACCCTTTAATTCCAATGGTTACTTAATTGTAGAGCGTTACAATGCCGATAACAAATACATTGTACAGACATTTAAAAACGTATATAACGGCAATCAATACATACGAGTGATGACTAATGGTGTATGGAACCCTTGGGTAGAACAAGTTAGATCTGACCACCCAAACCTTGTTAACACAGGTTGGGTAGGTATCGGCAATGGCTTTAGTTATAAAAGGCTTGGGGAAACAGTTTATTTGAGATATAGCTTTGATACTAACGGGGTTCAGAGATTTTCGCCGGGAACTATATCAGCTGAATTAATACCAGGAAATATGATGTTTCCTATCACAAGCTGGACGTTTAGTCCTGATAGGTTAATCCATATCCAAGTCAACGCTGACGGAAGAGTCGAGTGGATAAATCAGTCGCAGTGGCGATTTAGATATGAAGGTCAGATTTCATGGGCAATTTAAAAATGCTATCAAGGTAGCGGGGGACTTAACGTACTATCAACACAAAATGGCACTAGTTATAGGGGGCAACTTTTATTGATGGTATAAACGTAAAAAACCCCATTTAATTTGCTAGATAATAGAGATATAACATAAAGGAGGTAAAGATTATGTTAAAAATCAACAAGACACGCCAAACAACGGCAGAATTTTTCGTCATCGAAGACAAACAGGAAAGGCTTGTAAAAACTACGGTAATCAACACAGATAATGATGCAGTATCGACAGTCTATGAAACATTACACGAACCAGAGCTTTATGCTAAACACCGACGAGACATGCGCAAGCATGAGCAAGAGCTGCGAGAGTTGCGTTATAAAATTGAAGATGAGATTTTAGCTGAGCTTGAAGCAGAGGAAACAGAACAAGTTAGCTGAGGGGGAATGATACGTGCCACCTTGGTTAAAAGATAGTGCTGTACTTGTTGCTCTTATTACAGTATCTGGTGGAACTTTTGGTACTTTAATTAGTACTGTAGCTAATTTTTTTATTAACCGTAGAGATACTGAGGTTAAGCGAGGTCACAGCGAAATTATTAAGTCATTGGATATATTAAAAAATGACAACGTCAAAATTAGGGCAGATTTATCAAACAATGCCGTTGAAGTTGCTAAGGTAAAAGCCAACTCAAAAGATATTACACGATACCGTCTTTTCCACGACATGACAAAAGAGATTATGGCTGGCTCAACTACTCTAGAGAAAAAGAGAGAGATAACCAAACTTTTTGACTCTTATAAAATGCTAGATGGAAATGGTGAGATTGAAATGATGTACAAAGAGGAATTTATAGATTTACCTTTGAGAGAGGAGAAAAATACATGAACCTAACAAACGGACAGTATGACGTAGCAAAAAAAGTAGTTACGGTTGTTGTACCAGCAGCTATCGCACTTATTACAGGTTTAGGGGCGTTGTATGAATTTGATACAACAGCTATTACAGGAACGATTGCTCTATTTTCAACATTTGCAGGTACTGTACTTGGTATTTCTAGCAAGAATTATCAAGCAGAAAACGAATAGTAGGGAGGCAGGCATGAAAACAATGGGAAAAGTGGTATTATTGCTAATGTTAGCTTTGATGTTATATCCACTTGCTTTTATTGCCATCATGCTTGACCCCTTTTTTAAATTATTTTTTGAGGAGGAAGATAATGGCAATAAATATTGAAACAGCCATCGCATGGATGTCATCGAGAGCTGGCAAAGTAACCTACTCAATGGACTATCGCAACGGTCCAGGGTCGTATGATTGCTCCAGCTCTGTATATTATGCCTTGATGTCCGCAGGAGCGATTACAGCAGGATGGGCTGTAGACACCGAATATCAGCATGATTGGCTCATAAAGAATGGTTATAAGCTTATTGCAGAAAATCAAGATTGGAACGCTAAACGTGGTGATGTATTCATTTGGGGTCGCCGTGGACAGTCTAGCGGCGCTGGTGGTCACACTGGTATCTTTGTAGACCCTGATAACATTATTCATTGCAACTATGCCCGAAACGGTATCACTGTAAACAATTACAATCAGACAGCTGCGGCTAGTGGTTGGATGTATTGTTATGTTTACCGTTTAGCCAATCAGCCAACAACAAGCCCATCAGGCAAAAACCTTGATACCTTGGTCAAGGAAACACTGGCAGGTAAATATGGAAACGGAGATAACCGTAAAGCAGCTCTTGGCAATCAATACGAGGCTGTTATGGCAGTCATCAATGGCAAGGTTACGACACCTAAAAAGACGATTGACCAGCTGGCTAAAGAGGTAATTGCAGGCAAACATGGTAACGGTGATGAGCGTAAAAAGTCATTAGGCTCTAATTATGATGCAGTACAAAAACGTGTTACTGAAATGCTAAAAGGTGGAACATCATCTAACGCCCCTAAAACGCCCACAGACAAGCCAAAAAGTGATGTGGTAAATTCCATCACGACCCCTAAAAAAGAAGAAACTGGGGCAACTGATAAAGCGACAGACACCAAAATGACAAAAGAAGATGGAGACTTATCTTTTAATGGGGCGATTTTGAAAAAATCTGTACTTGATGTTATCCTAGCAAAATGTAAGGAGCATAATATTTTACCAAGCTATGCAATTACTGTATTACACTTTGAAGGGCTTTGGGGCACATCAGCAGTTGGTAAAGCCGACAATAACTGGGGTGGTATGACTTGGACAGGTAAAGGAGAGCGCCCAAGTGGTGTTACTGTTACCCAAGGTACAGCCCGCCCATCTAATGAGGGTGGTCATTATATGCACTATTTAAGTGTTGATGATTTCCTTACAGATTGGTTTTACTTGCTACGTGCTAATGGCTCTTATAAAGTTAGTGGGGCAAAAACTTTTGTTGATGCCATCAAGGGCATGTTTAAGGTTGGTGGTGCAGTCTATGATTATGCAGCAAGTGGCTATGATAATTACTTAGTTGGTATGTCTAGTCGTCTTAAATCAATCGAGGCAGAAAATGGCTCACTTGATAAATTTGACAAGCTGACCGTCACGGATGTCGGTCAGTCTGACAAAATTGAGGTCAACATTGAAGGAGTTGAAATTTCCATCAATGGAGTAACCTATACAATTTCTAAGAAACCGGTATAAAAAATAAAAACCTAGAAAAATCTAGGTTTTTTGTACTTTTTTCGAATAGATAAGTAAGGAGGCAAGTAAAATGAATGACACGTTATATATTTTTTTAGAGGGTAAAGCTAAAGGTTGGTTTAGTGATACGGTTAAGGTAGTTAGAAAGAATGGTAAGATATTTGACTTTGTATTGGAGGGTGAAAAAGTACAACCTCATGAAGTAGTAAGTATCGAGGCATTGGATGATGTTGTAAAAGAAATTTCTTCTTATTGATTTCATGAACTTTGTTAGTAGTAGCTTATGCCCCAAATCTGCCCCAAAAGTTTATATTTTGAGGTTATAGGAGGTGTCAAACCTTACAAAAAATGCGATAAAATAAGGACTTTTTTCATTTTGGAACAACAAGGATTGTATAAAATAGTTCTTTAATAATCATAGGTTAACTATCCTTCCAATGTGATTGATAATGCTATTATAACATCTTGTGTTCGCTTTGTTATTAAAGATTTTTCGTTATGAAGGAAGAGGTCTTCCTTAAACAGACAGTAATATTTGTTCAAACATTCTGACAATTCCTATTTATTTATGGTATAATGAAGTAATTTTCATTGGAGGTGGGTCTTTATGACAATCTATAATTTTTCTGCAGGTCCTGCAGTGTTACCCAAGAAGGTGCTTGAAAAAGCTCAAGCTGAATTTTTGGATTACAATCATTCAGGGATGAGTGTTATGGAGTTGTCCCATCGTTCCAAAGAATTTGACGACATCATTCAGGATGCTGAAGCTCTGTTGCGTGAATTGATGCAGATTCCAGATAATTACAAAGTGCTCTTTTTGCAAGGAGGAGCTTCAACGCAGTTTTCCATGTTGCCTTTAAATTTAGCAAAAGGGAAAAAAGCTTATTATGTTGTTGCAGGTTCTTGGGGGAAAAAAGCCTACACAGAAGCTGTTAAACTATCTCAAACCATTGATTTTGAGCCGGTATTATTAGCCTCATCTGAAGACAGTAATTTCGACCATATCCCCGCTATCCCAGAAGATGGAATTGATCCAGAGGCGGCATATGTTCATGTGACAACGAACAATACTATCGAGGGTACCAGCCTTTATGATTTACCAGACACGAAAGGTGTTCCAATTGTTGCCGATATGTCGTCTAATATCTTGGCGGTTAATTATAATGTTTCTGACTTTGGTATGATTTATGCTGGTGCGCAAAAAAATATTGGTCCTGCAGGTGTGACCATTGTGATTATTCGAGAGGACCTTTTAAATAATGAACCAGCCTTGTCTAGTATGCTAGATTATCGCATCCAAGCAGATAATCATTCATTATATAATACCCCGCCGACCTTCGGTATTTATATGGCTAAGTTGGTATTTGAGCATGTGAAAGAGCTTGGCGGTGTTGCGCAAATGGAGAAAGTGAACCGTCAAAAATCGGGACTTTTATATGATTTTATTGATCAATCGGATTTCTATAGCAGTCCTGTCAAGCAGGCTACGGACCGTTCGGTGGCTAATATTCCATTTGTGACACCAAATATTGACTTGGATAAAGCCTTTAACCAAGCTGCAGATGAAGCTGGTTTTAAAAACATTAAGGGACACCGTAGTGTTGGTGGTATGCGTGCCAGTCTCTATAATGCTTTCCCAATAGAAGGTGTAGAGGCTTTGCTGGCCTTTATGAAAGATTTTGAGGAGGAACATCAGTAAATGGAGATTCGATTGGCGCATCCCAATGAAGTAACTGTCATTATGGAGATTATCGAGGAAGCTAGGGCCTTTTTGAAAGCTTCTGGAAGTGATCAATGGCAGGGAGAGTACCCCAGTGAAAAGGATATCTTTGATGATATTTTACTGGGTCGGGCATGGGTCGGCCTAGTTAACAATCAAATAGTGGCCTATACGGCTGTTATTACTGGTCAAGAAGAAGCTTACGAAGCTATTACAGATGGTCACTGGAAGCATGCTAACCCTAAGTATACTGTTTTTCATCGCATTGCGGTCAGTCAAAAAATGAGCGGTCAAAAAATTGCCCAAACCTTTTTACAAGGTCTGATTGAAGGTTTGCCGGGGCCAGATTTTCGTTGTGATACGCATCCAAAGAATCTGATTATGCAGCATATCCTTGATAAACTAGGCTACGTTTACTGTGGTAAAGTTCAAATCGAAGGCGAGCGTTGGGCTTACCAAAAAATAAAAACTAAAGCTGAAGCAGCAAGTTATCAAGAAGTTGACGAAGGATTACGTTACGATTTCTAGTGGTTAGAAAAGATAAAGAGGGAGAATTCAGTGGTATTTAGTGTAAAAACGTTTAATAATATTAATCAACTTGGTCTGAAAGAATTAGGAAATGCTTTTCAGATTGACGGGGATCTATCAGATAATCCAGATGCCTATATCTTACGTAGTCAAAATCTACATGGTGTGGCTTTCCCAGAAAATGTTAAAGCTATTGCTCGAGCTGGTGCAGGTACCAACAATATCCCTATTGATGAGGCAACTGAGGCAGGGATTGTGGTGTTTAATACCCCAGGAGCTAATGCCAATGCTGTGAAAGAAGCTGTTATCACGTCTTTATTGCTTTCCGCACGAGATTACTTGTCTGCTAATCGTTGGGCCAATACTTTGCGTGGTGATGATGTTCCTAAACAAATCGAAGCTGGTAAGGCACAGTTCGCTGGGTCTGAAATTTCGGGAAAAACCTTAGGTGTCATTGGTTTAGGGGCTATTGGAGCGAGAATCGCTAACGATGCTCGTCGGTTGGGGATGGAAGTTCTAGGTTATGATCCTTATGTCTCTATTGAGACTGCTTGGAATATTTCTAGCCATGTCCAGCGTGTGGATGATCTCAAAGCCATTTTTAGTCAATCTGACTTTATTACGATCCATGTGCCATTGACGCCAGACACCAAGCATACTTTTGATCGCGAAGCCTTTGCACAAATGAAAAAAGGAACTGTTATTATTAATTTTGCGCGTGCGGAACTAGTGGATCATGAGGCACTGTTTGATGCCTTAGATACCGGAGTTGTCAAACATTACATGACTGATTTCGGAACAGAGGAGCTTTTGAATAAAGAAGGTATTACCGTCTTTCCGCATGTTGGAGGCTCTACTGAAGAGGCAGAGTTAAATTGTGCCATCATGGCTAGTCAAACGGTAAGACGCTTTCTTGAAACGGGAGAGATCACAAATTCGGTTAATTTCCCTAATATGCACCAAGTGCAAACAGCCCCCTATCGTATTACATTGATCAATAAAAACGTCCCTAATATTGTGGCGGGTATTTCAACAGCAGTTTCCGATTTGGATATCAATATTGCAAATATCCTTAATCGTTCCAAAGGGGATTATGCTTATACACTCTTAGATTTGGATGAGGAAGATCGTCAAAAGGTTGATCAATTGGTCGCGTTATTTCAGTCGAGCGATAAGATTGTCCGAGTGCGTTTGATTCCTTTGGTAAAATCCTAAACTTTTGACAGTACCTTGCCATTATGTTAGGATAGAAGTGTAGAGGAGATAGTGATTTATGTTTAACAAATCAAATAAAAGCGATAATCGTTTTGAACATATTTCTATCAATTCAAACGCTAAAATACTAGTTGATCAAGAAACTGGTGTCGAATATTATAAGGAAGGGATTACCATGACAGTCTTGTATGATACAGATGGTAAACCCAAAATAAACAAGGATTGGCGAGACAGTCACTAAAGAAAGGCTGCTCATTGGAGTGCTTTTAGGTTTTTTTAAGGTTGTGAGTTTATACTATAGTTACTCCTAAATAAGGTGCTTGGCACCAAAACTTTTCTTTTTCATAATCTCTTAACAAAGGCTCTACAAATGTAGGGTCTTTGTTTTTGGCTTCTTAGCCATTTTTAGAAGAACATGAACGACTACTAGATAAAGAATATCAGACTGCTCACTCTTTTTGGGGTGAGGTGAGAACTGTGGTAGTAAAAAAGCCTCAAGATGCTTCTTGAGACTAGGTTTTAGGGACGATAACGGTAACAGATTGAGGGAGCATTTGGATAAGTACTGGTAATTTACCAGCATCATCGCCATCAATGCGGACGTTAGGGTTGTTCTTATCTTCTTTTCGGATATTGATTAAGCGCAGTTCCGTTGCTTGGAAAGCGTCCCAATGCCTGAATTGATTGAATTTTTTAAAACGAAAGAAAAAATAGAAAAAGAAGCGAATAAAATGCGTACGGCGTAAACTATATACTGTAAATTTGCCATCGTTGACAGTATCTTCTTGGTTGAAACCAGGAAGTCCAGCAATGGTATTGCTCATTGTGACGAGTAATAATTTTGTTTTAATAAATTGACTTTTGCGGTCTGAAATGGCCTGAACCCGATAGGAGCGTCGCCGCAGAAAAATTTTCCATCCAGCTTTGATGAAGGCGAGAACACCGTAACGGCGTTTGCTTTCTGGAGTAACAGAAAGTGCCATGTCTGCCATGAGACCAAGGGTTAGGCTACTAATCATGTAGTGGTCGTTGACCTTGGCCATGTCGATAGCTAACGCTTTACCAGTGAAGATAACGTCAATCGCTTTCTTGGTATTTAAAGGGATACCTAAGGATTTGGCTAAATTGTTGACTGTCCCTGTCGGGATTAGCCCAAGCTTAGAGTGTCCACCTCCCTCGTAGATACCTGCACAAACTAGCTTAACAGTACCATCGCCACCTAGGGGAATAAGGATGTCTGTTTGATTTTGGCAGGCTTCTCTGGAGAGAGCTAGAGTTTCCTCGGCAGATGTTGGGTATAGGATCTGGATATCTTCTTCAGTGATATTGTGTTGCCTGAGAGAGTATAAAATGGTTTTTAGGAGATTGTCCTTGTCCTCTTTGCCAGATTTTTGATTGATAATAAGTGCAACTGTTGTCATTGTTTTCCTTGTTTCTCAAAAATTAACCCTTATTATAACACTTTTCGACAGAATAATCTTTCAAAATTTTGCTATAATAGAAAGCATTATGAGAGTAGTAGCTGGTGAATTTGGTGGTCGTCCGTTGAAGACGCTGCCTGGAAAAACAACGCGCCCCACAACGGATAAAGTTAAGGGGGCCATGTTTAACATGATCGGCCCCTATTTTGATTGTGGTCGTGTTTTAGATCTGTATGCTGGAAGTGGCAGTCTGGCTATCGAAGCCGTTTCACGCGGTATGGATGATGCTGTTTTGGTTGAGAAAAATCGGTCAGCTCAAGGCATTATCCAGCAAAATATTGCGATGACTAAGTCAGAAGACTGTTTTCAGCTTTTAAAAATGGATGACCAGAAGGCTTTGCAGTTGCTAGATGGCCAGTTCGATTTGGTGCTTTTGGATCCCCCTTATGCTAAAGAACAGATTGTTGCTGTTGTAACGGAATTGGAAGACAAAAAGCTACTCACTGATGCTGTTATGATCGTTTGTGAGACAGATAAAATGGTAGAATTGCCCGAGGAAATGTCGAGTTTTGGGATTTGGAAACAAAAAGTCTATGGAATTAGTAAGGTGACGGTTTATGTCAGGTAAAAAAAATGGCTTATTTACAGGATCTTTTGATCCGGTAACCTTAGGACATGTGGATTTAATTGCGCGTGCTGCTCAGTTGTTTGACCATTTGTATGTTGGTGTTTTTTTTAATAAAGACAAAAAGGGTCAGTTTAGCATTGACTCGAGAAAACGCATGTTAGAAGAGGCTGTCAAAGATGTGCAAAATGTGACGGTTATTACGGCTTACAATAGCCTTGCGGTCGATATTGCTGAGAAACTTCAAGTCACTCACTTGGTGCGAGGTCTTCGTAATGGCAATGATTTAACCTATGAAGCCAATTTGGAATTTTTCAATAAACATTTGGACCCTCAGATTGATACGGTTTATTTGATGGCAGCGAATCAGTGGCAGGAAGTGAGTTCAAGCCGTATTCGGGAATTACTGTATTTTAAGTCTGATATTTCAGCCTTTGTTCCCGAATCGGTTGTAAAAGAAGTGGAGGCAACTCGTGAACCAGAAACAAGAATTTGAGTTAATTGAGGAAAGTCCGAAGAAGTCCTCATCGCTAAAATGGTGGCTTTTGGGCATTATATCAGCTATCTTACTTGGCGTGGCTTTTTTTGTTCCTTTACCTTATTATATTGAAATGCCAGGAGGGGCTTATGATATCCGTCAGGTCCTTAAAGTTGACAATAAGGAGGACAAAGAAAAAGGTTCTTATCATTTTGTTGCTATCTCACAGATGCATGCGACATTTGCTGGCTTGGTCTATGCTTGGTTAACGCCGTTCACAGATATCTCGACGGCTCAAGAAAGTCTAGGGGATTACACTGAAGCTGAGTATCTTCGCTTGAACCAATTTTACATGGAAACGTCACAAAATGAAGCTATCTATCAAGCCTTTAAATTAGCTGATAAACCAGTTGATTTGAAGTACTTTGGCGTTTATGTCTTAGATGTGGCTAAGGATTCGACCTTTAAGGGTATTTTGGGACTTGCAGATACTGTGACGGGGGTTAATGGGCAAACTTTTGAAAGTTCAAAGGATCTGATTGATTATGTGGCTAAGCAAAAGATTGGAGACAAGGTCACAGTCCAATATCTATCTGATGACAAAGAAAAAGAAGCGTCTGGTAAAATCATCAAGTTAGATAATGGTAAGAACGGTATTGGTATTGGTTTAGTGGACCATACTGAGGTAGAGACAAAAATCCCAGTAACCTTTTCAACTGGAAATGTCGGCGGTCCAAGTGCAGGCTTGATGTTTACACTAGATATTTTAGACCAAATCAATGATGAGGACCTTCGTAAAGGCAGACAAATTGCTGGTACGGGGACGATTGAACAAGATGGTTCTGTAGGTGACATTGGTGGTGCGGATAAAAAGGTTGTTTCAGCTGCAAAAGATGGTGTTGATATTTTCTTCGTGCCCAATAACCCTATTCCTGAGGAGCTCTTAAAACAAGAACCCGATGCTAAAACCAATTACCAAGAAGCAAAAGAGGCTGCTAAGAAAATCAAGACAAAGATGAAAATCATTCCAGTCAAAAATGTTCAAGATGCTATTAATTACTTGAAAAAGACATCTTAAAAAATAGCTAAGAGTAGTCTCGATAAAATCGGGATTACTTTTTTGTAAAAAGTCATTGACAAATATTTAGAAAGCGGTTACAATTTTATTTGTGAGAACGGTTCCATAAAAAGGAGGGATATCTTTGATAACAATTAAAGAAGTTGCAGAAGAAGCTGGTGTTTCAAAATCTACAGTATCACGCTATATCTCTCAAAAAGGTTATGTGGGACAAGAAACTCAGGAAAAGATTAAAAAGGCTATTCAAAAATTAAACTATAGTCCCAATGTCCTGGCGCAGTCTTTAAAGTCGAAACGAAATCACCTTGTTGGACTTTTGCTTCCTGATATCTCGAATCCATTTTTCCCCAGGCTTGCACAGGGCGCGGAAGAATTTTTAAAAGAAAAAGGGTATCGCGTGATGTTGGGAAGTATAGGGGAGGAAAATGTTTTAGAAGAAGAATATCTAAAGGTTCTTGTTCAAAGTAAGGCTGTTGGAATCATAACGACACATGATTTTACAAAAAATCATCCTGACTTAGATATCCCGGTAGTCGTTGTCGATCGTGTGGATCAGGAAACAGAGTACGGTGTTTTTTCTGATAATCAAGCCGGCGGTCGTCTGGCTGCGGAGAAAATTGTTGAAGCTGGAGCAGAAAGCATCTTGTTAGTTAGAGGACCAGCTGATAATGCTCGGAGCATGAATCAAAGATTTGAAGCAGGTTTAAGTTACCTAAGAGAGCATGGAAAAAGAGTAGCCATTGCAGATAGTCACTCTTTTGACTTCGATATAATTCAAGAAGAAGCTAAGTACATGTTGGATCAAAATCCAGGTTGTGACAGTATTATTTCTCCTTCAGATGTGCATGCTATAGCTTATATACATGAAGTATTAGCACGTGGGAAAAGGATACCAGAGGATATTCAGATTATTGGTTACGATGATATCTTAATGAGTCGGTTTATTTACCCATCGTTGTCAACCATTCATCAGTCCTCATATAGGCTTGGACAAGAAGCTGCAGAATTGGTTTATAAGATTGCTAATCAGTTACCTATCGAAGAAAAGAGGATGCAATTACCTGTCAGATACATTGAAAGAGAAACCTTAAGGAGGAACATATGAGTAAAATCATTATTATTGGCAGTATCTCCATGGACTTGGTCATGGAAACAGATCGTATTGCAGAAGCAGGTGAGACTGTTTTTGGAAAACAGTTCTCCATGGTACCTGGCGGCAAAGGAGCTAACCAGGCGGTGGCCATTGGTCGTCTGAGTTCTAAAGACGATCATATTGAAATGTTGGGAGCTGTAGGACAAGATCAGTTTGGACCTAGCCTCCTAGACAATTTAAATCAAAATCAGGTTATTTCCGAAAATGTGGGAACGATACCATATTCAACAGGTGTTGCGCAAATTACACTTTACGATGATGATAATCGCATTATCTATTGTCCGGGAGCCAACGGAGAAGTAGATGCCAGACATTTTGACAGTGAATGGGATATTATCAAAAGCGCTGATTTAGTTGTTTTACAAAATGAGATCAGTCATTCAAGCAATTTAGCTATCGCGCAATTTTGTCACCAAAATGGTGTTAAGGTTCTCTATAATCCAGCACCGTCGCGAGATACGGATATTGACATGTTAGACTTCGTAGATGTTTTTACCCCTAATGAACATGAGATTAAAGAACTATTTCCTAATCAAGAGATAGAAGACGTTATCAAACACTATCCTAATAAACTTCTAGTAACTTTGGGAACAAAGGGTTCTATTTTCTTTGACGGCAAGAAAATGCAAAAAGTGCCTGCTATTAAAGCAAAAGTTGTCGACACGACAGGAGCTGGCGATACCTTTAATGGTGCATTTGGCTACGCCCTTTCAAAAGGAATGTCCTTTAAAGACGCTGTAGCTTTTGGAACCTTAGCATCACACTTATCCGTTCAGGGATTTGGAGCACAGGGTGGGATGCCTTATTTAAAAGAAATGAAAGAGAGTGGTTATTATGAAGAAACATGGGCTGTTGAATAGTAATTTGGCTAAAATGGCAGCTGATTTAGGCCATACAGATAGAGTTTGTATTGGTGATTTAGGCTTGCCTGTTCCTGATGGTGTTAGCAAAATCGATCTCGCTCTAACACACGGTTTACCGAGTTTTCAAGATGTCCTAGATAACTATCTAGACAATATATTAGTTGAAAAAGTAGTCTTAGCTGAGGAGATTAAGACTGAAAATCCTAATCAGTTAGAGAAAATATTAAAAAAATTAGACGCTAGTGTTGACATTGTTTACGTCAGTCACGAAGAATTAAAAGATCTTAATAAGCATGTCAAAACAGTGGTTCGAACAGGTGAAGATACGCCTTATTCTAATATTATTCTGCAGTCTGGTGTGACTCTATAGCGAGGTGAAGGCATGAAAATTGAAATGAGAAACATTTCAAAATCATTTGGAAATAATAAAGTTCTTGAAAAAATTGACTTAGTTTTACAGTCTGGACAGGTTCATGCTCTTATGGGAGAAAATGGTGCTGGTAAATCAACCTTGATGAATATTTTAACGGGTTTGTTTCCAGCAACGAAAGGCACGATTACTATTGACGGAAAAGAAATGGCTTTTGCCAATCCGCAAGAAGCAGAGGAATTTGGTATTAGCTTTATCCATCAAGAGATGAATACCTGGTCAGATATGACGGTCTTGGAAAATTTATTTCTAGGACGGGAAATCAAAAATAGTTTTGGTCTACTAAACCAAAAAGCTATGAAAGAAAAAGCTAATCAGGCATTTGAGCGTTTAGGGGTCTCTATTCCCTTGAATGCTGAGATTGGAAAACTTTCCGTTGGTCAGCAGCAAATGATTGAAATCGCTAAATCTTTGTTATCAGAAGTTTCCATCCTTATTATGGACGAACCGACGGCAGCTCTGACTGACCGAGAGACAGAGAGCCTCTTTTCAATCATCAATAGTCTGAAAGCACAAGGGGTTGGGATTGTTTATATTTCCCATCGTATGGAAGAAATTTTTAGAATAACGGACCTAATCACGGTTATGCGTGATGGCTTAGTGGTTGACACGACACCAACCAATGAAACAACTTCAGATGAGTTGGTTAAAAAAATGGTGGGTCGAGAATTAGAAGACTATTATCCTGATAAAACAGCTAAGATTGGAGAGGTTGCTTTTGAAGTTAGTCATCTGAGTGGTAATGACTTTGAAGATGTTTCCTTTCAGGTTAGAAAAGGTGAAATTCTTGGTTTTTCAGGTTTGATGGGAGCTGGGCGAACCGAAGTCATGCGAGCTATTTTTGGCATTGATGCCTTAAAATCTGGTCAGATAAAGATAGACGGTCAGGAAGTTTCGATTGCAAATCCTGTTCAAGCTATTGAAAAGGGGATTGGATTCTTGACTGAAAACCGAAAGGATGAAGGGTTAATTCTGGATTTTTCGATTAAGGATAATATGACTTTGCCAAGTACTAGAGATTTCAGTAAACACGGCTTTTTTGATGATAAGACCAGTACAGAATTTGTCAATCAGTTAATAAAACGATTAAGAGTCAAGTCTGGAACACCAAAATTGCCTGTTGGCAACCTATCGGGTGGTAACCAACAAAAAGTAGTCCTTGCCAAATGGATTGGCATTGCTCCCAAAATTTTGATTTTAGACGAACCAACGAGGGGTGTCGATGTTGGGGCTAAACGAGAAATTTATCAATTGATGAATGAATTAGCAGAAAGAGGCGTCCCTATCATCATGGTATCATCAGACCTTCCAGAAATATTAGGTGTAAGCGATCGTATTATCGTTATGCATGAAGGGCGTATCAGCGGAGAGCTTAGCCAATCAGAAGCTAACCAAGAATTAGTCATGCAGCTTGCGACAGGAGGACAATAGCGTGAAACAAGTAATGAAATATGTATCGGAATTAACCACTTTGATTGCATTAGTAGCATTGATGATTGTTATCACAATGCTAAATCCCAATTTTTTAACAGCCAATAACCTACTTAACTTGCTCTTGCAAGTTACAGCTAATGGGTTTATTGCCTTTGGGATGACTTTCGTTATCTTAACAGGTGGGATTGATTTATCAGTTGGTTCAATTTTAGCCCTATCTAGCGCGGTGTCAGCTGGCTTTATTGGCAGTGGTATGCCAGTACCTTTGGCTATTTTATTGGCATTACTCTTGGGTGGCTTATTTGGGCTGTTAAATGGTTTCTTGATTTCTTTTGGGAAATTGGCACCCTTTATCGTGACACTGGCTACGATGACTATTTTTAGAGGGGCTACCTTGGTCTATACAAACGGTAATCCTATTACAGCTGGTCTTAGTGATAGCTTTCTTTTCCAATTTCTTGGACAAGGTTATATTGTTGGAATACCGTTTCCAGTTATCTTGATGTTCCTTGTCTTTATTTTCTTATATGTGTTACTTCATAAAACAGCATTTGGGAAATCTGTATACGCTATAGGGGGTAATGAAAAAGCAGCGTATATCTCAGGTGTTAAATTAAATAAAGTAAAAATGATTATCTATGCTATTTCAGGAATGATGGCAGCCCTATCAGGTTTGATAATCACTTCTCGCTTAAGTTCAGCTCAACCAACTGCGGGAGCTAGCTATGAGATGGATGCTATCGCTGCTGTTGTTCTTGGAGGAACTTCTTTGTCAGGAGGTAAGGGTCGGATTATCGGAACCCTAATTGGCGCACTTATTATAGGAGTTCTCAATAATGGTCTTAATATCATCGGTGTCTCAGCCTTCTGGCAACAAGTTGTTAAAGGTATTGTTATTATCATCGCCGTGCTACTGGATCGCTTGAAAGTAGCCAATCAGTAAAGGAGTTTATCATGAAAATTATGAAACAGTTTGGCCGTGTACTGCTTATTTTAAGTCTTCTTATCATCTTAGCTGCCTGTGGTAAAACAGGATTGGATAATGGCTCAAGCAACTCAGATAAAGAAGTTACTAAAAAAGAAGCTAAAGATTTAAATCTTGGGGTATCTATTTCAACCACTAATAATCCTTATTTCGTAGCCATGAAAGAAGGTATCGATAAATATGCTAAAGATAAAAGTGTTAAGGTAAAAGTAGCGGATGCACAAGATGATGCGGCAAGACAAGCAGATGATGTGCAAAACTTTGTTAGCCAAAATGTCGATGCTATTTTGATTAATCCTGTTGATTCAGATGCTATCGTACCAGCTATCAAAGCGGCTAATTCATCAGACATCCCTGTTATTTTGATTGACCGTGGTAGTAACGGCGGTGATGTCTTGACAACCGTTGCATCAGATAATGTTGAAGCTGGAAAAATGGCAGCTGAATATATTATCAAAGAATTGGGTAAAGATGCTAAGACTTTTGAATTGTCAGGTGTCCCTGGAGCCTCAGCGACTGTAGACCGTGGCAATGGCTTTAATAAAGTGGCTAAAGACCAACTTGATATTTTATCAAGTCAATCTGCAAACTTTGACCGTGCCAAAGCATTGAATACGGCGCAAAATATGATTCAAGGTCATAAGGATGTTCAAGCTATCTTTGCACAAAATGATGAAATGGCTATGGGAGCAGCTCAAGCAGCCAAAGCAGCTGGACTTGAAAATGTCTTGATTGTTGGGATTGACGGTCAGCCAGATGCCCATGATTCTATCAACAAAGGTGCTATGTCAGCAACTATAGCGCAACAACCAGCTAAAATGGGAGAAATTGCTATCCAGGCTGCAATCGATCACTATCAAGGTAAAAAAGTTGAGAAAGAAACAGTTTCACCAATCTTCCTTGTGACAAAAGACAATGTGGATGAACATAACTGGTAATTTTTAATGAAAGTGAAGACTGGGAATATATGTACTGACCCCCAAAAGTTGGAGAAATAATTATTGAAAGGATTTAGTTCTGTATTGGACAGGACTAAGTTCTTTTAATTTTGCTTTGATGCGTTTGTTGTAGTAAAAAATATAGTCTGTAATGGCTTGTTCAAGCTCATCAAGTGATTGATAAGATGTCTCAAATCCATAGAACATCTCTGATTTGAGTATCCCAAAGAAGGATTCCATCATCCCATTATCTGGGCTATTCCCTTTGCGGGACATGGACGGACGAATGCCTTTGGTTTCCAAAAAGTAATGGTAAGACTGGTGCTGGTATTGCCAACCTTGATCGCTGTGAAGAATAGTCCCACTGTATAAATCTGCTGGAAAAGCCTTCTCAAGCATGGTTTACTCTGTTTCAAGTCAGGTGACCGAGACAGGGTAAAATCAATAATCTCACTATTATAGCCATTAAGAACAGGTGATAAGTAAAGTTTCCCTTCAGGCAAAACAAACTCCGTCACATCGGTATAACATTTTTCATAAGTCTTAGATCCCTCAAACTGACGTTTAATCAGATTATCAGCCTTATCTTCATAACTTAATTTCATAAGAAAAACACCCCAATCGTTAGATTTTGTGTCTAACTTTTGGGGTGCAGTTCAACTAGCTGAGTGCTTCGTAGTATCTTCGGGCTTGTTTGAGCTGTCACATTACGGAAGTTTTTTTCCAATTGGTCTGAGGAATCAAGGAAGTCTCTAGTATTTTTTACTCCCATTGTCTGATGTCTGTTAGTCAAGGGATAGGCTATCAGAGCTGTCTGTTGACATCGTCTAGTGGACTATCTTAAGTTTAAATTTTAAAACGAGACAGAAAGACGTTCAAGGAGAGTCTGGAAAAGACTTAGTCTAGAAGGCTCTACTAGGCAGTTTATTTTAATACTATAGAGGTAGTGAAGGTTTCGTTTCGGAAAGCTTGATTATTGTCAGCTTTTTTAGAGTATTTTGCCAATAAGCTATTAACATTAGTTTTAATTAGTGCTATAATAAACGAGGAAGGAATAAGGATGGTGTCCATGTTATTTTACGTTTTGATTGTGCTAATGGCGACCACAATTGGTGCCATAACTGGTTTGGGCGGAGGTGTGATTATCAAACCTCTCTTTGATATGATAGGTTTGGATGGACCAAGTACGATAGGTTTTTATTCATCGGTATCCGTTTTTACCATGTGTCTGGTCTCTATCTATAAGCAGATACGTAAAGGTTTCTCTTTTCAATGGCCTATACTAGTCAGTATTTCCTTGGGTTCTGTTTTAGGAGGAATTTTAGGAGATAGGGTATTTGGCCTAGCTGTCCAGGCTTTTAGTAGCCGTCAAGTGAGTTTGTTGCAGGCCAGTCTTTTATTAGGGACACTTGTTCTTATCTTATTGTATACTCTCTATAAAGGTCGTATTCGCTCTTTTCGTTTGGCCAATCCTTTAATGGTATTTGCGGTAGGTTTATTTTTAGGTACCATTTCAGTTTTTTTAGGCATTGGTGGAGGACCACTGAATATTGCTCTTTTGATGTGGTTATTTTCGATGTCTATGAAGGAATCTGCAGTCTATTCTATTGCTACCATTTTTTTCTCTCAGTTATCTAATTTAACATCTAGTTTTATTAGTCGTGATTATCTCAATTATCCTTTAGCAGTTCTTCCTTTTTTAATGGTGGCAGCTATTGCAGGGGGATATATGGGGACTTTGATGAACCAGCGCTTGGATAATAACAAGGTAGAGCAGCTGTATTTAGGGTTGATGATAGTACTGATGTTTGTTTCAGTTTTCAATATTTGGCAAAATTTATAGTCGGACAAAGATCTAGCCAGGGAGCGTTTTATATGTTCTCGCCTTAAGCGATGAAAGATGGGTCATGTTGGAACTTTATTTCGACGATATAGCTATCTTGCCTTGGAAATTTTCAGGAGATCCTTGCTCTTAAAAAGAAAATATGATTAAGCTACTAGTCTGTCTTTAGTAGCTTTTTTGATGGAAAATGTGCTAACAAGTTAGTTTTCGTGACGTATCTGATGGAGAAAGTGCCTGTTTTTTAGGAGATTTTTCGTCATGAGATTTTAGGGCTTTTTTATCGGTTGAAAAACATGCTATAATAGGTTCATGGCAAAATCAAAATCACAAGGCAAAAGCGGTCGTAAGAGACGACCAACAAAGGCCGAATTAGCAAAAAAAGCAGCAATAAAGAGAATGATAATGAGTTTATTACTAGCCATTATTCTCTTTTTTGGTGCTATTCGATTAGGTATTTTTGGTGTCACTGTTTATAATAGTGTCCGATTTTTTGTTGGTAGTTTGGCATATCCTTTCATCGGATTTGTTTTTCTTGCTCTTTTTGGTTTTCGATGGCTACAAAGGCACGAAGGTGTGATGACGGGTTTAGTTACCCTGTTTGTGGGATTTCTCATTGAGTGGCACGCTTATCTTTATACTCAGCCTTTCTTAAAAGGGCAGGAGGTGTTTAAATCGACATCACAATTGATTTATCGAGATATCAGCCATTTTAGTGTGACTCAGTTTCTTGGAGGAGGCATGTTTGGTGCACTTCTCTACAAACCAATAGCCTTCTTATTTACAAACATCGGCTCTTTTTTCATTGGTTTTTTAATTATTGTGGCTGGCATCTTTATGTTGAGCCCTTGGGATCTTTATGATTTGTTAGAATTTCTTCGCCAAAAACGTGACGAATGGATGGCTAAGCATGAGATTAATAAGCAAGAACGTTTTGCCCGTCGCGAAGAAAAACGACAGTTAGCCTTGGAGAAAAAAGAACAAGAGGCAGCTGAAAAAGTAGAAGCTGAGCGCTTAGCATCACTTAATGTTGATCCAGAGACAGGTGAAATCCTAGGAAATAATTCAGCTAAGGATGAAGATATTCCTGAAGAAACATCAGAACGCGACATTGAGATTATCGGCTACGCGCCAGAAGAAGAAACGACTGATGTGCCGAGTTTTGATGAGAGTTTGTTTGATAACCCACCAATGGATGCCTATGAGCAGGAAAATCAAGCAATGGAGATTCCGACTGAAGCCATTGATTTGGATGATTTGGATAATGATCCCGATCCACAAGTAGTTGTTGATTTTACACCAAAACAACATCTCAACTATAAATTACCTGGTATCGACCTCTTTGCAGCAGACAAACCTAAGAGTCAGGCTAAAGAGAAAAACATTGTTCGCCAAAATATTAAAATTCTCGAAGATACCTTCAAGAGCTTCAATATTGATGTTAAAGTCGAGCGGGCAGAAATTGGTCCATCTGTGACTAAGTATGAGGTTAAACCAGCGGTAGGGGTGCGTGTCAACCGTATCTCCAATTTAGCGGATGATTTAGCACTAGCTTTGGCAGCCAAAGATGTCCGCATTGAAGCACCGATTCCTGGAAAATCTTTGGTTGGTATCGAGGTGCCAAACTCAGAGATTGCAACCGTCTCTTTCCGTGAGCTCTGGGAACAATCTAACGCTAAACCTGAGAATCTCTTAGAAATTCCCTTAGGTAAGGCTGTTAATGGTACGGCCCGTAGTTTTGACCTTTCCAAAATGCCTCATCTTCTTGTAGCTGGTTCAACTGGATCTGGTAAATCAGTTGCTGTCAATGGGATTATTTCAAGTATTCTGATGAAGGCACGTCCAGACCAAGTTAAGTTTCTAATGGTCGATCCTAAGATGGTTGAACTGTCTGTTTACAATGATATTCCTCATCTTCTTATCCCGGTTGTCACCAATCCTCGTAAGGCTAGTAAGGCTCTCCAAAAAGTTGTTGATGAAATGGAAAATCGTTATGAACTCTTTAGTCAATTTGGTGTTCGAAATATAGCAGGTTATAATGCCAAAATAGAAACCTGGAATGCGACTTCAGAAGAAAAACACATTCCGCTACCGCTTATTGTGGTTATCGTTGATGAGTTGGCTGACTTGATGATGGTAGCCAGCAAGGAAGTTGAGGACGCGATTATCCGTCTGGGGCAAAAGGCGCGTGCAGCTGGGATTCACATGATTTTAGCGACGCAACGCCCATCCGTTGATGTTATTTCTGGTTTGATCAAAGCCAATGTCCCTTCTCGTGTAGCCTTTGCGGTATCATCTGGTACTGACAGTCGTACCATTTTAGATGAAAATGGCGCAGAGAAACTATTAGGGCGCGGTGACATGCTCTTCAAGCCAATCGATGAAAACCACCCTGTTCGTCTCCAAGGTTCCTTCATTTCAGATGATGATGTCGAGCGCATCGTCACTTTCATAAAAGATCAAGCAGAAGCAGAGTATGACGATTCCTTTGATCCAGGTGAAGTGACAGAAGCAGATATGACGGGTTCTAGTGGTGGTGGCGCTTCTGAAGGAGATCCTCTCTTTGAAGAAGCCAAAGCTCTAGTACTAGAAACGCAGAAAGCTAGTGCTTCAATGATCCAGCGCCGCTTGTCTGTCGGCTTTAACCGTGCGACACGATTGATGGAAGAATTAGAAGAAGCTGGAGTTATTGGTCCTGCAGAAGGTACTAAACCTCGAAAAGTTTTGCAACCCCCTCAATAAAAAGGAGTAATGATGAAACTTAGTAACATCCATCACGTTGCTATCATTGGCAGTGACTACGAAAAAACACGTCATTTTTATTGTGATCTTTTAGGATTTGAGCAGTTGGATGAGCATATTCGTCCTGAAAAAAATGACATTCTCTTTAATGTCCGGCAAGGAAATCTGATTTTAGAGATTTTTATCAAATCAGATGCACCTGCTAGACCGACCATGCCTAATCCTGAACATCAAGGACTTCGCCACCTAGCTTTTAAAGTTGATAATGTAGAAGCTTGTTTGGCAGAATTTGACCGTTTAGGCATTTCTCATGAGCCGCTGCGGTATGATGATTTTGACGGTAAAAAAATGGCTTTCTTCTTCGATCCGGATGGCTTACCCTTGGAAATTCATGAATAAAAAAAGCAGTGTTCTATTCAGAACACTGCTTTTTACGATATTAAGACGGTAAATTGAAAATTAATAGAATAGTGGCTAGGAAAAAGAAAAACGTAAGGAAAAAGTTGAGACGCCAAAAAAACTTAAACCACCTTTTATAAGTGAACTTTTTACTTTTTAGAAATTGCCAACTAGCTACAACTATAGCAAGGATAGAAATAGCTATCAAGTAATAGTAGATAAAGCTATGTTTAAAAAATTGTGAGCTAGCTACTATAATTTCAAAGATATATAGGGGGATAGTAATATCTGGAAATTTAATGCCAAATCGTCCTAACTTGAAAAATTTACAAATAATATAGGTAAAAATCGGTGTTAAAATGAGTAGGCTCGCACTGAGCACTTTAAACATGAATACTGACATAAGCTTATTGTAACGATTATCAGGCTTAAAGTAAATCGTTTTGAGAAAAAAAGCATAAAAAACTTGAAATTTACTGTAGAATGAGTATAATAGAAAGGTATGCTAATGCATACTTGTGGGAGGTAAAAATCTTTAATTACCGCCAAAACCACAATAGGAGGATTTTATTCATGGCTAAGAAAGTCGAAAACATTGTAAAACTTCAAATTCCTGCCGGTAAAGCGACACCAGCTCCACCAGTCGGACCAGCACTTGGTCAAGCAGGTATCAACATCATGGGATTCACTAAAGAGTTTAACGCTCGTACAGCTGACCAAGCTGGTATGATCATCCCTGTTGTTATCTCAGTATATGAAGACAAATCATTTGATTTCGTTACTAAAACACCACCAGCTGCTGTTCTTTTGAAAAAAGCTGCAGGTGTTGAAAAAGGTTCTGGTGAGCCAAACAAAACGAAAGTTGCATCAGTTACTCGTGCACAAGTACAAGAAATTGCTGAAACTAAAATGCCAGATTTGAACGCAGCAAACGTAGAGTCTGCTATGCGTATGATCGAAGGTACTGCTCGTTCTATGGGATTCACTGTTACTGACTAATCAGTAAGAGACCCTGAACCCGCTAAACTTCATCGTCTATTTCGATGAGTGACGTGGGAGATGAAAATCGCTATTACCACATTACAAGGAGAAATTTTATAATGGCTAAAAAAAGTAAACAAATGCGTGCTGCGCTTGAAAAAATCGACAGCACAAAAGCTTACAGCGTTGAAGAGGCTGTAGTGCTTGCTAAATCAACAAACTTCGCAAAATTTGATGCAACTGTAGAAGTATCATACAACCTTAACATTGACGTTAAGAAAGCTGACCAACAAATCCGTGGTGCAATGGTATTGCCTGCTGGAACTGGTAAAACTTCTCGCGTTCTTGTTTTTGCACGTGGTGCTAAAGCTGAAGAAGCTAAAGCAGCTGGTGCTGACTTCGTTGGTGAAGACGACCTTGTTCAAAAAATCCAAGGTGGTTGGTTAGACTTTGACGTTGTTATCGCAACACCTGATATGATGGCAGTTGTAGGTCGTCTTGGACGTGTCCTTGGACCTCGCAACCTTATGCCAAACCCTAAAACTGGTACAGTAACTATGGATGTTGCTAAAGCAGTTGAAGAGTCTAAAGGTGGTAAAATCACTTACCGTGCTGATAAAGCTGGTAACGTTCAAGCTCTTATCGGTAAAGTATCATTTGAAGATGATAAGTTGGTTGAAAACTTCAAAGCGCTTAACGACGTTATCGTTAAAGCAAAACCATCAACAGCTAAAGGTACTTACATCACAAACTTAACTTTGACAACAACTCAAGGTGTTGGTATCAAAGTTGATCCTAACTCACTTTAATTAGTAGTTATCAAAAACACTTACTTCAGTAAGTGTTTTTTTATATGAAAGCCAATGTTAATCTAACAGGTTACTTTACTAAAAGATATGTTTAAAAAGTAAAAAATACAAAAACACAGGACAGTGAGGCTATTAAATTAAGTTGCTTTATGATAAAATGGTAAAGATGAAGATGTGTTATCATGTCAATTACTATTGAGGAGAAGAACATGGTTCAACCAAAATATAAACGTGTTTTGATTAAATTATCTGGAGAAGCACTTGCAGGCGAACGTGGTGTCGGCATTGACATCAAGACTGTTCAGGAGATGGCAAAAGAGATTGCTGAAGTTCATGCTTCTGGCATAGAGATTGCTCTTGTGATTGGAGGTGGAAACCTTTGGCGTGGTGAACCAGCTGCTGCAGCTGGTATGGACCGTGTACAAGCAGATTACACTGGTATGCTGGGTACAGTTATGAATGCTCTTGTTATGGCTGATAGTCTTCAACAAGAGGGGGTGGATACGCGTGTTCAAACAGCCATCGCTATGCATAATGTAGCAGAACCTTATATTCGTGGACGTGCTCTTCGCCATTTGGAAAAAAATCGCGTAGTGATCTTTGGAGCAGGTATTGGTTCACCTTACTTCTCGACTGATACAACCGCTGCTCTCCGTGCAGCCGAAATCGAAGCTGATGCTATTTTGATGGCTAAAAATGGCGTTGATGGTGTCTATAACGATGATCCAAGGAAAAATGCAGATGCGGTTAAGTTTGATGAATTGACACATGGCGAAGTGATTAAACGTGGTCTAAAAATCATGGATGCGACGGCTTCGGCAATTTCAATGGATAATGATATTGATCTTGTGGTCTTTAATATGAATGAACCTGGAAATATCAAACGTGTCGTTCTAGGTGAACCGATCGGAACAACTGTCTCAAATAAAGTAGAAGAATAAGGTAAGGAAAATAAAATGACTAAGGAAATTATTACTAAAGCAAAAGAACGTTTTGAACAATCTCACCAATCACTTGCTCGTGAATTCGCTGGTATTCGTGCTGGTCGTGCTAATGCTAGTCTTCTAGACCGTATTCAAGTGGAATACTACGGTGCCCCAACACCGCTTAACCAGTTGGCATCTATCACTGTTCCTGAAGCTCGTGTGCTTTTGATTTCACCATTTGATAAATCATCAATTAAAGACATTGAACGCGCTATTAATGAATCAGATCTTGGGATTAACCCAGCTAATGATGGCTCTGTTATCCGTTTGGTAATCCCACCACTCACTGAAGAAACACGTAAAGAACTTGCTAAAGAAGTGAAAAAAGTTGGGGAAAACTCAAAAGTTGCTATCCGCAACATCCGTCGTGATGCTATGGATGATGCTAAAAAACAAGAGAAAAACAATGAAATCACTGAAGATGAATTGCGTACTCTTGAAAAAGATATTCAAGCGGCAACAGATGAAGCTGTTAAGCATATCGACAGCATGGTTGCTAACAAGGAAAAAGAACTTCTCGAAGTTTAATATTGACATAAAAAAAACTAAAAGGCGGTGTGATGAAAGACCCGAACTGGGCGATTTGTCCACTGCTTTTTAAAAAAGAAATTGGGAAACAAGTATGAATGAATTACTAGGAACAATTATCAGCGGACTGGTAACGGATGAAAATGCGCAAGCCTATTTTGTCCAAAAAGATGGTGTTACTTTTGCGCTTTCGAAAGAGGAAGGACAACACCAACTAGGTGATATGGTCAAAGGTTTTGTTTATACCGATATGAAACAAAAACCACGTTTAACCACAAAGGATGTAGCTTCAACACAGACGAGCTACGACTGGGGAACGGTAACAGAGGTTCGCCGTGATTTAGGTGTTTTTGTCGATACAGGAATTCCAGATAAAGAGATCGTCGTTTCTTTAGACGTTCTTCCAGAGATGAAAGAATTATGGCCAAAAAAGGGAGATAAGCTTTATATTAAACTTGATGTAGACCGTAAAGGTCGAATCTGGGGTCTACCAGCAGAACCTGAAATTTTTCAAAAAATGACTGGACCAGCCTACGATAATATGCAAAATCAAACGTTGCCAGCTATTGTTTACCGCCTCAAACTGTCAGGAACTTTCGTTTATTTACCCGAGAACAATATGTTAGGCTTTATTCACCCAAGCGAACGTTATGCTGAACCCCGTCTTGGACAGGTTCTAGATGCTCGTGTTATTGGTTTTCGTGACATTGACCGCACCTTGAATCTATCGCTTAAACCGCGTTCCTTTGAAATGTTGGAAAATGATGCCCAAATGATTTTGACTTACTTAGAATCAAATGGTGGTTTTATGACCTTGAATGATAAATCCTCCCCAGAAGATATCAAGTCAACTTTTGGTATTTCCAAAGGGCAGTTTAAAAAGGCACTTGGTGGTCTCATGAAGGCTAAGAAAATTAAGCAGGATAGTCTCGGTACGAAGTTGATGGATTAGTTTTCAGAAAAAATAAAAAAATCTCAGACATTCTGAGGTTTTTCTGTTACAATAAGAAAAAAATAAACGAGGTATGAGTATGGAAAGAGCGATATTTGCTGGTGGTTGTTTCTGGTGTATGGTACAACCGTTTGAGGAGCAAGATGGGATTTTGTCAGTCCGTAGTGGTTATACCGGAGGTCATGTTCCAAATCCGACTTATGAACAAGTTTGTAGCCATACAACCGGTCATACAGAAGCCGTAGAGATTATCTTCGATCCTGAAAAAGTGTCTTATGATGATTTGGTGGAACTTTACTGGGCACAGACAGATCCAACAGATGCTTTTGGACAGTTCGAAGATCGAGGCGATAACTATCGTCCAGTTATTTACTACACCACTGAGGCGCAAAAAGGCATCGCAGAGAAATCTAAGGCAGCACTTCAAGCATCAGGACGTTTTGACAAACCGATTGTGACGACGATTGAGCCTGCTGAGACTTTCTATGAAGCAGAAGCATACCATCAAGGCTTTTATAAAACTAATCCAGAGCGTTACGCGCTCTCTAGCGCCATTCGTCATCAGTTCTTAAAGGAGAATTGGCAGTGAGAAAATCCTTTTATACTTGGTTGATGACTGAGCGAAATCCTAAGTCAAATGCGCCAGTTGCTATCTTGGCTGATTTAGCTTTCGAAGATACGACCTTTCCTAAGCATACAGATGATTTTGATACCATTAGCCGTTATTTGGAAGACGAGGCTAGCTTTGTCTTTAACTTGGGTGATTTTGACCAGATTTGGGAAGACTATTTGGCACATTAAACTACAATATTCAAAAAATCTCTAATTTTAGGGATTTTTTGATATAATGAAACTAATACGATACGAAAACGAGATTATTCGAGGAGGAAAGCAGAATATCTGCCAGAGGTATTATGTAGGTAAAAAATAATGTATAGTTAATTTGCTTGTGACTAAAGTGTCACCCTGTTTTAAATAAGGAATAATCTATGTTTACATTATCGTATCGACGTAATATTGCTCTTCTAGGAGCGACAGAATTTTTTGCCTTCTTTGGCATTACTACTTTTTGGCTTTTATTTCTCAGCCAACATGGCATGGCACTCTGGCAGATTGGGATCTTGGAAAGTATTTTTCATTTCACTAGCCTAATTTCAGAAGTACCTTCAGGTATGCTAGCAGATCGTTTTTCTTATAAAACCAATTTGTATCTCAGTCGTTTGGCTAGTATTTTTTCCAGTGTCTTGATGTTGGTTGGTCATGGAAATTTTTGGTTATATGCACTTGGAATGATTATAAATGCTTGGGCTTACAATTTTGATTCAGGTACCAGTTCTGCTATGCTCTTTGAATCGGTAAAAGAAGCGGGGATGGAATCGAAATTCTTGAAGATATCCAGTTTTTTTGCTGGTGTTGCTGAAGTGACGCGAACCTTGGGAATCTTGGTCGCTGGCTTTTTTGTCCATGGGTTGCTGGATGTGACCTATATGATTCATATAGTCTTGTCCCTTTTTGTCTTATTTTTCATTTTCCTTATGAAAGAGCCCAGTGTCAAGTTGGAAAGAGAGAAAAGTCCAACTCTAAAGATGATTATGGAGACTGTTTTTTTGACCTTTAAAAGAGAACCTCAGTTGTTCATTTGGATGATTAAAGTTCAATTTTTATCGGTTGTCATGACTATGTTTTATTTTTATTATCAAAATGAAATAACGGTCTTGACATCTTGGCAGATTAGCGTCATGATGTTAGTTTCGAGTGTAATCAATATCGCTTGTATTTGGTTAGCTAGTCGGCTGGGGCAAGTCGTAAAAGCGACAGCACTATTTCCAATTATCGTTGGATTAACAGGGATTTTTTACTTATTATCTTGGTTTCGATGGCCGGTGTTTTACATCCTTATTTACTTAGTGACCGAAGGTTTATTCGCATTATTTGAACCGATTTTTGGCAATGACTTACAAAGGATGATTCCCAGTGACGTTAGAGCTACTATGCTTAGTGTCGTTAGTATGCTTTTTAGTTTAGCTATGATTTTAATTTTCCCTGTGACAGGTTGGATGATTGACAGATTTGGTTTTGCCAATAGTTTTGTCTATCTTGGAAGCTTGTTATTATTAGCGACCGTCTTTTTAAGACTTCAAAGCAAATCAAAGGTCTAAACGAATTAGAAATCCCTATTTTTAGGGATTTTTTGATATAATGAAACTAATCTAACAAAGAAAAGGATTTAACCTTGCAAGAGTATTCTGTAGACATTACCCTTAATCACCCCGATGATGTTTTGGCACTGTTCGGGACAAATGAACGCCATTTACGTTTTATTGAAGACCATCTTCATGTCATTATTCATGCTAGAACCGAGCGTGTTCAGATTTTGGCTGATGAGCAAGAAGCAGTAGAACTAGCACGTATCACTATCCAAGCGCTTCTTGTGCTTGTGGAGCGTGGGATGACGGTCAATACGTCTGACGTAGTGACAGCTCTCTCTATGGCTGAGAATGGAAGCATCGATAAATTTGTAGCCCTCTATGAAGAGGAAATTATCAAGGATAGCTATGCTAAGCCCATTCGCGTAAAAACACTTGGACAAAAAGTCTATGTGGACAGTGTCAAAAAACATGATGTGGTCTTTGGGATTGGTCCTGCTGGTACTGGGAAGACCTTTCTTGCAGTGACCTTGGCGGTGACCGCTCTCAAGCGTGGTCAGGTTAAGCGCATTATCTTGACACGTCCTGCGGTAGAAGCTGGCGAGAGTTTAGGATTTTTACCAGGGGATTTAAAGGAAAAGGTTGACCCTTATCTACGTCCGGTTTACGATGCCCTTTATCAAATTTTAGGTAAGGAGCAGACGACACGCCTCATGGAGCGCGAAATTATTGAGATTGCCCCACTAGCTTACATGCGTGGTCGAACCTTAGATGATGCTTTCGTCATTCTGGATGAGGCACAGAACACGACCATTATGCAAATGAAGATGTTCTTGACGCGCCTTGGTTTTAATTCTAAGATGATCGTTAACGGGGATACTAGTCAGATTGACTTGCCTCGTAATGTGAAATCAGGTTTGATTGATGCTTCTGAAAAGTTGAAACGGATCAAACAGATTGACTTTGTTCACTTTTCAGCTAGTGATGTGGTTCGTCATCCAGTGGTTGCAGAGATTATCAATGCTTATGAAGCCAAGCCTTTTCATGAAGTTAGTCAAGAGTTATCAGAAGAGGCCGAAAGTTCAACAAAATCAGGCTTAACTAGCTATGAAGTGATTGGGGACTTGCCTAAGGATAAAGGTTAATCATAAGCCAAAAATTGATATCAGAGGCTGGGACAAGAGTCCCTGCCTTTTTAGATGGCTCAATCAACTCATCAAGATGTAGCGGTGGAGTGTGGGGGTAAGGTGATGATTTCACCGGCTGTTATAGTTCTACTCTACCTACGCTGCTATGCGGAGCTAGGACTACAAAATCGAACCATTTGAGTTACCGATTTTTGTCCCCTGCTCTTTTTAGTACAAAAATAAGCCCCTCACGGAGAGGTGCTTTTTGAATTTGTTTTGGATTATTTCTTGTTAAGGAAGTTTTCCAATTTTTCAAGTTGGCGAGCTGCGAAGGTTTTACCACCAAGACCAAAGGCAAGAGCGAAAGCAACGGCAACAGCACCAAGGATGATTGTGAATGTTGTTTGGACGATAGCTTGTGCAATGTTTAGTTGATCAAGTGCCATGAAGATAGCAAGTGCAATCAAACCGTAACGAACAACTTCACCAAGTGCTTTACTGCTTGTAGATTTAGCAATGAATCCAGCAAGAACATTACCAAGAACGATGGCAAGACCAAGGATTGCAAGTGAACTGATAACAGCAGGAAGGTAAGCAATGATGGCAAGACCGATTGTATTAAGAACCGAGAGGTTAAGGGTCGCAAGTGCTTGGACAAAGAAGAAAACTAAGATAATAGCACTAACGATGTTGGCAAGGACAGTTGAGATTTGATATTCTGCTTGACCTTTGACACTAAGGTATTGTGAATATTTATCGATACCTGATGCTTTAAGCACTTTTTCAAGTAAGTTGCTAAGCAATTTAGCGATGAAGCCACCGATTGCCAAGAGAACAACAGACACCAAGATATTTGGAATGAAGTTAATAACTTGATCGAGTAAGCCAACGATTGGCTCTGACAATGATTTGATACCAAGTGTTTCAAGAGCAAGTGTTAGGATTGGAATGAAAAGAAGCACATAAACGATTGATGCAAGAACATCAGCGATTTTAACTTCGTTGACTTTTGCTTGATCAATATCTTGATCGAAGAGTTTGCTCATCCATTTTTCAAATGGTAGTTTCACTAAAAGGTTGCTGACAAGATTTTTGACGAATTTGCAAAGGTAAACCCCAACCACTAAGATAAGACCAGCTGCTACAGCATTTGGCAAGAAACCAAAGAATTTAGCAAACATGCTTGAAATTGGGTCAACCACGCTTGATACGCCAAGACCTGAAAGAATGGCTGGTAAGAAGAACAAGATAACTAAGAAGTAAGCAAACTGACCGAACCCTTTGACAAGAGCTTTTTCGTCTTGTGTGGGTTTTACCAATCCCCATTTTGATAATTTAGCAACAGGTGCTAATTTGGTAAGGCCTTTGATGACCAATTTTTTAACAAGAGCAGCGACGATAAGTGCTACTAAAATTAAGACAATGATGCGGATAGCTCCAGGGAGCGCTCCAAAAAGAGACTCTGTAAATCTCGATACTGTATCCATGACGATACCTCCTAAAAATTTTTCCATAATTAGAATATCATTTTGAAGCAGGCTTCACAAAGAAAGTGTTTGCAAATTAAAGGCTTAACTACTGAGATAGGTGGGTGACGACTTTTATGGTATAATGAAGGGACTATAAGAATAGATAGAAGGAGTCAGATCCCCGATACTAGGGGAATCGTATCTAATATATGTATATAGAGATGATTGACGAGACCGGACAAGTCTCTGAAGCGATCAAGAAGCAAACACTTGATTTGCTTGAATTTGCGGCTGAAAAGACAAGGAAAACAGATAAGGAGATGGCTCTTACCTTTGTGACTAATGAGCGGAGTCACGAGCTAAATCTGGAGTATCGTGACACGGATCGTCCGACAGATGTTATCAGTTTGGAATATAAACCAGAGACTCCCATTGTTTTTGATGAGGAAGATTTGGCAGAAAGTCCTGATTTAGCTGAAATGATGGCAGAATTTGATGCCTACATTGGTGAACTTTTCATTTCCATCGACAAGGCGCGTGAACAAGCTGAGGAGTATGGGCATTCTTTTGAACGTGAAATGGGATTCTTGGCTGTTCACGGATTCCTTCATATTAACGGTTATGACCATTACACACCAGAAGAAGAAGCAGAGATGTTTGGATTACAGGAAGAGATTTTAAGTGCCTATGGACTCACGAGACAATAAGCAAAAAAAATGGAAAAACCGAACCCTAACAGCTAGCATGGAGTTTGCCATAACTGGGGTGGTCAACGCCTATAAGGAAGAGCGCAATATGCGTAAGCACATGATTTCAGCTCTTCTAGCTATTATAGCAGGGCTTGTTTTTCAAATTTCAGCCCTAGAGTGGTTGTTTTTACTCCTAAGTATCTTTTTGGTCATTGCTTTTGAAATCATCAATTCTGCCATCGAAAATGTGGTGGATTTAGCCAGTGATTACCATTTCTCTATGTTAGCTAAAAATGCTAAAGACATGGCTGCGGGAGCGGTTTTGGTGATCTCGGTCTATGCCTTAATAACAGGCTTAATCATCTTTGTTCCAAAGATGTGGCACTTGATTTTTGGATAACATATAGAATTGCGTTTGATATTTGACTATCAGACAGTTAGTGAATAAAAGAAAGAAAAGAATTTATGTCATTTAAAAGTGGATTTGTGGCGATTTTAGGTCGTCCAAATGTTGGAAAATCAACCTTTTTGAATTATGTCATGGGGCAAAAAATTGCCATCATGAGTGATAAGGCGCAAACAACGCGTAATAAAATCATGGGTATCTACACGACAGATACGGAACAAATTGTCTTTATCGATACGCCAGGGATTCACAAACCTAAGACAGCCTTGGGTGATTTTATGGTAGAATCTGCCTACAGTACCCTTCGTGAAGTAGAAACAGTTCTCTTTATGGTGCCAGCAGATGAGGCGCGTGGTAAGGGTGATGATATGATTATTGAACGCCTAAAAGCGGCTAAAGTTCCTGTTATCTTGGTCATCAATAAGATTGATAAGGTTCACCCAGACCAGCTCTTGGCACAAATCGATGATTTTAAAGACCAAATGGACTTTAAAGAAATCGTTCCGATCTCAGCGACTCAAGGTAATAATGTTAACCGCCTCATGGAAATCCTTAAAGATAATCTTGAAGAAGGTTTCCAGTATTTCCCAGAAGATCAGATTACCGATCATCCAGAGCGTTTCTTGGTTTCAGAAATGATCCGTGAAAAAGTCCTTCATTTAACGCAACAAGAAGTGCCACATTCTATAGCTGTGGTAGTTGATTCGATGAAGCGTGATGAGGATACAGATAAGGTGCATATTCGTGCAACGATCATGGTGGAGCGAGATAGCCAAAAAGGGATTGTTATCGGGAAAAAAGGAGCCATGCTCAAGAAAATCGGAACCATGGCTCGCCGAGACATTGAACTCATGTTAGGGGATAAAGTCTTCCTCGAAACTTGGGTCAAAGTCAAGAAAAACTGGCGTGACAAAAAACTGGACCTGGCTGACTTTGGCTATAATGAGAAAGAGTATTAAAAACGTCTGGGAGATGTTTTTAACCCGAGCCCAAAAATAAAAAATCAAGGATAAGGAAGACATCTCTAGTAGCCTCCTCTTATTGGGATAAGAAAACAGTAGTAAATCGTTTTATGAGATAATTCTGAAAGGAGTTGACATGCCACAAGATTATATTTCCTATATCCGGTCTAAAGTTGGGCATGACAAGGTGATTCTCAACTTTGCTGGCGGTATTTTGGCTAATCAGGAAGGGAAAGTTCTTCTCCAGTTAAGAGGTGACAAGAAGACTTGGGCTATTCCTGGAGGGGCCATGGAGCTAGGTGGGTCATCTCTTGAGGCGGCTATTCGTGAATTTTATGAAGAGACAGGGATTGAGGTTCAAGCCAAGTGTTTGTTGAATGTCTATACAAATTTTGATGAGGTCTATCCAAACGGTGATCAAGTCCAAACAGTTGTTTTCATTTATGAACTGACAGCGACAGAGATTGGAAATATCAGTGATTTTCACAATGAAGAAACTCTGAAAGTAGCCTTTTTTACAAAAGAGGAAATTGACCAGCTAGACAGTATTTCTGATAAACATCGCTTGATGTTAAAAGAATATTTTGCGAGTGACTTTCAGTTAGGACGATAAAGGAGTTTTGACATGCCACAAGATTATATTTCCTATATCCGCTCCAAAGTGGGTCAGGACAAGATTTTTCTAAATTTTGCTGCGGGAATTTTATGTGATGAAGAGGGTGGAGTTCTCTTGCAATTAAGGGGAGACAGTCAAAAGTGGGGAGTGATTGGTGGTATCATGGAATTGGGCGAAAGTTCATCAGACACTGTCGTTCGTGAATTTCTTGAAGAAACGGGTATTGCTGTCGAACCTGTCAAACTGTTAAATGTTTATACTAATTTTGAGACGGTATTTCCAAATGGTGATGAAGCACAGACAGTTGGTGTCTTATATCAAGTAAGAGCAACGGAATCATTTTCGATTGACCATTTTGCGAATGAGGAGACTCTCCAACTAGCTTTCTTTTCAGCAGAAGAGATTGCACATTTAGAGCTATTCAGCCCGCAACAAAAAGTGATGCTGGATGAGTATTTTTCAGGACAATTCCAAGTAGGACGATAAAGGAGTCGTATGCGACCTAGTGAAGATGTGATTTTAACTAATATGTGCCTAGTTGAGGATAAAGACGGCTATTGTGTTGTCTAAATTAGGGACCCAAAACGGTATGACTGGTCAGGGGCAGTGTTTCCAGGTGAACATATTGAAAAAGGTGAAAGCCTGCACGATACTGTTGTTCGTGAAGTTTTTGAAGAGACGGGTTTAACGATTTCAAATCCTAAATTAGTTGGGGTTAAACATTTTCAAACGAGGGGAGACAAGATTAGATATTTGGTCTTCTTATATCGGACATCTGATTTTTCAGGGATGCTGAGATCTTCAGAAGAAGGAGAAGTCACATGGGTACCTCATCAGGATTTGTTAGCAGATAAGATTGATTTAGCGGATTCTATGGACGATATGCTTCCTATTTTCTTTGACCAGACGTCATCTGAACTCTTTTCTAAACGGGACGATAATGATGACTTAGTAAGGAAGTATTTTTAATATTTCCTTTTTGTTTAAGTGAAAATGTGAGAAAAAGGTATGTTTATGTTCGGACTTGAACATGTAATAGGGACTCTGTTACAAAGAAGTCCCATTCTTCTCCAAAGTTTACCTTCAAAATAATAGAAAGACGAGCGATTCTGACTAAAAATTGAACTCGAGCGAAATGCTCGATCTTAGATAGAGCTGTTCGTCACTTTTATTTATTAATTTGTTAGAAAGGAGAAGGGTAAGTTTGTGTTCTGACCTGAACACGGGCTACGGACGGTGTCAAAAAGATAAATACTACTTTGACGCGAGCGTCTTCAGTAGATTTCCTATTTTGACTGTGTCCGTTTAACGCCCTTTGTATCGTGATTTTATGCCTGAACTTCCTGAAGTTGAGACGGTTCGTCGTGGTTTGGAGAAGCATGTTGTTGGAAAGTCCATTCAAGACATTCGCTTTGCTTTTCCTAAGATTGCGGTGACGGGTGTGGATTCTTTTCGTCCACTGATTGATGGTCAGATGACCGTTCAAGCCATGCGCCGTCGTGGAAAATATTTGATTTTTGATTTTGGTGACTTGCTGCTCATTTCCCACCTGCGGATGGAAGGCAAGTATCTCATGTTTGAGAATCAGGAGAGTGTTCCTGACAATAAACATTTCCATGTCTTTTTCACCTTTACGGATCAATCTGTCTTGATTTATCAAGATGTGAGAAAATTTGGAACCATGGAAATGCTTTTGTCATCGCAAGAAGATGCTTATTTCGCTTCTAAGAAGCTAGGCCCTGAACCAACCAAAGAAGCCTTCAAACTAGCTCCTTTTGAGCGAACCTTGCTGTCCTCTACTAAAAAAATCAAGCCTTATCTTTTGGAGCAATCTTTAGTAGCTGGCTTGGGAAATATCTATGTGGATGAGGTTCTCTGGGCTGCTAAGGTACATCCTCTAAGGATTAGTTCCAGTCTTAAAAAAGCTGAAATCAAGCGTCTGCATGATGAAACTATTCGTATCTTGCAGCTTGGGATTGAAAAGGGTGGGTCAACCATTCGGACTTATCGTAATGCCTTGGGTGAAGATGGGACTATGCAGCAATTTTTAAGGGTTTATGGCTTAACGGGGCAGCCCTGCCAGCGTTGTGGAACAGCTATCGTTAAAATTCAAGTAGGAGGAAGGGGCAGTCATTATTGTCCCAAGTGTCAAAAATTATGACTATGACCATTGGAATCACTGGGAGTATTGCTTCTGGTAAGTCGACGGTGACAAACTATTTACGACAAACTGGCTTCCAAGTGATTGATGCGGATGCTATAGTCCATGAGCTCCAGGCTAAGGGAGGCAAACTCTATGATATTTTGGTTGATTTTTATGGAAAAAAAATCCTAGCTCCTAATGGCGAAATTGATAGACAAGCTCTTTCTGAGCAATTTTTCTCGGATAAGACTGTTCGTGCGGAGGTTTCTGCTTTGCAGAATACCATTATTCGGCAGGAATTGCTGGCGAGAAGAGATGACTTACTGCAAAAACATGAGGTGGTTTTCATGGATATTCCTCTCTTGTTTGAATTGGACTATCAAAGCCAGCTCGACCAAGTCTGGCTTGTTTATCTTGATCCCGCGCAGCAGTTGGAACGTTTGATGAAGCGAAATAACTATACAGAAGAACGAGCTAAAAAACGTATCGCTGCGCAGCTTTCTTTGGAGGAAAAGAAAAAGCTTGCTGATCAGGTGATCGATAATAGTGGTGAGTTGTCAGAGACCTATCAGCAGATTGATGGCTTGTTAAGGGAGATAAGTGATGTCTCGTCATAAGGTTATCCCTCAAATGCCTTGGACGGCTAGTAGCTTCTGGGACCTTAATCCAAAATCATTGTTAGTCTTGGTGTTTGGCTTGATTTTATTTGGCTTAGGAGAAGCTTGCCTGGTTTTGGCAAATCTAGGGTCAACGCCTTGGACGGTATTATCGCAAGGCTTGTCAGCACAGCTAGGAGTGCCCCTTGGGATGATGACCTTTATCATTTCTGGAATGGCCCTTTTGTCTTGGATTCCGATCAAAGTGAGACCAGGAATTGGGACGCTTTTAAATATGGTCATTATTGCTTGGGTGCTTGGAAGTATGGTTGAGGCATTTGATAGCCCAAAAACTTTGTTGGTGAGATGCCTTCTCACCATCTTGGGGATTTTTTTAGTTGGTCTCGCATCAGCTATTTATTTAACGTGTCACCTAGGATCGGGGCCGAGAGATGGTCTTATGGTAGGCCTTTGTCAAGTGACCGGTTTGAGGGTATCTGTGGTAAGGACAGCTATTGAAGTGACTGTGAGTCTTCTAGGTTGGCTCTTGGGTGGTACTTTAGGACTTGGAACTGTTTTATTTGCTATAGGTGTCGGCTGGGCCATGTAGCTGTCCCTTGATGGCTTGATCTCGCTTTTCGGTGATTCTAAGGTGTGAGTCTGCAGGCATTATGCTAAAATAAAGGTAATAGTGCTTTAAATGGAAAAAATGTAGGAGATGCATATGATAGAGATTCAAATCGGTTTGGGTAAGTCGCCTGTTACGCTGCCGTTAAGCATGTTAAATCGTCACGGGTTGATTGCCGGAGCTACAGGAACAGGGAAGACGGTGACGTTGAAAGTTTTGGCTGAACAGTTGAGTTTGGCAGGTGTACCTGTTTTTTTGGCTGATATTAAGGGTGACCTAAGCAATATCGCAAAGAAAGGCCAGCTGACTGATAAGCTCAGCCAACGCTTGGCAAAGATTGGCATCACGGATTATCAACCGCAGGCCTTTCCTGTCAGGTTATGGGATGTCTTTGGCCAATTTGGACATCCGACTAGGGCAACCATTACGGAAATGGGTCCCTTGATGTTGTCGCGTCTTTTAGGGCTTAATGAGACACAAACTGGTATTTTGACGATTGTGTTTAAAGTAGCTGACGAGAAGGGGTGGCTCTTAATTGACCTCAAAGATTTGAAGGCACTCTTGAAAGAGGTCTATGATCATGCCAGTGACTATTCTGCTCAGTATGGCAATATTGCTAAACAGTCTGTAGCTGCTATCCAGAGAAGTTTATTGGCTTTGGAGGAAGAAGGTGGCGATGTTTTTTTTGGTGAGCCGGCGCTGGAATTAGCTGATTTTATGGTAGTTGATGGTGAAAATCAGGGAATGGTTAATATTCTGAACGCTACTAAGCTTTTTCAGTCACCAACGCTTTACGCTACTTTTCTGATGTGGTTCTTGTCTGAACTTTATGAGACGCTACCTGAAGTTGGCGATCTGGATAAACCCAAGTTTGTGTTCTTCTTTGATGAAGCACATCTCTTATTCAAAGACGCACCCAAAGCTTTTGTGGAAAAGATTGAACAAATGGTACGTTTGATCCGTTCAAAGGGGGTTGGGATTTTCTTTATCACTCAAAATCCTTTAGATTTGCCGGAATCTATTCTAGCGCAATTGGGAAATCGTGTGCAGCACGCCCTTCGCGCCTATACGCCTAAGGAGATTAAGGCTGTTAAAACAGTGGCTGATACCTTTAGGCAAAATCCAGAGATCGATATCGCAGAAGCTATTACCACTCTTGAAGTCGGAGAAGCTCTGATTTCCTTTTTGACACCAGAGACTCAGCCGGCAGTTGTCGAACGCGCCTTTATTATGCCGCCACAATCCAGCTTTGAACCCCTATCAGCTATGGAGACCCAAGCACTGATTAACCAGTCACCACTCTATGATAAGTATGCAGAGGCTGTTGATCGCGAATCGGCTCATGAACTGCTAGCGGTAAAACTTGAAAAGGAACTCTCCCAAACAGCGGCAGATGAACAAAAAAAAGCCGATGAAAAGGCCGCTAAAGAAGTTGAAAAGGAAGCTCGACGCCAGGCCAGAAAGCCTAAGTCTGAGTTTGAAAAAGCGAGAGATATTTTTGTTAATTCAGCCATTAGAACGGTCAGTCGCGAGTTGGTGCGTGGGATTTTAGGCAGTCTTCGGAAGCGTTAGTAAACGGGGAGTTTAAAATCGTGAGAAGAATGTCAGGAGAATCGTTTTTTATGGTTAAATGTGGTATAATAGTGAGCATTGTGACACTAGAAAGAAGATGATGCCGATTCCTATAGAAATTGATTGGAAAAAGAATCTCAAGATAGCTTGGTTCGGTAGTTTTTCTTACTGGAGCAAGCTTTTCGCTTGTTATGCCCTTCATGCCTCTCTACGTTGAACAGCTGGGGACACGAGCTGGTTTGGTTGAGCTTTACTCTGGTTTGGCGATTTTCTTATCAGCCTTAGCTTCGGGAATATTTGCACCCATGTGGGGAAGGCTAGCCGACCGCTATGGGAGAAAGCCTATGATGATACGGGCCAGCTTTGTCATGACCCTAACCATGGGTGGTTTAGCCTTTGTCCCCAATGTTTTTTTGGCTTTTGGCATTACGCCTCTTAAATGGTATCTTTGCGGGCTACATTCCTAATTCCAATGCCCTCATTGCGTCACAGGTTCCTCAGGACAAAACAGGTTACGCCTTAGGCACTTTAGCAACAGGGGTGATCGGCGGTAGTTTGATAGGACCTTTGTTTGGTGGCTTTGTTGCAGAAATGATCGGTATCCGCAATGTTTTCTTGTTGGTAGGCTTTCTTTTGCTGATCGTTTCGATCCTGACTCCGTTTATGATCGAAGAAGATTTTCGACCGGTTGCTAAAATAGATACCTGCTCAACAAAGGAGCTATTTGATCGGATTAAGGACAGGCAGATGCTCATAGACTTGTTTGTAACCAGTATGATCATTCAGATCTCTGCCCAATCGGTTTCCCCAATCTTGACCTTATATATTAGACATTTGGGTCAGACAGAGAATTTGATGTTTGTATCAGGTGCTATCGTTTCAGCCATGGGCTTTTCTAGTATGATTTCCAGCTCACGTCTCGGGAAAATGGGGGATCGTATGGGAAATCATCGCCTGATTTTACTAGCTTTGCTTTATTGTGGGGTCATTTATCTTTTCCTAGCCAGGTCTGAAACCAGTCTGGAGCTTGGCATTTGGCGCTTTCTCTTTGGTTTTGGAACGGGAGCGCTAATGCTAGTGTCAATGCCCTTTTGACACGATTAACCCCAAAAGTAGGCATATCGCGGGTGTTTGCCTATAACCAGATGTTTACCAATTTTGGACAGGTCATAGGGCCCTTTGTTGGTTCAGCAGTCGCTGCAGGAATAGGCTATCAGTCGGTGTTTTATGTGACTAGTGCCATTGTCTTTTTTAATTTTATATGGAGCCTTATTAATTTTAGGCATTATCTCAGGAAAAAGGAAATTTAAGTGCGCATTAAGATTAATTTAAAATGTAGTGAATGTGGCAGTAAGAACTATTTGACCAGTAAAAATAAGATCACACATCCAGAAAAAATAAAGGTCCCTAAATACTGTCCAAAAGAACGGAAAGTGACCTTACACCTTGAATCTTAAAGGAAAATATGGTAATCTTGTAAGGACAGTATTGGAGGAAACAGATGTATAACTTGCTTTTGACAGCACTCTTAGTGATATCCGTTATTTTGGTGATTGCCATTTTCATGCAACCACAAAAGAATCCGGGGAGCAATGTATTTGATAGTGGTGGTTCAGAAGCCCTGTTTGAACGAACAAAAGCTCGAGGTTTTGAGGCCTTTATGCAACGCTTCACAGGTGTTCTTGTCTTCTTTTGGCTATTAATTGCATTTTTACTTGTTTTATTATCAAGTCGTTAAAGTGGGCCGTGACAATCGTCAGGCTCTTTTTTAAATCGTCAACAAACTGACAATGTATCAATTTATAAATTAAGGAAACTATGAAAGAAAAGATTTTACAGTATTTAGAGGAGCATGGGAAGTCAAATATTAATGACTTAGCAGCCAGCTTAGATATGGCAGGTGCTAAGAAATTCCCACTTCTGATTAAAGAAATTTCCAAAATGGAAAGTAAGCGAGAGCTTCGTTTTAATGACGATGGCATGATCTCGCTCCGAAAACCACAAGAAAAGAAAGAGCAAATCACTGTTCAAGGGATTTTTCGTGCCAATAAGGCAGGGTTTGGCTTTCTGTTTGTTGATGAAAATGAAGATGACATGTTTATCGGACGTAATGATGTGGGGCATGCCATTGACGGAGATACAGTAGAAGTAGTCATCAAGAAGCCAGCTGATCGCCTTAAGGGGACAGCGGCTGAAGCCCGTGTGGTCAAGATTGTTGATCATGCCCTGAAAACCGTGGTGGGTAAGTTTGTCTTAGATGATGCGAAGCCCAAATATGCGGGCTACATGACCTCTAAAAATCAGAAGATTCAACAGAAAATCTACATCAAAAAGGAGCCTGTGCTACTTGATGGAACTGAGATTATTAAGGTCGAGATTGAGAAGTATCCAACTCGTGGTCACGATTATTTCGTTGGTCATGTTCGTGATATTGTTGGCCATCAAGGAGATGTTGGCATTGACGTTCTTGAGGTCTTGGAATCCATGGATATCGTGTCAGAATTTCCAGAAGATGTTATAGCAGAAGCCAATGCCGTACCAGATGCGCCAAGTGCCAAGGACTTGGTGGGTCGTGTGGACCTCCGTCAGGAAATTACGTTTACTATCGACGGGGCTGATGCCAAGGACTTGGATGATGCCGTGCACATCAAACGTTTAGAAAACGGAAACTTTGAACTCGGTGTGCATATCGCAGATGTTTCCTACTATGTGACAGAAGGCTCTGCTCTTAACCGCGAAGCTGTTACCCGCGGGACATCAGTTTACGTGACAGATCGTGTAGTGCCAATGTTGCCAGAACGCTTGTCTAACGGGATTTGTTCCCTCAATCCCAATGTTGACCGTTTGACCCAATCGGCTATCATGGAAATCAATCCGCAAGGGAAAGTGGTTGATTATCAAATCTGCCAATCTGTTATTAATACGACTTATCGTATGACCTACAGCGATGTCAATGAGATGCTGGCTGGCAATCAGGAGATTTTAGACAAGTACAAGTCTATTGTGGATTCAGTACAGGATATGGCAGCTCTTCACAAGATTTTAGAGGACATGCGTGTGCGTCGTGGTGCCCTTAATTTTGACACGTCAGAAGCTAAAATTATCGTTAATGATAAGGGGCTACCTGTCGATATCGTCGTTCGTGAACGTGGCATTGCTGAGCGGATGATTGAGTCCTTTATGCTAGCAGCCAATGAATGTGTGGCGGAGCATTTTGCTCGCAAAGACTTGCCTTTTATCTACCGCATTCACGAAGAGCCTAAGGTTGAAAAATTACAAAAATTCATTGATTATGCTAGTGTCTTTGGGGTTCAAATTCAAGGGACAGCTTCTAAAATCACCCAATCTGCCTTACAGGATTTTATGGCAAAAATAGAAGGGCAACCTGGTTCAGAAGTTCTTAGCATGATGTTGTTGCGATCTATGCAGCAGGCACGCTATTCAGAGCATAATCATGGTCATTATGGCTTAGCTGCCGAGTTCTACACACACTTTACCAGTCCGATTCGGCGTTACCCTGACCTCTTAGTTCATCGCATGATTCGTGAGTACGCTAAGGGTGCCACAGCTGAAAGGCAAGACCATTTTGCTAGTGTTGTTCCAGAACTAGCTACATCATCCTCACAATTGGAACGTCGTGCCATTGATGCCGAGCGCGTGGTAGAAGCCATGAAGAAAGCTGAGTACATGGAAGAGTATGTGGGTGAAGAGTTTGAAGGTGTTGTCGCTTCTGTGGTCAAATTCGGCCTCTTTGTAGAGTTGCCAAATACCATTGAAGGGTTGATACATGTGACCACTCTACCTGAGTTTTATAACTATAACGAGCGTACCATGTCTCTTCAAGGGGAAAAATCAGGCAAGGTCTTCAAGGTTGGTCAACCAATCCGTATCAAGCTAACGCGTGCTGATAAGGAAACGGGCGATATTGACTTTGAATACTTGCCAAGTGACTATGATGTCGTTGAAAAAGTTGCTAAATCAGACCGCCAAGAACGAGGACGTAGTCGCCGATTTGATAAGGATCGTCGAGAATTAGATGATAAGGTAGGTAAAGGTTCTTATCGTGGTGAAAAATCCAAATCTGGTAACAAAGGCAGTCAGTCTAACAAAGGCAGAAAAGATAAGAACCCTTTTTATAAGAAAGCGGCTAAGAAGTCGCAAGCATCTAAAAAACGTAAATAGGAGGATTCCATGTCAAAAGGTACAGACTCCAATGTCTTAGCCCAAAATAAGAAGGCAAGACATGATTATACTATTGTCGATACGATTGAAGCAGGAATTGTCTTGACAGGAACTGAAATCAAATCGGTTCGTGCTGCCAGGATTCAACTCAAAGATGGTTTTGCCCAAATCAAAAATGGGGAAGCCTGGTTGGTTAACGTTCATATTGCCCCCTTTGAGCAAGGAAATATCTGGAATCAGGACCCCGAACGCACACGCAAGCTTTTGCTCAAAAAACGTGAAATCGACCGCCTTGCCAATGAGTTAAAAGGTAGTGGTATGACACTAGTTCCCTTGAAGGTTTACCTCAAAAATGGCTTTGCTAAAATCCTACTGGGACTAGCCAAAGGGAAACACGATTATGACAAACGCGAAAGCATCAAGCGCCGCGAACAAGACCGTGACATCAAGCGTGTCATGAAAAGCATGAATCAACGGTAATACCATTTCGTTTAAAAGTCTTCAGTTTTGAGCTGAAGATTGAGTTTGTAGACAAAGTCCTTTTCAGACTTTTCTAAGGTGATGTCGGACAGATCCAATAGTCGGGAGAGTGACTATTGGAGGTAGCAGATAAGGGAAGTTTGCCTTCCCTCCAATATCTCTTGAGCCTTTTGTCGCTTTCTTGTTTCCATACGACAACCTAAAAAGGTCTCCCAGACCTTTTTAGACCGAAATACTCCGAACACCTGAAACGTCAACGTTTCAAGCATTTTCATCACAGCGGAAAGTCTCGGTTTAGGACTGACTTCGCTCGCTTGTTTCTGCAGAGCTACTAACTTTAATTTTCCCAAATGTGGTTTGTCTACGTTTTGAGTCTTCAGTTTTGAGCTGAAGATTTTCTTTTTTCCTTTTTAAAGCGGAAAAAGTTCATTAGGGGATGGGCAACCTCTTTTGGTATACTTATAGTAAAAAGTAAGCGGATACAGGAGGTGTTTATGAAAACCGTAAAACTGGTTACAATAGGTGGTGGATCGAGTTACACGCCAGAATTAGTAGAAGGAATGATCCTTCGTTCAAAAGAATTGCCCATCTCAGAATGGTGGTTTGTCGATATTCCAGAAGGTCAAGAAAAACTGGAGATAGTTGTTGCTTTAGCTCAGCGTATGGTAACAAAAGCTGGGCTAGATTGGACGATCAAGGCGACGTTAGACCGTCAAGAAGCTTTAAGAGATGCGGATTTTGTCACGTCACAATTTCGTGTGGGTGGTTTGGGTGCTAGGTATCTTGACGAGACAATCCCTCTTTCGCATGGGGTATTAGGGAAAGAAACCAATGGTGCTGGCGGTATTTTTAAAGCCTTTCGCACCATTGAAGCATATAAACCGATTGTTGATGATATGAAACGGCTGTGCCCAGATGCCTGGCTAATTAATTTTACAAATCCTGCTGGCATGGTCACAGAGGCCTTGATCAACCGCTTGGGATGGGCAAAGACTATTGGCCTGTGCAATATTCCTATTGGTCAACATAAGGCTGCTGCCAAAACACTTGGTTTAAGGGACAGTGACATTACCTTGCGTCATGTGGGATTGAACCATTTTCATTTTCATGAAGTTTGGGATAAGAAGGGGCATAATCGTACGGATGAGGTGATTGAACGCTTTTATGGTGATTTAAAGGCAGAGGATCCAGATGTTGTTAAAAACATTACGGACCTGGACTATCCTATTAGCTTTTTGCGTTCACTCCATTTGCTACCTTGCGACTATCATCGCTATTATTTTGTGGAAAAGGAGATGTTGGCTGATGCTATCCAGCAATATCAGGAAGGACATGTCCGATCGGCTGTTGTCAAAAAAGTGGAGAAAGAGCTTTTTGACCGTTATAAAGATCCAAACTTAAAAGAGAAGCCGAAGCAATTGGAACAAAGAGGTGGCGCATATTACAGTGATATTGCTTGTCAAATTATTGTGGCTATTTTTAATGACACCCATCAAGAATTGACCGTTTCCACAGTAAATCACGGCGTTATACCATTCTTGCCTGAAAACTGTGTGGTTGAAGTCTCCTCCCTTATCACCTCACAAGGCGCCCTGCCACTCGCGACACCAAAAGTACCAGAGTTTGTTAAAGGCTACTTGCAACAGATGAAACAAATGGAGTTGGTGACTGTAGAAGCGGCCATGTCGGGTGACTACCATACTGCCTTACAAGCTTTTATGCTCAATCCCTTGATTCCGCATGATAACCAAACAGAAGCTCTCTTACAGGAGATGCTGCTAGCTCATCGTGATTACTTGCCTCAGTTTGCAGCATCCATTTCAAGGCTTGACGCTGAATAGTTTTAAAAAAAGAGCAAAATCACCAAGTCATGATAGAGATGTGTGAGTTTGCAAGAGGCCATTCTATAAACTAACTGACCTAGTAAGCCACCTTTAACTTGCAAACGCTTTCTATTAGTCTTATAATAGTTAGTAATAATGAAGGAGGAAGATTGTTATGGCATATAAAACCATTTATCCCTACACAAATGACGTTTTAAAAGAGTACGATAATGCATCTGATGCTGATGTGGAAAATGCTCTGGAAACAGGACATCAACTGTACAAAGCTTGGCGTCGTGATAATGACTTAGAGGCACGTAAAACGCAACTGCATAAGGTGGCAGAATTGCTCCGAAGAGATCGTGATAAGTATGCTGAAGCCATGACTAAGGATATGGGTAAGCTCTTTACAGAAGCACTGGGAGAAGTCGATCTCTGTGCTGATATTGCGGATTACTATGCTAATAAGGCGGATGATTTCCTAAAACCTGTGCCACTAGAAACAGATACTGGAGATGCTTATTATCTTAAGCAGTCAACAGGTGTGATTTTAGCTGTTGAGCCTTGGAATTTTCCATTCTATCAAATCATGCGCGTGTTTGCGCCAAACTTCATCGGTGGCAATCCAATGGTCTTGAAGCACGCTTCAAATTGCCCGACTTCGGCGCAAGCTTTTGAAGACCTTGTCCGTGAGGCTGGTGCTCCAGAAGGTAGTTTCAAAAATCTCTTTGTTTCCTACGATCAAGTCAATGTCATTATTGCAGACAAACGTGTCGCAGGTGTTTGTTTGACAGGTTCTGAACGTGGTGGTGCCTCTGTAGCTGAGGTGGCAGGTCGTAACCTCAAAAAATCATCACTTGAACTGGGTGGGAATGACGCCTTCCTTATCCTCGAGGACGCTGACTTTGAAGCCTTGAAAGAGATCATTTTCTTTGCTCGTCTTTATAATGCGGGGCAAGTATGTACCTCATCTAAACGCTTTATTGTTGTTGGTCAAGCTAATTATGATAAATTTGTGGATATGGTTGTGGAGACCTTTAAGACAGCTAAGTGGGGAGATCCAATGGATGAAGCAACCACTCTAGCACCATTGTCTTCCGCTAGTGCTAAAGAGGATGTTCTAAAACAAATCCAATTAGCAGTCGATAATGGAGCAACAGTCGCTTACGGTAATGAACCTATTGACCATCCTGGCAACTTTGTCATGCCAACGGTTTTGACTAATATCACTAAGGAAAACCCAATCTACAATCAAGAAATCTTTGGTCCAGTAGCCTCTATCTACAAGGTGGATAGTGATGAAGAAGCTATTGAATTGGCTAATGATTCTAGTTATGGACTTGGTGGAACCGTCTTTTCAAGTAGCCAAGAGCATGCAGAATGTGTGGCAGTTCAAGTTGAAACAGGTATGAGCTTTATCAATTCTGGTTGGGCAACTCTTCCAGAACTCCCATTTGGGGGCATTAAAAACTCTGGCTATGGTCGTGAGCTTAGCGAACTTGGTTTTACCACCTTCTTAAACGAACACTTGGTTTACACACCAAAATAAACACAAAAAGACGAAGTGGTTGATTAGGTCAACCACTTTTTGTTACGTCAAAATTTGCCACTATGTTGGTATTTGCAATAGGAAGTTACATAGAAGGAATGGGTGTTTGCCTCACGTGGATGGGCAAATGAGATAGATGTCCTATAGAGGAGGAGTGACTGGCTTATCAGCTACAAATAAAAAAGCTGGACTCAAGTCTCAGCTATAAATGAGCGATCGTATCATGAGGCATATACTGCTTTGATAGTTAAAGCTTTTATCAATTCTCTTGTTAAAGTTAAGAGCGCGGTGAAGATCTCTTTTAAAATCATCAGCCTTTTTACCACTAGCTTTAGGCTAAAGAGTAGAAAACTTAAAGTTTGTCGTGTAGGTTTTGGTTTGGCCTTTTTTCAAAATTGGCTTCTCAAATACAGTCATATTGATAGCATTTGGGACATACTGAGTCTCCAATGCAACTCCTGTTCGTGCTTGATAGAGGGTATCTTCTTTGCCTTTTTGGTCTTTGATAAAGTTACCGGTATAGACCTGGACACCCGGTAGGTTGCTTGAAAGGGTCAGAGTGATACCGGTTTGGTTACCGATTAACGTAACAATCGGCACATCAGTAGTGGTGTCTTTCTTTAGCCAGGTGTGATCATAGCCATTGGCAACTTGAATTTGATGATCTTGGGAATGAATATCTTGGCCAATGGTTTTGATTTGCCTAAAATCAAAAGGACTATCCGCAACTGCTCGTTTTTCCCCAAGAGGGATAGCATCCTCATTGATAGGAACCATATAATCCGCATTGATCTGTAATTGATGGTCTTCAATGTGACCAGCATTATGGCCGTTAAGGTTGAAGTAAGTGTGATTGGTCGGGTTGAAAATCGTATCTTGGTCGGCTTTACCTTGATAGGAAATGGTGAGCTGATCATCCTCGCTTAAGGTATAGGTAGCCGTCATATCGAGGTTACCAGGAAAACCTTGGTCCCCATCTGGGCTATGCAACTTGAAAATCAGACGATTGTTGTGGTCATCGATTTGTTCAACCTGCCATATCCTGAGCTGATAACCATCAGGACCACTGTGGAGATTCTTTTCACCTTCATTTTGAGGCAATTGATAAACTTGCCCATTTAAGGTGATCTGTCCTTTTTCTGTTCGGTTTGCATTTCGACCAACGGTAGCTCCAAAATAGGTATCGGTATTGGTCAGGTAGGCTTCAATATCGTTAAAGCCCAATACCACATCATGATAATGGCCGCTCGAGTCTGATACCCAAAGTTCTAGTAAGCTGGCACCAAGATTAGTTACCGTAGCGCGTGTCCCGTTGTTGTTTTGAAGTGTCAATACGCTGATTTCTCCCTGGGATGTTTGGAGACTGGTTTTATGAATTGTCATTAGATTACCTCATCATGTTAAGATATCTTATATTTTATAAAAAGCGCTTACAAAATTCAAGGTTTAGGGTAATGATGAAGCAGATTTAATATGATTTCTGTCAGAATCACAGGATAGGCCTGTGAATCAATGACAGTATTGTTGGAGAAGGTTTTATCTGGAAGGAGGAAGATGGTTTTAAAGTAAGGGGCAATAGGAGCACTGCGATTGTTGGTAAATAAATAAGCATTTTGAGGCATGTTCTCGCTAATTTCACCCAGTGTGCGCTCAAAGTTAGTTTTTTATCGCCATAAATGGGGCCAACCTTTACCAATAGGACTGGTAGAGCATGATGATGGTGAGACAATCATTAGCAGCTAGTTACTTAATAAGCAAGGTAAGATTCCTAGGATAGTATTATGATGTCCTAGAAAAGCATTATCTTTATTGAAATGAAAACGCTATACTAAAGGTGATAAAATAACCATAAAAAGGAGAGATTATGCGTCACAAAACACTCAAACCCTTTCCAGAAAATTTCTTTTGGGGAGCCTCCACATCAGCCTATCAAGTTGAAGGGGCTGCGCTAGAAGATGGTAAAGGGCCATCATGCCAAGACGTTAAGGAAATCCCAGAAGGCACGTCAGATTTATCTGTCTCTGTCGATCATTATCATCACTATAAAGAAGATATTGCTCTCATGGCAGAGATGGGTTTTAAATCTTACCGTTTTTCGATTTCTTGGACGCGCATCCTACCAGAAGGCACTGGTGAAGTGAACCCACAAGGGATTGCTTTTTACAACAATCTCATTGATGAATGTTTGAAATATGACATTGAACCAATTGTAACCATGTTCCACTTTGATATGCCAGCTAAGTTGGACGAACGTGGTTCTTGGTCAAACCGTGAGTCCATTGATTGGTTTGCGGATTTTGCCAAAGTCTTATTTGAAAACTTTGGTGATCGTGTCAAATACTGGCTCACAATCAATGAGCAAAATATGTTAACTTTAGTCGGTCCGGTTATTGGTACCCTTCATGTTCCAGAAGGGACTGATAATCTGACACGAGAAATCTACAAACAGAATCACCATCAATTAGTAGCACAAGCCAAGGCGATGCAGCTGTGTCATGACATGCTTCCAGAAGCCAAAATTGGTCCTGCACCAAATATTTCATTCGTCTACGCGGCATCATCAAAACCAGAAGACGTCCTTGCTTCACAAAACTTCAATGCCATTCGTAATTGGCTCTACTTAGATGCAGCTGTTTATGGCGTTTATAACAATCTTGTCTGGTCCTATTTGGAAGAATATGATGCCACACCAGAAGTGACAGAAGAAGATCTAGCGATCATGAAAGCGGGCAAACCTGATTTTATTGGCTTTAACTACTATAACACGGCAACAGCTGCAGCCTCAGATGGGACTGAAAGTGAGTTCACAACACATGCCGATCAACAATCTAAACAGGGCGTTGCCAATGTCTTTAGAACAGTTGATAATTCAAACCTTCCTAAGACAGAGTTTGGTTGGGAAATTGACCCAATGGGCTTCCGAGCAACTGTACGAGAAATGTACAGCCGTTACCGTCTACCGCTATTAGTAACGGAAAACGGTCTTGGTGCCTATGACACCTTGACAGAGGATGGCAAGATTCATGATACTTACCGGATCAAGTATCTACAAGACCACATCGAGCAAATTCAGTTAGCGATTTCTGATGGTGTCGACATGATGGGTTACAACCCTTGGTCAGCTATCGATCTTATTTCAACCCACGAAGATATCAAGAAACGTTATGGCTTTATCTATGTAGACCGTGACGAATTTGATCTTAAAAGCCTCAAGCGTTACCGTAAAGATTCCTTTTATTGGTACCAACGCGTTATTGCGACAAACGGAGCAGATTTGAGTGACTTGTAACCCATGTTACCTTAGAGGGTAATCCCAAACTTTGAGTGTTATAAAACGACCTAGACGCAACGTTTCTTCAGACGTAGCATCTAGGCCGTTTTTTATTGCTGAGAGTGTGGCTTTTTCTTAATCATGTCCCTCAAAGACTGGGAGGCTAATGATTTCGATCTTGTAGCCGTCGGGATCTGTGATGAAGTAAAACATTGGTTTTTGATTTGGCAAACCTTTGATATCTGTCACAGGGTAGCCAGCTTCTTTATGTGCTTTGTGACTAGCTTCTAGGTCTTCAACGCCAAGTGCGATGTGGCCGTAGCCATCACCAAGTTCATAAGCACCATGACCATAGTTGTAAGTCAATTCCACTTCGTAGTCATATCCTTCGGCACGGAGGTAAACGATAGTGAACTCTTGATCTGGAAAATCAAGACGACGATCTTCCTTGAGCGATAAGGCCTCTTTATAGAAAATTAGCGAAGCTTCAAGGTCTTTGACACGAACACAGGTATGTAAGGGTTTCATTAGTATCTCCTTTTCTGAATAAAGCATTAATCATAATTAGTAAAGTCTATTTTAACAAAAAGTCTAGTCTTTTTCGATTATAGTGACTTTTTCCAAGTCTATTTTCATTCAAAGGTTGAAATGACTTTGTCACGCGCCTTCCGATTTCGAGCATGTTTAGGATCTTCACGGCGGTAGCCGAGGGCTAGCATGGTGGCAATTCCCTCTTTTTCAAGGTCGATAACCTGATATTCAGCGAGTATGTGATTTACCTTGTTGTATGGGAAACCTTCAATAGGGCAAGAGTCAATGCCCAAGAGTGCAGCAGATAACATCATGTTGCCAAGTGCAATATAGGTTTGTTTAGCTGTCCAATCCCACAATCGCCGCTCGTCATCAGCTATTTCTATATCGGACTCTTGGAAAATCTGATACTGTTTTAGTCGGGCTTCAATGGCGTCAGGATCGGTGATGCCACGGCGTACTAGACTATCATAAACGGATTGGCTATCATAACGGGCATTTTTTTCAGCAATGAGAAGGATAAAGTGGCTAGCAGTTTCCAACTGCGATTTTGCCCCCCATGAAACAGCTTTGATGGCCTCTTTAACGGCTGTATTTTCCAAAAGGACAAATCGCCATCCCTCAAGTCCGATGGATGATGGGCTCAGCCAGGCAGCATCCAAGATAGTATCGACATCTTCTTGAGGAATTTTTTTATCTTGGTAGACACGCATAGCAACGCGATTCTGATAAGCGGTTTGCAGTTGTTGACGAATCATGTGATTTTCCATAGGCTCCCCTTTCATTTCTGTATATTATAACAATTTTTAGACGTTCTGACTATGCCAAGTCAACTTGCGAAGGAGAAGATTGAAGTGGTAAGATAGACTTATCTTATTTTTGAGGAGGCGCAATGAATCAACATCAAAAAGCGATGACCTTCCTATCCGAATCCATTTTATTTCTTGTTTTCAGAGGTATTTTGGTTGGTCTCCTTGCAGGAAGTGTTGTTAGCTTGTTTCGTTTTTGCATTCAAGAATTATCTGAAGGTATCTTGTCGCTCTATGCTTTAGCGCGTCAGTCTCCGGTTTATTTAGGGGGAATTGCCCTAACTTATCTTTTGATCCTTGTCTTGGTTGGTCATTTGATGGCAACTGAACCTCATATCAAAGGATCTGGTATCCCACAAATCGAGGCAGAATTAAAAGGTTTCATGCATTTGGACTGGTGGTCTGTTCTTTGGAAAAAATTTCTAGCAGGGATCTTGACGATTTCAAGTGGCATGTTATTAGGGAGAGAAGGTCCGAGTATTCAACTAGGTGCTATGGTTGGAAAAGGGGTTGCTGAGCGGCTGAGGTTGACGTCATTTGGTGAAAAAACTTTGATTGCTAGTGGTTCAGCAGCAGGTATTGCAGCTGCTTTTGGAGCACCTATTGCTGGTTTGTTATTTGTTGTTGAAGAAGTTTATCATCACTTTTCTAGAACCGTTTGGATCACCACTTTAGCAGCTAGCCTAACCGCGGATCTAGTTTCAAAACGTGTTTTTGGTATGGCTCCTGTACTTGATTTAGCAACCAATTTAGGCCAATTGCCATTGACACGCTACTGGGTCTATGTACTCATGGGCTTACTTTTCGGGGGATTAGCCTATACTTATGAAAAAATCATTCTGATGATGGGGGAGTTTTATCAGCGTTTGGGAAGTGTGCTGCACTTATCACCTACTTATTACAGTCTTATTCCCCTGATCATGGTCATGCCGCTAGCCTATTACCTCCCAGTACTTGTTGGCGGCGGGCATGATATCATTGTTTCCTTACCAAACCTAGAACCTCGCATTGGTGTCTTTTTGGCGTGGTTTGTCATTCGTTTTGTTTACTGTATGATATGTTATGGCAGTGGTGTTCCTGGAGGTATTTTTCTGCCGATTTTGTCTTTAGGCGCCTTATCTGGAGCAATCTTTGGTGCTTTTGCTTTGTGGTTAGGGGCTATTGAGTCTAGTCAGTTTAGCCTTTTTGTGATCGCAGGCATGTGTGCTTATTTTGGGGCTGTATCCAAAGCACCGTTGACAGCTATCGTTCTGGTCTGTGAGATGGTTGGTAATCTATCACAACTCATGCCCCTAGCTGTTGTGACCTTGGCTTCTTATACAGTAATGGATCTTCTTAAGGGGGCACCCATTTATGAAGCCATGTTAGAAAAATTATTAGTTGGTAAAGATGTGGAAACATCTGAAAAGTTGATGTTATTGCAATGGCCAGTTACTGAAAAAATTGCAGGAAAGCAAGTGTTTGAGCTGGAGTTGCCTAGACAAATTCTAATCACTAATCAAGCGGTTAACGGTAAAAGTGAGCTCGTTTCAGGTTCCACAAAATTATATCTTGGAAATACCATTGATATCTTGATACGTGAGTCAGACCGCAAACTGGCAGAAGACTACTTATTATAAGTTTTATCGAAAGTGGGAGGGTAATCAGATGAGATTAAGCAGATCGAAAGGGTTATCAACATCTATAAGCTTTCTTAAATAAGCAAAAACCAGCCGATCTAAGGTGACTTGATTAGAAATTTTATTTCTTGAAAAATCAAGCAGGTATCTCAAATTTAGATATGGGGACCTGCTTTTTTAGTTACTTTGAATTTCAACTACTTCAATACAGTTATAATTAATTCGGATGGTTTGCCTGAATATAGAAATCTAAAGCAGGATATAACAGTGACTGTGAAGGTGCTCTAGATACTACTGTATGTGGGAGGGAGTATAGAGAAAATGTTAATTATCGCTACAAGTGAGACAAAAAGAGTCCAATAATTAAAAAACAAATCATTGCCATTCAGAAATCAATCTTAATTGATGATGTTTTATACTTGTTACATACAATGCCTGGATCACGAACAAAATACCTTTAACTTTGTGATTTTTATCAAGTAATACAAAAAAGAATATATTCATTATGAATAAGAAAAATGTTCCATGCAGAAATTGAATGAAAGAAATCCGTAAAGATAGAAACATTTATTCTAAGATGTATGGTAAAATAGATTTAATTGTAAAAGGAGAGTGATGCCTAAATGATGACTACACAAGAAATAACAAATAAATTTAATATTACAAGGCAAACTCTGAATAACTGGGTTCGTAAGAATGAAATTCCTGCCCCAGCTGAAAAAAGAGGTCACCAAAATGTCTGGACCTTGGAACAGGTAGAAATAGTCGCCAAAAAAGTTGCTCAGGGTACTTCGGAGCAACTTAAACTCTTTGAAATGGAAAAGGAACCGCTTCGTATAAATAATAGAAGATACCTAGGAAGCAAACAAAAAATGCTTGGTTTCATTGATAGTGTTGTAAAAAATAATACTACTAAGGTGAAGATAGTTGCTGATATTTTTGGAGGAACAGGTGTTGTAGCGGATATGTTTAACAAGCAAGGAAAACGAGTGATAGTTAATGATATCCTTACAAGTAACTATATATCGTATCAAACTTGGTTTGGTAATGAACTAGTAGATGAAAAAAAAATTAAACGCAAGATAGAAGAATTGAATCAGCTTACCGGTATTTCAGGATATGTTTCCGAAAATTTTGGTAATCGTTATTTCTCTATAGAGAATGCTGAAAAGATAGATGCCATCCGGGAAGCAATTGAAGAATATGAAGAACTAAATGACCGAGAAAAGTCATTTTTACTAACTTCATTACTCTATGCAATGGATAAAGTTGCAAATACGGTGGGACACTTTGATGCCTATCGAAAACAGATGGATAGCCTAAAACCAATTTTGTTAAAAGTTCCAGAATTTAATGAAAACTCAAAAAATGAACTATATAATGAGGATGCTAATAAGTTGGTGAGAAAAATAAAAGCGGACTTGGTTTATATTGATACCCCATATAATTCTAGAGGATACGAAAGCGCCTACCATGTGTTAGAAAACGTTATGGATTGGAAGAAGCCTGCCGTTGAGGGAGTGACTATGAAGGCTGTGAATCGTTCTGAAAAGTCTTCTGATTATACTAAGACTAAAGCGCCTCAGGCTTTTGATGATTTAATCCAGCACATAGACGCGCGATATATTCTAGTTTCATATAATAACATGGCTCAAAAAGGAAACTCACGTTCAAATGCAAAAATATCGAATGAAGAAATTATTTCCAGTCTTGAAAAAAGAGGGAAAGTGACCGTTTTCGAGACAGATTTTAACGCTTTCACAACAGGAAAATCTAAAATTGATAATCATAAAGAATTACTCTACCTTTGTGAAATTGAGAATGAAATAATTCCCTCTGCTTTGAATTATACTGGTGGTAAACAAAAGTTATTACCACAATTGAAACCACTTTTTCCAACTACCTACTCTAGATTCATTGATTTATTTGCTGGTGGCGGAAGTGTAACAGTGAATTTACTTAAGCAGGAAAAAGCACGTGAGTACCTTGTAAATGATATTGAAAATCATGTAATTGAATTCTTTAGAGATATCTCAAAATCCGACATTGATAACTTTATTAGTGAAGTTGAAGATAAAATACAGGACTACGGACTCTCAAATACCAAGAAAAATGGATATGAGTTTTATTCAGCAAATAGTACTAGTGGTTTAGGAGCATATAATAAGGAGAAGTTTTTAAGATTAAGAACAGATTATAACAATCATCCAACATCGGTATTATTCTATTTATTAGTAGTTTTTGGTTTTAACAATCAGATCCGATATAACTTAAAGGGTGAGTACAATTTACCAGTAGGGAAACGTGATTTTAACAGGAAGATGGAAAAAAAACTTCGTAGGTTTGCTAACGCAATAAAAAATGACAAGATAAAATTTTCATCACTTGACTTTAGAGAAGTTGAAGTGGATACAGGAGATTTCATATATGCTGATCCACCATACCTCATCACCACGGCTGCCTATAATGAAAATGGTGGATGGTCAGAAAATGACGAAATTGATTTATATAATTATCTTGATAGAGCAAATGAAAGAGGAGTCAAGTTTGCTCTTTCAAATGTCATCCTGCATAAGGGGAGAGAAAATCAAATTCTTAAGAAATGGGCTTCAAAATATAACTTATATGTTTTAAATCACCACTATAACAATAGTAACTATCAGTCTAAAGCTAAATATAGTGAAACGGTGGAAGTATTGGTGACAAATTATGGAAAGAATATTATTGAATGAAATTAAAAAATACTGCTGAAACATTTAATCTTGGTGATACAAGTTTTCGTAGAAAAACCTTAATTGATGATTATAAAATCCTTTTACCGTTTCTCCAACAGACCAATCTGGAATATCCAGAATGGAACAATGACGCGCAGGTTGAATTCTACGAAAAAATAATGACAAAAACGGATTTGTTTTCCAGAAACGATGAAGAGGACTTTGCTAAGCGTGGGAGAACTTTAACAAATGCTTTGGTTAAAATTGGACTTACAAATGAAAAGAGAAAGCTTTCAAAGATAGCGATTGACTGGCTAAATGGTAATACTCTTAATGCAGATGATATTGAAAAGTCATTAGGAATTGACCTGACAAATTTACTTTTTACTCGCCAATTACTTAAGTTGAGGATATATGACTCGAATGGTGTGAATTATTTCTATCCATTTCGTGTTGCGTTGGAGATCGTGAAGCGTTACCAAAATATTCCTCAACAAGATTTTTTAACGCTAGTTCATTTAATTAAACCGACGTTTGATAATGCAACAATTGCTGCTATTGTAAAAGACTATGGTAGAGTAGCTTCAAATCAAGAAATTTTTTCTGAATTTCTTGATAAGGCATTTCCAGAGAGTCATACGGATATTACAGCCTCAGAATTTTTTGGAAAGAAGGTGCTTGACCGAACGGTATTCGATACGTTATTTGTAAACAGGAAGTCATCTGTTGCTCAAGATGTATACTTTGAGTTCGTATTGAAGCTTTTATCATTTAAATCTGAAAAAACGCAAGAAAAGCTAAATGAGCTAATGAAAATTAGTTTAGATGATAAAATTAAGAAGGCATTTGGATTCGGAAAAAGTGTATTCATTAAAGCTAAAAATGTACAGGAATTTCTTGAACTTAATTTCGATAACATCCTTCTTTGGGAAGATAATTCGCAAATTTACAATCAATTTGTCTTATCTAAAAAGGATGATATTGTTCGTGAATATCGGGACATGACTAAGCGTACGTTTAACTTATCTGGGCTTTTTGATTTTAGCAATGGATTGGTGAATGCAACTAATAAAAATATTTTTTCTATCATTTTTGCAGATATGCCGTTCTCTGGTGAAGAAAGATATTCACTTTATGAACAGGACTTATCGTATTCTTTTTATCAAGAAGTTTCTATTTCCGAAATACTAAACTTAGATAGAAATCAAGTTTTGTCCTCAATCAAGGAGAACCTTGGCGTAACAGATTCCTCTCAAATAGAAAGTGTTGTTGCTACACAAAAAGAGTATAAGTTTCGCCAGTTTATTTCCTCAGAGTTTCCACGAGAAAAAGTCATCGCTCTACTGCCACTTTTTTCTACTCGTACTGATAACGAAATCAAAGCGCAAGTATCTGAAGCAGCGACAGTTCCAACAATCTACGAATATATTGTGGCTATTGCTTGGTTTTATATTTCAAGTGAAGAGTTTTTCATTACAAAAAGTCTTAATTTGACTCTTGATGGTAATATGCGACCTCTTTCTCATGCAGCAGGAGGTACTGGTGATATTGTCATTCACTATAAAAACTTGACGTTGATGTTAGAAGTGACACTAATGAACAGTCAGGCTCAAAAGCGTGGGGAGTGGGAGCCTGTACTCCGACATGCAACTAATCTAACTGTCGATGAATACCCTAAAAATGTGATTACACTATTCGTTGCAGATGAGCTTGACGATAACACAGTCAATATTTGGCGTGCTGTGGCAAGTGTTCCATTACGTTCATCAAATAAAAATGAGAGTGCTGATTTGGTTAAGATATTCCCACTTGAAAACAAAGAATTACTTGATATGCTTCAGAATAATAGTACTGAAAAGAGGCTTTTTACAGCGATTGATAAATCATATGCTGAGCTATCTGGAAATTTCGACCTAAGTTGGAGAGCTGATATTTTAGATGAAATATAGACTGAAGAATTTTACTCATTCTTATTGGAAAAGAGAGAACCTGATTTGCAATGATTTTATAGAATATGCTGCATAAAGAACAGTAATCAATTTATTTTTGCTTGTATTTAGAAAATCTTTGTGTGAAATCGGTATATTGATTGTCAAGTATTAAGACTTCAAATAAGCAAACACTAAAAACCAGCTGACCTAAGGCTAGCTGGTTTTTTCTATCCCCATATGAAATTAACGATTAGCCTTTAAAGTAGAGAAGTTCTTTCGGCGTTTTGGTGAAGGTTTCAAAGCCATTTTTTGTGACATAACCGCAATCTTCAATACGAACGCCGACTTTACCAGGAATGTAGATTCCTGGTTCGACAGAGAAACACATGCCCTCTTGGATTTCCATATCATTACCCGCCATAATCGATGGAAACTCATGCACATCCATACCAAGACCATGGCCAAGACGATGGTTGAAGTATTCACCGTAGCCGGCTTTTGCGATGACATCTCGCGCGGCAGCATCCACTTCAGCAGCTGTTACACCAGGTTTGATGAACTCTTGAGCTTTTAATTGGGCTTCTAAACAAAGCTTGTAAATATCTTTTTTGAATTGGTCAGGCTGGCCAACAGCCACTGTTCTAGTCATATCACTAGTGTAACCAAGGGTTTCAACACCTAGGTCAAAAAGGAGTAAGGCGTCATTTTCAATACGGTTAGTTCCAGGAATACCGTGTGGATTGGCAGCGTTATTGCCAGTGAGTACCATGGTTTCAAAACTCATTTTGGAGATGCCTTGTTTTTTGAGTTCAAATTCAATTTGGGCAATGATATCAGTTTCAGTTTTGGCCAGAGAAATATTGTCAAAGCCAATTTGCACGGCCTTGTCGGCCCATTCCCCAGCAATAATCATTTTGTCAATTTCATCTTGAGATTTGATCAGTCGCATCTGTTGTACCAGTGGGGTCAAATTGATAAAGACTCCTGTGAAGACAGTTTCCAGACCTTTGAACTTAGTAACATTCAGATTGTCGAATTCGACGGCGACTTTAGCAAAGTCACTTTGTGGTAAAACAGCCTTCATTTTATCCCAAGGGTTTTCAGAATCCTGATAGCCGACAACTGGGAAGTCTAGCTCGGTGTTGGCACGTACCGCATCAAGCGCTGGTAAAAAGAGCAGAGGTTGTTTATCTGCAATTAAAAATAAAAACATGTAACGTTCATGAGGATCGCTTGCAAAACCTGTTAGGTAGTTAATAGTCACAGGATCGGAAATAACTGCAGCTGTCACATCTTGTTTTAGCAAGTTTTCTAAAAGTAAATCAATTTTTGTCATCTTATCCCTTCTTTCTGCTTCTTATTTTTTCAGAAAATATTTTAAAAATCAAGTTTTTATGGTATTTTTCCATGAATTCTCAAATAAATCAAAGAAAATATAACGTTAGGCTTGAAAGTGTTTCCAAATCATGATAGTATAATGATGAAAGCGTGATTTTCAAACAACAAAAATCAAATGAAAGGAAATTTTATGAATACAGATGATACTATTACCATCTATGATGTTGCCAGGGAAGCTGGAGTGTCGATGGCAACCGTTAGTCGTGTTGTCAACGGTAACAAAAACGTAAAAGAAAATACTCGTCAAAAGGTTCTTGAGGTTATCGATCGCTTAGATTACCGCCCAAATGCTGTAGCGCGTGGTCTTGCCAGTAAAAAAACAACAACCGTTGGGGTTGTTATTCCAAATATCTCAAATGCTTATTTTGCATTTTTAGCTAAAGGGATTGACGATATTGCTGAAATGTACAAATACAATATTGTTTTGGCTTCTAGTGATGAAGACGAAGACCGAGAAGTTAATGTCGTTAATACACTCTTTGCAAAACAAGTTGATGGTATCATTTTCATGGGGCACCGTTTGACGGATAAAATACGTGCAGAGTTTTCACGTTCTCGCACACCAGTTGTTCTTGCTGGAACAATTGATCTAGAGCACCAATTGCCTAGTGTCAATGTTGACTATGAAAAAGCAGTTACTGGAGTTGTGTCTGATTTAGCTAAAAATCATGATAAGATTGCCTTTGTATCAGGGCCACTTCTTGATGAGATCAATGGAAAAGTGCGTTTAGCAGGTTATAAGGCGGGTCTCAAAGCTAATAATCTTGACTATAAAGAAGGATTGGTATTTGAAGCCAAATATCGTTATGAAGATGGCTTTGATTTAGCGGAGCGTGTGATTAATTCGGGAGCAACGGCAGCCTATGTTGGTGAAGATGAGCTGGCAGTAGGCCTATTAAATGGTTTATTTGCAGCAGGTAAGCGTGTTCCAGAAGACTTTGAAATCATGACAAGTAATGATTCTGAAATTGTCAAATACACGCGCCCAAACTTGTCATCTATTAGCCAACCAATCTACGACTTAGGGGCGGTTGCCATGCGTATGTTGACCAAGATCATGAACAAAGAAGAGCTAGAAGAAAAAGAAATTGTGCTCAATCACGGTGTCACAAAACGCGGATCAACCAAATAGCAAACAAGCATGGCCTTTCTGGTCGTGTTTTTTGCTTACAAGCTTTAATCATGGTAGAATGAGGGCATTACTTGTTAAGAAAAGAGATAATAGAGATGAATGAAACCCTCATGCAATATTTTGAATGGTATTTACCAGCTGATGCCAAGCATTGGCAACGTCTCGTAGATGACATTGACACTCTAAAAAAACTAGGTGTCAATAAGGTCTGGATGCCACCTGCTTTCAAAGGCACTGGGTTGGAAGACGTTGGCTACGGTGTTTATGATCTTTTCGACTTGGGAGAATTTGACCAAAAAGAAACGGTCCCAACCAAGTATGGCACGAAAGAAGAGTATCTTCAGGCTACCAAAGCTTTGAATGAGGCTGGGATCATGCCAATCGCTGATGTGGTTTTAAATCACAAAGCTAATGGTGATGAGAAAGAACGCTTCAAAGTGTTGAAAATGAACCAAACGAATCGTCAAGAAGCGATATCAGAGCCTTACGATATCGAGGCTTGGACTCATTTTCACTTTCCAGGACGACACAAGCAGTATGATGATTTTGAATGGCACTGGTACCATTTTTCAGGCATGGATTATGATGCCCTTCATAATGAGACAGGGCTTTATATGGTTATGGGTGACAACAAAGGCTGGGCAAATCAAGAAACCGTTGACGAAGAAAATGGTAACTACGATTACTTGATGTTTAATGATGTTGATTTTAGGCATCCTGAAGTGGTCGAGAATTTAAAAAAATGGGTTGCTTGGTTCTTGGAAACCAGTCAAGTCGGCGGTTTTCGCCTAGATGCTGTTAAGCACATAGACTCGGAATTCATGTCAGATTTTATTCGTTTTGTCCGTGAAAACTTCAAAGAGGACCTCTATGTTTTTGGAGAATATTGGAAAGATGATACGGATGAAAAAATGGATTATCTGGGCGATGTTGATTTTCAGTTTGACTTGGTAGATGTGGGCTTGCACATGAATTTCTATCAGGCTTCCCAAGAAGGTCAGAATTTTGATTTGTCCCAAATTTTGGAAGGTAGTTTGATGAAAACTAAGCCAGAATTTGCTGTTACGTTTGTGGATAATCACGATTCTCAAAGGGGGCAGTCCTTAGAATCAACGGTTGAGGAATGGTTTAAACCGCTAGCCTATAGTATCATCATGCTGCGCCAAGAAGGCAAACCTTGTCTTTTTTATGGGGACTACTACGGTATCGAGGGCGATTTTGCGCAGCCATCTTTCAAAGAGATTATCGACAAATTAGCTTATCTGCGCCAGCACCATGTTTATGGGGAACAAGTCGAATATTTTGACCATCCAAACTGTATTGGTTGGGTGAATTTGGGCAATGAAGAGCACCCAGAGCCACTTGCTGTTGTCATGTCAAATGGCGACGCTGGTTGGAAAGATATGGAACTTGGTACTCTGCACGCTGGAAAGGTGTTTAGCGATTATTTGGGGCATTCTGATCAAGAAGTGGTGATTGATGATCAGGGATGGGGAAGATTCCCAGCTGAAGCAGGATCAGTCTCTGCTTGGTTGCCAAATGCTTAAGAAATCAGTCTTCGGACTGATTTTTTGTTTTTGTTACTGAAAATGTTTTCTAAATAGGCTATAATAAGATTTATGAAAGTATTACTCTATTTAGAAGCGCCGGATCAACTGAGTAAATCAGGTATCGGTCGGGCGATTAAACATCAGCAGAAAGCTCTTGAAATAGCTGGTATTGACTATACTATGGATCCTCAGGATGATTATGATATTGTTCATATCAACACTTACGGTATCAAAAGTTGGCAGTTATTAAGACGGTCTCAGAAAGCTGGCAAGCGAGTGATTATGCATGCGCATTCAACTAAGGAAGACTTTGAAAATTCTTTTATTGGTTCTAATATGGCTGCTCCTCTTTTCAAGCGCCATTTGATGCGTTTTTATCAAGCAGCAGATTACTTGATTACACCAACGGACTACTCGAAGAGACTAATTCAGTCTTACGGGATAACGACACCTATCTCAGCTATTTCAAATGGCATTGACCTCAGTCGTTACCAACAAAGTGACAGTAAGGAAGCTATCTTTCGTGCCCACTTTAACCTCAAATCATCAGATAAAGTGGTTATTTCTGCGGGTCTCTTTTTTGAGCGTAAAGGGATTTTGGATTTTGTTAAGGTCGCCAAACTTATGCCGGAAGTGACTTTTATTTGGTTTGGCTATATTAACCATTACCTCATTCCAAGCCATATCAGAAAAATTGTCCAAGGTGACCATCCTCAAAATGTGATTTTCCCCGGCTATATCAAGGGTGATATCTATGAAGGTGCCATGACAGGTGCCAATGCCTTTTTCTTCCCAAGCCATGAAGAAACAGAAGGCATTGTCGTTTTAGAAGCACTTGCTAGTCGACAAAATGTTTTGCTAAGAGACATCCCTGTGTATGAAGGATGGATAGATGAAAGCTCTGCCTATTTAGCCAGAGATGTTCTAGGCTTTGTGCGTGCTTTAGAAAAGATACTATCGGGGCAAATGAGCAAAACAGAAGCCGGTTATCAGGTAGCTGCCCAAAAAGACATTCAGGTAGTCGCGGAAGCATTAGCGGCTGTGTATCAAAAAGTAATGGAGCTGTAGAATGAGAGTAGGCCTTTTTACAGATACCTATTTTCCACAAATATCAGGTGTCGCGACAAGTATCAAAACGCTGAAAACAGAACTTGAGAAATTAGGGCATGAGGTTTTTATTTTTACGACAACAGAAAAGACGATTCGTGTTGATGAAGACCCGACGATTATCCGTTTACCTAGCGTGCCTTTTGTTGCTTTCAGTGAGCGGAGGGTTGTCTATTCGGGGCTGTCTTCAGCCTATAAGATTGCCAAGGAACACCATCTTGACATCATTCATACACAGACGGAGTTTAGTGTGGGGATTTTTGGCTGGATGATTGCCAAAGAATTGGGGATTCCTGTAGTACACACCTACCATACGCACTATGAAGACTATGTCCACTACATTGCTAAAGGCCGTCTTATCAGACCCGGAATGGTTAAGTATTTTGTGCGTAATTTTCTTAGAGATTGTGATGGGGTTATTTGCCCCAGTCGTATCGTTTTAAACATTCTTAACTCTTATAACGTTAAGATTCCTAAACGGATCATCCCAACAGGTATCGAATTGGAGCAGTATAAACGTCCGGAAATTACCACAGAGGATACCGAGGATTTGAGACAAAAACTTGGTATAGCGCCACATGAGACTATGCTCCTTAGTTTGTCTCGAATTTCTTATGAGAAAAATATTCAAGCCATTTTACGTGCATTGCCATTTGTACTTGTCCAAAATCCTAACGTTAAATGTGTCATTGTTGGAGATGGTCCTTATCTTTCTGACTTGATGAGCCTTGTCGCCCAACTAGGTCTAAATAATCATGTTATTTTTACAGGAATGGTTGCACAAGAACAGACAGCTTATTATTATAAAGCAGCAGACTTTCTTGTGTCAGCATCAACGAGTGAAACCCAAGGACTGACTTACACAGAAAGCTTAGCCAGTGGCACACCAATCATTGCTCAACGGAACTCCTATTTACAGGATCTTTTAAACTATCCCATGCTTGGTTATCTCTATGATAGCAGTGACCAATTGGCAGAAGCAATCGTCACAGCTATTGCAGAAACCCCACCGATGACCAAGGAGTGTTTAGAGCAGAAGTTATACGAGTTATCAGCAGAACGTTTTGGTTTATCAGTTTATGAACTTTATGTAGATGCGATTATTTCTAAAAATTATCAAGTGAACACCAGTCCTTTTGCCATAGATGGCAAAAAAAAATATACGCATATCAAGATAATGCGAAACACCTTTGGGGTGCCATCTATGGTTGTTAAAACAACAGCTCAGACTTCTGTGAAAGTCTTAAGAACACCGAAGCGTTTTGTCGACAGGGTGCGTAATCTGTCTTTACGGGATACTGATGCTGACAAGTAATGTTACAATAGCCGTGTGGCCATGTTTCAGTCTAATAGCAGACTCTGTCTCGTTCGGTGTTTAGGCTTTTCAAAAATATAGCGTTTTTACTGGAGATAAGCGATAGGTAGGAGTTATTGTCATCTGTGTCATGCATTAAAGATAACCGTTTTATGCGTTTGCTACCGGGTCGCGCCTTATTAACTTGACAAACCTACAAAATGTGATATCCTAGCATTAGGAGACATGTCTGTCAGGTATCATTTTTAAGAGAGTGTCCGGTTGCTGTGAGGACATAGATGATCTGATGCGATACTACTTCATATAATTTTATGCAAACATAAAAGGGTGGTTCCCTTATCGCCATTCTGAGGTCATCAGACTTTTTGTGCTGGTGACGAAAGAAGGTGGAACCACGTTACGACGTCCTTTTGTGAGGGCGTCGTATTTATTTTGGAGGAGGTGAGAAGATGCTTTATCTCATCGGAGGTTCACCTTGCAATGGGAAATCAACCATCGCAGCCCATTTAGCGGAGCGCTATCAACTGATCCCTATCAAATTGGATGATTTGGTGAAAGATTTTACCAGAGAGGCTAGAAAAGAGGACATCTGATCAAATCTGGTTGATAGAACCTGTCGCAATGGCGGAGGAAGAATGGAGATATTCTCTTTGCACAACGGTGTCGCTCTGAGGCAAAAATCGTCTTAACTGTACTTGCTAACAGACGGCAGCTGAACGATTGAAGAGATGACGGAGCGAGTTGCTGATATTCTTGACCTATTTAATCGTTAAGCTACCTATTTAGACAAAAGAAGGAGAAAAGCATGTCTGCTATTCCGAAAGAAACAATTGAACGCTGTCGATCCATTCGTAGGGCATACAGGGAGCTGGAACTCAAGCACCACGACAAAGAGTGGTCCATTGAGGAAGATCTTTTAGCTCTAACTAATGATATTGGCAACATGAACCGTCTGATTATGACCAAGCAAGGACGTTATTATGATGAAACACCCTATCACTTGGAGCATAAACTGGCAGAAAATATCTGGTGGTTGATTGAACTGGCTAACCGTCTCGATATCGATATTCAAAAAGAAATGGAAACCTTTTTAGCTCAAAAAGAAGAGCTATTGGGATTAAAAAATAAATAAAAAGGAGATAACCATGATAAATATTACTTTCCCGGATGGAGCTATTCGTGAGTACCAAGTTGGTGTGACAACTTTTGAAATTGCAGAGAGCATCAGCAAGTCTTTGGCGAAAAAGGCGCTTGCTGGTAAATTTAATGGTAAACTGATTGACACCACTCGTACTATTGAAGAGGACGGCACGCTTGAAATCGTCACTCCAGACCATGAAGATGCTTATGAGGTGCTCCGTCACTCAGCAGCTCACTTGTTTGCACAAGCAGCTAAACGTCTCTTCCCTAACCTTCGTCTAGGTGTTGGTCCTGCTATCCAAGATGGTTTCTACTACGATACTGACAATGAAGCAGGACAAATTTCAAACGAAGACCTTCCTCGTATCGAAGAAGAAATGCAAAAAATCGTTCGTGAAAACTACCCATGTATTCGTGAAGAAATTTCAAAAGAAGAAGCGCTTGAACTTTTCAAGGATGACCCTTATAAAGTAGAGTTGATTAGTGAGCATGCTGACGATGCTGCAGGTTTGACCATCTACCGCCAAGGTGAGTTTGTTGACCTTTGTCGTGGCCCACACATCCCTTCAACAGGTCATATCAAAGTCTTCAAACTGCTCAATGTAGCAGGTGCTTACTGGCGTGGAAATTCTGACAATGCCATGATGCAACGTGTCTATGGTACCGCTTGGTTCGATAAAAAAGACCTTAAAAATTACCTTAAAATGCGTGAAGAAGCTAAGGAACGCGATCACCGTAAACTTGGTAAAGAACTCGATCTCTTCATGATTTCACAAGAAGTTGGACAAGGGTTCCCATTCTGGTTGCCAGATGGTGCTACTATCCGTCGTACATTAGAGCGCTACATCACTGATAAAGAGTTGGCTTCAGGTTATCAACATGTTTACACACCACCTCTTGCTTCAGTAGAATTATATAAAACATCAGGACACTGGGATCATTACCAAGAAGATATGTTCCCAACTATGGATATGGGTGATGGAGAAGAAATCGTTCTTCGCCCTATGAACTGCCCACACCATATTCAAGTTTATAAAAATCATGTACGTTCATACCGTGAGCTGCCAGTACGTATTGCCGAACTTGGAATGATGCACCGTTATGAAAAATCAGGTGCCCTCACAGGGCTTCAACGCGTGCGTGAAATGACCTTGAACGATGGCCATATTTTCGTAACGCCAGAGCAGATTCAAGAAGAATTCCAAAAAGCGCTTCAACTGATTATTGATGTTTACGAAGACTTTAACTTAACGGATTATCGCTTCCGTTTGTCATACCGTGATCCTGAAGATAAGGAAAAATACTATGACAATGATGCCATGTGGGAAAATGCTCAAAGCATGCTCAAAGCAGCCCTTGATGAGATGGGATTGGATTACTTTGAAGCAGAAGGCGAAGCAGCCTTTTACGGTCCAAAACTTGATATTCAAGTGAAAACTGCTCTTGGTAACGAAGAAACCTTGTCAACTATTCAACTTGACTTCCTTCTTCCAGAACGCTTTAACTTGTCATACATCGGTGCTGACGGAGAAGAGCATCGTCCAGTTATGATTCACCGTGGTATTATCTCAACCATGGAACGCTTCACTGCTATCTTGATTGAAACCTACAAAGGTGCTTTCCCAACATGGCTTGCGCCACATCAAGTCACTGTTATCCCAATCTCAAACGAAGCTCACATTGACTACGCTTGGGAAGTAGCAAAACAACTGCGCGATCTTGGTATCCGTGCCGATGTTGACGAACGCAACGAGAAAATGCAGTACAAGATTCGCCAAAGCCAAACCAGCAAAATTCCTTACCAATTGATTGTTGGGGATAAAGAGATGGAAGATAAATCTGTTAATGTCCGTCGTTATGGTAAAAAACAAACCCAAACGGTATCTGTTGAAAGCTTTATTCAAGCTATTCAAGAAGACATTGCCCGTAAATCTCGTCCAGTTGAAGAAAACTAATATTTCTGAGAAGTCCGAAAGGGCTTCTTTTTTGTGCAGAAAAAACTCCCAAGTTGTCAAAATAGAATAGACTAGATTTCTTTAGAAAGCTGATTGTCATTTTACTGGACATTCGTATCAGAAATTTCTTTTAAAATTTTTAAAAACTTATTGGCGACCCTAGATTGATTGTTTTGTTTTTTCCAGAGAACTTGTAGAGGGTCATGGTTACCTTCTTGTAATTTTATAAATTTTAGTTGGCTATATTCATCAGTCAGGACAATGCCGTTCAAGCAAAGTGCAACACCAACACCTACTTTGACAAGAAGGGCAGCATTATATAGAAGATTATAAGTTGCAACAATGCGATAATCACCAACTTTATCTAGTTCTTCAAAGGTGATGTTGGGCTGAGCAGATACTATCAGTGGATATTTGATGATATCATGAAGTTTTGGGGTCTGAAGAGTGGCTAAGGGATGATTTTTTGGAACAAGTATCCCCCAAGAATCTCTATTTGGAAGAGGTAAGTGATTATATTTACTTTCATCAAAAGCACCAAAGGTTATACCGATATCAATATTGCCTTGGTCTAAATATTCTTGTACATAGTCAGTGTTACCACTAAGAATGTGTACTTTAACTTCTGGATAGGTAGTGGTCAATTTTTTTACGGCTCGTGCCATGATATCCAGAGATTGGCTTTCCGCGGCTCCAATACTAAGTTCACCCGAAATACCATCGTTTCTACGGATGTTATTTTCTGTTTTATTGACTAAGGATAGAATTTCTATGGCACGATTGTAAAGGTAACGCCCGTCTTCAGTTATCTGAATTTCTCGGCTACCACGATCGAAAAGTTGAGTTTCTAATTCTGTTTCCAAGTCTCGAATTTGTCGAGAAAGGGTTGGCTGTGTGATATGCAAGGCCTTGGCGGCATTAGATATAGATTTGGTTTGTACGATTGTGACAAAGTAATTAAGAACACGGATATCCATTACTAGCTCCTAGTGTTTTTTTAGAATTATTATACCACAACGTATGCCTTATAGGCATACATAGAACATAAAACAAGTATTTGATTATAGGTTGTGCATGTAATAAAATATCTAAAGAAAACAGGAAAGGAAACATTAACTAAAATAAGGTATGAAGTATGCATCAAAAAATTAAATCGTTCATTGAAACAGGAGAAATCATTAAAAAAGGAGACATTGTTTATGAACTTATTCACGAAATTACTGCTGAAACCTTACCGCTTATAGAAAAATTGAATACAGAAGTCCAAAGCGAAGCGAGTAAGCGTGACTTGCTGGAAAAAATCATGTGTAAGAAGTTGGATGATACGACGTCAATTGCATTGCCTTTCCGAACGGATTTCGGACGCCATCTTTCCATCGGTAAGGAAGTTTTTATCAATACGGATGTGATGATGACAGATTTAGGTGGGATTGTTATTGAGGACAAGGTCTTGATTGGTCCTCGTGCTATGATTATCTCAGTTAATCACCCTCAAGAATCATCACTGCGACGGGGCTTAATTTTGAAATCCGTCCATATTAAGAACAATGCCTGGATTGGTGCGGGAGCAACTATATTACCAGGGGTGACGGTTGGTGAAAATGCTATAGTAGGTGCTGGAAGTGTTGTGACAAAGGATGTACCTGATAATACAACTGTTGCAGGTGTACCTGCTAAAATTATAAATACCAATCATTAATTTTTGGAAGGAAATATTAAATTGAAAACTGCTATTTTTGAAAAAGCTGGGTCAATGATTATCGAAGAGGTTAATAAACCAACGATTCAAGCACCGGATGACGCCATTATAAAAATTGTCCGTGCCTGTGTTTGTGGCTCGGACCTCTGGTCATACTCACATGGGGATGTTAAAGAAGGTCATTCTGTCAATTCTGGACACGAGGCACTTGGTATAGTTGAAGAAGTTGGTCCCGAAGTGACAGATATTCATCCCGGAGATTTTGTCATTGTACCCTTTACGCATGGTTGTGGTAAATGCGATGCCTGCCGTGCTGGATTTGACGGCACTTGTGATAATCATGTAGCTCCGACCAACTGGGGAAACGGTTACCAGGCAGAATACCTACGTTTTCACTATGCGAACTGGGCACTGATTAAAGTACCTGGTCAGCCATCTGATTACTCAGAAGATCTGCTGAAGTCTTTACTGGCCTTGGCAGATGTCATGCCTACAGGATATCATGCTGCGAGGGTAGCACCAGTGAAACAAGGCGACAAGGTCGTTGTGATTGGAGATGGCGCTGTCGGTCAATGTGCCGTTATTGCTGCTAAAATGCGAGGTGCGTCTCAAATCATTATGATGAGCCGTCATGAAGAACGTCAGAAATTAGCCCTTCAACTGGGTGCAACTGCTGTTGTTGCTGAACGTGGTGAGGAAGGAATTGCAAAGGTGCGTGAAATTTTAGGTGGAGGAGCGGATGCTGCCCTTGAGTGCGTTGGTACAGAATCTTCTATTGAACAGGCACTGGGAGTCCTTCATAATGGTGGTCATATCGGCTATGTTGGTATCCCTCACTACAATAATCGTCCGATTGGCTCGACGTTTGCACAGAATATTTCCTTCGGCGGTGGTTCAGCATCGGTCACTACCTATGTCAAAAATGAATTACTCGAAGCCGTCTTGGATGGAAGGATTAACCCTGGTAAAGTTTTCACAAATACCTATGATTTCAGTGAAATTAACCAAGCCTATCAAGATATGGCGGACCGTAAAGTGATTAAATCTATGTTGATTGTTTCTGAGTAACCGTTATCTCATAAATTCGTTCGCTCAGAAATCTGGAATATTATCAGCACTATTTTGTCCTTTAACATAGTCACTTTCTGTCAACTAGCAGAATGATTTATAGAGAAGTCCGTTAGAATAATATAAAAGAGTCTGGGAGAAAAGTCTATCAATCATAAAAAATCAGAGATTCACGTTTGATGTGAGTCTCTGATTTTAATGTCTTATCATTCTTGTATTGTATTTCAGTAGGTTATTGGCCATAAGAACCAATCCCATGTCAATTTTTACTTGACGTTTGCCTCTTATTTGACAACGCTTGTAACCCAAACAAGCCTTTATCTGCCCAAAGACAGGCTCCGCATCAACTTGATGTTGTGCGAAGATACGACTACCTTCTTCAGATAAAAGCGCTTGCCTCTCTTTTCGCTTTAATTTTTGGTATCTCTGGTTGACATAGAGCCCTTTCTGAGGGACTAGCTTAGGATAATCCGCTTTGTAAACCCTGATTTCCTGTTCAAATCCAGTAGTTGTTCTGCTGTGTTTGACATAGTCAAAATGATAATCCCAACCATCAGGATGTGTGTAGGTATCACTGATGTCATCATTAAGCCAATTATCTAGATTCTTTGGAGATTGTTTCTGATTTCCTTTCTGCTCCTTATCAAATATAATCTTAGGATGATAAGATGGACGATCAAAGGTGTGGTAGAAGTCATCGAAACCATCTTCCTCTAGTTCATTGACCACTTTTTCAATTGTGAAGACAATGTGGTCTTGTGGTAAGTAAGAGCTAAGTTCAAGTGGCAATGTGGTTTGTGTTATTGTGAATATGCATGAGATAGACTTTCTAATATTTTCTTAACAACTAGATTTTATCAAGACTATCTCGTCAATACAAAAAGCAGCGGCATCAAAACCGTTACTCATTGCTTTAATCAAGAAGACTTTTGTCCCAGACTCTTTTAGTGTGATTTGTTTTTGAGATAAGCATAGGAAGCTAGAGCGAGTCCGCCTCCGGTGGCAGCACCTAAAGTAGTATTGTTGAACCAAGCGGCAACAACTGCCCCAATGAGCACGCTAATTAATAAGTAAAGTAGTAATTTCGACATAACAACCTCCTTAAAGGCATTCTAACAAAATAAGATTAGCTTTTCAAGAATGCTTCCTAACAGGTGAGATTTTTTAAATTATAGATATTTGCTAGAAATAGCTTGCCAAAAGTTTCTAATCAGTATAACAGCCTTGATATCATTTAAGTATCTTGTTTCTGCTACGGTACTTTCTTTAATTGTCTATCTTTTTGTAAAAAAAGAAGTCTGGTTATCACTTGCTTTGAAGCTAGGTTTGTTTGCAGTACTAGTATTTGCTATTATTCCTTCAAGTGTTCATTTATCAGATTCAATTGAGCAGAATTATGAATCTTCCATTTCTCAAAGAATAAAAAGCTGAGAACAATAATGCCAAAGTGGAGAAGTCTGCTTCTAAAAATAAAGATAAAAATATTTGGGATGAGATTACCTCAAAAGTAAAATCTTCTTCGAATAACATTGTCACTCAATTTGAACGTACTTTAAGTCATATGATTGATGCTGTAGCTGTTCTATTAGTCACATCATGTCTTATTCCGATTCTAGTTTTGTATAGTTTTATTAAAATCATAAATCTCATCTTTGGATTAAGTATTAGTACAAGAAAGGCAAATTACACGCTGGTTAAAAGTGGTATTAATAAGCTCAAGAATAAAAGACGTGCCATTGCGTCATAAATGATGCCGATAAACTAGGAACTCATAAGGGTTTCTTTTTTAGTTGAAAGCTGTTTCAAGATGATGTGGCAGTCAGGCATAGTTATTGAAAAACAAGTTGAAAATGATATAATGTAAGCGTAATCATTTTGGTGGATTGGGGAAACCTTTTCTTAACTGAAGAAAGAAACTATTTTGCAAGAGGACCATCAGAAAGGGGATAGTGGTTGGTGTAATGACTGTTTAACTGCCATATCCATTCTGATGATCTTCCAGGAAACTATGCTATTGAAAGGAATTACAGATGAAAAAGATTATCAATCGTCCAGAAGATGTTGTGACAGAGATGCTTGACGGTATCGCTTATATTCATAATGATTTGGTAGAGCGCCTTGACGGTTTTGATGTTATCGTTCGTAAAGCTGAAAAATCTGGTAAGGTTGCCCTTATTTCTGGAGGTGGTTCTGGCCATGAACCATCTCATGCTGGTTTTGTTGGTCAAGGGATGCTGTCCGCAGCGGTTGCCGGTGCTGTCTTTACGTCACCAACACCGGATCAAATTTTAGAAGCCATCAAGGCAGCTGATGAGGGGGCTGGTGTTTTCATGGTTATCAAAAACTATTCTGGTGACATCATGAATTTTGAAATGGCACAAGAAATGGCTGAAATGGAAGATATTGCTGTAGATAGTATTGTGGTGGATGATGATATTGCCGTCGAAGATAGCCTTTATACACAGGGACGCCGTGGTGTAGCTGGTACGGTACTTGTGCATAAGATTCTAGGTTACGCAGCTGAGCAAGGTAAATCTCTAGAAGACATCAAGGCATTGGCTGAGCGTTTGGTACCAAATATTAAAACCATTGGACTGGCGCTTTCTGGTGCAACAGTTCCTGAAGTTGGAAAACCAGGCTTTGTGCTCGAAGAAGATGAATTTGAGTATGGTATTGGTATTCACGGCGAACCTGGTTATAAAAAAGAAAAATTACAACCGTCTGCAGAATTGGCTAAAGAGCTTGTGACTAAATTACTGACTGATTTTGATGCTAAAGAAGGAGATGAATTTGCGCTTTTAATCAATGGTATGGGAGCAACGCCGCTGATGGAACAGTATGTTTTTGCTAATGATGTTTCTCGGTTATTAGAAGACAAGGGCGTCAAGGTTGCCTATAAAAAATTAGGGGACTACATGACATCAATCGATATGGCAGGTCTTTCTTTAACATTGGTCAAAGTAGATGATTCAGAATGGGTAACTGCTCTTAACGCACCAGTGACGACCCCAGCATGGTAGAAAGGATTTTTTATGACACCAGAAAAAGCAATAGAATGGATGCGTCTCTTTAATGGCAAGCTTCAAGAAAACAAGGCTTATCTTAGTGACCTAGACACGCCGATTGGAGATGGTGACCATGGTGGAAATATGGCGCGTGGCATGGCTTCGGTTATGGAAAATCTTGATGGTAAAGATTTTGCTTCAGCAGAGGAGGTCTTTAAAGTGGTTTCCATGCAGCTGATTAGTAAAGTTGGTGGTGCCTCTGGCCCCCTATACGGCTCTGCTTTTATGGGATTGACTAAGGCCTTGAAAGCAGGCGAAGATCTTACCAAAGGTCTTCAAGATGGTCTTGAAATGATTCAAAAGCGTGGTAAGGCTGAAGTGGGTGAAAAAACAATGGTGGATGTCTGGACACCAGTCCTTGGGGCTATCAGTGAAGGTCAGTTGACCGAGGAACTTGTGGATAAGGCTGTGGAAGCGACCAAAGACTTGAAGGCAACCAAGGGTCGTGCTTCCTATGTCGGTGAGCGCTCAGTCGGTCATATTGATCCAGGGTCTTACTCTTCAGGTTTGCTTTTTAAAGCGCTGATAGAAGCGGAGGTGCTTAATGGCTGATACAGGTATTGTGATTGTTTCGCATTCTAAGAATATTGCTCAAGGCTTGGTTGATCTGATTTCGCAAGTAGCTAAAGACGTTGCCATTACTTATGTTGGTGGAACGGAAGATGGTGGCATTGGCTCAAGTTTTGAACAGGTTCAAGCGATTATTGAGGATAATCCTAAAGAGCAATTACTAGCCTTTTATGATTTAGGGTCTGCTCACATGAATCTTGAAATGGCTGTGGATTTCTCAGATAAAGAGATTCTCATTCAAGACGTGCCTATTGTAGAAGGGGCCTATACCGCAGCAGCTCTTCTTCAAGTAGATACTCCTCTAGAAGAAATCCAAAAACAATTGGTTGATTTAGCTATTCCAAAATAAGAAAGAAAGCCGAGGAAACTCGGTTTTTTGACTACCCAAAGAGCTTAATAAGTGCCTTTATGAAAGGGAATTTGTTACAATGAAACTATGATACAGTATACACAAGAAGAATTACATCACCAAGGTTGGTCTCAGGCAGTACTTAATAGCCTCTCTACAGAAATGACAGCAGAAACTGACCTTAGTATAGGTAGCCCTGCTTTCATGCGTCTCTGGGATAAGAGTCGATCTTTGATGCAGCCCAAAGAAGTTTTGGAGGCCTTGGTAAACCTCATTGACATGCCAGGTGAATTGACTGGAAAACTTGCCCAGAATCAAGAACTGGTCACCAAGATAAGTGATGATTTGGCACCCGATGCTCCTTTTTGGAAGGCTTTAGCTGATCTTGTTTCAGTTGTTTTTCCTGAAGAGCAGTTGTCGCAAAGTGGCGATCTGGCAAGGCGAGTACACCAATGGCGCTATATTATTTCTAGCCATCAAGCGCAATATGTTCGCTATCACTTTAAGAAAAATGGCATGACCGATCAAGAAGCCTTGGCGCTTTATTTGAAAGATAAGCAAAGAAGCTGTTTCTTTTGCCAAGGGGATTACAGTTTAAAGGAGTCCTCACGTCTGCACAATAAAATAGCCGTCCGCGATGGTCAAGTGACCTATCCGGATGGCTATTCCTCCGCTAATAGCAAGGTCTTACTGGGTTTTCATACAGAGTTTATCCTAGACAGTCAAGGAAACTTTTTAAACGAGACTGATGCAGAAAAGGTGACTGAAAACGGTATTGTCAATGGCGCAAGCTTTAACTATGGAACGCGTGGCAAACGCCATTGGCAATTAGATGTCGATCCTGTTCGTAGGCATGATCCTATGTTTCGTAAAGCTACTAATCGAGGGTTTCGAGCGCCCAATCGTAGCCGTAGATGGCCATTTTTGGCAAAAGGAGACTATGAGTTGAGTTACTTTAATCCTGAAGGACTCTATAGTCTCAATCAACAAAGTAGCCAGAAACGGGTCAAGCAGGAAATGCGAACCTTTAAAGAAATGATAAAAATGGCTAAAAGAACCTAGCCTAGAAGATAGAGAAACCTAAATGAAGATGATTTATGTAGCGGATGATGAAAAAGCCATCCGAGACCTCATTGCCACTATTTTGCAAGAATCAGGTTTTGTTGTCAAAACCTTTGAAACAGGTGACCAGCTATTATTAGCTTTTATAGAAGAAGCAGCAGACGTTGTGGTTCTGGATGTTATGATGCCAGGGACGAGTGGCTTTGGGATCGCTCGAAAGTTACGCGAACGCTCATCGGTTCCGATTATCTTTTTAACTGCCCGAGATACTGATCACGATTTTATTGACGGCTTTGCAACTGGAGCTGATGATTATTTTACCAAGCCTTTTTCTCCAGTAAAATTGACTCTTAGAATCAAAGCGATTCTAGCTCGTCAAAAGGATATGATCACTGCTAATTCTTTGGTGTTTGAAGGTTTACGATTACATCCAGAGTTACCAGAGATGGTCTGGAACAATCATGACCTCCGCTTAACAGCCACTGAATATAAGGTTATGAGGTTGTTATTATCGGAGCCTAATCACACCGTTTCCCGTGAGCAATTGCTAGAAGAAGTCTGGGGCTACCAAGCAGATGTCGAGACACGAGTCACTGATGATACGGTCAAACGATTGCGTAAAAAATTAAGACAGGTGGATAGTCATGTCATTATTGAAACGGTTTGGGGATATGGCTTCAAGCTAGGAAGGAAATCAGTTGCGCTTTAAAACATCAAAGCCTCGCCTAAAAAATCGGTTGTTTTGGCAACCCTTACTCTTGATACTGGTGGTGTTTGGGGCTTTGCTCTTGCTGTTTAACTTGTCTGTTCGTCAGCTAATCGAAAGACAGACGCGATCAGCGATTCAAGAGCAATTTAATCGTCTAGACTTGCTATATCGTTCTGAGGCCTTAAAGACGTCGTCCGAGAGTTTGATTAGCACATCCTACGTTATCTTAGATCAAGATTTTCACCTACTCTATACCTCGTCTGGGTTATCCCATCAAGAGGATGACGATGTTGCCGAAGCTATTACGGATCATGTTCAAGGTGAGCAATCATTGTGGCAAGCTTGGCAAACAGCACCGACCAATAGAACATCACTGTCACACTTAGAGCAGCGGTCAGCCTTGATTGAAGTTGAGGACGATCAGTATCAGATCCGTCTGCAAAAATATTTTGGGCACCTAAATGGCAACTATATCCAGCAGTCAGATATCAAGGATGCTGAAACTTACTATGTTATTGCATTCGCCAATGTGACAACGGTTTTAGTATGGTTGAACCAGTTAAATAAATTAGTAGCTATATTATTAGTTATGAGCGCTGGCCTACTAGTGGCTTTACTTTGGTTATCTAATTTGAACACACGACGTGATTTTTGGCATTTTACAAGTTATTTGGAGAAGATTGGGAAACGTCAAGAGGGACGACAATTGCCGCAATTTAAATTCAAAGAGTTTGAGGAACTTGGCCTATCAGCTCAACAGATGGATCAGTTGATCAGTAGCTCTCAGGAAACCCAGAAACGCTTCTTTCAAAATGTTTCTCACGAACTGCGAACTCCCTTAACCTCTGTTAATGGCTATGCAGAAGCTTTAAAATCAGGTGCAGTGTCAGATGTTCAATCGGCATCAGAAGTGATTTATAAGGAAAGTCAGCGGATGACAGAATTGGTTGACCAATTATTAATTTTGTCGAGATTGGAATCCATCCAGGATAGTGTCCAGAAAGAGACTTTTTCTTTAAATGATTTCTTATATGATTTATCTTGGCGTTTTGAGCAGCAACTTCAGAAACGCCACCTACAGTTGCGCTATCAGTTACCAGAATCTTACCAAGAGATAACAGCGGACGAAACCTTATTAGAAAGAGCCCTTTCGAATGTGATTAGTAATGCTATCCGCTATGCGAGGACACAAATTGTTTTAGCCTATGATCTTACAGACGAGCAGGTCATCATCCGTATAACCAATGATGGTGAGCCGATTTCAGATGAGGATAAAGAACATTTGTTTGAGCGTTTTTATACTGGCAAATCGGGTCAATTTGGCATTGGTTTAGCGATGACAAAAGCGATCATAACCCAACATTCGGGGCGTATTTGGGTAGAGTCTTCTAATCAGGAAACGTGTTTTATTATCGCACTCCCCATTCATAGTGCCTAACTTTTGCCACACTTTTACACCAAAGCAACCAAGATTTTTCGTGACAGAGAGGCTATACTATATTTATCATTAAAAGAAAAGAGAAGACAGATGAAAAAATTAATCGGTTCAGGCCTTGGTCTAGTAGCAGTAGCGGGATTAGCTTTTGGAGGTTACTACGCTTACCAACAATCCCAATTTCAAATTTCAGAATCTAAGGCTGTCACGGCTGCTATGAGAGATGCTAATCTTTCAAAAAATGATGTGACTAAGACTGAAGTGGACAAAGAGATTGAAGATGGTATGGCCGTCTATGAGATTGATTTGACAACAATAGACGGTGATTACGACTATGTGATTGATGGTGAGACTGGCGATATTATTTCGCGTGACATCGATCGCAACACGCTAAACACATCAACAAGTGCATCGACCTCTGCTAATCAAAATTCCTCTGAGCAGAGTGCTCCTCAAGCAACACCTTCAGCTAAAATATCTGCTGATCAAGCTAAAGAGATAGCTCTCAAAGATGCTAATCGTTCTGAAAGTGATGTGACAAATCTAACAGTTGAAGAAGAGATTGATAATGGTAAAGTCTACCTAGATGTTTCATTTGATGATCCAGCTAATAATCGTGATTACAGCTATGACATCGATGGGGAAACGGGAGCCATCGTGACAAAAACAGAAGATCCTTTAAATGACTAATGATTTGTAGAAGTAGCTCAACTCCCTTGGACGAATGACGCAGCTATCTTAAGGTAATCTTGGACAGGCTTTTAAGAGTGAAAAATTATCAATAAGCTAGAATAAAAAAGCAAAATCGAGTGCTTATAAGGTTCTGAATCCAATCGCTATAAAGCTAAAGAGAGTTTGTTCAGCAAGCTCTTTTTTGCTATTTTAAAGCTTGAGTGGATCTCTTTTTTCTTTGTAACTAGGCATCGCGTCTCATTATCTTGTGGGTCCAAAGGTTTCCGGCACTTTTGACTTGAACCATAGGCGCTGCAGTAGCACCAATCATTTCCTCTCTTCAAACAGAAATTCTTTCTGTACTATTAAAGGGGTATCTGATGTTTCCCGCTTTTATGACGTTTTTTGGTCTGATAGAACTAGTGGGTCTGAATTGGGGAGTCTTAGGGAAATGGAGAGCTGTTAACAAAGTCTCTTAGAAATCGTTGAAGGCGCTCCGGTCTCTATCTTCTCTTAGCCTGATAACTGATTTTATGCTACAATCTCAGTATGATTGCAATCACCAAAATCGAAAACTTATCTCCGAGTCATTTGCCTCAAATTAGTCTTGTCACAGGGGAAGATCTAGGCCAATTTACTCAGATGAAGGAACGCTTCTTAAAACAGATTGCCTATGATCCTTCTAACTTAACGATGGCTTTCTTTGATTTAGCTAATAGTACTTACAGTGATGTCGCCTTAGAATTAGAAAGCCTCTCTTTTTTTGCTGAAGAAAAAATTGTCATTTTGGATAATTTTTTAGACTTGACGACTGCTAAAAAAGCCTATTTATCGGATGTTGATTTAAAACAATTTGAAGCCTATGTGGAAAATCCAGTAGAAACGACACATCTTATCATTTTCGCTCCAGGAAAATTGGATGGCAAGAGACGTCTGGTTAAACGGTTGAAAAGAGATGCAAGTTTATTTGAAGCGGCTCCTTTAAAAGAACAAGAACTTAGGGACTATTTACGCACTTACGCAAGCCAGAAAGGGTTACAGTTTGAGGGAGACGCCTTTGAGGCCCTCTTAGTCAAATCGAACTTTGATTTCTCTGATAGCCTAAAAAATGTGAGCTTTTTAGAATCTTATAAAAAATCAGGAAAAATTGTGTTAACGGACATTCAGGAAGCTATTCCCAAAACCCTACAGGACAATATTTTTGATTTAACCCAGTTGGTTTTAGCTAACGATGTTGATGCTGTTCGTGATCTGAGTCGTGATCTGCGATTGCAGGGCGAAGATGCGGTGAAATTGATGGCAGTGATGATCGGCCAGTTTCGGATGTTTTTACAGGTAAAATTACTAGTCCAGCAAGGAAAGCAGGAGAGTCAGATCGTTGATGACCTTTCAGAACTCTTCGGACGTCGCGTAAATCCCTATCAGGTCCGATTTGCCCTTCGAGATGCATCATCCTTATCTCTACATTTTCTTCAAGAATGTCTTAAAGCACTGATTGAAGCAGATTATCACGTTAAAAAAGGGATGCTCGACAAAGATTATCTTTTTGATATTGCTCTTTTAAAAATGATGTCGTTAGCAGGAAAGTCTTCTTCGAAGTTTGAAATAAGTATTACTAAATAGCGTTATAAACAAATTTCTTGAAAGCAGTCTCAAAAAGCGATAAGATAGTAGTATCAAATAAATGAAAGAGGTTACTAAATATGGCAATTACACTACCAGATCTTCCATATGCTTACGATGCGCTGGAACCACAAATTGATGCAGAAACAATGACCCTTCATCACGACAAGCACCACGCTACTTATGTAGCAAATGCTAATGCCGCTTTGGAAAAACACCCCGAACTTGGAGATGACGTTGCAGCACTCTTATCGGATGTTGACAGCATTCCAGAAGATATTCGCCAAGCCCTCATCAATAATGGCGGTGGTCACCTTAACCACGCATTGTTCTGGGAACTTCTTTCACCAGAAAAGACAGAAATCACAGAAGATGTCAAGGCTGCTATTGATGACGCTTTTGGTTCATTTGACGCCTTCAAAGAGGCCTTTACGGCGGCAGCAACAACACGTTTTGGTTCAGGTTGGGCATGGTTAGTTGTTAATGCAGAAGGAAAACTTGAGGTGACATCAACTCCAAACCAAGATACTCCACTTATGGATGGTAACACGCCAATCCTTGGTTTAGATGTTTGGGAGCATGCTTACTACCTCAACTACCGCAATGTTCGTCCAAACTACATCAAAGCATTCTTTGAAATTATTAACTGGAATAAAGTTGACGAACTTTACAAGGCTGCTAAATAGTTTGAATGAAACTGCGACGTTTTTTCGAGGAAACGATATTTTTCCGAGAAAAAACTAGTCAGTCCTCTAGGAAAGCCTATCGAGCTTTCCGTGTTACAAGGAGCGACTAGCCCTTGTAGCTGAGGAGTGGGAATAAAGTTGATGAACTTTACAAAGCTTAAGTTGTAATGAATCCAGTGGAACACTGGTTGGACTCTCAGAGAAAGCGGATATTTGAACTAACTGGATCATGACGATTAAAGAGTGGGGAAACCTACTCTTTTTTGCTGTGACCATTTTTTAGCTAACAAATGAGATAAGTTAGTAAAAAACAAAGGAGCTATTTTTTGCAAGAAAATGATTGAAAAAAATCAATTTTCCTTTATAATATTAGGAGTTAGGGGAAAATCGTGAGTTTAAAAAAAATTAATCAGATATTACTTACTGCCATTGCAGTTAGCTTGGTGTTATTAGTGGTTGTTGGGTATGAAGATTACATTAAGCCTTTTTTTATCGCTGAAAATAAGACAACAAAACAATCAAGCGCCAAATCATCATCTTCAACAAAACCGACTAAAAAAGAGACATCATCAAAACTTAAAAGTGATTCTCTTCCAGAAAAAACACAAGCTGAAAAAGATGCTGCTGTGGCCGCTGATTTAGGTGTCATGACAAGTTATGGATTAGCCTTTGATTATGCGCATATGACTTTACCAGAAGTTGTCAAAGCCTATATGGATCAGCAAGGTATTGATCATTCGAATATTGCGTTTTCTTACAAAGATTTAACAACTGGTCGTACCTATGAACTTAATGAAACGCAAGAGATGACAGCGGGATCTACTTATAAGTTACCGTTGAATATGCTTGTTGTTGATAAAGTTGATAAAGGTAAGTTGTCAATGACGAAACGCTATGACATTACAGATACGTACTATGAGTATCGACCAGAGCATGATTCCTATGTCGCAGCTTTTAATGGTGCTATGACAATTCCAGAAATGCAACAATATTCCTTGGTTTACTCAGAAAATACACCAGCCTATGCCCTATCCGAGCGTTTGGGTGGCATGAAAAAAGCCTATAAACAGTTTGGTCGCTATGGTCAGTCAAAAGCTGATATCAAAACGATTAAGCAGGAAGGAAACAAAACGACGACGAATTATTATATTCAAGTGTTAGATTATCTCTGGAAACACAAGGAAAAGTATAAAGACATCCTTTATTTCCTAGATCAGTCTTTCCCTGGAGAGTACTATGAGACCTACCTTCCTTATGTGCAAGTGTATCAGAAACCAGGTTATGTTCGTGAAGCTTTAAACATTGATGCTATCGTTATGGAGGAGAATCCTTATATGGTTGCCCTTTATACGCGTTACCTAGGAGGATCTGATGAAAATTCATCTGAGATTAATCCATACGGCTATAATCAGCTGACACAAGTCGCCTATGTGATTAATGAATGGCACCGTGTTAATATGAATGGCCTAACAAAGGAAAAATAAGAATTGTAACCCCTTCAAGCATTGAAAAAAGACACTACTTTTAGCCTTTTGGCTAGAGGTGGTGTCTTTTTGGCTTTTTTGAACATTTTAGAGGAGTGTTTTTGTCTAATCTTTAGGTTTTGGACATTGTAAAAACATGGCATCTCCAAAGCTAAAGAAGCGGTATTTGTCGTCTACAGCATGCCGATAGGCTTCTAAAACGAATTCTCGACCTGCAAAAGCAGAGACTAACATGACGAGAGTTGATTTTGGCAGATGGAAATTGGTCGAAAAGGCATCGACAACAGAAAAAGTGTAGCCGGGTTTTATAAAAATGTTGGTCCAGCCAGAGTCAGCTTGAAGCCTCCCCTGAAACTTTTTACCGATGGTTTCTAAGGTTCTAATCGATGTTGTTCCGACAGCAACAATGCGACCACCGTCTTCTTTCACAGCATTAAGGATATCGGCAGCTTCTTGGCTGAGTTGATAAAATTCTGAATGCATTTCATGCTCATCAACATTGTCAACAGAAACAGGTCTAAAGGTTCCGAGACCAACGTGCAAGGTCAGATAAACTAGTTTGACACCTTTTTCTTCAATACGTGCTAATAATTCTGGCGTAAAATGCAGACCAGCGGTTGGTGCAGCAGCGGATCCATTTTCTTTGGCATAGACAGTTTGATAACGATCGCGATCTTCTAGTTTCTCGTGGATATATGGTGGTAGGGGCATTTCGCCTAAACTCTCTAAGACTTCAAGGAAAATTCCGTCATAAGAGAAGCGGACGATACGACCACCGTGATCGAGCACCTTAGTAACCTCCGCCATCAGTCGTCCATCTCCAAAAGATACTTTTGCTCCCACTTTAAGGCGTTTGGCTGGCTTAGCAAGAACTTCCCAGTCATCTCCTTCAGTATTTTTGAGTAATAAAAATTCCACATGACCATGTGTTTCTGATTTTTCTCCGTAAAGGCGCGCTGGCAGAACTCTCGTATTGTTCATAACCAAGGCATCTCCAGGATTAAGGTAATCAATAATATGATCAAAGTGTGTGTCTGTCATCTCTTTAGTAACGGGGTCTAAGACCAGTAATTTGGAACTGTCTCGTTTTTCTAGAGGTGTTTGGGCGATCAGTTCTTCGGGAAGATCAAAATCAAAGTCGTTCGTATTCATGCTATCTCCTTGCATTATCTATTTTTCATTTTTACATTAGGACTATTGTAACACTAGTTGAGAGATTTGTTTAGCCAATCGTTTATTAGGATTATACTTGACAAAAATTGGTATATACCATATAATAAAAATGAAGATTGATATAGACCAATTAGGAGGAAACTATGAATATTATCACTGTAAAAGATGCGCAAGAAGGCGGAAAAGTTGCTTTTGAACTATTAGCAGAAAAGATGGCAACAAAGATCAAAACGTTAGGACTAGCGACAGGTTCAAGTCCACTTGGCTTTTATGAAGCTATTCGTCAATCGGATTTAGAATTTTCAGATATGGTCAGTATTAATTTGGATGAGTATGTTGGGATCGATGACCAAAATGAACAGTCGTATGCCTACTTTATGCAAAAAGAATTATTCGATGCCAAGCCCTTTAAGGTGAGTTATCTACCTGATGGTAAAGCGGACGATTTAGAGGCGGCTGCTAAAGCCTACGATCAAATCATTGCGGAAAACCCTATTGATTTTCAAATTCTAGGCATTGGGCGAAATGGGCATATTGGCTTCAATGAACCCGGAACATCTTTTGATGAAACGACTCATATTGTCGATTTGGCACCATCAACCATTGAAGCTAATAGCCGTTTTTTTGACAGTATTGATGAGGTTCCTAAACAAGCTATGTCCATGGGGATTGCTTCCATCATGGCTTCTAAGACGATCGTTTTGATGGCCTTTGGCGCTGAGAAAGCTGAAGCGATCAAACAAATGATTCAAGGTCCTGTTACGGAAAGCTTACCTGCTAGTGTCCTACAAAAGCATAAGGATCTTGTTGTCATCATCGATGAAGCAGCCGGTAGCAAACTCTAATAAATAAGATAAATCATAGACAAATGTCCTGGACTCAGACCGAGGACAAACTGGATTTTGTTCTCAGAAAACTCTGATAGAAATACAAAAAATCGGCGTTTTTGGAGATCGAAGTGAGCTCTAAATCGAGACTTTCTACCTCAAACACCCTAGAAAACTACTTGAGGTGGCAAATTAAGAAAGGCAACGATATTATCCGCTTAGAGGCGGCGGGATAAAAAGGTATGAGAACCATTTAAGTTGTCGCTTGGAACTAACAAGGCTGAAAACTAAGATAAGGCATTCCAAAGGAAGACGCTAGTATCCACTCTCGAGTCAGAAAAGGTTAAAAATAATTTTATTGACACAAATAATCCAAGGACATTTGCCCTTGGATTATTTTGGTTACGTACCTTTCAGTCCATCTTGTTTCTCAAGGAGTGAGACAAATAAACCACCCGTCGAACGGGTGGTCATGACTTTATAGTCTGCATTGTCACTCTTGTATTATTAGAGACTCCAGTCAATTTCAGGACCCAGTGGGATGATACCGTTTGGATTAATAGTCTTGTGACTGCCATAGTAGTGCGTCTTAATGTGATCAAAATTAACAGTTTCTGGAATGCCCGGCAAATTGTAGATGCGCTTGGTGTAGTTCCAAAGATTTGGGTAATCAACGAGACGTTTCAGATTACACTTGAAGTGTCCGTAATAAACCGCATCAAATCGCACCAAAGTTGTGAAGAGACGAATGTCCGCTTCTGTCATCTGATTGCCAACTAGCCATTCCTGTGAAGCTAGCAGTTCCTCAAGACGATTAAGCTCAGCAAAGAGACTGTTTAATTCTTTTTCATAGACAGATTGTTCAGTAGCAAATCCCGTTTTATAGACGCCATTGTTGACATTATCGTAGACAATAGCGTTGATATCGTCTATAGCCTCCTGTAAACTTTCAGGATAATAATCATCTGTATTACCAGTAATATCGTTAAAAGCTGTGTTGAACATGCGAATGATGTCAGCAGATTCATTGCTAACAATGGTTTGGGTTTTCTTATCCCAAAGGACAGGTACAGTGACACGACCAGAATAGTTTGGGTCAGCCTGTAAATAAAGTTGGTAGAGGTATTGACTTTCAAAAAGAGGGTCTGGAATAACCCCGTCGTATTCCTCGAAAGTCCAACCGTTTTCAAGCATATAGGGATTAACAACTGACAGAGAAATGTGGTCTTCCAAATCTTTGAGTTTACGCATCATCAATGTGCGACTGGCCCAGGGACATGCCAAAGAGATATAGAGGTGATAACGACCAGACTCGGCCTTAAATCCTTCTTTACCGCTTGGTCCGGCACTGCCATCCTTGGTTATCCAATTGCGAAATTGTGACTGGCTGCGAACAAATTTACCGCCGGTTGATTTGGTATCATACCATTTATCCTGCCAAACGCCATCTACTAATAGTCCCATAATATCCTCCTTGAATTGCTATTACTAATTAGTATTTTAACACAATTTTGAAGATAAAGCGATAAAAACTATCTGTCAAGGTCCTTATTTTCTCTTTATGGTAAACTTTTAGTATGCGTATGGATGAATTATTAAAAAAACAAGGTTTTGGTTCTCGCAATCAGATCAAGAAATTACTGAAGAGTCACCAAGTAAAGATCGATGGGAAGTTAGTGACCGGGGCTAATACCATTGTAGATGCTCAAGTCCAAAAGATTGAGGTGGCTGGTCAGAGGGTGAGAGATTCTAGTCTAGTCTACTACTTGCTGCATAAGCCTGCAGGTATTGTCACTGCTCGTAAAGATGATCAGCACCAAACAGTCTTAGATTTGCTGGCTAAGGAAGTCAGTAAAGATGGGCTCTATCCAGTTGGTCGCTTAGATCGTGATACAGAAGGGCTTGTTCTAATCACCAATAATGGCCCCCTTGGCTTTAAACTCTTACATCCCAGTCATCATATATCTAAAACCTACCTTGTAGAAGTTAATGGCTACTTAGCTGAGGATGCTGTCGACTTCTTTGATCAAGGCGTTCGTTTTCTAGATGGTAATATCTGTAAACCAGCCCAGCTAGATATCCTAAATGCTGAGGAGACCAAGAGTAGAGCGAGGTTAGTCATTACAGAAGGGAAATTTCACCAAGTCAAAAAAATGTTCCTTGCTTACGGTCTCAAAGTGACTTATCTCAAACGCATTGCCTTTGGCCCTTTAAAGCTAGGCGATTTGGAAAGGGGCCAGTATCGTCCTTTGGCTAAGGATGAGATAGCGATCCTCCTTGATCAAACCAGAGCTTAGCAAGTCAAAGTGGGCACAGTTTCTTTTTAGCTGCAGTATCTTTTGAAGAAAAGTTTCGAATAGATTAGTGAACCTGCCATAAGTCGGATCACGGAGGTAATCATGTTAGTGGCTCATAATCAAAAGAAACAGCTTATCAATCTGCTAAAGGATGACCAGATTGAGGGTCCTTTTTTCTGTCCAGACTGTCGGGCACCACTACGCCTAAGGCACGGAAAGAAGGTGCGCAGACACTTTGCACACATTACTATCAAAGACTGTCAAGGAATTTATGATAGTGAGTCTCAAGAACATTTGGGCTTGAAGGCTCTCTTGTTTACATCCTTGTCACAGACAGAAGTGGTGTCTGTGGAGGAGCGCTTCCCTGATATTGGTCAGATAGCAGATCTTTTGGTCAATGATAGCCTGGTTTTAGAGGTGCAATGTTCTCCCTTATCTTCGGACAGACTTAAGGAACGTACACAAGCCTATCATCAGCAAGGGCTACATGTCGAGTGGTTATTAGGAGAGAAACTTTGGGTGAAACGGCGCTTGAGAACCCTACATTACCATTTTCTCAACTTTAGCCCCTGGCTGGGCTTTTATTTATGGGAGGCGGATCTAGCTAAGCAAGAGTTGAGACTGAAGTACATGATTCATGAACAGCTTGATGGCAAAGTAGTCTATTTGGAAAAAGGGGTACCGATGCGAAAAGGCATGATAAATGGTCTACGCTTACCTTTTGCATGTCGAAAGAATTGCTCATTGCCCATTCCTTTAATGCGGAATGTAGCTGCCTATATTCAGAAACAATTATCCTATGGTAATAGCAAATGGCTGAAAGCACAAGAGCAGGCCTATTGCCAGGGACATAACTTGATCACGGAATCCGATGATACTTTCTATCCACAGGTACGCCTGCCAAAAGTAGTTTCTCCTCTAAGTTCTAATGATGAGGCCATTGCTAGTTATTACGCTTGTTTTGAGGCCTATTACGGCCAGAGGAAGCCTAGTCATCAGTTAGTGGTCTATTCCCCAATACTTTATTGGAATTATGATAAAATAAGAAACAAGTGATTAAACTATCAGGAGGTTCATATGACAGACAATAGAAGCCATTTAAAGGTGGAGGAAACTTGGGATTTAAGTACAGTCTTTCAAACAGACCACGATTGGGAGATCGAGAGGCAGTCTCTAGAAACTGATATCAAAGCTTGTCAACCTTTGCAAGGCCACCTGCTTGACTCTGCTCAAAACCTATTAAGAACGACTGAAACGTCTTTAGCTTTGTTACGTCGTTTGGAGAAGCTTTATGTTTATGCTTCGATGAAAAATGACCAAGACACGACAGAACCCTACTACCAAGAGCTTGAGGCTAAAGCGAGCAGTCTATCGGCCTTCTATAGTCAAACCTTTGCCTTTTACGAACCAGAATTTCTTGCCATTACTGAAGACGCTCTAGCAGAGTTTTTAGAGCAGGAGCCTGGTCTGCAACTATATCAGCATTATTTCGATCGGTTGCTAGCTGCTAAACCTCATGTTTTGTCTCAGGAAGCAGAATCTTTATTGGCTGGTGCAACGGAAATTTTTGGAGCAGCTTCTGAGACATTTTCTATTTTTGATAATGCTGATGTGACCTATCCTTGGGTAACCAATGATCAAGGTGAGTTGGTTGAATTAACTCATGGTAATTTTATTAGCCTTATGGAATCCAAAAATAGAGCCGTTCGTCAGGGCGCCTACGAAGCTTACTATGGTGTATACGAACAATTCCAACATACCTATGCAAAGACTCTTCAGACCAATGTCAAAGTCCATAACTACCAAGCTAAGATCCGCGGCTATGACTCTGCTCGTCAGGCAGCTCTAGCCAGCAATTTTATTCCAGAGGCTGTTTATGATACCTTGATCGAAGTCGTGCACCAGAATCTTCCACTACTTCATCGCTATATGGCCTTACGCCAAAAACTGCTTCAAGTTGATAACCTTAAAATGTATGATGTCTATACCCCTTTATCAACTGACCATAGGGCCATCACCTATCCACAAGCAGTGGAGAAAGCACGTCAAGTGCTTAGTATTTTTGGTCAAGATTACAGTGATCGGGTTGACAGAGCCTTTTCTGAACGCTGGATTGATGTTCATGTCAATAAAGGGAAGCGTTCAGGGGCTTATTCAGGGGGTTCTTATGATACCAACGCCTTTATGTTACTTAATTGGCAGGATACTTTGGATAATCTATTTACCTTGGTTCATGAGACTGGTCATAGTTTACATTCGACCTTTACGCGTGAAAATCAGCCCTACGTTTACGGGGATTACAGCATCTTCCTGGCAGAGATTGCCTCAACAACTAATGAAAACATCTTGACAGAGACCTTGCTGAAAGAAGCTAAAAGTGACCGAGAACGGTTTGCTATTCTCAATCATTATTTGGATGGTTTTAAGGGCACTGTCTTCCGTCAAACACAATTTGCGGAATTTGAGCAACTTATCCATCAGGCTGATCAAGATGGTAAAGTTTTAACCAGTGACTTTCTGAATAAAACCTATGCTGACCTCAATGAGAGATATTATGGATTGACGGCAAAAGATAATCCAGAGATTCAATTTGAGTGGGCCCGAATCCCGCATTTCTACTATAATTTCTATGTCTATCAGTATGCGACAGGGTTTGCAGCAGCCAGCTATTTAGCGGAGCGTATTGTGCATGGTGACGCGGAGGATAAGACCAAGTATCTTGATTATCTGAAAGCTGGAAGTTCTGACTATCCACTAGAAGTCATCGCTAAGGCAGGAGTTGATATGACAGACAAAGCCTACTTGGAAGGAGCTTTTAAAGTATTTGAAGAGCGTTTGACTGAATTAGAAAGCTTGGTCGAGAAAACTGCTATATAGGAGGAAAGTTAATGTCACTAATGACTAGAATGAAAGGCAAATTTTTCAAAGATAGGACCCTGGTCTTGAAAAGATCGGGAAGTCCGGTGACGATTTTGAAAAAGAAAGCGGGCCAATTTTATTTGAAAGAAAAACCTGAAGAACTCTTTTCAGTCGCAAAATTAGTCTTTAACCCATCTCTTCCTTATTCAGGACCAGGTGTTTCTAAGGGGGCTGTTTCCGGTGCAGGTGCCTATGCAGTGTTAGGGAAAGATCGTCTAAAAGGGGCAATTATCGGGGATTGGTTAGAAAAACGCAGAAAAGAAAACGCTTCTAGCTCAGAGGTTCATCAGATGTCCTTAGTTCTGGAAACCAAAAGTGGTCGTAGAGAAAGTATCGAGATGAAGGTTACCCAAGATGCCACTATCAAGATGGCTCGATTTTTTAAAGAGTAGAAACAAAGGATCAAATAAAATGATGACAGTATCTAAAAAGTAAACATAGCATCAAAACCTGTCAATAAAAGTGATTTTAGGAATAAACATTTAAAGGCTATTTTTGTGATGTCATTTAAAAGGCATTATCTCAGGGTGAGAGATGCTTTTTTATGTATATTCGTCATACTGTAGCTTTTATATTTTATCGAAATCTTTAATATAATGGTCGGTTTTTTATACTCGTCATAAAAGTCGTAGCATTTCAGTGTAAGGGATGAGTGGGCGCTCAGACACTATGTTTACATTATTTTTTACATTCCGGAGTTTAGAAATTTTTTTGCAAATGACATATTTTTTTGATATAGTTGCTGTTAGTCATTTAAATTAGAGGGAATTTCAATGGAAAAGATAAGTGTGATTGTACCAGTCTTTAATGGCGCTGCCTACTTAGAGCAGTGTGTGGAGAGTATTCTTAGTCAAAAATACACTGATATTGAGCTTATTTTGGTTAATGATGGTTCAGTTGATCGTACCGGTGCTATTTGTGAAGACTTCCGTAAAAATGATGCTAGGGTTCGTGTTGTTCATAAATTACAGAATGAGGGTCTGGGTGCGGCGCGCAATACTGGGCTCGAAATGGCTGTAGGGGATTATATCTTGTTTCTTGACGCGGATGACTGGATTGATCCCAACCATATCAGTGACCTGTATGAGTTGATGATACGAACAGAAAGTGATGTTGCAATCGCCAATTTTACTAGGTATTTTCAAGCTGACGAACGCTATGAACTGCATATTTTCCCGGAGGATTATTATGAGAAGGTTCTGACTCCGCCGGAATGGTTTGCTTATCAGTATGGTATCGGTCAAAACCTATCTCTTTGTTTTACAGTTCCATGGGGCAAGCTCTATAAAAAATCATTATTTGAAACCATTTTGTATCCGACAGACGGCTATGGGGAAGACGATCGGACAACCTGGAAGTTATACATAAATGCGGATCGAATTGCTTATATGCATCGTTCCAGTCTATTGTATCGTGTCAATGAAAACTCTATGACACAACAGGAAAAGGATCCAGCTACTATTTTTGGTTTAAAAGTTGTTTCGGAGCGCTTGGAGACCTTGAGTTTGCTTGGATTTCCTTTGGATGGCGAGATAAAAGCCTTTGAATGGCGAGCTGGACTTGCTATTGAGAGTGCTCTTAAAAAGGGTGACATGGTTGCCTACAAGCAAGTGCAATTTCAATTACAAGCTTTGAAAAAATATAGGAAATAATGATGCGGGTATACATAACGAATATCAATGGTCAGGCTGCAAGTAGTACGGCACAACTATGCCAAAATATGGTGACTGATATTGCGGTTTCTTTGGGCTATCGTGAATTGGGGATCTATGCTTACAATATGAAGAGCGATAGTCCTAGTGAGCTCAGTAAGCGTATCGATGGTATTATTGCTAGTATTCGACCAGGCGATGTGGTTATCTTTCAATCACCAACGTGGAACACAACAGCTTTTGATGTTAAATTGATGGAAAAGCTAAAGCTATATCAGATTAAAATAATTATTTTTATCCATGATGTAGTGCCTCTCATGTTCGCGGGGAATGAGTATCTAATGGAACCAACGATTGCTTATTATAATCAAGCGGATGTCATCATTGCTCCTAGTCAGGCCATGGTTGATCATTTGCGTCGGGATGGTTTGACTGTTTCTAAAGTTATTTTACAGGAAATGTGGGACCATCCTAGTTCTGTCCCTCAAAAAGAGGCTCATTTTCAGAAGTTACTGCATTTTCCAGGATCACCGGAACGCTTTCCTTTTGTTCAAAACTGGTCCTATCCCACGAAATTAAGGGTCTATGCTTGGCAAAAAACCAAGCTCCCAGAGGCTGTTGAGCGATACGCCTTTCGACCAGATCAGCAACTCTTGATGGAGATGTCTGAGGGTGGCTTTGGCTTGGTTTGGGCGGATGATGATGCCAAGTCCTATCACCAACTGACCTGTCAATACAAGTTGGGGACTTTTTTGGCGGCTGGTATACCCGTTATTGCGCAGAAGGGGATTGCGGGTCACAGACTGATTGAAGCCAACCATCTTGGTTTTTTAGTCGATGACTTAGAGGAGGCTTGTCATATTGTGGAGCATATGACCGACGACGATTATCAAAATCTTGTGGGTTCGGTTCGACAATTCAGCCCACTGGTGCGACAAGGTTATTTTTCTAGAAGGTTATTGACAGAGGCTGTTTTCCAAGCTCTTTGTCATTGAGGAGTTATTATGAGAGATTTGTCGGCAATTACGGTTTTGCCAATTTTAGAGAGTCTGGATCTTATTCGACAAAAAGGCTGCTCAGTTGCTCGCTTTGGGGATGGTGAGATTGAGCTGATACAGGGAAACAGTATTGCTTATCAAGCCTATGATCCAGAGCTAGCACAGGGTTTGGAAGCTATCCTTAAGACTCCTAGTTCAGAGGAGTTCTTGGTTTGCTTGCCAGACGTTTTTCATGATCTGGATCGCTACAATAGTAATGCTCGTTTGTTCTGGAAGAATCACTTTGAAAAATATGGTGATTTTTATCAAGAAACCTGTCAATCTCCTTTTTATGGAAGCACCTTCATCTCTCGTCCCTATATTGATTTGCAGGATAAGTCTCAGTCGGCCACTTATTTTGAAACGATTCGTTCTTTATGGGCTGATCGGGATATTTTGATTGTAGAGGGAGAGACTACTCGTTCAGGGATTGGTAACGATCTGTTTGCTAATGCTCGCTCTATTGAGCGTATCATTTGTCCATCTAAAAATGCCTTTTCTGTCTATGAAGAGATACGTGATAGCCTTTTGGAGGTGATGGACCAGCAACTGGTTCTCTTGATGCTGGGGCCTACTGCTAAGCTTTTGGTGCGTGATTTAACTGAGGCGGGCTATCAAGCCATTGATTTGGGGCATATCGATTCGGAGTATGAGTGGTTTCAAATGAAGGCTCAGCACAAGGTAAAATTGTCACATAAGCATACGGCTGAGCATAACTATGATGAGGATATTGAGCTGGTGAACGACGATACCTATCACCAGCAAATTATCAAGAAAGTTGGGATTGAAGTGGTTGATGAATTGAAAGATAAGGTCTCTGATAAGGATGGTATGGCTCCCCTTGTTTCCATCATTGTGCCTGTTTACAACGTCAGAAACTATTTGAAACGCTGTTTAGACTCTCTGGTCCAGCAAACCTACTCTGCTATTGAGATTCTACTCGTGAATGATGGTTCTACAGATGGCAGTGCTACTATTTGCCAAGAATACGCAGAACAGGATGCGCGTGTCCGTCTTTTTCATCAGGATAACCAAGGGGTCTCAGCGGCACGAAATCTCGCTTTGGATCAAAGCAAGGGTGACTATATCACCTTTGTTGACTCTGACGATTTTGTGGACGGGAGATACATCGAAGAGTTGGTAGCTGATGCTTTGAGAGAAAAGGTTGATATTGCGGCAACAAACTTTACCTCTTTCAATGAGGAGCGGCAGAGTTTCATTTTCTACCATCATGCAGAAAATGAATTCGAAAAGCGGTATAGTGTGCAAGAGTGGATCAATCTTGAAGGGGATATGAAAAATAATATGCATCTTGCCTTTACTTTTTCGCACTTAAAACTGTTTAAGCGTCATCTTTTTGAAGGGATTCGCTACCCTGTTGGCCGTCTTCGTGAAGATGATGCGACCATTTATAAGCTCTATTTGAGGGCTAATGCCATCTACTTCCGCAATCAGGGGCCCTACTTTTATTCGCAAAGGGCTGAGGGACTATCACGGACTGTAATGCTCGATGATATAGAAGGTATGATCCGAAATGCCGAGGAGCGTTTGGCCTTATTGACTGCTCTGGGTTATGACACGGGAGCACAAGTCACATCTTATATCGCTCGATTGAAAAAATGTCAGGCTGACGCTTTACAGGCTGGTCAGATTAACCTTTATGAGAGGCTGAGCTTGAAGTTGGATTTGATTGACCAACATAGTCGCCTCTAACTCTAATGAAAATATTCTTAGCGAATCTCAGAGAATGCTACCTATGAAATGAATGTTTGTTATTTAAAGGATGTCAAGGCAAATGCTTAACAGAAATAGGAGCTTAAATGAGATATATTTTTATAAGGATAATCTCATAGTTGTGATTAAAAACAGGTTTTTTTAATCTGTTTTTTTATTTTTAATCTAAATAAATTAGAAATAAAATAAAAAACGTTTTCAAATGATGAAAAACATTGAAGTAGATAGTTTGAAGTGTTAAACTATATATCTATATATCAAAGTTAGGAGAGTAGAGATTTAGTGAGAAAATCAAATCTTAAAAAGGGATTTAATGAGAATGACCGACAGGCGCGTGTCAAACTACACAAGTCTGGGAAACACTGGGTTCGAACGCTAATGACAAAAGTGGGATACCTGATCCTAGGAGCTGGTCTTGAAAAAGAGATCACTGTAGATCCTCAGTCGATTAGTGACAAGCACTCTGTTTCGGTTAAGCTTTTACGAGGAGCTTTGTCTGCTGGGGCGGTGGTAGCAGGAGCTGATCTTTTGGCGGAGCAGGTCCGAGCAGATGAGGCCATTGTAAGCTCTGAGACGGCTACAGAGGACACTTTAGTCACGGCGGAAACTGTTGACTTGGAGACAAGCCAAGAAGCCAGCGAGGTTAGTCTAGACTATAATTTCCTTAGGACTGCTATTACAGATCTGCAGAGTGCTTTGTCGACACCTTTGTCAGAGAATGCCGCAAGTGATGTGACCTTACAAGAGGCAAAGAGTAGCGCTCAAATAGCCTTACAAGAAGCCCAACATTTAGTAAATGTTGGTGCATCAGATCAGGCAACAATTGATCAAGCTGCTCAGAAGCTAGTACTTTCAAAAACCAGTCTAGAAGCTGCTATTACTTCCTTTGAGATACGGTCAGAAAGTCAGTCTCTATCCGATAGTGCATCTGTCTCTGAGAGTCAGTCAGTCTCTCAATCGATATCAGAGTCGCTGTCTAGCTCAGAAAGTCAATCGATTTCTGAAAGCTTATCGGAATCACAAAGTGGCTCTGTATCCGAAAGTCTTAAGACTTCTTCCGAGTTAGAAAAATCATCTTCAGCAGGAAGCGAGTCGTTAGAGGGAGCTAATCAAGACAGCAGCCAAGTTGTGGAAAGTGACAGTCAGTCTCTGTCAGAATCTGCTTTACAGGCTTCTGAGGCATTTGTTGCTTCTGAGGAACAAGGACCTGTGGCTATTTCAGTTTCTGAGTCTCAAGCTGTCTTTGCTTCTGAAACTTCAGAGTTGGCAGTTGCGGTCGAAGTAGCGGGAGTTGCGACAGTTAGCACAGCTACTGACAAGAGTGCAACCAAGTCTGAGTCAGAGTCCCTCTCGGAATCGGTGTATCTAGAATCTACTGAGAATTCCACGGATTTGAGTGATTCGCTTCAGGCATCAGAATCTCTTGTTGCTGCAAATGCTGAAGCTGCTACACTAGACTACAGTAAGCTAGATCAAGCCATCCTAGCTCTGGAAGATGCTTTATCAAAACTGGTACCTATTTCTGTAGACACAAGTAGTAGTCAGTATGCTAAATACCAGACCGCACTAGCTAATGCTCGGCTTGCTTTAGATGCCGCTCAGGCTCTTCGTAGCACTAGTGATACGACTCAAAGCCAATTAGATAGTCAAGCTTTAAAAGCTGCTCAAGCGGCTGTGACACTAGCTGGCCGTTATAGTCAGTTGGTACCATCAGCTAGCACTGTAGAAGGTAGTGGTTTCCGAGCGATCGTTAACAATGGTCAAACAGCCAATGTCATCTATGGTGATTACTATACTGTGCCAAACTACTACAATGGTGCATCGGGACTGGCCTTGGGTCCAGAACGCAATATGAACGACACTAACCGAACCAAAACCTATACAAGTGCCTTAGATACCCCAGGGGTGTTCACCTTTGATTCGGATTTTACCTACAGCATCGATATTGCTAACGCCAATACTAATACTCCCTCAGCTGCATTAGGATGGGGCTTTATCTTTACAGATGGAAGTGTAGATCCTAATAGTGTCTTAACTTCTGGTGGTATCTTACGCGACTCAGGCCTAGCCGATATCTTTGGTTTTAAAATCGATACCAACGGTATGATGAAAGATCGTACTGATACAATGGTATCCATGGCTTCAGGGTCATCACGTTTGGCTTACGGTGGCTTTATGTACAACACTGCTACAGGGTCGACACAATATGTCACAAGTGGTGTTACGATTACGAATACCAATAAGGTTACCGGCGCAACAACTACTCAAGTGACTAACGGTGATCCGACAAAAAGCTTATCGGACAAGCAATCTAAGTTTTACTACTCGGGTCGTAATGTTAATAATGGTTATTATGGTGAGCAGTTTAACCCTATCACCTTTAGTTTCTCTAGGGCGACTAATACCTTGTCGGTCAATTACATGGGGCGGACTTGGTCGACTAATATCAGCCAGTTTAACATTGACCCTTCGAAAGAGTATAATTTCTTAATTACTCAAGAGAAGTTTGCGGATACCGAGTCCCACCTGATTAAGATGCCTGCAAACACGATCACAGAATCTCAGAGCGAGTCGGCTTCTACCAGTCAATCTCAATCAGAGTCAAGGATCATATCAGCTAGTGAGTCGACATCTCGTAGTCAATCAGCATCAGAATCTATCAGAGAATCTGTATCTGAATCAGTCAGAGAATCTGTATCTGAATCAGTCAGCGAATCTGTATCTGAGTCTGTATCTGAATCGGTAAGTGAGTCTGTTTCTGAATCATTGTCAGAATCAGTTTCTGAATCTGTATCAGAATCAATTTCTGAATCAGTTTCTGAATCAGTCAGCGAATCAGTATCAGAATCAGTATCTGAATCCGTGTCTGAATCAGTAAGTGAGTCTGTATCTGAATCAGTATCCGAGTCAGTCAGCGAATCAGTATCAGAATCGGTGTCAGAATCAGTATCAGAATCGGTAAGTGAATCAGTTAGCGAATCCGTCTCAGAATCAGTCAGCGAGTCCGTATCAGAATCAGTATCAGAATCCGTATCTGAATCAGTTAGCGAGTCTGTTTCAGAATCGGTTTCTGAATCCGTGTCAGAATCCGTTAGCGAGTCAGTGTCTGAATCTATCTCAGAATCAGTCAGCGAATCTGTATCAGAATCAGTATCCGAGTCAGTAAGTGAATCAGTCTCAGAATCAGTTTCCGAGTCAGTCAGCGAATCTGTATCTGAGTCAGTCAGCGAGTCCGTGTCAGAATCAGTATCAGAATCCGTCTCTGAATCTGTATCTGAATCCGTCTCTGAATCTGTATCTGAATCCGTATCTGAGTCAGTCAGCGAGTCCGTGTCAGAATCAGTTTCTGAATCAGTATCAGAATCAGTCAGCGAATCAGTATCGGAGTCTGTTTCAGAATCTGTATCTGAATCAGTTTCTGAATCAATTTCTGAATCTGTATCTGAGTCTGTATCTGAGTCTGTATCTGAATCCGTGTCAGAATCCGTCTCAGAATCAATTTCTGAGTCAGTGAGTGAGTCTGTCTCAGAATCAGTATCAGAATCGGTAAGTGAGTCTGTTTCTGAATCATTGTCAGAATCAGTATCAGAATCTGTATCCGAGTCAGTGAGTGAGTCAGTATCAGAATCAGTCAGCGAATCCGTATCTGAGTCACTCTCCGAATCAGTTAGCGAATCAGTTTCTGAATCAGTTAGCGAATCTGTTTCGGAATCAGTGTCAGAATCAATTTCTGAATCCGTATCTGAATCTCTCTCAGAATCAGTATCAGAATCGGTAAGTGAGTCTGTCTCTGAATCAGTTAGCGAATCCGTATCAGAATCAGTATCAGAATCTATCTCAGAGTCCGTGTCAGAATCTATCTCAGAGTCCGTGTCAGAATCAGTCTCCGAGTCAGTAAGCGAATCCGTATCTGAGTCTGTATCAGAATCAGTCTCAGAATCTGTTTCTGAATCTATCTCCGAGTCCGTAAGCGAATCCGTATCTGAGTCACTCTCAGAATCAGTAAGCGAATCCGTATCAGAATCCGTATCCGAGTCAGTAAGTGAATCCGTATCAGAGTCCGTATCAGAGTCAGTCAGCGAATCTGTTTCGGAATCAATTTCTGAATCCGTATCTGAGTCAGTCAGCGAGTCCGTGTCAGAATCTGTATCTGAATCCGTATCAGAATCAGTATCCGAGTCAGTAAGTGAATCCGTCTCAGAATCAGTCTCTGAATCAGTTTCTGAATCGGTCAGCGAGTCTGTGTCAGAATCCGTCTCAGAATCAGTCTCAGAATCCGTCTCAGAATCGGTAAGTGAGTCTGTCTCAGAATCAGTTTCTGAATCTGTATCTGAATCAGTAAGCGAATCTGTATCTGAGTCTGTATCTGAATCCGTGTCAGAATCAATTTCTGAGTCAGT